>CALBKM010000036.1 GCA_937895705.1 uncultured Clostridia bacterium
TCTACAGCGATCGGGTACTCTGCACGAACGTAGATGTAACCCTGGTTAGCACCGATTGCGTAACCTGCGATAGCCATAGCCTCGATTAATGCGTGCGGGTCGCCCTCGAGTACGGAACGATCCATGAATGCACCCGGGTCACCCTCGTCGGCGTTACAAGCAACATACTTCTGGCCGCCCTTTACAAGGTCCTTTGCCAACTGCCACTTTCTGCCGGTCGGGAATCCGCCGCCGCCTCGTCCGCGAAGGCCGGAATCTAAGATGCACTTAATAACATCATCCGGGGTCATCTCGGTAAGAACCTTACCAAGTGCCTCATAACCGCGGGTACCGATGTATTCCTCGATGTTTTCCGGATTGATAACACCACAGTTACGAAGAGCGATACGATGCTGCTTCTTGTAGAAGTCGGTCTCATGAAGCGGCTTTAAAGCCTCCTCATTTTCCTGAACGGTATCTTCGTAAACATACTTCTTAACTACACGACCCTTTAACAGGTGCTCGGAAACGATTTCCGGGATGTACTCCGGCTTAACCATGGAATAGAAGGTTGCTTCCGGATATACGATAACGATCGGGCCGAGAGCACAGAGACCGTGACAACCGGTCTGTACTACGGAAACTTCTTCAGCAAGGCCGTTCTTAGCGATTTCCTCTTTTAAAAGATCGAAAATCTGAAGGCTGCCGGAGGAAGTACAACCGGTTCCGCCGCATACTAATACATGTGAACGATACATAATAATTCTTCCTCCTTATTTATTTGCTGCACCGAGGGTGTACTGGGTAACTACCTGTCCACGAATCAGGTGCTGTTCTACGATTTCTTCTGCCTTTTCCGGGGTCATATGAACATAGGTAACCTTTTCCTTACCCGGAGCGATAACTTCTACGATCGGCTCGAACTGGCAAAGACCGATGCAACCGGTCTGTACAACAGCTACGTCCTCAAGCTTCTTGTTCATTACCGCATCTGCAAGAGCATTCAGTACCGGTCTTGCGCCGCTTGCGATACCGCAGGTAGCCATACCGACAACAACTCTTGTCTGTGCTTCGGACTCAGAGCGGAGACCAACCTGGCCCTGCATCTTCTCCCGAATTGCTTTTAACTCTGCAAGAGACTTCATACTTTCCTCCAATCTGCCGTTTTTCGGCATCTAAAGTTTGTGTTACAAGGGATCCGCAAAACTGCGAATCTAAAGTTCAAAGGTGTCGTCATTGGTTTCGTTAAAATTTTCTCTTAGGTAGTCCTTTATGTAAAGAGACACCTCAGGCTCCGTAAAGGAGATATCACCGAGAACTTCGCGAAATTCTCTGGTGTCTAACGAAAATTCTTTTTCATTGAAGCGGAATGTATATAAGAAGTTACATTCCTCATGCATGGTAACTAAAGTGTGAATCGTGCCGTTCATATCCCCGAGAGGCATGCGGTCGATGTGGGACAGTGTAAATACTGCGGTCACACGGGTACCGACGCCTACGGTAGACTTGATGGAAAAAGACCCTCCGGTGCTTTCCGCCGCTTGTTTGAAAAACGGAACTCCGAGGCCAACCTTACGGGTGGTACGGGTGGTAAAAAACGGGTCCGTTACTGCGGCAACCTGCTCCGCGGTCATACCGCAACCGTCATCGTCAATAATCACGGTAAGGGTATCCGCTGCGGTCTGGACATCCACAATGATGGTAACCAGGGAAGCCTTCGCACGGGTGGAATTCTCCGCAACATCCAGTATGTTTAAGGAAATCTCGGGCATCATAACCTTAGGTACTCCTTTCGAAAAACGAAACGCAACAATTATTCGTACTTCGCAAGAATGTCAGCCATCTCAGCTGCGGTAAGACGACCGTAAACGTCATCGTTAATGGTCAATACCGGAGCAAGACCGCAGGCACCGATACAACGACATGCGTCCAAGGAGAACTTGCCGTCCGGGGTACACTGACCACCTTCGATACCGAGTAATTCCTGAAGCTTGTTGTAGATGTCACCGGAACCCTTTACATAACAAGCGGTACCGAGACAAACGGAAATCTTGTACTTTCCCTTCGGATACAGAGAGAACTGGGAGTAGAACGTAGCAACACCGTAAACCTTCTCTAACGGGATGCCGCACTCATCAGCGATCATAGTCTGTACCTCAATCGGAAGGTAACCGTAAATGTCCTGAGCCTTCTGTAAGATCGGCATCAGGGCGCCTCTCTCATCCTTTAACTCAGCGATGACAGAGCGGAGCTGTGCTTCCTGTTCCTTTGTTCCCTGGAACGGAACTGTTGATTTTGCAGCCATTTCTTTAACCTCCTTTAATATCTTTGCGATTTCCCACGGGGAAATCAATCACATGGCAGTCGCTCCTTCTCTTGTTAAAAAAATAACGATGCCATGGGCGCACGACAAAAAACGCGCAAAGATACGAAAAAAAGAAACGCGCCTTTGCGTGCGTCGTACAGTTGTTAACATTATAACACACTCTGCAGAAAAAAGCTATAAGAAAAGTGTAAAAAAATTGAGGACTTTTTGCGTGAATTGTGGTATACTTTATTTGTAAATGCTTTTTATTGAAAAACAAATGTCAAAGGGGCTTGACCGGGACGTGATAAGTGCTTTTGACGTTTAAAAGAATTATATGTGAAAGGACGGTGAAGGTATGACAATCTTGGAAATCAAGGAGATTCTGGGAGCGAGAGTACTGAGCGGGGAGGAATGGCTTGACAAGGAGGTACATACGGCGTGCGGCTCCGATATGATGAGTGACGTGTTGGCCTTTGTAAAAGACCAGGCGGTGTTACTGACCGGTCTTTGTAATCCGCAGGTCATTCGTACCGCGGAGATGATGGATATTGTTTGTATTGTATTTGTCCGTAACAAAAAGCCGGATGAAGAAATGATTCGTCTTGCAAACGAACGTGAAATTCCGCTTTTAGCAACGGGACATCGTATGTTTTCCGCCTGCGGAATACTTTATGAAAAAGGATTACGGGGAGGAACGGATTATGAGCGATACGATTAAATTACACTATACCGTTTCTACCGAAGACTTTACGAGAGCGGGAGAGGCTTCCGGTGATGTAAAGCGTAAGTTGAAGAAAATGGGAAGTGCCCCGGAGGTGGTCCGTAAGGTGGCCATTGCCATGTACGAGGGAGAAATTAACATGGTGATTCATGCCAACGGCGGAACCATTGATGTGGAAATTACGCCGGAAGAGATTCTGATGGTTCTGCAGGATTCCGGACCGGGTATTGCGGATGTAGAGAAGGCGATGCAGGCAGGGTATTCCACGGCGCCGGACAGAGTGCGGGCGCTGGGCTTCGGAGCCGGTATGGGTCTTCCGAATATGAAGCAGTATTCCGATGAGATGGAGATTGAGACCACCATCGGAGTAGGTACCAAGGTGACGATGAAGGTGTTCCAGACCTGATAGGTCCGGGACTGCACAGGAAAGAGGGTTTGCATGAATGAGAAGTTTTTTACATCGGTAAAATTAGATGCGGATTTATGCAAGGGATGCATTAATTGCATCAAACGTTGTCCGACCCAGGCCATCCGTGTGCGAAACGGCAAAGCAGAGATTACCAATGAGTTCTGTATCGACTGCGGCGAGTGTATCCGAATCTGTCCGCACCATGCCAAGCTTCCGTCCTATGACAAGCTTGAGGTGTTAAAGGACTACGAATATACCGTGGCATTGCCGGCACCGGCATTATACGGACAATTCAATAATTTGGACGATGTCAATATTGTTCTGACGGCCTTAAAGAGAGTAGGCTTTGACGATGTATATGAGGTTAGCGGAGCGGCGGAACTGGTATCCGAGTTGTCCAGAGAGTATGTACATAACCATCCGGAAATGCATCCGATTATCAGTACGGCCTGTCCTTCCGTAACCCGTCTGATTCGTGTCCGTTTCCCGAATTTAATCGAGCATTTGCTCCCGATTAAGCCGCCGGTGGAGCTGGCAGCGGAGTTGGCGCGCGAGCGTGCGGTGAAAAAGACCGGACTTCCGCCGGAAAAAATCGGTATTATTTTCCTGTCCCCGTGTCCGTCCAAGGTGACGGCCATGAAATCCCCACTGGGAACGGAAAAGAGCAATATCGATGCGGTTTGTGCGATTAAGGATATTTATACGCGTCTCCTTCCGGAGATGAAGGCAGTGGCGGACGATCCGGAGGATTTGCGTATTTCCGGTAAAATCGGTATCAGCTGGGGCACCAGCGGCGGAGAGGCCAGTGGTCTTCTGGTGGAGAACTATCTGGCGGCGGACGGCATCGAAAACGTTATCCGCGTACTGGAAGACTTAGAGGATGAGAAACTGGACAATTTGGAATTTATCGAGCTCAACTCCTGTAACGGCGGATGTGTAGGCGGTGTCCTAACGGTAGAAAATCCGTACCTTGCCATGGTGAAATTAAAGCGCCTACGCAAATATATGACGGTGGCAAAGAGTCATGTGGAAGGTGTGGTAGCCGAAGAAGACGCATACTGGACCGAGGAAGTGACCTACGAGCCGGTATTTAAGCTCGGTACCGATATGAAGGACAGCATTGCCCGTATGGCCCGCGTGGAAGAATTGTGCGAGCACTTCCCGGGACTGGACTGCGGCTCCTGCGGTGCACCGACCTGTAAGGCACTGGCGGAAGACATCGTCCGTGGTAAGGCAAGAGAGCACGACTGTATCCATGTATTGAAGAAGTACATACACCATTTATCCGATGAGTTTTCGAAGCTTGACGGAGAATGATGTGAAACAGAGTGGGATATTTTTTGAAATGCAATTATACAAGAAATGAGAAGATAAATTTTCTGTCGCAGTACCAGCGCGGCGGAAAAGCGTGACCGGATTTTGCGGGCGGTTTTGAGGATTGACTAAACTGCCGAAAGTCCCGAACGCTGTTCCTATATTCAGATTGAGATGTTCATTCATCTGCTCTTCATCATTCTAATCGGATTTTGCATTCCCGAAGGGGCGCGTTTTTAACGTAGTCGAAATCACCTCTTAGAAAAGACTGGGCGCGAGGCCGCTCCCGAGCGTCCTAGTCGTTCTTAGAGGAAGTTTGACGGAGTGTTGCGCTCGGCAAAAGGAGATTAGAATGATGAAGAGCGGTATCGGAAGATATTCTCTGAATATAAGAACAGCGAGAGGGACATAAGGCAGTGAGGGGAACTTCCCAACCGCCCGAACAAGAACCGCCGCGCGGAAAGGAAAGACTATGACAGTAAAAGAGTTTGCAGAGCAAAGCGGTTTTCGCGTAATTAATCTGGCGGACAATGCCGGGGAAGTTCTCATCCGCCAAGTGTACTGCTGCGACCTGCTCAGTATAGCAATGACCAAGGTGCCAGAGGGTGCCGCATGGGTAACGGTAATGAGTAACATCAACACTTTGGCGGTGGCGTCTTTGACGGAAGCGGCGTGTGTGATTGTTGCGGAAAATGCCGCCGCAGACACGGAATTTGCGGAAAAGGCAAAGATGCAGGGAATTACCGTACTTCATACGGAAAAGCCGGTATTTGATGCGGCACTGATGGTTCACGAAGGATTGGCTTAAATGCCGAATCCGGCGTACGATTTACATATCCATTCCTGCCTCTCCCCTTGCGGAGACGATGAGATGACACCGGCAAATATCGTGGGAATGGCAGCGGTAAAAGAATTGGGACTGATTGCGGTGACGGACCACAGTACCTGTAAAAACTGCGGAACTGTGCTTCGCCTGGCGGAGGAGTACGGTGTACTTGCCGTGCCGGGGATGGAGCTGACCACTGCGGAGGAAGTGCATGTGGTATGCCTGTTTGAAGATTTGCATGCGGCCATGGATTTTGATGAATATGTGTACAGTAAGCTGCCGGATATTCAGAATGTGGAGAAGATATTCGGCAAGCAGCAAATCATGGACGAGGACGAGAATGTAACGGGAATTGTGGATAAGCTCTTAATCAATGCCACAAGCATCAGCTTTGACGATGTGTACGGATTGGTGGAAGAGCGGGGCGGTGTTATGATACCGGCCCATCTGGATAAATCTACCACGTCGCTCATTTCCAACCTTGGTTTTATTCCGCCGGATGCAAAGTTTGCCACGGCGGAGTTAAAGAACTTCGGAAATCTCCATCGACTGACGAAGGAACATCCGTATCTGGAAAAGTGCCGGATTCTCTCCAATTCCGATGCTCACTATCTGCAGGACATTCACGAGCCGGAGCATACGCTCTACATTGAGGAAATGACCAGAAAAGCAGTGATTCGGGCATTAAAGCAGGGCATGCCGCATATTGTATAATTGAATAAGCGTTAGGAGAAGCATAGGATGAAAAATAAAGTCGGACGGCTTCTCCTTTTCTTTGCCCTTTTGCCTCTTTGTATGACGGCAGGCTGCGGCACGGAAAAGGGAGAATACACAAAAATAGGAGATGTGGAATTTACGGTGGTGGAGGAAGCAGATGTACCGAAAGAATTACTGGATATTATCAAGGAAAAGAAAAGCGAGCATTTTAAGCTTACCTATCTTGCGGAGGACGCGCTTTATCTGGCGCAGGGCTACGGAGAACAACCTTCCGGTGGCTACAGCATTGCGGTGGAGGAACTCTTTCAGGCAAAGGAAGGTATTTGCATGAAAACTACTTTGATCGGCCCGGCAGCGGATGAAAAGGTGACCACGGCGGTGACCTACCCGTACATTGTGATTAAGCTTCCGAAGATGGAGACGGAAGTACATTTCTTGGGGTAAAGAGAAGAAAAACCGGCAGAGTACATGGATTGCTCTGCCGGCTGACGCTTTTATATAGTATTTATTTTATCAGCTCCCGGAGTATCCTACCAGCTTTTTTTATTTGCGCTGCTGTTACCGCGAAGTCAAAGTCAATCTCTACAATCGCATTTTCGTAGCAAACCAGGTATCGGTTTTGAGGTTCTCCGTCCAGGAAAAGCTGATATGCTGTATCCGCACCCCAGGGGGAAGCATCCGTGGTTCGTGCCTGAATCCAGGCATCGGGCATAGGATCCGGAGTCCCTTTGTTGTGGGCAAGATTCTGAACCATTGTGTCGAAGCACAAATCGTACAAAAACGGTAGTTTGACCCTGACAATCTGATACTCTAAAGACGGTTCCCCAAGGGCATTTTTGCGTGGTTTTTCCTGACCTTTTAAGTTGGACAGAAGCACCGTTTCCGAGGCGGTGCATACACGGGAGTACTCGGTGTATCCGGTATCCGTCAGGTCGGATACCGTCAGTGGCAGTTCATCCTGATAGGCGTAAAAGGTATGGTTTCTATACTCATAGGCAACGGCGGTTTCTCTGGCACGTTGTCGGGCAGCATCCGAGAAACGGTTGATGATAAAGCCCATGAGAGGGAAAAACAGGAGAAAGCATAGGATGGCGGCACCAAAAGGGGAAACAATCCGGGTAACCGCAGACGGCAGCTTGCATTTTTTCATCAGTCGAAGCAACCCCAAAAAGCAAAACAGTGTCACAACACAGGCCAAAAGAAGGAGCCCTGCGGTGGCAAGTGCAGCGAAAAGACCGAGTCCCTGCCCGATATGATCCGCAATAAAGACTGTGAAGCCGAGGAAAAGGGTCGGAATGATGAACAGCATGTGAGCCGGGTGATTGTTCGGCTCTTTGAACCGATTCTCTTCTTCTGCGGTTTTAACGGCTCTTTTATGCCATAGAAAATAGCCCGTAAGCTCCGTAAGAGACAGAAGGACGATTATACCCCAGCACAGAAGATACACCAAAGGTCCCCAAGCGGATAAATAGGAAACCGGGTTGCGTGTGCATTGTACAAGCTGAACAATCAGATTGAATAACGCAAGCGCAAGTTCCACGGCGTAACCCGGTAAGAAACGTTTCTTTGTTGCCAGGTGGATGTTTTCTACTTCCAAAATCGCATCTGTCTCAATCGGAACCGGGTCTTCGGCTTCGTTGTAGAAGAACTGTACTTGGGCGTTGGAGGAGGCCAATTGCCAACCGGTATGGGCACAGAAATCATGAAAACGGAGCAGACATTCCGAAGCATCCGGGGCAAATAAGGATTCTTTCGGAAAGTAAACAACAGAAAAGTGAAGCTTTCTCGGTTCGACACGGCGAAATTGCCAGCAGAGGTCCGTTGACTGGGTCAGCAGCCAGCCTTTTTCTGCCATCTTTTCCAGATAGGTCTGCATTTTACTGCGGTCATAAAATTTAAAATAGGCATAAGTGCGTTTGATATCCTTCATGTTACTCCTCCTCAAATATACTGCGATAGTCCTGTGCTTGGGCACAGAGACGGTCATATTCCTTTTTTAATATTTCCTTGCCGTAATCAGTTAAAAGATAACTGCGCTTTCTACCCTCGACTTTCGTTTCCCGAATCATTCCCGCGTCCAGGAACTGTTCCAAAAGATTGTAAAGGGTACCGGAGCCTACATTGACCCGTCCGCCCGTCATGGAAGGAACCCGGTCCAGAATATCCATGCCGTAGCATTCGTTTTTCAGGCAAAGCAAAACGTAAAACATCTGCTCTGTCAGCGTTTGAAACTTTGCGCGCGGCATATGCTCACCTCCTATTCTCGAATATCGAGATTGTATGTCTGTATTTTATTCTCGATATTCGAGAATGTCAAGAGGTATTTGAAAATTAGGCATAAAGTCCTACTACAAATTGTCAGTTTTCATTGACATGTAACAACAAGATATGGTATACTTGTACATAGATAGATACTATATGAGGCATTTATCGAGTATACATAGCGATTACGCGGATAGGAGAGAATATGGGTCAGCCAACGGAAATGAGCAGAATTGTTTACAATGTAAAGCACAGCGTGGGAAGACGCGTGAAGGTTTGTGAGAACAAAGGTCGCAACAAGGTGGATGTGATGGAAGGTGTGATTTCCGCAATTTATCCGTGTGTGTTTACCGTAAAGGTGGTTCCGGAAAATATGCCGGAGACCGAGCAGACGTTCTCCTACAGCTATACCGACGTATTGACAAAGGATGTAGAACTCGTCTACGTATAAAAGAGTATGTTTGAAATCAGAAATGCATAAAACTACCTCCCGGTGCATAGGTTGTAAAAGAACCTAGCTTCGGGAGGTAGTTTTTTATGGAAATAAAGATGCAAAGTATCCATATGAACAAAGTAAATTGTCGGAATGCACTGCGTTTGACGGTGGATGATGATGTGAATGTGCCGGATACTAAGCCGGATGTGCGGACAGTGATTTGGAAAACGGGAAAAGTGCGTTTGAGCGAGAAAAAGCTTTCCGGCGGGAGATTGTATTTAAAGGGTGCATTGGGATATCATGTGTTGTATCTGAGCGAAGATGCGGAACGACCGGTGCAAAGTATCCGCGGTGAGCTGGGTTTTGATGAGTCGGTGGAATTGCCGGAGGCGTGTATGGGAGATAATATAACGGTCCGGGCGGAAACGGAGGAGCTTGACATCGGTTTAATCCATTCGCGGAAACTGGCGATACGGGCACTTCTGGGGATTATGGTGCAGGCCGAGGAACTGCATGATGTAAGGGCCGCGGTGGAATTGCAGGACGCTCCGACGGTACATACCAAAACAAGAGTAATTCCGGTGACTTCGATTGTAGCCGATCGAAACGATATTGCCAGATTGCGGGAAGAATTATTTTTGCCGTCCGGCAAGGACAGTATTGCGGAGCTTCTTTACTGGGAGCTTGAACTACGCAATCCGGAGGCAAGGGCTAAAGAAGAAATGCTGGAAGCGAAGGGAGAATTGTCCCTGTTTGCCCTTTGGCGCAGCGACAGAGAGGACGGTGCGCCGGAAAGTTACGAGGCAATGCTCCCGTTTAAAACCGAGTTTGAAATCAGCGGATGCCGGGAAGGCTTGATTGAGGATGTGGTATTCCGCCTGACGAACGAAAATGTGTCGGTAAAAGCCGATGAGGACGGGGAAGAACGTCTTTTGGAAGCGGAGGCTGTGCTGGAAGCGGAGATGAAGCTGTACGAAGAGGGAGAAATGGAGCTTTTGTCGGACTTGTACGCCACGGACTGTGTATTAAAACCGGTGATTGCGGAAGAGGAATATGAAAATCTGTTGTTAAAAAATGACAGCAGAATGCGGCTCTCCGAACGTTTGCCGTTGCCGGAAGGGATGCCGGAGATTTTACAGATTTGTCGGGGAAGTGTGGAAATGAAACCGGATGTATGTGTCAGAGAAGGAGAAAATCTGAACTTGTCCGGTGTGTTGGATGTGAGTCTTCTCTATATTTCGGAAGAGGATGACAAACCGTTGCAGTCTTATCGCACCGAGATTCCGTTTTCTCATCAGATTGAGGTCAGGGGATTGACACCGGAAAGTGTGTATGATGTAAGATGTTTTGTTGCGGAATCTTCCTTCGGAACGGTACGAAGCGGCGAAGCGGAAATGAAAGCGGAACTGGCATTTTCCGTAATTGCCATGGAAAATCGTAGGGAAGAAATGATCGTGGATACGGAACGTGAGGAGTTTGATGAGGATCGTTTTGAGGAAATGCCGAGCATGATCGGTTATACTGTGAAAGCCGATGAAACTTTGTGGGATATTGCAAAACGATACTGTACGGCACCGGAGGAAGTGATTCGACTGACAGAGCACAACGGAGAAGTAAGAGAAGGAGATGTGCTGCTGATTGTAAAGGCGGCGGGCGAGTAAGACGGGACAGAGGTCATGTGATGCGGATGACCTCTGTTTTTTGCATTTCCCCTTGTCACGGGACTGTGGGATGTGGTAAGATAGAACCATGAGGAATGACTGCGAGAGATCCGGGAAGGGAAAACAGGAGGAGCTTATGGTAAACTTACAGGAATCCGGGGAAATGTATTTGGAGACGATTTATGTTCTGTCCAAAGAAAATAATCATGTTCGTGCTATTGATGTCAGCGAGCATATGGGATATTCGAAACCGAGTGTCAGTCGTGCGGTAGGTATTTTAAAAAAGGGCGGCTATTTGGAAGAAAATACGGAAGATGGGGCACTGGTGCTTACGGAAGAAGGAAAACGTGTGGCGGAACGGACCTACGAGCGCCATCGCGTGTTGTCGGCCTTTTTTGAAAAAATCGGAGTATCCAAAGAAACGGCTGCGGAGGATGCTTGCCGGATTGAGCATACCATCAGTGACGAGACTTTCGAGGCGTTAAAGAAGTATGCGGGGTTAGAATAGAAAATGAGGGGGATTTCCCTTAAGATTATAAGACAAAACAAAAAGGATACCGTGTCCCGATAGGTTGTTTGCGAGTGGAACGGTATCCTTTTTCTATATTGGAAAGAATCGCCTAAAATTATTCGGTCAGAGCGGAATTGCTTGCCTGTGCTTCGAGAGCTTCTTTTGTGGTGTCTGCCAGCTCGTCGGAAAACTCTGCCTGCTTTGCCCAGGTACGAATCTTCTCGGTGGCGGTTTCTAAGGTCTTTTTGCAGATTTCCGGAAGGTCATCGCCCCAAGATTTGGTGGCCTGCTTGAAGCCTTTTTCCATGGCAGTGATCAGGGTTTCGGCCTTGGATGTATCTCCGCCGGAAATGGCTTTGGCAAAGGAGAACAGACGCTCGGAGGTCTGCTCGATGCCCCAGTAACCGTCCTCTGCAATATCTGCCTGAGCCTGTGCACGGACCTCCGGAGAAACCTCCAGTTCGCCCTTGCGGAGCATTTCAAACATCTTTTCGTCGGTAAGTGTACCTACCTGAAACGTCTTGTTCTGTTTTAAAATCATGCTCTCTACCAAGGAACGAAGCTGTGCGGTACGCTGTTCGGCATCTGCCTTTAACTGTTCAACGATAGCCTTGTTCTCTTTGGTCAAAGTAACATAATTTTTGTTCTTGGAATTGTTGGTTGCAGCCTTGTCCGCACTCTTTTTCTCGTAGACAAACGCCTCGGTATCGGCAGTCTCGGTAGTTTTTGCGGTGGTATCTGCTGCCTTGGAATCGGAAGTCTTCTTATAGGCTTCCGCAGTCTGATAAGAATTGGTTGCAGAAAGAATTTGATTTGTATTCATAACGAACCCTCCTTGGTTAAAGTAAGCGATAAGGAAAACACGATGCGACTCCTTCGCTCCGGTGCGGTTTCCTACTTTTTCCTTGCGGCGGAAAATATTCCACCTATTCTTATACAAGATATCGGCAGCTTTACATTAGAACTTAACCCCCGAAATGAAAAAAAGTGGAAAATTTTTATAAAGTGTATTAAGATAGAGATGGAGTATAAAAATACGGAGGTGCGGTCATGGAAACAAGAGTAGCGGTTATGGGAATTATTGTGCAGGATCTGCAGTCGGCAGAGCGCCTGAATGCGATTTTGCATGAATACGGAGAATATATAATCGGGCGGATGGGAATTCCGTACCGACAGAAAAATATCAGCATCTTAAGTGTGGCGGTGGATGCTCCCCAGGACACAATCAGTGCCCTGGCAGGGAAAATCGGCCGCTTATCCGGCGTCAGCGTAAAAACCGCCTATGCGTCGGTGTAGGACCGGAACGGACTAACGCCGTTGTTCATACATTTTTTGCTGTCGCAACGCTCCGTCAAACTTCCTTCAACCGGTTCTAAACGTCTCTCGGGTGTGGCCTCGAGACTTAGAACCGCTAGGAGGTGATTTCGACTGCGCTAGGAACGCGACCCTTCGGGAATGCAAAAAACATATGAACAACGGCGTTAGTCCTTGTATTGGTCTACCCCGGTTATTAGGAGCCAATATCAGCCTACTCCGGCTGATAAAAGTTCGTTAAGAACGTGCCCGGTGCGTATTCCGTTTGAAGGAAGTGCGCTTCGGCGCATTTTGCTGTTTCAAGACAGGAGAACAGAGCGAAGACCGTAGGGCCGCTTCCGCTCATTAACACTCCGTCGGCTCCCAGAGTCTGTAAAGTCTCTTTGATTAGGGCGATGTCCGGGACGAGGCGCATGGTGACCGGTTCCAGTACGTTACAAAGGCCGGATACGAGGGTATTGTAATCACCGGAAGACAGAGCTGCTGACAAGGCGTCGGTGTCCGGATGCGTAATATCCGTAGTTTTTACCAATGTGTCGTAGTCGGTATAGATTTGTTTTGTGGATGCGCCGGCAGTCGGTTTCACCAAAAGGCAGTGACAGTCCGGTGCGGAAGGAAGGGCGGTTAAGCGTTCGCCGATGCCTTCCGAAAGGACGGTACCAAGCATGAGGCAGTAAGGTACATCTGCGCCTAAGGTCACACCGAGGGCAGCAAGCTCATCGGCGGATGCCGGAGAACCGTATATCTTGTTTAACCCCCGAAGTACCGCTGCGGCATCGGAGCTTCCGCCTGCCAGTCCTGCGGCAACCGGGATTTTCTTTTCTAAGTGTAAAGAAATTCCGTCGGAGATGTGATAGGTATCGCAGAACAGGGAAGCTGCCCGGTAAGCGAGATTATGCGTATCGGTCGGAAGAGCGGCATCGCTGCAGGTCATGGTAATACCCGTCGTATGGTTAAGTTTAAGTGTAATTGTGTCGTGTAACCGCAGGGACTGCATAATCATCCGAACTTCGTGGTAACCGTTGGGAAGGGTGCCGAGAATGTCCAGGGAAAGATTGATTTTAGCGTAAGCGTACGCGGTGTAGGTCTGTAATATAGATTTCATAATACTCCTTGTGAATCGCATCTGAGTGCTTAAAACGGTACGGTTGTTGCGAGGAAAGGCGAAGAAAAATACACCTTTCGCTATGGTGATTATATATCAAGCCGATTTGTTTTGCAAGGGTTCCTGTCTGCCGGAAGAGTATGAAAAAAATAATTTGAAAATTTGTAACGAATCCTTAATTGTATTGTCTAATATACAGAACAAAAGAAAGGGGAGGTGGCCTTGGTGGATTTTGATAAGCTTTACGAAAAGTATTATCGGCAAGTGTTCTTATTCTTGCTGGATTTATGCAAAAATCCGGATTTGGCGGAAGAAATCACACAGGAAACCTTCTTTAAGGTTCTGAAAAAGATTGATACCTTTGAAGGCAAAAGCAGTATCAGTACGTGGATGCTTCAGATTGCAAAGAATACTTTTTATAATCATTGTAAAAAGAAGAAGCTTGAGAATGTGGAAGATTGGGAGAGGATTCCCGCAAAGGATAATCCGGAGAACCGGGCGTTGGATAAGGATGCGGTGAGGGAGATTCATTTGATATTACATAAGCTGGAAGAACCTTATAAAGAAGTGTTTTGGATGAGAACCTTCGGAGAATTGTCCTTTAAAGAAATCGGTACGATTCACGGGAAAACGGAAAGTTGGGCCCGGGTAATGTATTATCGTGCCAAGCAGAAGATTAAGGAGGAAATGCTATGAGACTATCATGTGAGGTAATACAGGATTTGTTACCGTTATACGTGGATGAAGTATGCAGTGACGGCAGCGCTGAACTGGTAGAGGAACATATGGCGGAGTGTGAAGCATGTAAACAGACTTGTGATGTTATGAAAAGTGAGGGAAAAGCAGAGGCTTTGGTACAGTCCGAGGAGTTTAGCAAGCAGCAGACGGTCTCAGTGAAAAAAGTGAAGAAAAAGTGGTCCAAAACGAAAAAGTTTTTTCTTGTTTTGGGAATTGTAATCGGAGCGGGAATGATTTTTGTTATGGCACAAGTATTGATGCTTTTCGGGGTAATCGGAGTTCTGTTATTTGATTCCGCAACTACAAAGGTGAAAGTGTTTGATGATGTGGCAAAGTATGCCGAGTACATCGGGGAAGACTGTCATGAAGAATACGGAAGAAAACGAACCGAAGGGTTTGATGTTTTCCCGGAGTCGGTTACGTTACAGATGTATGTACAAGATTTTCAATATGTATACTATAACCCATGGGACCCACAGTATGTGTCCTATCTGACGGTTGAGTATAAGGATACGGAAGCCTATGAGAAGGAGATGAACCGGTTGCGGGAAATGGGCATGGAGACCTACGAGGGAATTTATTCCGTGACGGGAGAGCCGGAGGGATATGATTTGGTGGCAATGGATTCCGACACGTATTACGGCTTTGTATATGCCATGGTCCCTGAGTCGGGGGAAATGAAGATTACCTATGTGGGAATCAGGTTTTGTAACTATTTTCTTGACCTGGACATCCATAAATACATGAAGGAAGAATATCTTCTGCCGGGGTTTGATGCGACAATGGACAATCCTTATGAGCAGAAAATGAGGGGAAGATAGGGAGATAACACGATTGATAAGGAGAAATACGGGGCAAGGCGTCAGCGCTTGCCCCATATTTTTTTCCATAGTTCCAAAAGTCGGAAGCGGAATTTCGGCTTCTGTTCTTTTGCGGAAAACAGAAGCTCAAAGTCGTCTTCGCTAAGGAGTCCCCGAAGTTCTTCTTTTTCCTCTTCCGAAATGGTGGCGGTAATACCTTCCGTAAAGCAAAGGGAAGGATAGAGCATACACCACCAGTTTTTGCCCCCGCCGTCGCCCAAAACAATGCGTAAGGCCCGATATTCCCCAGGTGGTAACAGCAGAGAACCGTATTGTTTGATGGGGAAAAACTCCGTGGTAAGTTCTGCGTTTGCACGGTAGGACACGCCGTATTCTTCCAACACACGATTTGCTGCGGCCACAATTTCCGGAAGAAGAGAGACCAGTGTGGCTTCGGCCTCTGCTGCGGTGTTTGCATCATCCACGCCGTTCCGAATGAGGGAAAGCACGGCATCCCTGACGTGAAGTTTGATTTCCTGAGATGCGGTGTCGTTGTCTGCCGCAAGGATATGCAGGCGCAGGATCCGGTCCTCTAAAGAGAGAGAGGCGGCGCTCGGTTCATAAGTTGCCGGCGGTAACAGCAGGACAATAGAGACAAGGATACAAAGAAGGGCTACGGCTTGCTGTAACAGTAAGCGTGCCGGGAAGGTTTTGTGATGCGGGAAACGAAAAATTATATGTAACATAGTTATACTCCTTTTACTTGGTGTTTTGTTAGGAGTATTGCCGGATAAAAGGAGATTATACAAAAGAAATTGAAAAGAGCCGGTCTTTGACGACCGGCCCTTTTACGGGAAAAAATGAAAATGAAAAGTATACTAAACTTCGAATATTGCTTTAATATCTTCCGTTTTGCCGCCCAAAACGGTGCCGTCCGGTAAGCGGCGGAAGTTCTGTAAAAACTTCCATGCGTGTTCACAGCTGTGGTGGCGTACTTCATGGCCCTGATTGTCTACACTGCCGAAAACGGTATAGCAACAGCCGTTTTCACTTTCGAACAGGTTGAGAGTCAGAACACTGCCGCGGGACGGGTCGGCGATTTTGTAAACAGCGTCTCCGCTGATACCGTAAATCGGGTTGTCCCAGTTGTCTTTTTCTTCCAGTTTCACATCGTAGTTTGTAACTACTTTGTTGACATCAAATACATATGCAACGCGATCGATGCACTTTTGTGCCTGGAACGGAAGCTCCGGAAGCGGAGTGATTTCACCGCCTACATAAAAAGTCGGAACTACGATGTCCCGGTTAATCGGTCCCACATCCTGACCGAACACATTGCGGCCGATTTCAAAGGTGGCGGACATCGGTGCCACGCCGGCAAACAGCTTCGGATATTCCTGAAACAAATCCCAGGACTTACAGCCGCCCATGGAGAAACCGGTGGAAAAAATCCGCTCCGTATCAACCGGATATTTATCCTTTAACTGATTCAGCATTGCAACCGCCTCGGTGGCGGTGCTGTTCATGTGGTGCTCTACGCTGATTAACAGGAAGTTGTACTTTGCAGCCACCCGGAACCATCCGGATACGCTGGTCATGCAAAAGGCAGAATCTCCGCCGCCGTGGAAACAGAACAGAAGCGGCACCTTTTTGCCTTCTTCCGTAATCTTTTTATTATAATAAGCCACATAGCCGATGTTATGCTCCGCGGTATCTTTATCGTCACCGCGATTGTCTCCGGAGGTCGGAACGGTGCAATAGCCCGGTTCGCATACCATACCCATTTCATCCAGATTTGCCTGCGGAAGAAGGTTGCCCATCATGCGGTGATAGCGATCGCAGAAATCGTGAAAATCTTTTTTGTAATCGGCGGAATCTTTTATCAATACATGATCAAGACCGGCAGTTAATGCGGCATTTGCGGCAGCGCTGTTGCCGACGGAAACTACCGGAATGTCCCGGGCATTGTCTGCCGGTGCCGGAATTACGGACAGGTTTTCCAAAATGCAGCAAACCGGAGTAATGTCACCCTTGCCGTAAAGACCGTCGCCTTCAATGCGCTGCAGACAGTTCTTTGCGATGTAGTCCGCAGATTTGCCGAAGCCGTAAAGGAAGGTACGAAGCACTGCGCCGCGGATGTAGTAGCCGTTCCAATTGCCGGTAAAACGATCCCGCATAATTGCGGTTCCGGTTTTGTAGTACTGGCTGATTCTGGATTCGGAAATCAGAGAAGCAAACAGATCCTGCGGTGCCTTGTCCCAGCCTCCCTCGCAGGTCGGATAAATAAATACAACGCTTCCTCCGAAACTTGTTGCGATTTCGGTAAGTCCGGAAGCATCGGCAAAATTCTTGGCCGCCTCTGCGGATTGTGCGTTCTCTTCGAATACAAGCAGGTAAGGTGCGCGGAAACCGAAGTTTACAATCTCTGTAATCGGTGCGCTGACCGGTACATAAACTCTCGCATGGAATTTTTCAAAGGTATGTTCCCAATAGTTACTCCCGTCGGAAAAGGACAGGATTTCAGGCATTTTATCCATATGTCGTAACACTCCTTTTTATGTAAATTAGTATTCTAATTATACTCCTTATTCGGGGCGAGTGCAATAAAAAAATATGAGTATAAGTATGAGTATAAACACAGGGAACAGTTTCGTCTTGAATGCAAATAAGGTGGCTGGGTAGGCCACCTTTGGTAAATTTGCATGAGCAATTTTGCGAGATTTATAACTCAAACGAGGGTTATGCGCAAAGACAAATGTCTTTTACAATATTTACTATATCATTTGCTTTTTCGGAATGCAATATATGTGGGATAAGTGGTAAGAATGTGGGATAAGAGGTCACATTTTGCACTAAGTTGTCAAAAAAGCAAACTAAGTTGCCAAAGGTGTAAATGCTTGATGGGATGGCAACTTAGACGTAAAAATGTGCCGCTTGTTATTGACAAACGGAAGGGGATAGGGTAAGCTTGATAGTAGAAGTGCAAAAGTCGGGATAACAGTCTGTTCGGAAGGAGCGAGATGCGGTTGGAACGAAAGAATAAGATTTGTTTTATTAACGGAGAGATGAAAGAGGATTACAGCGACGGATATGTAATCGGAGCGGAGAAGCGTGCCAATGAACTTGGGTATCAGACCACGGTATTTTCCATGCTGTGTTCCGGAATGGTAGATACAAACAAGGAAGAGTGCGTTTATTCTTCCATTCGTTTTGAGGATTATGACGGTGTTCTTTTTGTAGAGCGTTCTTTTTCCGCACACAAGCATGTGGCACGGGAAGTTGAAACGTTGTTGAAAGAAAAGTGCCGGATTCCGGTGGTTACCATCGGCAGTTCGGATGTGTCCGAAGATTGTTTTGCGTTAGATAGTATGAAGGATTTTGAAGCACTTACCGATCATTTGATTGTAGTGCACGGTTGTACCAGAATTTATTGTCTGGGCGGTGTGAAAAATAATAATAACGGACGAGTTGAGGGGTTTGAAAAGGCTATAAAGAAGCATGGTCTGGATCCGGATAAGTGTGTAGCGTTATACGGCGGTTATTGGACGGATTGTGCGGAAAAGTTGGCAAAGGATATTGCCTGCGGAAATGTGGAAATGCCGGAGGCGATTGTCTGTATTACGGATATCGTGGCTTTGGGATTAATCAAAGCGCTGTTTAATCAGGGAATCCGGGTGCCTGAAGATATCCGGGTGTGCGGTTATAACGCGCATCCGTGTGCTTTTAATAATTTAGTATCCATCACAACATTTCCTGTCAATACAAAAGAGTGCGGTGCGAAGGCGCTGAACCGGTTGCATGAGTTAATCAGCGGGGAAACTGTTCCGTTAAAGTCACTGCTGACATATTCCCTCATTACCGGAAAGAGCTGCGGCTGCGGAAGCCAGAGTCCTTCGAATTTACGTTATCGTCTGGCAGAATCCGAGAAGGATGAGAGGCAGAATGTGTTTTTCCGGAACAGTAAGTTAGAGGAGGCTTTTGTGGAGGCGGGTTCCGTAAGCGAAATAATGGCAATCGTAAAGGATAGGGAATATCTGATTCCGGACATCCAATTGTTGGCGGTGGATTTGCTGGATCCGGACGGAGAGGTGTACTGCCATTATCTTACGAATTGTATTGTTTCCGGCGGGGCGGTAAAAACGGCAGACGGAAGTTTTCTGCCGGAAAATATGACCATCCCGGCGGATGTGCATAATTTTCACGTGCTTCCCATTGTATATGCCGAGAAACACTACGGCTACCTGATTGCAGGATATACGGAAGCAATGGTGCACAATAAATATTTGAAACGTTTTTGTCGCTGTCTGGCTCTGGGACTCAGAGTGCTGTACGGTGCAGGTGAGCCGAAGCACGTACCGATACCGGAAACGGAAGTAATTTTGCAAACAGCCGATGAACCGGTGACCAAGTCCGCGGAGTCGGTGTTCGGGAAAAAGAATGATGTGATGCATAGGCTCGGAACGGATCAGATATATTATTTTGAAGCGTTGGAGAAACGGGTGTATGCCATAACAAAAAACGGGAAGTATGAAGTGAACCAGAAATTGTTTGAAATAGAAGAAATGTTTGGAGAACGGGGCTATATGAGAATATCCAAGTCCGTCGTGCTGAACACGGGAAAGGTGGCCGGAGTAAAAGTGGATGAAGACCGGACCTGTTTGGCGTATTTTTCTTCTCAGACCTGCGTGCGTGTGTCCAGGTCATATGCGAAAGAATTCAGAAAGAAAATAGGGATGTAACGGACAGGAGGTATGACGATGACAAAGAATGTGATTATTTCTCTTATGGGACTGCAATATGCCATGGAAGAGGAAGAAGCTCCCATTGAAGTGATTAATTTCGGCCAGCACTATAAAAAGGGCGATAAACACTATTTGCTTTATGAAGAAACAGAGGAGAGCGGGAAGGCAACAAAGTGTAGGATTAAGGTGTCGGACAGGGAACTGGAACTGCAGAAAAGAGATTCCATGAATACCCGCTTGTTGTTTTTGCCGGGGGAAGAGTATCTGACCAACTACGAGACACCTTACGGGGCACTGTTGGTTGGAGTGAATACCCATACGCTGGAGCTTTACGAAGAGGAAGAGTTTTTGCGGGCAACCTTAAAATACGGGTTGGAAATCAACGGAGAAAAGACCGGAGAGTGTACCCTGGTGTTAAAGGTGCAGTCCTGCGAGCAGAGTGAATAGGATAATCGATTGAAATGAACGGTTTTGCGGCGGAAAAAGAAAACAGACACCTTACATAGGGGTGTCTGTTTTTATACGAATAGTTATTTCTTTTTCTTATCTTTCTTCGGATCGATACCGCCCGGAGTAGCCTTTGCCGGCTTTTTGGATTCTTCGGCAATGCTCTGTGCTCTGTCGCGAAGCCTCTTAAAGAAGCCTTTCTTTTCTTGTTGGGTTTCCAGACCGGAACGAAGTCCCTTTACGTCAACAATGTAAATGCCGTTCATAAAAGCCTTTACTTCCTTTTTTACCGGAACCTTGTCGAATACCTTCTCATCGCACATAAGGCTGGCAATCTTCGGACCGATTTTAGCCTTGACTACCGGAACTTTACGGCCTCTGAGCCACTTCGGAGTCTGGTCTACGATGATTTGCGGGAAACCGGCCTCCGACAGTTTCATGCGCTTTTTGTCGATGACCATAATGGAATAATACTGTGCACCTGCGGTGATGTTTGCCTGTGCATCATCGGATTTTTTCTGAAGTTTTTTGCCGACAATGGAAAGTACAATTAAAGCGACGAGAATTACGCCGAGTACAATTGCAACGATTGTTAATGGATTCATGTTGTGCCCTCCTCTTTGTTTTTACCCATGGCTTATCTTACCACGAGAGGTGCGTTTATGCAAGAAAAACTTTTGTATTCTTGGCGGATTGTGGTCAACGGAAGCCTGATTTTAGTGAAGCAGGGCATCATGTCCGTTCAATAACTCGATTACTTTTTCTCTGACATAAGCGCCCGGATGTTTCTGAATCTCCGGGTCCAGTTCGTTTAAATAAATCGGTTTGCCGAATTCTAAGATAACCTTGGTCTTTTTCAGCCACGGCTTGTGGTTTTCGAATAAAATATCGGTGCCGGTGATGGCAACAGGAACAATCGGACAACCGGTTTTCTGGGCCGGCTTTAAGCTGCCGTCCTTAAACGGTAACGGGTCCTTGTCATGACTGCGGGTGCCCTCCGGGGCGATAAAGATGGAGTATCCGGCTTTTATGTAATCGATACAAGTTAAGATTACTTTGAGGCCTGCCTTAATATCCGAGCGGTCCAAAAACAGACAGTTTACATTGTACATCCAAAGGTTTAAAAACGGAACCTTTCGGATTTCCTTTTTTGCCACAAAGCCCGTTAGGTTCGGCACGGCGATGTAGCCGAGGGCCGCATCCAAAATGCTGCGGTGGTTGGCTGCATACAATACCGGGGTGTCCGTCGGCACATTTTCTTTGCCGAGAACGGTGTACCTCATGCCGCCCGGCCACATGGAAGCTTTAAAAGCTCCCCGTACAAGAAATTGGGAAATGCGGCTGGCCAGTCTGCGGTTAAATTTGCGGAGCAGTAATAAAAGCAGACAAACCGGGAAAAACAGGATGAAGAATAAAGCAATGACAAAAACCGCTAAAATTGTTCTCATGGAAAACCTCCTTATTCGTTTGACTGTGGTTTGTTATATTGCCGATAGATGGAAAGGTAACTTTCGGCGGTAGTATCGATAAGCGGTGTGGTTTCCAGATATTCCGCAGATAACGTGGAAGGGACACCGTAATATTCGTCTAAAGTCAGGCCGGTTTCATACAAATATCCGGCCAGGTCACATCCTACATAGCGGATGTGCCACGGCTCGTAATTGTAGCCGGTGATATGCTCCTTGTCCTTAGGGTAACGAAGGATAAAGCCGAACCGGTGGGCGTTTTCGGCAACCCAGATTCCTTCCGGAGTATCCGCAAAGGTGGTCTCAAGACCAAAACCTTCCGAAGCACAGGAAATATCAATGGCAAGACCGGTTTGGTGCTCGCTTCTGCCCGGGGCCGCGGAATAGCGGTTGGTATGGGAAACGCCGCGGGTGGCAAGGTTCGTGGCGTAAATGGTATATTGTCTTGCGTAGGAACGGTAAGCGGAAACGCCGTACAGGGTAAGTCCCGCTTCGTTATAAGCCGCATCAAACAAACGAGTCAGTGCCTCTCCCGCTTCCGGGGTCATTTTCGCTTTGTCGATGGTGGTATCCGAAAAAGGAAACAACACATCCGGTGTGGTCAGCCCCTCCGGGACGAAGTTTTCCGATAAAGGATATTCCCGATTCACCAGATAGGTAACGGTCGAACTGTCCGTGTTTACCGCAATCGGCGTGGGAGTGGGTTCTTTTGTCGGCGTAAGGAGCCCGGTAGGCTTCGGTGTAATTGTCGCTTCCGGAGTAGAGGTACCGGTCGGAGCGGCCGACGGTGTGCCGGATGGCTCTGTGCCCGGCTTTGTGTCGGGCGTGATACTATCCGCGTGAGAGGATTCATCCGCACCTACATCCGCAGGGTCGGAATCCGCTACAGTTCGGTTACATCCACCCCCAAGTAAGACAAGTCCCATGCCGAGGGTCCATAGAGCCGCCGGTATAATGAGAAGTCGGATATATTTTTTCATGGGGTCCTTCTTTCTATGTTGTTTCTGTTGTAAAGTCGTGCAATCCGTCGGAGGTTCCTAAAGAACACGGCAAGCATCAGTACTCCTTTAGGAATGACGTCTGTTTTCGGAATGAATCTTATCCAGAAGTTCCTGTTTTGTTTTGTAAAGTCGTTCGGAAAGGTCGATAAATACTTTCTGTGGGTTGGAAAAACGCTTGGTTTCCTCCCAGAGGGTATCCTTTTCCTTCGTGCAGTAGTCCCGGATTTCCATGACGGAAGGAGACTCATAGACACAAGCGCCGTCCACAAATACCGGAACAAGAAGCTCCCGTACGGTAAAGGTACCCGGTAAAAGTTCGGTCTTCTTCCAGGTATCCACCGGGTCGAACAACAGAAGCGGCTTGTTTTCGTTAAGCTGTTCATCGGCAAAGGCAATAACGTCTGCCTTGATCTTGCCGGTTTCCTTGTCATAAATACGGAACACGGTTTTATTACCCGGGTTCGTAATCTTTGCCGGGTTTTCGGACAGCTTAATCTTTGGAGTAAAGGTGCCGTTTTCTTCAATGGCCGCCAGTTTATATACGCCGCCGAAGGCCGGACAATCCTTGGAGGTAATGAGGTTGGTGCCCACACCCCAAGTATCGATACGAGCGCCCTGCAAGTTCAGGGACTCGATAATAAACTCATCCAAATCGCTGGAGGCGCAGATGGTAGCGTCGGTAAAACCGGCGTCATCTAACATCTTTCTTGCTTTCTTGGAAAGGTAAGAAAGGTCACCGCTGTCAAGGCGAATGCCGTAACGGGTCGGCATCTTGCCGGCATCCCGAAGCTCCGTGAATACCTGAATGGCATTCGGTACACCGGAACGAAGAGTGTCGTAAGTATCAACGAGAAGCGTCGCATTTTGCGGATAGAGACTTGCATAAGTGCGGAATGCGGTCAGTTCGTCCGGAAAGCTCATAATCCAGCTGTGAGCGTGGGTGCCGAGAGCCGGAACCTGAAACTTTTGTGCCGCAAGCACATTACTGGTACCGATACAACCGCCGATAACCGCGGCTCTGGCACCGTAAATGCCCGCATCCGGACCCTGGGCCCGGCGCAGACCAAACTCCATCACACCGCCGTCCTTTGCCGCAAAGCAAACCCGGGCCGCCTTGGTGGCAATGAGACTCTGGTGATTCACCATGGTGAGTATGGCCGTCTCCACAAACTGCGCTTCCATAATCGGCGCAACCACTTTTACAAGAGGCTCCATCGGGAACACCACGGTACCCTCCGGGATGGCATAAATGCAACCGGTAAAGCGGAAGCCCGCCAGATAGGCCAGGAAATCCTCGTCAAACATTCCGGTTCCGCGAAGATAATCGATATCCTCTTTATCAAAGTGTAGATTCTTAATATAATCAATGACCTGGGCAAGACCTGCACAAACGGCATAGCCGCCGTCGGAGGGATTGCGTCGGTAAAATGCATCGAACACAACAATATCATTACGACTTTCTTTATAATAGCCCTGCATCATGGTGATTTCGTAGAAATCGGTGAGCAGGGTAAGATTACGTTCGGTCATAGGAATACCTCCTTTTCGCGCAACAAGCGACAATGTGTGTATATTATCATAAAGCAAGAGCTGAAAGGAACTTTATGTTCTTTTCAGCGACCGTCCACGATAATAGTTACTACGTGGTTATTATATCATAATATATTATGGGAAATAAGTCCAGCAGAAATTTGAAGCGGTTTTTGTAGAAAAACAGTGAGTATCATGTTATAATTTATGCAAGGGGACGGCCCTAAAAGTTGGAGTTTACAGATGAATGGTTGAGGTTTTTTATACGTGAAATGTAAAGCTCGTATTACATAATTATGTAAAAAAGCACATCTTGGTTGGTTTTAATACAAAGTGCTATGTGCCATAATGGTAAATGATTACAGAACAGATTCGGTTATGTAATCTTCTGTTGGCCGATAGAACATTAATAAAAATTGATTGGAGATGGATTTATGAGTTTAGGAACTAACATACAGTATTTAAGAAAAATGAATAAACTGACACAGGAACAATTTGCAGAGAAGATGAGTGTTACAAGGCAGACCGTTTCCAGATGGGAATCGGAAGAGGTTACGCCGGAGCTTAATAAGCTTGTGGAATTATGCTCTGTATTTTCATGTAAATTAGATGAGTTGGTGCGAGAGAATATGTCATCTAAGGACGAAATATACTCCGAAGTTGAGATTCGAAAAGTACCTGCTTTTAAAATGGCGAGATATGTAATGATTTCACCGAATCCGGAAACCGATGTGCAAAATTATATGAAAAAATGGGGCAAGATGAGCGGACTAACTGCAGAGAATCCGAATGCAAGATTGATTGGCTGGGATTTTCCGTATGTGTCTCAGGAATTACAGACAAGGTTCGGACTTCATGGCTATGTAGCTGCATATATGCTTCCGGAAGGATTTCAGACGGACTGTGTGGGTGTGGAATATGCTCAAAATAAAGAGGCAGAGTATGCGGTTATTACGGTAAAGGAACCTTTTATTCAACCCTTTGAGAGAATACCGACGGGATATAAATGCATCATGGAGTTCTTGCAAGCTAATAATTTTAAAGATAAACTATGTGATGATATCGTTTGTTGTTTCGAACATGAATATGAAAAGGACGGAGTATGTTACATGGATATCTATGTGCACGTGGACAGTGTGATTAAAGTCGATGCATATTCTACGTTTCATTAATGGAGGATGAAAGGTTCAAATGAATGAGCAGGTAAGAGAATATATAGAAAAATATCCGATTGAAATAATTGATATGTACAATGCTTTAAGAAAGATGATTTTTGATAGTGCTTCGTCAGAACCGCAAGAAACGATGTGGGCTAAAATTCCAAGTTATTATGTCGGAGAGTCTTTTGTAAGATTGATTCCCTTTAAAGACCATATTAACATTGAAGCAAAGGCTGTGTCGAAGTATAGGGAAGTATTAGGAGGTTATAAAGTGACGTCCAAAGGAATGTTGCAGATTTTCCTAAAACAAGAGATGCCTGTCGGTGTGTTGGAGCAGATAGTTGCGGAAACGTTAGTATAAGGGCTTGAAACTTTCAGCATTACAGCCGGTAACATAGAATTCATAAAGGGAGAAACCATAAAAAAAATCCTTGACAATTCTCGAAACCCCTCGTATACTATAAGATAATTGAATTTACAACACAAAAAGACGTTGAGAAAGAGAGTACACATCTGCCGAAAGGCACAGCGAATCCGGGACAGTGGAAGCCGGATGCGAGTAGCGGATGCTTGGAAAATCACTTTTGAGTTGCAGGTCGAAAGCTGAGTCAGTAGACCGCGCCGGGACTTTCCCGTTACAGAAAGAAGGTATAAATGGCGAAAGCCTGCGTACTGAATAGGTGGTATAACGATGACATTTTAGCCTTCGTCCTATTTGGGATGAAGGCTTTTTCTTTTCTTTCTCATCGCCTTTTTCGATTCCAGGAACTTTCCATACCCGGGGACTCTTGGAACTTTGTGTAGGATGTTAGTCTTTCTTATTGTTTCGATTGTACACCGCAATGTTTAGACAGGACGTCTAAACAAGGCGACACGCGAAAGGAATGTCGCGTTGGAGCCGGTTACGAGTTGTTTATTAAATATTTGCCCGAAACAATTAGAAAGCCTTACATCCGAAAGACGAGACAAGAGTCCCCGGGTATGAAAAGTTCCGTGACTAGCACCAAAAAAGGAGGATAACTATGCTGTACAACAAGGTAGACACGAATATGAATTTCGTGGACAGAGAAAAAGAAGTCGAAAAGTTCTGGAAAGACGAGAAGATTTTCGAGAAGAGTATCGAGGCTAGAAAGCAGGGCGAGACTTATACCTTCTATGACGGCCCGCCGACCGCAAACGGAAAGCCGCACATCGGTCATGTTTTGACCCGTGTTAT
>CALBKM010000037.1 GCA_937895705.1 uncultured Clostridia bacterium
TATTGTAATCGAATTTGTCAACTGCTTTGATGAGACCGAGATTACCCTCCTGAATCAGGTCAAGGAAGGAAAGGCCGCGTCCCACGTAGCGCTTTGCAATGCTGACAACGAGACGAAGGTTGGATTCTGCCAGAATCTTTTTTGCGTGCTCGTCACCGTTTTCGATACGCTTTGCCAACTCGATTTCTTCCGTGATGGAAAGCAACGGATAATTACCGATTTCCTTTAAATACTGCTTTACCGGGTCATCGGACATGACATTTGCCAGAGCGTTTAAGTCTTCCAGCTCTGCCAGCGCATCCTCGGCGTCATCGATTTCCAAAAGCTCTTCGTCGTCCGGCAAATCCTCGCCGTTCATCGGAGACATCACCAGAATGCCGTGGGCATCCAGGTACTCATATATCTTATCAATCTGACTGACCTCAAGGTTCATTTCCTTGAAAAAGTCATTGATTTTATCCACTTCCAGCACATCCTTATTGCTGCGGGCCATTGCCACCAACTGCTTCAGGCGCTGTTCAAAATTCTGCATTTCATTGTTCTGTTCCATAGTGAAATACTCCTTTAGTTTGTGAACCGCATACGACGCAGAAAACAAAACGCAATCTTTGTCGAATGAGGGCGCAAACAGTATTATAGCACAGGTTGGGGCAAAAAGAAAAGCCTAATTTTCTGAAAGTTGCAAAATTGTTGAAAACTACATAAAACTTGCGCATCTTCTCAAGAAATATGGTAAAAAGGGCTAAAACCGCCGCTTTTTGCAGTAGCTGCATAAAGTGATAAAGGAAGAAAATTGCTTTTCGGACAGAAGGGAGATATAATAGAGTGAGAGGGATACAAGGAGAAGAATACGGCATGAAAAAAGAAAAAAGAAATGAAAAAGGAAGAAATAAAAAACATTTACTGTACGGAGTTCTTTTGATCGGCTGGATTTTTTTCGTGGCTGGTTGCGGGCTACAGGAAGAACCACCGGAAAAATCGACAACACCCGCGATTCCGCCGAAGGCGACGGGAGAAGCGAAACCGACGGAAAGTCCGGAGGAAGTTACGGAACAAGAGGAACCGAAACTTACGGATATGCCGGAACAGGATGACTCTGACTTAGATGCGAATTTGTTGAAGTTGCTTGCGGGAATGTCCACAGAAGAAAAAGTAGGTCAGATGTTTTTGGTACGTTGTCCGAAGGAGGCAGAGACAGCGGTTTCAGAGTATAAGGTCGGCGGATTTGTATTGTTTGCAAGAGATTTTGAAGGAGAAACAAAAACATCAATGCGGGAAAAGATTGCGTCTTATCAGGAGGATGCAGGAATTCCGATGATTATTTCCGTAGATGAAGAGGGTGGTCCGGTGGTGCGTATCAGTAAATATCCGGCATTTCGGGAAAGCGCCTTTCTATCTCCGAGAGAGTTATATGCAGTGGGAGGGATGGCGCGAATTGCAGAAGATGCGAAAGAAAAAGCGGGATTGTTATCGGAACTGGGGATTAATGTGAATCTGGCTCCGGTGTGTGATATTTCACGGAGCAAGGGCGCGTTCTTGTATGAGCGAAGCTTTGGAGGAACTGCGGAAGAAACGGCGGAATACGTGGAAACTGTAGTGAAAACGGCAAAAACGGCAGGGCTTGGCAGTGTGTTGAAGCATTTTCCGGGCTACGGCGATAATGCGGACACCCATAAAGGAATTGTATATGACAGTCGCGCCTATGAAGTCTACAAAGAAAATGATTTTAAACCGTTTTTGGCAGGAATAGAGGCCGGTGCGGAAGCGGTGATGGTATCCCACAATATCGTGCAATGCATGGACAGGGAGAACCCCGCATCCTTATCACCGGAGGTGCATCGGATTTTGCGGGAGGAGCTTTCCTTTGAGGGCGTCATTCTCACGGATGATCTGTATATGGATGCTATACAGGACTTTACGGGGAAAGAAAACGCAGCGGTGGCAGCGGTGCTGGCAGGAAACGATATGCTTTGCTGTACCGACTTTGAGGTACAGATACCGGCGGTACTTGCGGCAGTAGAGGACGGGAGAATATCCGAAGAACAGATTGATACCTCAGTGCTCCGGATTTTGAAATGGAAGGCGGAACTTGGGCTTTTGGAGTAGAGAGTAGCCGGGAAAGGGCAGAGCTTGTTCATAATGACCGGAGATAATAAAATAAAAGCGACCGGACAGGTGGAGCTTCGTGTAAATAAATACCCGGTCGCCGGCTTCCAGTTTCATGTTACCGTTTGGAATCAGGGACTTATTTCTTCGCTTTACCAAAACGATGATGGACTGGCGGGAAATGTCCAAATCCCGGATACGTAGACCGGTCCATGGATTGTGGGTTTTTAACACAACTTCCTTTAAGTTGATATGTTCGTCGTCTTCGTAAGGTTCCGCACCCAAAACAAGAAGGTCCGCTTCCTCTAAGACTAGGTCACCTCGCGGGATGAGGATTTCATTGTCACGTTTTATAATGGCAACAATCATACCGGACGGTAGTTTTAAGTCGGCAATACGCTGACCGAGCCACTTGTCGTTAGGGCCGATTTCGATTTAAATAAAGTGCATGTCAGCTTCGTAACCGTATTCGTTTCTGCGTTTCAGACGGGAGTACTGGTCAACGAAACCTGCGGAAATAATACCGGTAGGGATTGCAACCATGCCGACACCGAGAAACGTGATAAAGATACCGAATATCTTGACCAGTGTCGTTACGGGGTAAATATCGCCGTAGCCTGCGGTGAGCAGGGTGGAAGCGGCCCACCAGACGCCGGAAAAGGCATTCCGGAATACATCCGGCTGAGCCTCATGCTCCAAGCTGTACATGCAAAGGCTGGAACCTACCATAAGAATCAGAATGATAACTACGGAGGAAATGAGCTGGGAACGCTTGCCGTAAATAACTTCCGTAATAACATGCAGGGAATCGTAATAGGCGTTGATTCGGAACAGGCGGAAAATACGCACGATACGAATCATTCGGAATGCTACGGTTCCCGACGGGAAGAAAATCGGTAAGTAATACGGAAGGAAAGACAATAGGTCGATAATACCCATAAAAGAGAAGATATATTTTCGCAGGGCGCGTCCTTCCGTCATGTCCTTTTCGTCTTCGTATAAAACCCGTGCGGTAAACAAACGAAGCACATAGTCAAGTGCAAAAAAAGCAACCGTAATACGCTCAATCCAAAGCAATACGGAACCGAACTGAGCCTGAAGATTGTCAAAGGTATACATAATGCTGGCGGTCAGATTCAGTACGATGGCAAAGGCACTTAGGAAATCATAAGCGCGGCTGACATGGTCCAAATCATTGCCGACTTCTAATATTTCAAGGAGCCGCTTGCGGCGGCGATACCATTTCTTAGTCATAAAAAGAAGCCTCCTTACGAAAAAAGTATTGAATGTAACGTGCGTTCCGACGTGCACTTTGAAATTGACTTGTTTTATGGTATAGTGTACCACAAATAACGAAGGAAATAAAACGTTGTAGCGATGTGAATAAAATCGGAGAAAATTAACAAAATGTAACGATATTGTAAATAATGTAGCCGGAACGTTGTCTCTAAAAGAGTCATGTGCTAAGATATTTTTATAGGCAGGGAAGCAGTGGGAAAGACGCCTATCGGCAGGATAGCCGACGACGTCTTTTTGTTTTAAAGAGATGTGCCTTGTTTAAGACAAAGACACTCCGCGGTTTGCTTGCCGTGACAAGAGAAGGAAGGGTTTACGGTATGACAAAGAAACGATTGGACAGAGACAAGAAGTGGTATTTTCAAGGGTTTCCGTATTATCATATGCAGGTGGATACGGAAGGGTATCGGGGCTATGCGGGAGTGATCCGTTTGCTTGCGGGAGATACGTTCTATTGGGAACGGGAAAAGGCAGGAAAGTTTCCGGTGTGCGGAGAAGGAATGGTTTGGCTTCAATTGATACCGGAAGGAAAGAGCCGGGCAATTACGGCAATGCTTGCTCCGGAGAAAAAGACCATACAAGGCGTTACCTATGACTGGTCCGTTACCGGCTGGTATGTGGATGTAATTGAAGACTGGGGCTACGATGAGGACGGTGTGGCTTACTTTACGGACAAATATCTGGATGTGATTTTTACTCCTCAGGGAGATGTGGAGGTGGATGACCGGGACGAATTGGATGCGGCATATGCGTCAGGGGAGCTGTCCCGGGCGCAGTATGAAGCTGCCCTTGCGGAAGGAGAAGCCATTGTGGCGGAACTTTGTACGGATATTGAAGCAACGGAAGTTCTGTGTCAGAAGATACTTTCCCATGTGAACGAACGGATTGCAAAGGGAGAGGACGTGTTCGGAAAGAATACGCAGGTGAGAAGATGAAATTGATATTTTTGGACATTGACGGTGTGCTGGATGTATTTTCTTCGAAAATGTACTTGCAGACATTACTTCCGGGTGCTGTGGAACGATTGCACCGGATTGTAGAATGTACCGCGGCAAAGATTGTAGTGATTTCTACCTGGCGGTTCGGCAGTGAAGCGTATCGAAAGATATGCGAGGAACAAAAAAGCCATCAGCAGGAATGCGATAACTGGCCACAGTTGGTTTATGTGCTGGAATCAAACGGGATGGAGATATTTGATGTAACGCCTTGGAAAGAAGACTTACCGAATCGTACCGCGGAGGTGCTTTGCTTTTTAAAGGAACATCCGGAGACGGAAGGATATGTGATATTGGATGATTGTTACGGGGATGATTATTCCGGTTCCCCGGAGCTTAGGAAGCATCTTGTATTTGTGGATGCGCTAAAAGGCTTACAAGACTCCGATGTGGAAAAAGCGGTGGAGATATTGAACGAAAAGATTTTATAATGCGAAGATGCGGCAATTGAGTGAAAAGCGTACCGAAAGAAATCCGGGTGAATAGAAAAACGGACCTTAAACTTTGTGTCGAAAGACAGAAGCTTCGAGGTCTGTTTTTGATAGGTATCTGTTTGGAAGGTAGGTATCACTATAGCGATAGCCGGAATCGGAAAATGTGATGCTTGTTTGTGATAGCAACGTATGCTAAAATAGAGTTATCAAACAACGGAAAGGATGATTTCATATGGGAAAGACAGTAGATAATAGATTAATTGACAGGAGGGCGACTATAATTTAACCCTCCTACAGAAAACGGAGGATTTTATTGTGTTAAAAGAAGATATTATTATTGCGGATTGGTCTGCGGATATGTATGAAATTGATGAAACCGGAACCGAGGATGTGGCGTTTCTATTATCCTGTCTCGGCACGGCACCGAAGCGTATTTTGGAAATTGCATGCGGCAGCGGACGCATTTTGGTGCCCCTTGCAAAAGCCGGACATACGGCGGTTGGGTTGGATTTGGACGAGGCCATGCTTCGGAAAATACCTGCGAAAGCAGAAGGCTTAGAAAACATCGCCTGGCAGACTGCAGATGTCGTTACGGATGCTTGGGGAAACGGTTACGATGTGGTGGTAATTGCCGGGAATTTTCTCATGAATATTGTGTCCGAAGAAGGACCGGAACGTGCCCAGAAGGTTTTGCTTGAGAAAGCAAAGCTTGCGTTAAAACCAGGAGGAATGTTGTACATTGATTACAACCATACCTTCCATCCGGAGCAGTGGTACGTACATTCGGGAGAGCGTGCTATTTGGCAAGGAATCGACGGTCACGGAACTACAGGGAGGATGTTACTGTGCGACAGCACTTACGATGCGGAAAATGGATTGATTCAATCTACGCGACGGTATGAACTGGAAACGGCAACCGGTGAGAAAATTCGCAAGGAAATGCCTTCCGTAAAACATTACGTGTCATTAGAGCAGATACATACCTGGTTATCTGAAGAAGGCTTCCGTATCGTAAAAGAATACGGAGACTATGCAGGAAATCCGATCGGAGAAACCACAGGACGCGCGATTATCAGTGCGGTATTAAGTGAAAAGTAAAGAAGAGCATTTAAAAGGAGCATTCTATACAGAGTGCTCCTTTTTCTGAATGTAAAAAAAGAAGGGAACGGTATATCAGCACGAGCCTTTCGTGTCGCACCCGGTATAAAAAGCAAATGCCCTGCCCTTTATTACTATTGATTTTTGCATTCCCGAAGGGTCGCGCCTTTAGCGCAGTCGAAATCGCCTCTTAGAAAAGACTGGGCGCGAGGATGTTACCGAGCGTCCTAGTCGTTCTTAGAGGAAGTCTGACGGAGCGTTGCGATATGCATAAAATCGATAGTAATAAGGTGCAGGGTATGGGTTGTTAAAAACAATGCGACACGAAAGGCTTGTGCGTCCCCTTTACAGCGCCGCCTTCTGTGCTTTTGCGGCTCTCTGGCGCATGCGGACTCTTCTGGTGGAAAGTTCTTTTCCGTTAAAGGTAAAGGTCTCCACTCGTGCGTGGAAGGCGCCGGCAAATGCCAGAGCATTGTCGTTTTTATCAAAGGTAATGGCTTTTACGCCGCGGCTGGCTTTCTTAAGCTCCGGAACGTCCTCCACCGGGAAGGCCAGGGAGGCCATACTCTCGGTCAGAAGAATTACCTTCATGCTACCGGAAAGCACATCCGTAGCGGACATCATAGAAATGCCGATAACGGTGTCGCCGTCATCCAGTTTCGTTGCGGCAATCATGGAACGGCCGGTTTCGAATTCGATACCGGAAACTCTTTTGATAAAGCCGTTTTTAGTCGTAAACAGTAATTGCGATTCGAATAAATCCTCAAAAGCGGTATACAGTACCGCATCTTCCTTGCCGATTTTACAAAGGGTATGAATGAGAACGCCCTTATCCTTCATCTTGCACTTCGGGATGGCGGAAGCCTTTACCTGGAACATATTACCCTGGGCGGTAAAGAGACAAAGTTTGTCGTTGTTCTTCATCTTCACGATATGGGCGTATTCCTTCTTGTTTTCCTCGGTGGTTCTGCCGAAGGCAGCCACATCAATGGACTTGGTGTAGCCGAATTTATCCACAAGGACGTAAATATCTTCAATCTTTTCTTCCACAACATAGTCGGCCTGTTCCACATTGGCAAGCTCTGTTTTACGCGGAACCGCGAACTTTTTGCGGAACTCCTTTAACTGGGTTTTGATAACGCTGTGGAGCTCGTTTTGGTCGGAAAGAATGGTCTTGTAGGTGGCGATATTGGCATGGAGTGTATCGCTTTCCTCATGAAGCTTCATAATTTCCAGACCGATTAAACGGCCTAACGGCATAGCAAGGATAGCGTCGGCCTGGCGTTCGGTAAAGTCAAGCTTTGCCGCCTGCTTTTTGGAAGCCTCGGACTTAAACTTAATGTCTGTGGTGTCGCCTGCGGTCAAACAAGCCTTTGCCTGCTTTACGCTGGTACTGCCCCGGAGAATCTCGATAATCAAATCAATGACATCCGTGGCGCGGATTAAGCCGCCTACGATTTCTAAGCGCTCCTCCGCTTTCTTTAACAGATGTTTGTATTCTTTGGTATAGAGTTCTTCCTGAAACAGTACAAACTCTTCCAGAAGGGTCTTCAAATTGAAAATATACGGCTGTTGTTCCTTTACCGCCAGCATGTTGACGCCGTAGGTGTCTTCCAAACCGGTTTTCTTAAAGAGACCGTTTAACAAATTGTCGATGTCCCGGTCTTTCTTTACTTCTACCACGATGCGGACATCCTTGGTGGACTCGTCCCGCACATCGTACATTTCTTCAAACACCTTGTCCTTCATAAGCTGGGCAAGATTTTCAACCAATCGGGTCTTACTGCCGGCTGCCGTGTACGGAATCTCGGTAAAGACAATATTTTTTCTGCCGCCTTCACTGTTCTCGATTTCATGCTTTGCCCGAATTTTAATTTTTCCTTCACCGGTGGCGTAAATCTCCGGAAGTACATCTGCGTTAGTGATAATACCGCCGGTCGGAAAGTCCGGTCCCTGAATGTGGCGCATCAGGCCTTCTAAAGTGATGTTCGGCTTGTCCAAAATGGCAATGGCGGCGTCGATGACTTCGCCCGGATTGTGGGGCGGCATATTGGTGGTCATACCTACCGCAATACCGGTGGTACCGTTAATTAACAGGTTCGGGAGCATGGCCGGAAGGACCTTCGGCTCCTTTTCGCTGTTATCGAAGTTCGGCATAAAGTCAACCAAGCCCTGCTCCAAATGGGAGAGGAGGGTCATGGCACCTTCCGAAAGGCGGGCCTCGGTATATCGCATGGCAGCGGCACCGTCACCGTCGATGGAACCGAAGTTACCGTGACCGTCGATTAACGGGATAGCCAGAGAGTAATCCTCGGACATGTGAACCAGGGCATCATAAATGGAAGAGTCACCGTGCGGGTGATATTTACCCATGGTATCACCCACAATACGAGCGCTTTTACGGTGGGGCTTCTTCGGGTCTAAGCCCAGCTCCATCATGGAGTACAGAATTCGTCTCTGAACCGGCTTTAAACCGTCTCGTACATCCGGAATGGCACGGTCGATAATGGTGTTGACCGCATAGTCACGGAAGGAGGTTTTCATTTCCTCGGAATAATCCAACTGAATTACATTGCTGTTTTCAAAATTCTCAGACATGGGACACCTCCTTAGACATCAAGCTTCGCGTAGCGTGCTTCTTCCATAATGAAAGCGCGACGCGGCGGAACGTTATTACTCATGAGCAGTGTGGTGACCTCATCGGCCTCCACGGTATCGCTGATGGATACCTGGGCAAGGATTCTGGTCTCCGGGTTTAAGGTGGTCTCCCAAAGCTGATCCGCATCCATTTCACCTAAGCCCTTGTAACGTTGCAAATCAAGAATCTTCTTGCCTTCCTTACGGAACTTCTCTAACTCGAAATCGTTGAATAAGTACTTTTCATTCTTGGACTTCTTGCCTTTGCCCTTTGCCTTAGTTTTCTTTGCGCCCTTGGAAGTCTTACCGGTATCTTCGTCGGACTGTCCGTCGGCAGAATTGTCTTCGGAACTGCCGTCCGTATCCTCGTAGGTTACCTTGTAAAGCGGCGGAAGACCGCGGTATACCTTGCCCTCTAAAATCAGTTCCGGCATAAAACGGTAGAAGAAGGTAAGAAGCAGGGTGCTGATGTGGGCACCGTCCACGTCGGCATCGGTTAAAATAATAATCTTGTCAAAGCGGAGTTTGGTAATATCGAAATCATCACTGATACCGCAACCGAAGGCTGCGATCATGGATTTGATCTCGTTGTTGACCAGAATCTTATCAAGGGTGGCTTTTTCTACGTTTAAAATCTTACCGCGAAGCGGAAGTACAGCCTGAGTCTTACGGTTACGGGCGGTTTTTACGGTACCGCCTGCGGAATCACCCTCGACGATGTAGAGCTCACACTCCTCCGGTTTACGAGAGGAGCAGGCAGCCAGCTTACTCTTAAAGTCCACGTCCTGCAGTTGCTTCAATACAGCATTGCGGGCCTTATCTCCGGCCTTACGGGCGTTGTAAGACTTCATGGAATTTTCCAGAACTGCCTTTAATTCTTCCACGTTTTTATCAAAATACCGGGTGACCTCGCCGGTGAAGACATCCTCCACCGCTACTTTGGCGTCGGTGTTGCCAAGCTTCGTCTTTGTCTGACCTTCAAACTGCGGATCCGGATGCTTAATGGATATAATGGCAAAGAGACCGTTTCGGATATCTTTACCGTCGAAATTCTCATCCTTTTCTTTTAAGATACCAAGCTCTCTTGCGTACTGGTTCATGACACGGGTAAGGGCAGTTTTAAAGCCGGTCACCAGCGTACCGCCGTCCACCACATTGATACGGTTACAGTAGGAGTTGATCTGCTCCTGGTAGCTGTCGGTATACTGGAAGGCCACTTCCACCTCGATGTCGCCGCTTTTTCCTTCGATGTAAATCGGTTCCGGGTGAAGCTTGTTTGTTTCACGGGTCAGGTAAGTAACGAAACTCTTAATACCGAATTCTTCGTAGTAGGTCAGTTCTTCCCCTGCGATTTTATCTTTAAATACAATGGTCAGTCCCTTATTTAAGTAAGCGACTTCCTTTAATTTCTTGCGGATGATGTCCGTCTTAAATTCCACGGTTTCGAAAATGGTCGGATCCGGATAGAAGAGAACCTTGGTCCCGGTATCGGACTTACGGCAGCTTCCCACAACCGGAAGAAGACCGCCCTCAAGCGGTGTGACAATGTGGCCGCCGTCCCGGTATTCGTCCCGGTAAATCTTGCCGTCTTTCTTAATCTCTACCACCATTTTGGAGGAGAGAGCGTTTACAACGGACGCACCTACACCATGGAGACCGCCGGATACCTTGTAGGCTTCGCCTCCGAATTTACCGCCGGCATGAAGTATGGTATATACGACACGGGCGGTCGGAATGTGCTTGGTCGGATGAATATCTACCGGAACACCTCGGCCGTTATCCGTAATGGAAATACCGCCGTCCTTTTGCAATTCAATCTCTATACGGTCACAGTATCCCCCCAAATGCTCGTCGATACCGTTATCTAAAATCTCCCAAATAAGGTGATGAAGGCCGCGGCTTCCGGTGCTTCCGATGTACATACCCGGACGCTTTCGTACCGCTTCCAGACCTTCCAATACAACTATCTGACTGCCGTTATATTGTTCCATAGCCTGACTCCTTTTCTATATATTGTGGTTTTAGTTTAAGTATAGCAATTATCGGCAGAAAATGCAAATAAATTCTTTTTTTGTGGGAGCAAACGTGGGAGCGGTAGAATAGGACTATTTTCTTATGAATTTTTATTAAATATTTATGGATAAACGTTCGATATATAGATGTGAAGAGGAGGGCATATTTATGCGTATAGAACAGGAAACGAGAAATTTTTATGTGGGAAATCTGCGACAGGCGGAACAAAAATCGCCGGAGGAAGTGGCGGAAAATTTAAAGAACGGAAGAGTGTATTCCGGAAAGGTGCAGTTTCCGCAGGATAAGATTGCAGAGCGTCGTAAGGCTGCACAGGAAAAGGCTATGAATATTGTGAAGACTGCATTTGCGGGAGAACAGATTATAGATGCAAGTGTGGAGGAAATGGAGACCAGCCTGGAAAAAGGCAAGGATGAAATGGTGGCCGCAAAGGCGGAGATGAACCGGATTGCGGAAGAAAAAGAGCGATTGAAGGGCAATAATCATCTGACCTCCGAGGAATACGAAAAAGAGCTTGCGGAGTTAAATAAAGCAGAGGGACATTTTAAGGGGATTATCGAGAACAGCAAGAAGTACGAGGATCGTACGCTTCAGACGCTGTCGGATATAAAGATCGAACGTGCAAAGTCCAATCCGATGGTAAGCGCCGCAAAGGAAGCGGAAGCAGCCTTAGAAGCCGGAGGCAAGGAAGTTGTCAATCTGCTGTTTGAAGAAGCAAAAGAACATATGGAGACCGAGCTTGAGAAGAAGCAGAAGGCAGCGGAGGAAAAGGCGGCCAAGGAAAAGGAACTGGAAGAACGCATCGAAGAGATGAGAGCCGAAAAGAAGGGAGAAAACGAGCCCGAAACACCGGCGGTGGAGCAGCTTGAAAAGTCCACCAGACGCATGGTAAAGATTGCGGAAACCGGGGAAGCGATTCAGAAGGAATTAAAGAATGTGGTAGACCGTATGAAGCTGGACCTTGAAGACCTAAAGGGTGCCGCAGTGGATGAGGAGATATAGGACAGAGTTGTGTATCGGAAGGAGGACACTGATGAAAAAGTTTTTTATCGGATTTTTGAAGGGATTGTGTTACTTCGGCTTATATTTGGGAATACAAGTTTTAGTAACGCTGGTGTATACCATTGTAGGTGTGGTGCCGATTGCGCTGAAGTATTCCGCCGGAGGTCAGAATATATTTGAGCCGGGAATTTTTGAGCGATACATGGAAGAAGCTTTACAGGTGGTAATCGATTCGGCGATGCCGACCGTAATTATTTCCGGTATTTTGACCATTGGTGTTTTGTGGTTGATTTTTGTTTGCAGAAAAAAGAAATTCGCACAGGAAATCTGTTTGCGAAAGGTTCATCCGGGTATAATTGCCCCGATTATACTGATGGGGCTCAGTTTGAATTTTGTGACCGGTTTTGTGCTTTCTTTCGTTCCGGAGGAGTGGATGAGCTCCTATGAGATGACCTCTTCCCTAATTATGACAGATAACATCGTGTTGCTGGTGTTGGGAACCACGATTATGGCGCCGGTGATTGAGGAAATAATTTTCCGGGGACTTGCGTACACCCGTATGAAAAAAGGAATGCCGACGGCGGTGGCAATGCTTTTGTCCTCGGCAATCTTCGGTGTGGCACACGGTCAGTGGGTATGGATGCTGTATGCGTTTGTATTCGGTCTGGTACTGGTGTGGGTGTTCGAACGGTCGAAATCACTGGTTGCTAATATTTTGCTGCACTTAAGCTATAACGGATGTGCCATGCTTCAGCTGTTGATCCCGGAGGATGCGGGCGACGGGGTATGGATGGTGCTTAATATTGTATCGATTGTTGTGGCGGCGCTCGCTATCTTTTGGTTTGCAAAGCTTCCGAAGGGCAGGGAACCGGAAGTAATCGATGAGAATAGGCCGGTAACGGAAGATTGACAGGAATGTGACACTGTGCTATGATAAAGGGACAGTGTCACAGCATAACAAAAGACGTATATACAGGAGGATACAGATGAAAAAGTTTTTTATGGCGTTTCTGAGAGGGCTTGCCTATTTCGGTATTTATCTTGGAGTGCAGCTTGTAGTTCAGATGATCTGGGGGACGGTTAACAATTTTATATTGGATGCGGAGTATGCGGCCAAGGGAATCAGTACGACGACTCCTGGATATATGAAAATGTATTTGGAAGATTCCATACGTATGGCAGAGGAATTAGCAATACCGATGACCGTCGTATCGAATATAGCGGCGATTATTGTGACCAGCCTGATGTTTATTTGCGCAAAGAAAAAAGTCACGAAGGAACTGTCCTTGAATAAATTCCCGGCAGGTGCGGTGGCCCCGATTGTAATGCTGGGCCTCGGTATGAATGTAGTAACCACGATAGTACTCAGTCTCCTTCCGGAGAAAATATTAGGCTCTTATCAGCAGGCTTCGTCATGGACGTCCACGGATGTGGGAATTATGACGATATTGTTAACGGTTGTTATGGCGCCGTTGGCCGAGGAGTGGATTCTGCGCGGTCTGGTATATTCCAGAATGAGGACGGGAATGCCGGCCATTGCTGCGATGCTGATTTCGTCCCTATTGTTCGGAGTGTTGCATAAGCATCCGGTTTGGATTGCATATGCAGCAGCGTTGGGTATGCTGTTGGCATGGGTGTTTGAACGGACAAAGTCTTTGTATGCCGCAATTTTGCTTCATTTCAGTTACAACCTCTGCGGAATGTTGCTGAGTCTAATCCCGGAGACGGTGCCGGATTGGGTAAATATTGCGATTGCTGCGGTAGGTGTGGTGTTTACGGCAGTGGGACTGTTCTTGTTCATAAAAGTACCGAAGGTAGCGGCACCGGAAGAGATTGGTGTCGAAGAAACAACGGAAACTGTCGCATAACTTTATAAATAACAAGTTCATATTTTTTTAACAACAAAAGGGCGGTGTGATTGGTTGACACCGCCCTTAAAAAACTTTATAATAAAATAGGTTAAGTCTGTGTAAAGGAGATTAGTTGTTATGGCAGAGTACAAATACGAAACACATTTGCATACATGTCAGGGAAGCGCCTGCGGGCGTTTGACCGGTGAAGAACAGGCGGATTTATATAAAGGTTTCGGTTATACCGGGATTGTGGTAACCGATCATTTTTTTAACGGAAACTGCGCAATCCCGCGGGATTTGCCTTGGAAAGAACGGGTAGAACGGTTTTGTGCCGGATACCGCGGTGCCAAGAGGCGGGGTGACGAAATCGGTCTGCAGGTGTTTTTCGGTTTGGAGACCAACTTTCACGGACAGGAGTTTTTGCTGTACGGCTTATCCGAGGAATGGTTAAAGGAACAGGAGGATATGTTGTCCTGGAGTCCGAAGGACCAGTTTGAAAAGGTAACCGCTGCAGGAGGCTTTGTGGTGCAGGCACATCCGTACCGGGAGGCACCGTACATTCCGGAAGTAAAGCTTTATCCGGATTGTTGCGAGGCTTTTGAAATCAGCAATGCGCTGAATTCCGCCAGAGGAGAAGGATATAATGAGAAGGCGGCAGCCTATGCGAAGGAACACGGAATCCACGGCACCGGAGGCTCGGATGCCCATGGGCGGATGCAGCTGCGAGGCGGTATGATTTTTGATAAAAAGTGGGACAGTATTGCGGATTATGTCGCTGCGGTTCGAAGCGGCACCGGCTACCGTATCATCACGGATTTTGTAGAAATGTAAGTATGTGTTTAGGAGGCTGTTATGGGCTTTTTAAAGAGTATGAAAAAAAGAAGAACCGCAAGAAGACGTGCACGGCTTCAGCGGAATAAAGCATGGGGAAAGTATTACTTGTTCTGGGACCGGACAAGAGGTCTCTCGATTTTTAAGAGAAAGTGTCTGGCATGTCCGATTGATCCGAACCTAGTGGTGTTTGAGGCGTTCAAAGGCAAGCAGTACACCTGTAGTCCGAAGGCGCTTTTTGAAGAAATGGTGCAGAATCCGGCTTATGCGGGATATCGTATGGTGTGGTCTTTTTCCGGAACGGTAATAAAGAAATACGAGTTTTTGAAAGAATACAGAAATGTTACGCTGGTAAAGAAGGGAACGGAGAAGTATTACGAGGTAATGGCTACCGCAAAATACCGTGTAACCAACTCCACCAACCCGAGAACCATTCCGGTGCGAAAGGGACAGATTTATATTCAGACCTGGCACGGCACGCCGCTAAAGCGTCTGGGTTGTGATATTGTGCTGGAGGGAAACGGTTCCCAAAGCGTAAAAGAGATTCACAAAATGTACAGAAGAGAGGCGGATCAGTTTTCTTATCTGCTTTCTCCGTCTGCTTATACCTCGGATAAGCTTGCTTCCGCTTATGCTTTGACGGAAGAAGAAAAGAAGACCAAGTTAATCGAACTGGGATATCCACGTAACGTATTTTTGTTTAAGTATACGGAAGAAGACGTGGCACGGATTAAGGCAACTCTTCGTCTTCCGGCGGATAAAAAGATTATTCTGTATGCACCGACCTTCCGTGACAAGACTTATGAGTACGGCAAAGGTTTTGAATATCAGGTGGCACTGGATATGGATCGCCTGCAGAAACGGTTCGGAGACACGGCCTGTGTGTTGCTGCGTGCCCACTATTTCGCAAATATGGAGTTTGATGCGGAAAAGTACAGAGGATTTTTATATGATGTGTCCGATTACGGGGATATCAATCATTTGTATGTCATCAGTGATGTGCTGATGACGGACTATTCCAGCGTAATGTTTGACTTTTCCATTTTACGCCGTCCGATGGTTTTCTTTATGTATGACATAGAGGAATATCGCGGACAGTTGCGTGATTTTTATATCGAGCCGGACATTTTGCCGGGACCGATTGTGACCACGCAGGATGAGGCGGAGAAGGAACTGGAAAAGGCGCTGACGGTACCGTTTGTATGCGATGAGCGTTACGAAGCCTTTTGTAAAAAGTTTACGTATTTGGATGATGCGGATGCGGCAAAGCGTGTTTTGTACAAAATCATTACTCCGCAGGATATGCCGGCTCCGGTGCCGGGTGGCGTAACCAGATACAGAAAATGGCGTCGCTTTGCGGACCGAATCCAGAGGTGGAAGAAAAAGCTGGAGGAGGGTGCACTCAGCCGCATGCGTTATACCGGCTATTTGAAGCGCCCGATAAAGGAGCGTGCCGTTTTGCTGGAAAATCAGCAGGGACAGACCATGGACGGCAATATTTATGCACTGCTTTGCGAATTGGCAAAGGGAGAAGCCTATGCAGACTACACGCTGTACCTGACTTGTTTAAGGGAAAATCGGAAGAAGTTTAAAAAACAGCTGAAAGCGCTTGGAATGGACAAAGTGAAGCTTTTGGTCAGAAACTCTCTTTCTTATCACAAGATTTTAGCGACGGCGAAATATTTGTGTAACGACACTTCCTTTGTGTATCATTTTATTAAAAGGGAAGAGCAGGTGTATTTGAACACCTGGCACGGAACACCGTTAAAAACTCTCGGTAAGAGCGTAAAAAGTGAGGCTCATACCATCGGTAATGTTCAGAAGAATTTGCTGGCGGCGGATTATTTGATTTTCCCGAACGAGTTTACCATGAAGCACATGGTGGAAGACTATATGCTTCAAAATATCGGTACCGGGGAAGCCTGGCTTACCGGATATCCGAGAAATGAAGTGTTCTTCCGCCCGGAAGAGGGAGCGGAACTTCGCAAACGTTACGGTTTGGAAGGAAAGAAGGTTTATGCGTTTTTGCCGACCTGGCGCGGTGTGGTAGGAGGCGTGATAAAAAAAGCCCAGGTCAATGAGCTGACCACGTATCTTACCCAGCTGGATGCGTCTTTGCCGGAGGAATATGTGGTGTATGTCAAGTTGCATACCTTTAACGGTTCGGAGATGGATTTGAACAAGTATTCCCATATCCGTAAATTCCCGGAGGATTGCGAGACCTATGCGTTCTTAAATGCGACGGACGGGCTGATTACCGACTATTCCAGTGTGTTCTTCGATTACGCACTGACTCGTAAGAAAGTTATTTTGTTTACCTATGATGAAGAGGAGTATGAGGCAAGCCGCGGTTTCTACCTGCCGTTGGCGGAACTGCCGTTCCCGCAGGCGAAGAAAGTAAACGAGCTGGTTGCGTTTATGACCTCGGAAAAGAGCTACGACGATACGGCATTTTTGAAGGAGTATTGCTCTTATGATCGTCGGGACGCGGCAAAGGCGATTTGCGGAAAGCTGTTGTTTGGGAAAGATACGGGAATCAAGACATGTCCGCTTCCGGATAACGGAAAACGGAATGTTGTGATTTTCGGCGGCGGATTGTTCAACAACGGAATTACCTCTTCTCTGCTTAATCTGCTTTCTCAGGTGGACAAAGAAAAGGCAAATTACACTGTGTTATATAAGATTGAGGATGTGAGAAAGCATCCGAAGGTATTGGAGAGCTTGCCGGAGGGCGTAAACACTCTCGGTTTTTCCAACGGCTTAAGCCTCGGCCTTTGGGATTTTTTACGGTATAAGGTATGGACAAAGAAAGGACTTGTTCCGTACGGTATGATAGAGAAAATTTCGGATAAGATTGCGGAGCGGGATTCCCGCAGGCTGTTTGCAGGATGCCGTATGGATAAACTGATTCATTTCAGCGGGTATTCCAATGATATGACCTCGACGTTCCGCGGTGCTTCCTGTAACAGAACGATTTATGTTCACAGTGATATGGAAAAAGAAGTGAGGGAACGTAATCTTGTGCGGAGCGAAACTTTGACAAGGGCATATCAGGAGTATGACAGCGTTGCGGTAGTAACCGAAGATATGATGGGACCTGCGGAACGTATCGCAAAGAAGCTTCCGTTGCGTGTGGAGAAGCCGGCAAAGTTCTTTGTGGCAAAGAATATCATCAACTACAAGCGTGTGCTGGAGATGGCGGAACAGGAGATATCTCTCGATGTGGGAAGCCGGATGAATGTGTCTATGGAGCGTTTGCAGGAGATTCTTGCTACCGACAGTGTGAAATTTATCAATATCGGCCGGTTCTCCGCGGAGAAGGGCCACGACAGACTGTTAAATGCCTTTGCAAAAATTCACAAGGAGAATCCAGATACGTATCTGTTTATTGTGGGAGGGAGAGGCGCCCTGTACGAAGAAACGTTAAAGAAAGCCCAGTCTCTTGCGTGTTATGATCACATTGTGATTATTTTATATTTGCCGAATCCGTATTCGCTGTTGAAGCAGTGCGATTACTTTGTGTTCTCGTCCTTGTACGAGGGCTTCGGTCTGGTGCTGGCAGAGGCGGATATTTTAGGATTGCGCTGTGTGTCCACGGATATCCCGGGACCTCGTACCTTTATGAAAAAGTACGGAGGTACGTTGGTAGCGGACAGCGAACAGGGCGTATACGATGGCATGAAGCTTTGTCTTGACGGAAAGGTGACGAATACCCTTTCCGTGGATTATGAGGAATACAATAAGGAAGCTGTGGCGGAATTCGAACGAATTGCCGCAATGAAATAGGAGGATGTCAAAATGAAGAAGGTCATTACCTACGGAACTTATGATTTGTTGCATGTGGGGCATATTAATTTGTTGCGTCGCGCGAAGGAGCTGGGAGATTATCTCATTGTGGTGCTTTCCAGTGACGAGTTCAATGCCATCAAGCATAAGACGGCGTACCATCCATACGAAGCCAGAAAGACGATTCTGGAAGCAATCCGTTACGTGGACGAGGTCATTCCGGAGTACACTTGGGAGCAGAAGATTCGGGACGTGGTGGACAATCAGGTGGACGTGTTTGTCATGGGAGATGACTGGAAAGGTCAGTTTGATTTCTTAAAAGACTACTGTGAAGTGGTGTATCTGCCGCGGACGGAAGGAATCTCCACCACGAAAATCAAGAGTGATTTGAACGCGAAGAAGTAAGGCGGCATGTGATTTATCAGGTGTTTTGTTACTAAAGATAAGGGGATAGCTGTAAGGAGGGAAATTATGGCTAAAGTAGAGATTAAAAAGCCGATTGTGGATGAGATTAAGAGTTATATGCAGGATGCAACGGCTATTGTGTTGGTGGATTATCGCGGTTTGACCGTGGAAGAGGATACCGAATTGCGAAAAAAAATGAGGGAATCGCATTACGCATATAAAGTATATAAGTGTACGTATCTGGAGTACTGTTTTTGCGGGACTGTCTACGAGGCGTTCGCACCTCTTTTATTAGGTCCGACAGCGGTGGCTTTCTCTCATGGCGACTATAACGAGCTGGAAGATATCATTTGTGAATTCAGCAAAAATACACCTCTTGAAGTTAAAGGTGCTGTGATAGAGGGCGTATATTATGATGAAAAGAGTTTCTATTCAAAGGTAAAAGAAAGACAACAAGAAGAATACAACAATGAGCATATTCACGAGATGGTAATCGCTGGTATGCGTCTGCCGATCACCCGTTTGGAGTATGTTTTGAAACGTGTATTGAAACAGAAGCAAAAGGAAGAGCGGGAGCGTGAGTTTGACGAGTGGAATAATGACTATATAAGAACTCATGGGGAAAAGGCATTTAATGAGATGTTGTCATGCCTTTCTTGGGAAGAACATTCCGATGAGGTGGCTATTACAGGGATTAAATTTCCGAAGGAAGAGATATGGATTCCGGCTAAGATAAATGGTAAAAGGGTTACTTGGATTAGAGGGGAATCTGCGTTTTACAGAGCAAAAACGGATTCGGTTGTAAAGAATATACTTATACCAGGTAGTATAACAAGTATTGGAAACAATGCCTTTTGGGGACAACACGCATTAGAGAAGATAAGGATTCCTAAAAGTATAAAATTCATCGGAGCAAATGCATTTAATCCGAGTTCGCTGAAAGAGATTGTTGTAGAGGAAGGAAATGTTGTATATACATCCAAGGATTTCGATAGAAACGAATGTAATGCAATTATTGAGAAATCAACGGGAAAGCTTCTGTTAGGAAGTTCCGAAACGGTGATTCCGGATGGCGTTGTCACTTTATGCCGATATTCCTTTTGGCCAGAGAATAAACTTAGAGAGGTCAGGATTCCAAAGAGTGTACGTTTGATTGACGATTTTGTTTTTGGTCGTTCGGGAAGTATCGAACAGATCATCGTCGATGCGGAAAATGAAAGGTATACTTCCAGAGATGCAAACGGAAATGAATGTAATGCTATTGTTAATATTGAAAAAAAAGAATTGATGTTGGGGTGTGCGAAGACAGTTATTCCGGAGGGGGTTATCTGTATTGACCGGTGCGCTTTTTCGGATTGTGAAAAGATAGAAAAAATAGTATTGCCGAAAGGTATAAAAGCTATAGGTTCGAATGCATTTTCGGGTTGTGATGATTTGAGAGAAGTAGAATTTTCAGACGATCTTGCGTATATCGAGTTTGGCGCATTTTCTCGTTGTGAAAAACTGACAGAACTATCTTTTCCGGAGTCGTTGGACTGGATTGGTGAGAATGCATTTGCGTGCTGTTCCGGCTTAACGAGACTTATCATTCCAAAGAATGTAAAATCTATAGGCTCTGGTGCGTTTGAGAATTGTTCTGAACTGAGCGAAGTAACCGTCCTCAGCCCGTATCTTAAAGACTTGACAGATGTGTTTGATGAAAAAGTAAAGATTATCTATGCGGCAGAAGAGCCTACGGTTGTTAATGAGGAAGAGGAAGAAGTTCCGGAGGAAGTAGCTGTACAAAACGATACGGGAGAAGAGAATTCCGGAGAAAGTATTCTTTTGTCATCGTGCGCGGAATTATCAAATAAACAAGATGATTCCTACGATAACGAGAAGTCTATCAGAGTATTAGTTTTCGCAAAGAGGGATAAGGCAGAAGAGGCAGAGGAGGCAGGTGCTGATTATGTTGGTGCAGAGGATCTTATTCCGAAGATTCAGAACGACGGTTGGCTTGAGTTCGATGTAGTAGTAGCTACCCCGGATATGATGGGCGTTGTCGGTCGTCTTGCTCGTGTTCTCGGGCCGAAGGGCTTAATGCCGAACCCGAAGGCCGGTACAGTTACCATGGATGTGGCGAAAGTGGTTAGAGAGTTAAAGGAAGGGAAGCGGAAGATTCCTTCTGACAACACAGTCAGTGAAAACATCGAATCACTAAAAGCTGATTCGGCGATCTCATCAACAAATAATGAGACCTCTTCCAATGAAGAACGCAAGGATTATCCATATGATTTATTGAGGCAGAAACGAGAGGAATCTGTAAGCAAGCGTGAGTTTACATACAGTGTAAGCAGTACATCTTCGCAAACTCCGAAGAAAAAGGTTCGCTGGTTACCTCTATTTATTCTTTTGATATGTTTGGGCGTTTTTGCGTTGGGATTGCTTGGGGCAATCTATGAAATCGGAACGGGATTTTAGTATGTAAAAGGTAACACTCCTGAAAATGGAGCGTTACCTTTTTTATTAATGTGCTGTTGAGCAATGTTTCTAATACGGACTGTCAAAATTCTCTTCCGCAAACTTTACCGCCTCTTCCAGAGTCATGCCGGTAAAGGCCTGGGCGCCGAAGTTGCGTCCGGATTTTTTGTCGTCCACGAATGCGCCTACAACAATGCCCGGAATGGTGCTTTCGGGTGCGTTCGGGGCGTGAGGTCCTCCCAGGTCCGTTCTGCACCAGCCCGGGTCGGTGAGGTTAATTAAGACATCGGTGCCGTTTACGGTATGTCCCAGGTCGATGGTGATTTTGTCCAGAGCCGCTTTGCTGGCGGAGTAGCCGGCTTGATATGGGTCCAAAGCGATGCCACTGGTGGTGTTCAGAATCCTGCCGAAGCCCTGTTCCATCATCCGAGGCAAGAAATGATAACAAATCATTGCAGGAGCAATGGTGTTGATTTTAAAGCTTTCCGTATAGTCGGATACCGGCGTTTTGAGATAATCGGTGCGGTACGCAATCTGGAGCCCCGCATTGTTTAATACGATGGAAATCGGAGTTCCTTTTTGGTCGATTTCCGTCAGCATCGCTTCCACCTGTGACAAATCGGTCAGTTCCGCTTCTATCGCGTAGGCTTCTACACCTTTTTCTTTTACTTCCGTAAGAACTTTCTCACAATGTTCTTTTTTGCGGCTGTGCAACACAAGATTACAGCCCTGCTCTGCCATAAAAAGCGCAGACAAATATCCGATGCCTCTGCTGGCACCGGTAATCAGCGCCCACTTTCCCTTTACATTAACCATAGCAAAACCTCCTGAGTATGTGTTGGATATATTATATCTCTATAATGCGGATTTGGTCAATATCATTATACGAAACTATATGTAAATAAAGTGATTCGGTGTAAAGATATATCAATATTATTATAATTATATGAAATGACGGATTTGTTTGTATTGCCGGAAGAAGACAAAGGAAGACTTGGTACGGCAAGTGGGGGACGGTTCCTGTGCCGGTCGCAATCCGGTTTGAAAAAACTTTCAAAAACCTCTTAAGATTCCTGCGGGAACCGCCGATATAGTTTACAGAACCAATAAAATCAGCAGAGACAGGTGGTGTTATTATGCGTATTGATGCAATCAACAGAGTAAGCCAGTTGTACCAGGCAAACAGCACGAAGAAAGTTGCCAAGGCAAAAGATGTGGCAAAGTACGACAGCGTACAGATTTCCCAGATGGGAAAGGATTATCAGGTTGCAAAGGCGGCGGTTGCGGCGGCTCCGGATGTCAGAACCGACTTGGTGAATGATATTAAGAGCAGAATGGAGAACGGTACTTACGACGTTTCCATGGAGATGCTTGCGGATAAGCTGTTGGCAAGAGAGATCTAAGAGAGAGAGGGATACCTTTGGCGAGCCTGATGGAAGAATTGATTTCCACGCTTTCGCAGGAGAAGGAACTATATCTCGCTCTCCTGCCGATAGCCGAGGAAAAGACAAAAGCGATTGTAGCGAACAATCTGGATGAACTTCAGGAAATAACGAACAGGGAACAGGAGGCGGTAGGTCGCATCAGTGCCCTGGAACGAAAAAGAGACGAAGTCATCAACAACATGGGAATTGTATTGGGGAGAAAGCCGGAGGAACTGACTCTGGCGGAACTGATTCGTATAACAGGGAAACAACCGAAAGATCAGGCTGTTCTTGCCGAGCTAAAGGATGCGCTCGGTACGGCAGTGAAAAAGCTGGCGGATGTGAACGAACGAAACAATGTGTTGATTAAGCATTCGCTGGACATGATTCAATTTAATATGAATTTACTTCAGAGTACAAGGATGGTACAAGGAAATAATTATACAAAAAGCGCCGGCGAATCCATGCCGGGTGCTTCGCAGACAGGGATGTTTGATGCGAAACAGTAGTACGCAGAGAACATATCCCTGTTTTTCTTTTACGGAAAGGAGGTCTTACCTATGAGTTTGATGGATGCTTTATACATCGGCGTGTCGGGGCTCAGAACAAGCCAGAATGCGTTAAATACCACATCCCATAATATCACAAATGCGGAAACAGCGGGATTCGTCAGACAGCAGACGGTAATGACCGACTTCGGATACAGTAATGTGGGCGGCAATAAGATTTCCACCTGGCAGATCGGTATGGGTGTGGATACTCAGGTAGTGCGTCAGGTAAGAGATCAGTTTTTGGACCAGGCTTACCGAAAGGAAAGCGGCAGACAGCAGTTCTATCATGTGCAGTATGAGGCTGCTTTTGAAATGCAGGAAGTGATGGGAGAACTGGAAGGTGTTCAGTTCCAACGTTCCATCGAAGATTTTTGGGTAGCTTTGCAGGAGCTGGCAAAGGAGCCGGACAGTATTGTAACCCGTGCTACCCTGATTCAGAACGGCGTGAACTTTGTTGAGCACGCCGAGAATATTTACGAACAGATTCAGACCTATCAGATTGATTTAAATACACAGATTCAGACGAAAGTAGACCGCATCAACGAAATCGGTGACCAGATCAGAGAGTTGAACAATAAGATTGCTTTTTACGAGTGTACCGGAAGAGAACATGCAAACGACTTGCGGGATGAGAGAAATCTTTTATTGGATGAGTTGGGCGGTTTGATTGATATTACTTACAAAGAAGAGTCCGACGGCAGAGTATCCATTCGTGCGGAGGAGGTTCCGTTTTTGCTGGAGGATCATGTGTTTTATATGTCCACAAAGCCGATTTCCGAGGATTCCGAAATGCTGGTGCCGTACTGGCCGGCCTTCGGAGATGCGGAGGTATTCAGCTTTGACCGGTCCCCGAATCCGGTGGACGATACGGATGTCGGTTCCTTAAAGGGAATTATTCTTGCCAGAGGCCGTAAGGTCGGCAAGTTTACGGATATACCGATGAAGCCGGAACGTGAGGATTTCGAGGATGAGGTGTCCTACGAAGAAGCGATGGCACAGTTTAAAATCGATGCGAGCAAATACAACAAGGAAATCAACGATTCCGTGATTATGGCGACCCAGTCCCAGTTTGACCAGCTGATTCACGGTATTGTTACGACCATAAACGATATTCTCTGTCCGAACAAGGAGATTATGTTGGAAAACGGTGAAGTAATCAAAGTGCTTGACACGGAGAAGGCATCCATCGGTATGGATGCGGACAAGACAATGGGAGCGGAGTTTTTCTCCCGTAAGTCTATGAGCCGTTATCAGGAGTTACAGGAGGTTACTTTGGCGGACGGTTCGAAGGATTGGGTATATATTTACAATGAAGAAGATCCGGAGAACAATTATTCTTTGTATACCCTGGGTGAAATCGAAATCAACCCGGAGGTGTTAAAGGATCGTTCCAAGCTCCCGCTTTCCAAGAATACCGATACCGGAGACTTTGATATTGATGTGGCGGAGCGTTTGCTTTCCGCATGGCAGGAGGATTTTGCCACACTGAATCCGAATGAACTGAGCTACAACAATTTTAACAACTATTATACGGCGTTAATCGGCGAACTGGGTACCAGAGGAGAGAAATACCAGACTTTATCAGAAACCCAGGAGTCCATGGTCAACAGCATCGACAACGAGCGAAACGAAGTGATGGCGGTGTCCACGGACGAAGAATTGACCCACTTGATTAAATATCAGCATGCGTATAATGCGGCGGCAAGATACGTAAATGTGGTCAGCGAGATGTTAGACCATATTCTTAGTACGTTGGGAGTATAGTCGGTAAGATCCCGGCGGCGCGAATGACAGTAGAAGGGAAGTGAAACATATGCCGAATACTTTTTTTGGACTGGATATCGGAAGATCCGGTTTGTTTACGGCACAGGGCGGATTGAATACCACGGCACATAATATTGCGAATGTAGAGACGGAAGGTTACACAAGACAGAAGTTGGAGTTAAAGGCGTCTACACCGCTTCGTGCCAACGGAAGACACGGTATGATCGGTACCGGTGTGGATGTTGTTTCCCTGACGCAGACCAGAAGCGAATATTACGACGAGAAATATCGTAACAATAATTCCATTTACGGCGGATATGCCACAAAATCCAACTATATGTCTCAAATCCAGTCTTACTTGAACGAGATTCAGCTGGAAGGATTTACCACTACCTTCGATAGAATGTATGATACCATTCAGGAACTGGAAAAGGACCCGGCAAATCTGACGGTCAGAACCCAGGTGACTAATGTGGCACAAAGCTTCTGCGAGTATTTCAATTCCCTGTTTACCAATCTCCAGGCGGTGCAGGAGGATTGTAATTTTGAAATCAAGAATCAGGTGAATCGTGTGAACGCCATTGCGGCGGAAATCGCTTCCCTGACAAAGCAGATTAATACGGTGGAAATCGGCGGCAGCAACGCAAACGACTTGCGAGATGCCAGAAATCTTATGGTAGACAAGCTTTCCGAGATTATTAACGTTTCGGTGGAAGAGACTCCGGACGGTCCGGTGGGCTTAAAGAGCTATGTGGTGAAGGTGGACGGCCAGACGCTGGTGGATACCTACGAAACCCATGAACTGAGTGTGAAGCCGCGGGAAAACAGGATGAATCAGACCGACGCAGACGGCCTGTACGATGTGGTGTGGGACAACGGGCAGCAGTTTAATCCGTATGCTTATACCCAGAGCGGAAGTATGAAAGCTTTGTTTGAGGTTCGGGACGGCAACAATGCGGATAATTTAAAGGGAACCGTAACCGCTTATGTGGGAATGTATTCGGTGACCATGACCAAGGCTACCGTAAACGAGGAAGCAAAGTTAAATATTCCGGAGAGCGGAGAAATCCTAATCGGTACGGTAAAGTATGAATATGAATCCTTCGAGGTAAATATCGACAGAGATACCGGCGAGTATTCTTACGAGTTCCAGTTAAAGGAACCGGTAAGAGCCTATGCGGACGAGGAAATGTCCAGTGTGGGTATTACGGTGGATTATAAAGGCGTTCCGTACTACATGGCTCAGATGAACGAGTTTTTGCGTACCTATGCAAAGAAGTTCAATGAGATTCACAAGTCCGGAACGGATTTGAACGGAGATGCGGGACTTGACTTTTTTGTGGGAACCAATAAGGTAACCGGCAAGGAGTATCAGTTCGGTGTTTACGGAGAAGAGGGAGCGGCGGAATATGATCCGTTTTCTTTCAATTCCCAAAGCGGACAGTTTTTCCAGGAAGACATGGAGGGCGTGTACAGCTCCTATTACCATATTACCGCAGAGAATATTTGTGTAAATAATAAGATCCAGCACGATGCAAGTAAGTTTGCGGCGGCTTCGGACATTGTAAACGGTGTGGGCAACTACGACAAGGCACTGGAGCTGTTGGAGTTAAAGACCGATACGACCATGTTCAAACAAGGCAAGCCGGCGGCGTTTTTACAGACGTTGGTGGCGGAAGTCGGTATTGACACAAAGGCTTCGCTGAATTTTGAAAAGAGCCAGAATAACCTGGTAAACGCTATTAATAACCAGCGTTTGTCCGTTGCGGGAGTCGACACGGAGGAAGAAGCCATGAACCTGATGCGGTTCCAGCAGGCGTACAATCTTTCGGCGCAGGTAATCTCCATTATGAACCAGATTTATGACAAATTAATTAACTATATGGGTGTATAAAAAAGAGAAAAATGCCGATATAACTAACAGGCAGAAAACTTTGGGAAAAGGAGGCAGATGCGATGCGAATTACCAATAAGATGATGACGAACAACGTCTTACATAACATCAATAATAACAAAAACCTGCTTTCTACCTTGGAAAACCAGTATTCTACGGGCAAGAAAATTCAGAAGCCTTCGGATGATCCGATTGTTGCGGTGCGTGCCTTAAAGCTTCGTACCAATTTGTCCGAGATTACCCAGTATGTGGAGAAGAATATTCCGGATGCCCTTTCCTGGATGGATACCACGGAAAGTTCCCTGGATGTGGTGAATGAGATTCTTCGTCAGATGAATACCTATTGTAATCAGGGTGCCAACGATACGCTGACGGCGGAGGACCGGAACAGTATCGTGGAAAACCTGGAGCAGTTAAAGCAGCACATTTACCAGGAAGGCAACAGTAATTATGCCGGTCGCTACGTTTTTTCCGGCTATAAAACGGATACTCCGCTGGTGTTTAACGAGCCGACGGACGAGTACACTTATCGTATGACGGAGCCGCTTTGCGGTGAGGATGTCAGTGCTGAGTTTAAGATTGTAAATAATGTGGATATCAATGCATTCGACAAGGAAAATCCGGACGCGTTTGATAAGACGATGCCGAATCAGATTCAGATTTACAGAATGCGTCTCGGTTACAGCAATTTGGAGGATGGCGTGTCCATCGAATATACCGACGGAAGTACGGACGCGGAAGGGTATCTTGTGAAAACGGAATTGTCCGTGGACAACGGTGCCGTTACAGAAAAAGAACTTACGGATCCGGATGCGTATCAGCCGGGGGATGACGAGATTTTCTTTATCGGGGAGACCGGTGAGCTGATTTTCGGAAAGAATATGTATGAAAAAGTGCGCAAGTCCGAGCATATCGATGTGACCTACTCTAAGAAGAAGTTCGATACAAACGAGCTTCGCCCGGAGCATTATTTTAACTGTACCAGAACGTCGGAGGACGGCACGGAAGTGCTGAATTTCGAAAAAGAGGACCTGAATTATAACATTGAAAAGAAGTTCGGCGTAAAGGAAGGTCAGGAAATCCAGTATGAAGTGAATTTTAATCAGAAGCTCACTATCAATACCCAGGGAGACGAGGCATTTACCCATGACATCGGCCGTGCTATCGATGATATTATCAATGCGGTAAGTGATGTACAGGAAACCGAGGAAAAGATGGCGGAAGTGGACAAGATGCTGGAGGATACCAACCTGACGCCGGAGCAGAGAAAGGCGCTGGAAGGAATCAAGGAGCAGCTTACTTCCGAGTTTACCCTGCGTACAGACATCATGCAGGCCGCGTTTGCGGGAGGCTTGTCCGATACCATGGAGATGCAGGATATGGTCAATGTGGCGGTATCCGATTTGGGCGGACGTTACAACCGTTTGCTTCTGACACAAAGTCGTCTGGGGGACCAGCAGGTGGATTTTGAGGATTTGCTTTCTTCCAACGAAGATGTGGATTTGGTAGATACCATTATCAAGTATACTTCTGCGGAGACGATTTATAATTCCTCGTTGTCGGCGGCATCAAAACTGGTGCAGTCGTCTTTGCTGGACTTTTTGTAAGAGGATGAGTAGAAAATAAAACGAATGTATGATATACGAAAGGAGAATGGAGATGTTAGTAAAAACAAGACATTTTGGAGAGATTAATCTGGACGAAGATAAGGTGCTTACCTTTGAGGACGGATTAATCGGATTTGAGGATTGCAAGAAGTACACGATTTTGTACAACAACGAAGAGGGCGGAAACAATACCATTTCCTGGTTACAGAGCCTGGATATGCCGGAGCTGGCGCTTCCGGTCATCAGCCCGTTGTCCGTAATGGCGGATTACAATCCGATTGTGGAGGATGAAGTGTTAAAGCCTCTCGGAGAACTGACGGAGGAGAATGTTATTATTTTGCTTACTTTAAGCGTACCGTCGGATATTACGAAAATGTCCGCAAACTTAAAGGCTCCGCTTGTTATTAATGCGGATACAAAAAAAGGTTGTCAGATTATTGCAGAAAACCCGGACTATGTGGTAAAATATAATATATACGAGCTGGTGAAAAAGAGTAAAGAGGCAAAGGGGGAATAGGTATGCTGGCCCTGTCGAGAAAAGTCAACGAATCTATCATGATCGGTCACGACATAGAAATTACAGTGCTTGAAATTAAAGGTGAGCAGGTAAAACTCGGTATTAATGCGCCGAAATCGGTGCCGTTGTACCGCAAGGAGATTTATGTGCAAATTCAAGAGGCGAACAAGGAGGCGGCGTCTACCGCGGCTTCGCCGGATGTATTAAAGGATATGTTTTAAAATGTGAGAGAAACGGTGAAAAGTTTTCCCTGAAAGGGTTAATTTTTCACCGTTTTTGTCCGATATATGTATCAAAGAAATGATTTTCTGTCAGAACGGAGTCGACAGAAGATTCGGATAAAGCAAACATGGAGGTGTAAATGATGAAAATCGAAAGCGGAATGATGAATACGACAGCTTATACCGAGGCGGCAACCAACCGTCCGGAAGCAAGACCGAAGCCGGAACCGCAGGTGGTAACTACCGGCACGAATCCTCAGCCGGTAGAGGTAATTCCTTTCGGCATGGGAACCGGTGCGGAGGCTCAGGAAGAGAATCCGGAAAACACATCCAGACGCATTAAAAATGCGGTGGAACATGCGAATCAAACCATGCGTCACGCAAAGACGAAGTGTGAGTTTTCTTATCACGAGGAAACCAAGCGGGTTTCCATTAAGGTAATCGATGCGGAGACGGAAGAAGTAATTCGCGAAATCCCGCCGGAAGAAACCTTAGAGATGCTCTCTAAGATGTGGGAACTGGCAGGACTTATGGTAGACGAGAAGAGATAAAGGTCTACGGTTCATCTCGGACGGAACCGGGAAACGGAGGATGTTATGGGAATCGGATTATCGGGTATGGTATCCGGACTTGATACGGATACGCTCATTAAACAGCTTATGTCTGCGGAGCGGACAAGAGTGACAAAAGTAGAAAATAAAATAACGAAAAACGAATGGATGACAGAGAAGTGGAAGGATTTGAATACAAAGATTTATTCCTTGTATACGGGTTCTCTTTCCAAGATGAGAACGCAGGGTAATTATCTTACCAAGAAGACCACTTCTTCCAATGAAAGTGTGGTAAAGGCCAGCGCAGGCGGTTCCGCACCGATCGGTACCCATTACGTAACGGTGGATGCGGTTGCAAGTGCCCAGTATGTGACCGGCGGAACATTTGCTTCCGATGAGAAACTGACCAGTAAGTCCAAGCTTGTGGATGCGGGAGTTGCGGCGGGCACCAATATCAGCATTGCCTGCGGTGATAAGACGGTAGATCTTTTTGTAGATGAGAACACTACCTTTACGAATCTTTCGGATGCATGTAAGTCTGTAGGGCTGAATGTTAATTTCGACGAGGCAAGACAGTGCTTATATATCAGCTCCAGACAGAGCGGTAAGGAGAATGCGTTCTCCATTACTACCGGTACGGAGGTTGCCGGTAGCACAACGGCTCGCAAGGGCATTTACGAACTGGTTGGTTACAGCACGATGTCCGAAGCGGATAAGACGGCTTTTGAAGAGGCAATGGCAACGTTAGAGGCAAGCAAGTCCGATGACATTGATGCGATTCTTGCTAAGGCTGCAAACAACGAGACATTGTCCGCAGAAGAAAAGAAGATTAATGACGCATATCAGCTGGTGTTAAAAAAGACCGAAACGCAGGCAGAGAAAACTGCAGAGGAGCGGGCAAAGAAAGCGGTGGATGATGATATTATCGCGCAGATTACCGCTGCGGTAGAAAGCGATACCGCAGATACCGATATTTACGGCAAAGAATTTACCGCAGACCAGATTACCGCATTAAAAGAAAAAGCAAACAAAGCCGCAGAAAAGATGTATGAGGAAAAGTTCAAGGAAATCTACAAAGATGTGGACGATTTGAAAAACACCACTTATGAGGGTGTTCTGAAGCTTCAGGAAAAGAAGGCTGCAGCAGATGCGGACCCGGCTGCGGAGCAGTTAACCGAGGCCGAAGAAAAGATTTTAGCGGCATTTGAAGCAGATCCGGATAAGTTGGCAGCGTTTGATACGGCTCGCGAAGAAGCCGATAAGAACGCACTTAAGGCTTGTATCGAAGAGGAAGTTAAGAATTACAATACCTCCGATGTTGCCAAGACGGCAGTTACTGACGGAAAAACGGGAATGCTTGCTGCTGTGAAGGCCGAAGCAAAAAACGCAGTAGAAGGACATATTGCAGACTACGCGGATATCGAGCGTTTTAACGCTTCCGATAATGCTTTGGCGGCAATCGGTCTCGGAAACATTGACGGTACCGCAATTGCTTCCGGAGCAGGCGTCGGCGGCATGACCGTATTCGAAGCAAGCGATGCAAAGGTTACGGTAAACGGAGCGGTGATTGAGTCTTCTTCCAACACCATTTCCGTAAACGGCCTGACCTTGGATCTGGTATCCGCAAAGCCGGGAGAGACGATTTCCATCGGTGTTTCCCAGGATACGGACAGCGTTTATAATATGGTAAAGGATTTCGTAAAGCAGTACAACGAAGTTCTGGAAGAGTTAAATAATGCATACTATGCGGAATCCGCAAGAGGTTATGAGCCGCTGACGGACGAGCAGAAGGATGCCATGAGTGATACGGAAGTGGAGAAGTGGGAGAAGAAGATTAAAGATTCCCTTCTTCGCAGAGATAACACCATCGGTTCTTTGTTAAATGCGATGCGTACCGCATTGGATGGTTGTGTAACCGTGGACGGTGAGGATTACGCACTTTCTTCCTTCGGTATTTGTACTACCAAGTACACCGAGAAGGGTAAGTTACATATTTACGGTGATCAGGACGATCCGGACGGCATGATGTACGAAGACAAGCTTCGTAAGGCCATCGAAGAGGACCCGGACAAGGTAATGGAAGTGTTACAGACGCTTTCCAAGAACCTGTACGATACCATGGCGGATAAGATGAAGGCGACGGAGCTCAGCAGTGCTCTTACCTTCTACAACGACAAGCAGTTAACGAAGGAGCTTACCGGTTACAAGGAGCAGCTTGATAAGGAAGAGGATCGTCTGACGGAAATCGAAGACCGGTACTACAAGCAGTTCGCTTCCATGGAAACGGCACTCAGTAAGTTAAGCAGCCAGTCCAGTTCCTTAATGTCTATGCTGGGAATGGGACAGTACTAAAATAATTGAATGATACGGGAAAGGAAGGTATTTGCCTATGCCACCAACAAATGCAGCAAGTTTATATCAGGGAACGAAAATTAACACAGCCTCTCCGGCAGAGCTTACGCTGATGCTTTACGACGGAGCGATTAAGTTCTGTAACATCGCCATGCTCGGTCTGGAAAAGAACGATTATGAGAAGGCAAGTACCTACATCATTAAAGTTCAGAATATCATTACGGAGTTCCGTTCCACCCTTGATTTCAAGTATGCGACGGCCAAGGATTTCGATTTGATTTACGAATACATTCAGGGGCTTTTGGTTCAGTCCAACATTAAGAAGGACATGAGCTATCTGGAAGAAGCGCTGGGTCAGATTCGTAACATGAGAGACCTTTGGAAGGAAATCATGCGTAAGAACAACATGTATGTAAAATAAGAATACGATGTCTACGGAACAGCTGTGCCTTGTGCTCAGCTGTTCTTGTACAATGGGAAATATCCTAAAGTAAAGTGATAAAGTGTTAGGCGGAGGAGAAGCAGTGGACAAAAACGAGTTTTCGATATGTTTCAAGGTGTTGGAAGACACCATACAGAAAAAGGAGCAGTACCTGGACGAGTTGTTGACTCTGACAAAGGAGCAGGAAGCGGTATTGCTGAAGGAGAAGTTTTCCATGGATGCCTTTGAGGCACTTATGAATCAAAAGGATCCGTTTATCAAAAAGATTTCCGAGTTTGATGCGGGGTTTGAAGCGGTATATGCGAAGATGAAGCTGGAGATGGAAGCGTATAAGAAAGAGTACGAACCGCGGATTCGCATCTTGCAGACGAAAATAAAAACGGTGCTGGAAAAGGGCGCCGCTCTTTGTACGTTAGAGGAACAAAACAAGACCCGTCTGGAGTTTTGTTTAAGGGATAAAAAGCAGGAAATCAAGAATTTTAACAAGAGCAGCCGGACTGTAAGCAATTATTATAAAAACATGTCCGGTGCGCTTTCGGACCAGTCGTTTTTTATGGATAAGAAAAAGTAAAGGAGGAGTTTCCATGAAGAAGTTAATCAAAGGAATGATCGTACTTCTGGGAGCTGTGTCGGTAATGTTGTTTGCCGGTTCGGCCCGAGCGGAAGCGGCGGGAAACGCTACCATGCTTCCCGACACGTCCATACAGGTAAATTATGAATACGAAGAGATGGTGGTTACCGCAGGACAGAACACGGTAATCTACTATTCCGATAACGCCAACGACAGCGTATGGGAAGAAGCAGAGGTCGGAACGGACGGAAAAGCGGTGTTTGATATTTCCTGGGTAAAGCCGGGAGTGACCACCCGTGTATATGTAAAGGGCGATAAGGATACCCTGGTGACGGCCCGTTACATTAATGCGCAGGAAAAGTTTTCCGCAGAGTTTGTGGGAGATATTTCCGCGGCGGACGTGGTAGATATCGACGCATGGAAGGATGTTTATAAGAAATATCCGCAGTTTTCCAGCGAGACCGGATATATTCTTTTCTTTACGAAAAAGGGCGGGGCAGAAACCGCATATTTTGATGTGGAAAATATCGAGTGGAAGAAGGGAGCCAGCGGAAACTGGAGACCTTTTAAGACTCTTGACCTGGCTCAGATGAACGCCAAGGGCGCCAGTCTGTATTTCAGAATCAAGGCGGTAAACGACGCAGATACGAAGGATAAAATCAGCGGAAACAGATATAGTTCCGATGCAAAGGTTTTTCTTCAGAAAAAGGCCATTGCGCCGACGGTAAACGTAAACAATGCGGCAATGTCGATTTCCATCCGCAACGGAATGGAGTATTCTCTGAACGAAAAGGACTGGTATCTGGTGCCGACCTATTCCAAGGCTGCCACCGGAAACGATGTTTCCGTAAAGGTGGAGGATTACGATGTGCTGCCGACCACCAATCAGCGTATTACCACCCTTGCGGTGCCGTTTGTGCTGAATGTGGAAGCCAATCGGAAGATTGATGCAAAACTGGTAACGGATTATCCGGGACGTTATCAAACCCAGAAGAATGAAGCCGGAGAGGTGACCGGTATTTACGTGTTTGTGCGTACGGCAGCGGGAGAGAGAAAGTCCGCTTCCAAGACAGAGCGCGTGCTCGTTCCGTTTGCCAATGCAAAGCCGGATATCGCCAACGATATTACCGTGAAGTACCAGAATACAAAGACCGGTACCAGCGGACTTGTACTTACCAATAATACTACCGCCAAGGACGGTACGGACTATCAGTACGCCGTTGTGGACGATCCGGACAATATGACCGGCGAGGAGCTCAGCGAATTAAAGTGGAGTACCTTAAAGGCAACCAAGAGCGTGAAAGTAAGCAGCAGCAGAGCCCTTACCGGAAAGTATCTGATTTTCCGAGTATCGGCCACAAACAAGGGAGAGCTTCCGTCGGAGTTTGTGAAGTACCCGTATCAGATTATTTACGACAAAGTAACCTATGCCGCAATTTCCAATACATCCTTGTATCCGGGCGGCGTGATTTCGGCAGTGACCGGAAATAATGCGATTTCCGGTGAAATTACCTACACCTGGGAGCGTTGCGATACGGCAAACGGCACCTATACAACGATTACCGGCGGTACCGGCTATGCAGCCAGTCAGTATACCATCAAAGACAGCGATATCGGATATTATATCCGCGTGAAAATCTCCAATACCTCTGCGGTAACCGGAGAAAGTGCAAGTGTAACCAGTAAGAGCAGCGGAAAGATTATAAAGGACCCGACAAAGTAGAACAATTCCGAGGAGGATGGATATGGCAGGGAAAAGGGCAGTTCCGGCACCGTTTGCCAAGGGTGTGAACTTTACAAACTGGTTGGAATTTCGCCGGGCGGATGAGATAAATCCGGAGCTTTTTACAAAGCAGGATTTTATAAACGCAAAGAAGCTGGGATGCGACGTAATCCGTATTCCGATGCATTTCGAAAAGATTTGTGAGGGTATCCCGGATATGAAGATTCCGAACAATGTTTTCGGGATTTTGGACAAAGTGGCAACCTGGGCGGAAGAGCTGAAGATGTATGTAATCTTCGATTTTCACAACAATTGTCATGTGGATTCCGTTACCTCACCGGAGGTGGAGAAGGTGCTGACGCCGATTTGGACCCAACTTGCCACCCGGTATAAGGATGCCACCGAATACCTTGTGTTTGAGCTTATGAACGAGCCTCACGGCATCGAGATTTCTCTTTGGAACGAGGTCATTGCACGGGTGTTTCGGCTGGTGCGCAGCATCGATAAAAAGCATTATATCATTGCGGGCGGCGCGGATTGGAACAGCTTTGCGGCCATGAAGACCTTGCCGGATTTTCACGATGATAAGGTAATTTATACCTTTCATTTCTATGACCCTCATACCTTTACTCACCAGGGAGCCTCTTGGGCGCATCTGGAGCGGGTAATCCATATTCCGTTTCCGTACAGTCCGGACCGGATGCCTCCTCTTCCGGAAAATCCGACGGAGGACGAAAAGGCCCGCTTTGCGGCTTACCCGGAGCAGGGAACCGTAGAAGCGGTAGAAAAATTCTTCGACCAGTACGTGGAATTCAGTGTAGAACGGAACGCCCCGGTATTTTGCGGAGAGTTCGGATGCTTTGTTGCTTTTGCAAATCACGAGGACCGTGTGAACTGGTACTCCATCGTAACCGGTCTTTTGGAGGAGCGGGGAATCGCCCGTACCAGCTGGGACTATTACGGAGGCTTCGGTGTCTTCAAATTTGACATGTCGAAGCCGAGAGCATGGGGCAAGAGGCCGGAGTTCCCGGAGGACCTGGATTTGGATATTGTAAAGGCCATGGGGTTGAATGGGGAGATTGGGTAAATAGAAGAATACAATAAGCAGAAGAAAGAAGGACGCTGAGTGCAGTAAGGTGCATTCGGCGTCTTTTTTCGTTCTTTTTCTTTTGTATTTCGCATTTTTTGACAAAATAGACCGCTGTAATTTGCGAGAATTTCCCTATATTCTTTCGAGGTGACATTATATAATAGAGTTTAATAGATTAAAATGCCTTGTTATAAGAAAGGAGGGATTCTATGATGACCAAATTCGGTTTTGTATGTGCACACATTTATTGTAACTATTTGATGACATATCTTTATCTTGGTGTACTGAACAGTATGCGGATGGTGCGGTTTGTTTCTTCGGCGGAGTCATTACGGATATTGACGATTTTGGTATTGGTTTGTAATGTCACGGGGATGTGCCTGATGATGAAACGCCACAGAACATGGTTTGTGGTGATATTGCACACGCTGATGCCTTACGGGATAAGTACGGTACTGTCTTATGTCGGTGAAAGGAAGGGGGCGATTATCGGAGGCCTGGCGGCAGCGATTGCGGCAACCGGAGTGTACGCATTCCTGATATTCCGACAGAAGATAAAGAACAGAGCGAAACGCAGAACGATTATGTTAAAGAGAGTCGGAAAAGTCTTTGCCGGATTACATTGCTGCGTCGGAACGGTGTTGGCGGTATTTGCGATTCTTTGCTTTGTAAGGGTGTTCAATACGAGGCTGGAGGTGACAGCGGATGTACCGGCAACTATGAAGATAAGCTATACCGATGAGGAATTAAGAAAAGTAGAGGCCGATTTTATGAAGCTGGCGGAGTCCCGCTGGGAAACGCTGACATTGCGGGAAAAGCTGGATGTATTACAGGTGGTGGCGAATCTGGAACAGTCCTATCTGGGAATTTCCCAGACATTGACGGTGGTGGCGGAGGATATGAAAGAACGGACTTGTGGGTATTATGATGATTACGAATGGACCATTCATCTGAATCGGGCGCATTTGGAAGAAAAGTCCGCAAAATTTGTACTGGATACAGTATGCCACGAAGCCTATCATGCATATCAAAAGAGGCTGGTGGAGGTATATTGCCGGGTGGATGAGAAAACCAGGAATCTGATGATGTTCCGGCAGATGGAGACATACCTTTGGGAAACGATTCTTTATGTGGACACCGGTGCTGATTATATGGGATATTACAACCAGGATACCGAGGCACATGCCCGGGCCTATGCGGAAGAACGGGTGAAAGCGTATTACGACATATTGGAAACAATGCAGTCGGCTGACAGGGAATAGGACAACCGGGATTACAATGTGAAAAGGAGGAAGGCAAATGACGGAAGATGAATACTTGTTTCAGAGCAAATTGGAAGAGGCTGAAAAAGGGAACCCGCAGGCACAGCAGTTTATCGGGAGGCGGTATTATGAGCCGAAATTCGGTATGGTTGACTATGACAAGGCGGTTTTTTGGCTGAGAAAAGCTGCAGAGCAAAACGACTTGTTTGCAGATTATGATTTGGCGCTGTTATATCACTGGGGATATGGTGTTCCTCAGGATGACGGAAAGGCCCTGGAGCATTACGAAAAGGTAAAGGAAAAAAACGTGTCGGCTGATGAAATGTCGGAAATGGTGGCTATGACTGAACGAGGTAAAAAGCGTACAATCATGCCTTTGGAAGAGGTTTTAAAAAAGGCGGAACAGGGAGACGCAGAGGCTTTGTGCGAGCTTGGGTGGCGGCATTATATGCGTTGGGAAGTAGAATGGAGTTCGGAAAAGGCGCTGAAATGCTTTGAAAAGGCGGCGCAGCAAGGACATGCAGAGGCCCGGTATTTTTTGTATTGGATGCATACGAAGGGAAATTCGGAAGACAGATGTCCGGAAAAGGCCGCAGTATATTGTATGGAGGCAGCGGAACAGGGACATATTGCCGCACAGTATCATATGGGACGAGTTCTGGAACGTGGAATCGGAGTGGGAAAGGACTATGGGAAAGCGTTGGAGTACTATAGAAATGCAGAAGAGAAGGGCCACCCGTATGCGAAAAAAAGAAGGGAGTGGCTGGAAGGACTTCTTGCGTACATGGAAAAGAATAAGTCCGAGAAACTGATGAAAATTATTGCCGATGCGGAAGCGGGAAACGCAGAAGGACAAAGAAGTCTGGGCATACGCTATATGGAAGGTGCGGGAGTGCCGGCCGATCCGAAACTTACGGTATACTGGCTTGAAAAAGCCGTAGAACAGGGAGAACGAGTGGGCCAGTGGGTCTTGGGAGAGTGTTACGAAAAGGGCTACGGTGTAGAAAAGAACATCCAAAAGGCAGTCGAGTTGTACGAAATGTCCGGAAAACAGGGCATAGCGGAGGCTTACTACTGTCTGGGCAACCTGTACAAGGACGGCAACGGAGTGGAGCAAAGTTATGTAACCGCAGCGATGTATTATGAACAGGCTGTGAAAATGGGGCACGAGAAAGCGATGTGCGAACTGGGACACCTGTATGCGGACGGTAAGGGTGTACCGAAAAGCAGATCCAAAGCGTACAACCTGTACTGGCGGGCAGTGGATGAGGGATACAGCTTTGCGAGAGTATATTTGGATTTGTTGGAATAGGCGGAGGAAAAGTGATGTGAAAAAGGCAGTTGCGGTATAAAACAAGTTTTCATAACCGCAACTGCCGGAATAATCGGAATGTCTAATTCTTTTTAAGAAGCTCTTTTAAATACTTGACCGGACGTGCCAGGTTTACATTCTCGGCCTCGGTATACTTGGCAGTAGCGATGCCGATGACTTTGCCGGACTCGTCAACTACCGGACCGCCACTGCTGCCCGGGGATACGGCAGCGGTAAGCATGTAGTATTCCGTGTTTGTGCCCTGGGAATAGTGTTCGTCGTTACTGATGATACCGTTGGAAATGGTTAGGTCGATTCCCTTTGGATAACCGGATACGTAGACGGCATCGCCCACACTGACCTTTTTGTCAGAAAGGGTAAGATAATCGGTAACGAGAAAGGTGTCCGAAACCCGTAAGGTTGCCAGGTCGTTGACCTCGTCCACGGAAACCACGGAAGCGGAGTGAAAGTCCTCCGAACCGAAAGGCTTTACGAGAAAATAAGCGCCTTCGTCAACTACATGGTAGTTGGTGGCGAGAGTTCCTTTTTCGTCAATGAAAAAGCCGCTGCCGGTGGAATAGGAAGCCATGGAGTCTTCCACAGCGTAAATGATGGCAGTGGATTGTCTTACATAGGTTAGCATCTTTTCGGTGTTTGCCGGCTTTAGCCAGAGAAGATACATCAGTATGGCCGCAAAACAAAGGGCTGCGGCTACAAAAAAAGCCGGAATCGGGGATTTCTTCTTTTTCTTTTTCGGTTCGAATACCTCCGGAAAATACGGTTTCAGTTCACTTAAAGCGCGGGCTACGAGAGCGTTGTTGTCCGCATAGTCGCAAGCCGGAATGGTGGCGGAACCGTCCATCTTTAAATAAAGACTTTTCGAAATATTCACCTCATCCGGTTCACAAAGAAAGTACGGAATAATATGTTTGTTGTGCTGCTCCGCCAGCTGGATGTGATAGTTTATGGTGCGGGAATCAAAAGACGCTGGTGAAATAACAAACAGAACGGCGGTGGCGTCCGAAACCAGTGATTCCAGTCCGCCGGTATAGTTGTCTTTGACAGACTTTACCGGAATCCCCCGCTTGTACAATTCCAGAAAAATGTCATCAATCTGCTCGTAATCCGCTTCGTCGTATAGCGCCAATAAGTAGTTGTTCTCATCCATGGGAGTGCCTCCGAAATCTTCTGTACTAAGGTCTATTTTAGCATAGAAGGAGGGGGAGGGCAAGGGGGGAAAAGTGCAAAAAAACAGGAGGAAATCGTGAAAGTGTTGTTGAATTCGAGAAAGAAGATATGATATAATTATCTTATCGGATTTATAAAAAAATAATTCTACAAAGGAGAAGGGAAATGGGCGAATTTGAAGTGAAATTTGACGGGTATAAGTTAGTCCTGGAACTGGAAGCACAAATGCCGATGATTCATTTTCAGTCGGATCAGTGCGGCGCAACGCTCCGGGCAACAGAAATGAAGCCGAAGTTAGATGCTTTTTTGTTGATGTTATTGGGAAAAGAAGCACAAATGAGCGTTAAAGAGTTAAAAAAGTCGCAGGAGTACGGCATGCTGTTTTTAAATAAAGATGCTGATAATAATGATGCGCTGGACTATAAGCTGCAAATTGTTACAGAAGAAGTACCGACGGAGATTGACTTGGATAAGGTGACAAAGAGACAAGACGGCAACGGCAAGTGGAAAACGGATAATTCGGAAAACTACACTTTGTTTTATGCAAATATGGGGAAAAAAGACGATGCGGAGAAGGCATACGGAATCTTTTCGAATCCCACGGTGACAATTTTATGCTTTAAAGAGAAATTGAGACAATTGATTCGGGAAAATATTATTAATTTCTTCCTGGTAACCAATTTCGGTACTATGCAGAACAAAGGATTCGGAAGTTTTGCGCCGAAACTGTGGTTGGAACGAAACGGTCTTAGCGATAAGAAAAAAAGAGAGGTGGCCATGGCGTATCGGGAACTGATTCCGGATGGAAAATGCTACGCTATGACTTATAAAAATGTACTTAAGGAAAATGTCCCGTTGGCAGAAAAAAATAAATTCTGCGTGGAACTTGCAGAGTTGATAAAGAGTTTTTACAGTATTATGAAGTCAGGTATTAATTTTAATGGTTATTCGCGGTCCTATATTTATCAATATGGACATGAAGTGTTGCAACTCGGAAATGAAAAGGCGTGGATGAAAAAGAATAAGCTGGCGCCGATTGTTTGTAAGCCGGGGAATGAAAAAAAGCATGAGTACGGAACACAGGAACACCGATATTTGAGGGCGTTTCTGGGCGTAGGAGAGAATATTGAATACGGGAATCGGCTGGAAGATGGAAAACTAAAAAAGGATAATGCGATAAAAATCGGAATTAAATCAAAAGAATTTGAGCGTTTGCCGTCTCCGATTTATTTTAAGGTGATTCAAAATGTAGTATTTGTTGTAGCCTTTGATGTGCCGGAAGAGATATACGGAGCAAGCTTTACATTTTCAAGCACGATGAGTGGAGGGACTAAAACAATTTGTGTTCCGAAGAGAGAAGAGTTGGAAACAGACGGAAAGTTTGATATTCAGGATTTTCTTTCGAAATATGTCGCCTATTATAACGGGGAATTGCGTACGAAGGTATGGGATATGCAGAAAGATAAAAAGAAAGTTAAATATCCGGAGGCTTTGGAGGTGAAGATTAATGCGTAGTTATGTAGGAGTAACGGTAGGGCCGATTTTTGATACGATTAATGATGCGTCTTCGCCTGCGGCACTTTGGTTTGCCAGCAACCTGTTTTCGGACCTCACCCGAAGAATTTGTAAAGGTGTTTCGGAGGAGGCTTCTTTCTCGGAAGTCAGAATTTATTCTCCGTATTATGCATTCGACATTGACTTGTCGGACGGAGTGGGAAAATTTCATGACAGGGTTATTTTTTCCGCAGAGTGTTTTTCGAAGGAAAAGATGGATGTTTTGTTAGATACAGTAAAGGCAGAGACGATAGATGTGTTCCCGGAGGAGTTTAAAGGGGAAGCTGAAAAGGAGTTTTTAAAGGAATATCTGCAAATCCATTATGTGGTGCGGAGTGAAGAGCAGATAGGAAATGCAAATTGCGTGCATGTACTTTCTCCGTATTTGGATGCGTTGGAGTTAATGAAATCGTTTCCGAAGGATGACAGTTGCAATCCGATACAAAAGCTGTTTATGGGAGAAAAGGGGCACCGTAATGAGTACATAAAAAAGAGTCCGTTGTTTCAACGGGTAACGGCGGGAGGACAGTTAAAAGGCTCTGGTGACAGTATTCGTACCATAGGCGAAATTGCATCTAACAGTGAAGTGAAAGATGACAAGACACCGTTAGGATTGAAACATAAGCATTATTATGCAGTGGTATCTGCTGACGGAGATAATATGGGAAGCTTTTTGGAAGGTCTTTCCGATGATCAGATAACGGAGTTTTCAAGGACTTGTTTGGCATATGATAAGGCGGCGTCCGATTTGATCGGTGCTTATGGAGGAATGACAATTTATGCCGGTGGAGACGACTTACTTTTTCTGGCACCGATTATGACCGACGAGAGCAATGTTTTCGAGCTTTGTACCAAGATAAGAACACAGTTTAATACTCAAATAACGAGCAATACAACTTTTTGCAATATGGGGAAGATACCGACGGTTTCCTTTGGTATCTCGATACAGTACAAAAAGTTTCCTTTGTACGAGGCGCTCGAGTCCTCACGGGATTTGCTTTCTCTGGCAAAAAGCGACGGAGGGAAAAAGAAGGACGATTACAGAAAGAATAATATGATGATTGAACTGCAAAAGCATAGCGGTCAAAGCATCTCTTTACTGGTTTCCGATGAAAGCAGTAAAGTGTTGCAGGAGATTCTGTCGATAGGAAATAATGCTTCAAATGATGCGGAACTGATACATTCCGTGTTGTATACCTTGGATACATTCTCCTCTCTGGTGTCGGTGTTGAATAATGAGGTGCGTCGGAACGCTGAGAACCTGACTCCGGAACGGTATCGGCAGTATGTAACCGCATGGGAGAATTTCTTTGATAATGCGGGACAGCAAAGCGCAAAGGGATATATAGACGAGATATGCGCTAAATATTATGACAATATGGTGATAAAAGAAAGCGGCATATCGGTACCTTCTTACGGACTTACGGAAAGTGATAAGCAGGAGAATGTGGACGAATCCTTACGTGCCTTGTTATATCTGCTTAAACTAAAGCATTTTCTTGCGGAGAAGGAGGGCGACAGACAATGAATTATTTGGTAAAGATAACACCGTTGGAGCCGTATTCTTTCGGAAACGACCAGAATTTCGTGTATCCGGGAGAGAAAAGCACCGGAAAAGAAAGTTATTTTGTAAAATCCAAAGAGGAACCGGAACAGACCAGTGTTCTCGGCTTGTTACGTTATTTGATTTTGCAGAATACAGGATGTTTAAGGACGGACTTTTCTTATAGTGAGGAAGAACGGCAGAAAATGAAAGAATGCATCGGAGAGAGGAGTTTTTCCTATCTGGAGACAGAACCGCAGGACTTTGGATTGATTAAAGAAGTTTCGCCGATTTTTCTGTTGAATGAGAAAGAAGAGATTTTAGTGAAAAATCCTTTTCATAATACAGCCGAGGGAAGCGGTTACAACCCGATGCCGATGGAGTGTGATATCGAGACCTCCCACGGTGTGATGGCATTGCCGGAGAAGGATAAGTATAAGGCTAAAAAAGGACATGCGAAAGGTTATATAAACCTGACTACGAAAGAAATCAGAGAAGATTTATTTGAAACAATGGTGGTATCCGGAAATCGAAAGAATGAGAAAACGGATTCGGATGACGGCAGTTTTTTTAAGAGAGAATTGAAGATACTGAAAAAAGGCTATTCCTTTGCGGTTTATGCGAATGCGGACAAGCTGCCTTCAAAGACTGTCGGTTACATGGGAAAGAAAAAATCGGCTTTTCTTATTGAAACACGATCGGTAGAAAATGTGGATTTGGAGCAACGGGTGAAAGAATGCTTTTCTTCGGGAGATACATGGTTTTATGCATTATCCGATGTAGTGTTACAGGGCGCGCAGGAGTATACGAATTTTTGTATTGTGGAAGAAAAATATCAGCGTAACTTGGAAACGGTACATGATGCGAATAATCGCCTGAAACGATTAAAGAAAAGCGAAGTGAGACATCATCTGATACAAAGTGGAAGTGTGTTTTACGGAAAGCTGGATGTAATTACGGAGCATAAAAACGCAACGCAGATAGGTTATAACAGAATAGTACAATTAGGAGGAAACTAATATGGCAGCAATTATTGTAAACTTGGAGTGTGTAACAAATTTGCATGTCGGAAACGGCGATGTGAATTTTAATATCATTGATAATGAGGTGGAGCGCGATGTTGTGACCGGGTATCCGACCATAAATGCTTCCGGTGTAAAGGGCGCGCTGAGAGAATACTTTGTGAAAAAAGGGATGGCACCGGAAAAAATTGATGCTATATTCGGAAAAGACAGCGCGGGAAGATTGAAATTTTTAAGCGCAGACATGTTAGCGGTTCCGCTGAGAGCATCTGCGGGTACGGAAGTCTTTTACATGGTTTCCACGAAAGAAGCCTTGGAGAAGTATAAAGAAACAAACGCACTCTTTTTAAACAAGAGTGTAGAGTTGGGTAGTGCCTCGGTTTCCGGCAGACAAGCAGAAGGGTTTAATCTTTCCGAAGCAGTGACATTGCTGGGAAAAGAAATACATTTATTGGGTCAGGCGGATTTCAGAAAGGTGGCTCTTCCTGTTGTAGCAAGAAATAAGCTGGAGAACGGTAAGAGCGTAAACCTTTGGTATGAAGAAGTAGTTCCGCATAAGTCGTTGTTTTCTTTTGCTGTGCTGGCCGAATCGAAGGATGCAGACCTGTTAAATGAGTTTTGTAACGAGGTAGACGGGCAAGTGATTCAGTTTGGCGGAAATGCCTCAATTGGATACGGATTGTGTAAAGCAACGGTAACGAAGGAGGACTAAGGATGAATAAGGCGACGGTTAATCAGGAAATGCAGCAAGCCTATGAGGCATTGACGGAAGTGGAAATCGCAAATAAAAAAGGAGAAATCGAGAAGAATTTTCGGGGGCAGATATCAAGTTTCGGCGCAGCGATTACGATGGGAAGCCTGCTTCCGGCAATTGCGTTTTTCTCAAAAGATGCAGGCTCTGAGGTGGCAAGAAGTAAATTGCCGAAAGCGATTCTGGCAGTCTTAAAAAAGCGAGGGGCAGAAGGATCAAACGCAGACAATTTGTTTGTTTATGCGGAAAATATGATTAAAAAGGGGAAAGAAGCGGAGTGTAAGGAAGAAATACTGAATGCAAGCGTTGCAATTAAGCTGGCAATGAATCTGTATTGTCTTGTCGAAAAGAGAGGGTAATGTATGGGACTGCAATCAAAAAATATGAATTATGTATTCAATGTAGAATACTTTAAAGGAATCAATCTGTCAGAAGCAGAGGATAAGAATTCCGAAGCGGAGATTAAGAAACGAAATAATGACATCGTATCGTTTCGATTCTCGGATGTGGCTCCGTTAGAGGCTTGCAAGGATATTCCCGGTTATCGGGAGTTTGGATTGTATACCCTTTATCCGGGTTTGTTAATCGGAATCGGCAATCCTCACGAGATAGCAATGAAAGAGGCTTTAAAATTGGGCTTCTCCTTTGATTATGTGACGGGACTTCCGTATATACCGGGCTCCTCGCTAAAAGGAATGCTCAGAGCCTATTTTCCGGGAGAAACGAAGGATGCCGAGAAAGACAGAGAATACGAAGAAATGTTGAAGGCTCTGTTGGCAGACATCGTGAAAAATGCCGAAATCGATGTGAAAAAGTTGAAGGATAACATGTTTGAGAACAATGATATCTTCCTCGGGGCATTTCCTGTGGCAACGGAAAGCGGTTTTGACGGCGAAAAAGGGAAATTGTTAGAACTGGAGTATATTACGCCGCATAAGAAATTTAAAAATCCGAATCCGATCAGTTTGCTTAAAGTAAGACCTGCGGTAAAGTTTGTATTTGCCGGAGTGTTTACCGACTACAAAGAAAACGGGGAAGTTTTGGTGAGCAGTGAACAAAAGATGCTGCTTTGTAAGGAACTTTTGATGTTGTTCGGAATCGGTGCGAAAACGAATACCGGATACGGAAGGTTTTCGGAGAAAAAGCCGATGAAGAATAATTTGGTATCAAAGAGACCATCGGCACCGAGGAACGAGAACAATGTATCAAAGAAACCGTCGGCATCGAAAGGTTCGAGTTGTTGCCAAAAGTGCGGAAGAAAGGTGGGAATCGATATGAAAACGGGACAACCTTTCAGATACTGTAGAGAGTGTCATCAGAAACAGTAAAATTAACGGGAGCTCTTACACGGATGAGGGCTCCCGACAGTAAATAAGGAGCAGAAATGAAAAATAAGCTGGTGTTTATGGATGTAGAAAGCGATGGGTTGTACGGGGCATTTCTGACGGTGGCTTTTATTGTGACGAATTGGGACGGACAGGAACTGGCACGTGCGTATTACGGAATAAAAAGAGAGAATATGCAAGTGACGGTTCCTTGGGTTAAGGATAACGTGATTCCGAAACTCGGAGAATATGAGGCAGTTACGGATGAAAAGGAACTGTTGAAGCGTGCATGGAACTTCTGGTTGGAATATCGGGAAGAGGCGTATATGGTGTGTGAGGTCGGCTATCCGGTGGAAGCGCGGTTTTTAAGGGCATGTGTGGCTTTGGATGAGGCCACAAATATGTGGCTGGCTCCTTTTCCTTTGATTGATTTGGAGAGTATTCTTTTGGCAAAAGGATATGAACCGCTGACCGAGAGAAGCCGGATATTATCGAACTATAAAGAGGAGGCAGTTCATAATGCACTGTACGATGTGGAGGCAGAGGTGCAATTGTGGAAAGAATTGATGAGAAAGGAGGGTGCTTCGTGGAGACCTATTTAAAGGCGAAAAGTATTCATGTGTTTGCATGGCCGTTTTTTGTTTCGGATGAGAAGAGTGAACGTAACACCTTTAAAAACAGACTGGAAGAAAAGGGCTGGTTGAAAACTACACCGGAGTATCGTATGACGGCGGGAGATGTTCCGAAAACCAGAAATTTCTTTATGTTGGAGCAATATTTAAGCGGCAAAGCCAGGCATGTTTATTTGAATAAAGAAGATAAAGCGTGCCAGATATACGAATACCCGTTTAAAGGTGAGAAGGCTGTCTACCGGATTGTGACACAAGAAGGGAAGACCTATGACCTTTTGATTGACTCCATAGAGTTGCATGTGTACGCGCATAATGTAGGCGTTCTCTTCTTTAAGACACTGAATATAGATGAGAAGACTACAATAAAAGATATTAAGCTTATCAATAATAAAGGCCGAAATATAGCGCTTCCGTTTATTCCGGACAGCCCGGAAGGAGGGATTTTGTGTGCGGAAAGTGTAGGAATCCTCTTTGGAGAAAAGGAGCATTTCACCGATTTCAGAAAGATGATCAGGGACTACTATTCTGCAGGAGTAACCGGGGATGCCTTAGAGAGATTTTCAAAAACTGCAGATTTTTTATATGATGTGATAAACGTAAATCTGGACAACAGCGGAATTAACGATATCGAGGTAAATCCGACCACTGATGACAGAATGTATGTGATGTCGATGATTCGTGACGGATATCTGACGCGACAGTTACAACAAAAAGAGTGGAGAGAGTCGAGATGGGGAGAAGAGACGCTGTATTCGATATTCTTTATTGATAGCGACGATGCAACCTGTCAATACGGTGAGATGCGGAAGCTATGTTTGAAAGAGGCGATGTATTCCCGGTGGCTGGACTGGGGCACTGTATACGGAATGACAGAGTATTCTTTTGTCGGGATTACAGCCGAAATCGAGGGGATAAATGCGTCAGTGGTGCGGCCGTTTTACGTGGAATATGTGTATATGATATCCCTGATTATGGCACAAAGAGTTACCATAATGAAGTTTTCCGAAGAGGCGGGACGGCTTGCGGGAAAGATAAAGAATGGCAGACGCTTGCTGGCAAGACGCCTTTCGAAACAATTGCTTACGTTACAAAAAAATTATGTTGTTTTCTTGAATCGGATGATGCTTGCGGAATTTTCATGCCAGGAACAGGGTCTGGAACTGTATGACATGATGCAAAAACGAATGTTGGTGGAGAAAGAGCGTGACTTGCTGGATGCCAAGTTACAAGGCTTGTACGAGATCGTGAATATAAGTAACGGAACTCGTAGTAGCGGGTGGTCGTTGCTATGGGCGGTTTTGGCCATTGTAATAGCTTTGGTGCCGTATTTGGCGGAAGGAGTTCAGAAACTTCTGCTTTTGATTGGCGGAGGTAACTAGTAGGATGCAGTTGATTGTACATCATCGGTTACAGACGCCCCTGTCGTTGCCGATAAATTATCATCATATGCTTCAGTCCATTATTTTTCATGCATTAGAAAAAGACGAGCAATACAGTGCATTTATGCATGATTGCGGATTTACGAGGGGAAAACGAAATTACAAGTTGTTTACCTTCGGACTGATAAAAGGTAAATACAGAATAGAAGATAAAAGGATTATTTTTGTTGAAGATGTAACTTTTGAAATCCGCAGTACGGAGCGCAGACTTCTGGAATTGTTAAGGGAGCAATTTGAGGAAAAGGGAATTACCTACGGAAATCAACATTGTTTGGGCATAAAGACCGAACTTTTGGATTATCAAGTAGACACGGAAGAAGTAATTGTTCGGATGAATTCTCCGATTTGTGTCTATTCTACGGACGTAGAGACGAGAAAAACAATGTATTATCATCCGGGGGATGCAGAATTTTGTAGACGTGTAAATGAAGGGTTTCGACGCAGATATGAAGCGTACAGTGGAGAACGGGAACCGGGGGACATCTCCATTCGTATTAACCGGATATCACCGAAAGACAAGTATGTAACATGTTATAAAGGAATATATATAACGGCTTGGTACGGGGAATATGTGTTGAAAGGAAAAAAGGAGTACTTGGATTTTTTGTATCAGACCGGTTTGGGAGGGAAAACATCGCAAGGTTTCGGTATGTTCGATGTAAAAAGTCGGTCTACCTCGGAGGACGCATAAATGCCGGGTATCCGGGGCTTTGGGAAGCCTGTGCGGGAGAGAAAACAGGGCCCAAAAACGGTGAAAAACAGTAAAAAGTCGGTCTACCGGCGGACTCAAATTCGGTAAATGAAAGAATGCAGTATTTACAACGGTTTGTAGAAAGTCCGGAGTTTGAGGTAGACTGACTTTTTTTGGAAAAAACTTGCCAAAACAGGCGAAAATATGTATAATCATTGTTAGAAACACTGTAAATACAGTTGTTGTACCTTACCTATGAGGAATTGAAACACCTTTTTGGCGCACTTTGCGCCTCTGTGTTTTATTTTTATGTTGTACCTTACCTATGAGGAATTGAAACACTACCTCAGCAGCTACCCTCTCCGGTAGGAATGCCTGAGTTGTACCTTACCTATGAGGAATTGAAACTTTTCTTTTCCGCCAGATCCATTTTTTTTCTTTCGTTGTACCTTACCTATGAGGAATTGAAACTCTACTTGTATAACTATCTTATCTTTGGTAACTTCTACTGGTTGTACCTTACCTATGAGGAATTGAAACTCTCTTCTACGTATACGTAGGTATCTGTCCTTTAAGTTAAAAGTTGTACCTTACCTATGAGGAATTGAAACTTTTTAGCAATTCCTTTACGGATTGCCTTAAACTGCTCCTCGTTGTACCTTACCTATGAGGAATTGAAACAGGAAGGGACTGAAAGTCCCTGTTTTTTGTTGTACCCATCAACGCTATGTTGTACCTTACCTATGAGGCATTGAAACGAGCATACGCTTTATTGTGAGATGGCGTAATCATCTCCAACTGTACCTTACCTACAAGGAATTATCATATTGGAAAAAGATTATTTGTCTGAGGGAGGTGCTGTTTTGTTTGTGATTTTGTCCTATGATATCAATCAGAAACGTGTTGGGAAGGTAATGAAGATTTGCAGAAAGTATTTGAAGCATGTGCACCGTTCGGTGTTTGAAGGGTGTATTACTGAGGCGTCTTTATGCAGATTAAAGAGAGAATTAGAAAATAAGATTAATGTGAATGAGGACTCTGTCTGTATTTATCGGATGGAGTCCTTAAAATTTACCCGGAAAGAGCAGATTGGGACGGTAGAAGTGTTTTCCCACATAATTTAAGGAGGGATGGTATGTTCACACTAGAGGAGCTGCTTTCGAAAAGGAATCAAAGAGACGCGCTGCTTCACTTGCAGAATAAAGGAGAAAGCCGTGGGGCGGACGGTATGCAGGTTTCGGAGTTTGAAGAATACTGGAAGTTGAATGGGGAACGGATTATACAGGAGATAAGAACCGGAAGTTATGAGCCGGCTGTGATTGAGAATTTTGAGGTGATAAGCGGAAAAGGAAAGGTACGAACCTTATCCAATTTGGCAGTGACGGACCGTTTTATTACCAGGATGTTGGCACAGAAATTTCGTCGGTATCTAGAACCGATATTTTTGGAAAACAGTTATGCTTATCAGGAAGGAAAAGGGATTTTGGATGCCGTGATGAAGGCAAAACAGTATATGGAGTCGGAAAAACTGTATTTGGCGGAAATCGACTTAAAGAATTATTTTGACACGATTCCGTTAGAACGTTTGGAGGCATTATTGGATGAAAGGTTTTCCGATAAAGCGGTGGTGTCTCTGGTGAGAAAATATTTGTATTGTAAAATAGAAAAGGACAATTACATAGAGAATAAGACCAAAGGTCTTGTGCAGGGAAGCTCCTGTAGTCCGGTTTTGAGTAATTTATATCTTCATCCGTTGGATTGCTGGATGGAGGAAAGAGGCCTTAGCTGGATACGCTTCGCAGATAACATCTATGTCTTTGAGCCCGATATTCAGACGGCAACGGAAACATATAATACATTGTGCAGAAAGATTACAGAGGAGTATGCTGTTGAAATTAACAGTGGGAAAAGTGGAGTGTATGAAGCTATTGACCGACGCATCCTCGGATATGAGTTTTATAAGCGTAAGGGCGGAATTGAAGTAAGGAAATACAAGTATAAACAGGTGGAAACGCATGGAAAGTGGCACAGTTGTGTTGTTCGAAAGGTGAATAAAGAATATCATATTGTGCAAGACGGAATCTTGAACAAAAAGGACTACTCACTTTTATTTGAAAACGAAGAAAAGAAGCATCATATTCCGGTAGAGGCGGTGGAACAGCTGAATTTATACGGAGAAGTTACGTTGACCACCGGGGTGTTCAAAACACTTGCCGAAAAGAATATACGTTGTGCCGTTTTTGATAAATACGGGATGCTTGAAGGGTATTTTATTCCCAAAGGATATACAAATTCTGCGTGTACATTTTTGAAGCAGTGTGAGATTTATCAGAATGGCGAAAAACGCCTGGAACTGGCAAAACAGATGGAACTGGCCGGACTTCACAATATGCGGGCGAATGTCCGGTATTATGACAAGAAGAAACCGCAACCGGAATTAAAGGGAACCGAGTCTGACTTGGGAGGGTATATGGAACAGATTCGAACCGCAAGAACGGTGGAGGAGCTACTGTTGATTGAAGCAAGAGCAAGACAGAAGTATTATGGTTTTTTCAATTATGTGCTGAAACAGGAAGGCTTTTCCTTTGAGAAAAGAACGAAACAACCGCCTCAGGACCCGTTGAATGCATTGATTAGTTTTGGGAATACACTGTTGTATAATCGTTTTCTGCAAGGAATCTGGAAAACTTCTTTGGACCCAAGGGTGGGAATTGTACATGCCACGAATCAGCGGAGCTTTAGCCTGAATTTGGACTTTGCGGATATCTACAAGCCAATTATTGTGGACAGGGTGATTTTTTCATTGATTAATTTATATCAAATAAAACCAGAGGAGGATTTTGAACTGAGAGAAACCGGCGGAGTGTATTTGAATAAGCAAGGGAAGAGAACTTTTCTTGAGCAATTTGAGCAAAAGCTGTCAGATCGAATCAAAGTGAAGGGAAAGGAATATACCTATGGGCAGTTGATGGATGAAGAGGTGCGAGGCTTTTTGCGCGGTGTTATGGGGAAGGAAAAGTATAAACCTTATAAGTATTATTAACCATAACGGTAAAAAAGTCGGTCTATCTCGGAAAGCGCTTAAACAGCGGGTTTTAGGGATGTCGGAGAGGTTGAATCGGGAAGAAAACAGGCTAAAAACCGGTAAAAAACAATAAAAAGTCGGTCTACCGACAGCCTTAGATTCCGCAGGTGGGAGAATGGAGTGTTTACAATGGTTTGCGGGATATTTGATATTTGAGGTAGACCGACTTTTTTTGAGAAAAAACTTGCCAAAAGAAGGGAAAGTGAGTATAATTGCTTTTAGAAACACTGTAAATACAGTTGGTTGTACCTTACCTATGAGGAATTGAGACTTTTTTATATTATTGTTTACTAACTAGTGCAAGGGAATCTCCCGTTGTACCTTACCTATGAGGAATTGAAACCTTCAACACACTGCAGAACTTCCTGACAAGAACTAGTTAGTTGTACCTTACCTATGAGGAATTGAGACGGACTACATTACTGTAAGACCTTTTGTTCCTGATATCGTTGTACCTTACCTATGAGGAATTGAGACAGCATTCGTGTACTTTAACGATTTCTCGCTGTACATCATAAATAAGTTGTACCTTACCTATGAGGAATTGAGACTTCCTTATCGGAAATCGTTGCTGCCTGTGCCTTGGTAGCAGAGCTACCAAAGTTGTACCTTACCTATGAGGAATTGAAACCTTCATAAGTCTACCTCCTGCTAATAAGCTTGGTGCAATACAATAGTGTTGTACCTTACCTATGAGGAATTGAAACACTGCCACGATTATTGCGGCGAAAAAACTTTTTTTCGCTGTACCTTATCCGGAAGGAACCGAACTGTATATTGAAATTGGAGCCGGTTTATCGACACATGAATGTGTTCTTTTGCTTCTTGCAAAGGAACGCATTTTCTTTTTGCGGGAATTCCCTTAAAACGCTTGATAAAGCGCGGTGAAATATGATAGTATTAACATAGTGTAATAATTTGTAAGAAGATGGGGCGGAACTGGAAAAAGCGAAGCAATTACAAAAGACAGAGAGGAGATACGAAGATGGCGACGTCAAAAGGAAAGATGACTTTTGATGATGGAAGAGAGTACGAGGGTGAGTTTGAAAACGGAAAGTTCCATGGACAAGGTGTGTTACGTTTTGCGGATGGCGGCCGGTATGAGGGGCTGTTTGAAAATGGGGACTACAAAGAAGGGAAGTTTTTCTATAAATCCGGTGCCGTGTATGAGGGTGGTTTTAAGAATAATAAAAGAGAAGGAAAAGGAAAATTTGTTTACAGTAGCGGTTCTGTATATGAAGGAAACTTTGTAAATGACGCTAGAGACGGCATAGGGAAGATAGTTTATAAATCCGGTGACGTATATGCCGGAGAGTGGCAAAATGATGAATGTAAGGGTTTTGGAGTCTATAAGTTTGCCGACGGTGGTATCTATCAAGGTCAGTTTGCTAATGGAAAATTAAACGGTATGGGCAAGATGACATATGCGGACGGGTCGGTTTATGAAGGGAATTGGAAGGATAATAAGAAGGTGCCGTATGACTATATGTGGCCGGACGGAAGCTATTATATGGGACCTATGATGGACGGGGTACCATCCGGAATCGGTACCCGCCATTATCCGGACGGTCGGGTTGTGAAAGGATTGTGGCAGAAAGGCTACTTCGTTTATGCGGAGAGGGACACGGATTAATCTTCGGATTGAATGAAGTTTACAAGGGATGAGGACTTAAAGGAGGACACGAATGAACGATTATTTAAAGGAGCTTCGGCAGTTGCCGGAACTCGGATCTTTGGATACGGTTCTTGAGAAATGGGAGCTGTTGCGTATGCGTATGCAGGCAGGGTGTGTGAAGACAAGAAATTTACTTCCGGAGCTTTTCCTGCAAGGAACTCCGGGAGTCGGAAGAAGTCATCTTCTGGCTCTTTTGTCGTCTTATTTGAGAGAATCGGAGCTGCTTGCTTTTCAAGGGGAGAGGGAATTCATCGAATTCCGGTTTGAGTATTGTTCCGAGGACGAATCCTTTAAGGAATTGAATCGTTTTGTAAACAAATTGTCGGATGCAGCGGGATATCGGAGTAGGTACAAAGGCGTTATTTGTATTGAATTGGATGAGTGGATAGAGCGTTTTAAGGAACGGTATTTTTCCGTGTTTACGGAGTATCTGGAGGAACATTGCGAGGATTGGCTGCTAATCTTTTCCGTAAACGGCGGAGAGGAAAAGAAAATCGAAGAGTTGTGTTCCTATCTTTCCATGTATTTCCGGTTGGATCCGGTGGTGTTGTCCGTGCCGACGAGTGAGGAGTACTTGGACTATCTCGGTGTTTTTTTGGAAGAACAGTCTTTTGCGTTGTCTGAGGAAGCGAAGCAGGTTCTTAGGCGGAGTGTAGAGGTGTTAAAGACAAGTCCGTTATTTGATGGTTACAAGAGCATTAATCGTCTGGGAATGGATATTGCATACGAAAAGTATACCGGTGAGGTGTTTTGGAGCAGCGTGATTAACGAAGCCGATGTGGAGATGTTTTCACCGGGCAGCAGGTATATTCAGGGAATGTTGAAAAACTACAGTAAAAAGCAACCGATGGGTTTTGTGTACGGAGGGGATACAGATGATAAGTAATGAATCCTATAAGTATGACAAATACATAGAAGACGGACACGGGGCCCGCTGGGCCTCTGCAGAAGAGATTAAGCGGGATGCGTTGGGCATCGATTTACAGGAAAAGAGTTACAAGGCGGCCGGAATTCCCGTAATCAGCGACGGAAAGACGGCCTATGTGGATTCTGAGGACAGTCATGCCATTGTTTGGGGCTCTACCGGCTCGAAGAAGACACGCTTGTTTGTGTTGCCTATGACGAATATGTGTATCCGTGCAGGGGAGTCCTTTGTTGTGATGGACCCGAAGGGTGAGATTTATAAAAACAGCGTAAATAACGCAAAGGAAAACGGCTATAAGGTGATTGTTCTGAATTTGCGCGATTTGGGGTGCGGTGACCGGTGGAATCCGTTAGGGATACCGTGTAAGCTGTATCGAGAGGGGAGGACGGACGAGGCAACCAATATGGCCAACGATTTTGTGGACATCTTGATGGGGGACCGTAAGAACGAGAAGGATGTGTTCTGGCCGCAGATGGCGTCCAATTATCTTTTGGCACATATGTTGCTTTTGTTTTCCAAGGGCGACGAGAATGTGGTGAATATGAAGAGTGTAGCCCGGTTGTGTACGGCGGATGCCGAAAAGGGTCTAAAAGAATTGTTGCAGTATATGAACAAGAGTTCCATGGAGTACACGGCCTATAATGTGGTGTTGAACACGGCGGAACGGACCAGGTCCAGTATTACTTCTTACGCATATTCTGCGGTTTCCATGTTCAGTTCCCAGCAACAGCTGGCGGCTACGCTGGCGACGACCTCTTTCTCCATGGAAGCGATTGCAAAGGAAAAAACAGCGGTATATCTTGTGGTTCCGGATGAGAAGGAGACATATCACTTTTTGGCGTCCCTATTTGTAAAACAGTTGTATACCACCATGATCGGAGTGGCGCAAAAGGAAGAAAACGGACGGATTCCGGTAAGAATGAATTTTATTCTGGATGAGTTTTGTAACATGCCGACGATTCCGGATATGGTGTCCATGATAACGGCCGCAAGGTCGAGAAATATGAGATTTTACTTGTTTGTACAGGGATTGCATCAGTTGAAGGGAAAGTACGAGGAGTGTGCGGAGACCATTAAGGGTAATTGCGACGACTGGTTTTTCCTTAACTCCCGCGAATATGAACTGTTGGACGAAATCAGCAAGCTGTGCGGAACAAGAAAGAAGAACGGCAGCGAGGAACCGCTTATTTCCACTTCCGAACTGCAGCATCTGAGCAAGGAAAAGGGTGAATGTGTGGTTTTCTATCACAGAAATTATCCATTTGTAGCGCAATTGGCGGATATCTCCGAATATGAAATGTTTGCAAATCCGTGCAAGGGAAGCCGATGCGGGGAACCGTTTGAGGCAGCCTGCGATGTGGTGGATATGAACCGGCTTGCAAAGGCGTTCGGAGTAAAGACCGCAGAGGAAAAACGAAGAGAGCAGATAGAAAAGATTAGACAGTTGACAGAGAGATAAGAGTTTTTACATAAACAGAAGCTGATGGCACTCTCGGGTGGAAATCCGGGGGTGTTTTTTGGTATAATAGGAAATGAGCGGGATGTAGAGACAAAGGCGAAGCAGGAATAGAAAGTGATAGAAAAGGCGGTGTGACTATGCCCAAAGCAAACAACTATTATTACGATCAACTGAATAAAGAGCAGCAGAGAGTGTACTATGCCATGAAGGAAGGACTTCTGAATCTCCGGGATTCTTTTCCGGTGCCCATGCTTTCCCGGAAAGAGTTGTCGGATATTTACTTCATGATTCGTATGGACTGTCCGGAGATTTTTTACTCCGTAACTTTTACATATAAGTTTTATCCGGATTCCACGGCGGTGGAACTGGTGCCGCAGTATCTTTTTACGAAGGATAAAATTAAGGAACATCGTCAGGCCATGGAGGCACGGGTGAAAAAGCTGGCCCGTCAGGCAGCGGAGTTGGATGAGAAGGGAAAGGAGCTTTTTATCCATGATTTTATTGTGAAGAATGTGAAGTATGATAAGTTAAAGAAGGAGTATTCCCACGAAATTATTGGGGCGCTGGGGAACGGAGTGGCGGTTTGCGAAGGAATGGCAAAGGCGGTAAAAATTCTTTGTGACGAGCTGAATATCTGGTGTATTATTGCTTTGTCCGAAGCAAACCCGGACAAGGGAATCAAGTATAGGCATGCCTGGAATGTGATTCGAATCGGCGGGAAGTATTATCATCTGGATGCAACCTTTGATAACACGCTATCCAAAGACGATACGGTGCGGTACGACTATGTGAATTTGTCGGACAAGCAGATATTCCGGGACCATGAGCCGGTCATTTGGAAGGTGCCGGCCTGCAATGATAACGACGGGTTCTATTATAAGGAGAAGAAGCTTTCCTGGACCACCGCGGAGGAGGTGCAAAACCGGACAAAGCAGGCGGTAAAGAAGGGAAAAGTGCTTTTGTTTCATTGGCGGGGAGGGTATCTGACGAAGGAAATTCTTAAGGAGCTTTTGGACGTTTTTGATAAAGAAGCTCAGGCGAAAGGGAAGCGGGCATGCGTCTCCGTCAATTGGCCTCAGGCGGTACTGCGGGTGCGGTTTGAGGAGGGCGTCGGAAAAGAAATGATTGAGATGGAAGAGGCCAACGAAGGGGAGAAGTATACGTAACCCGCCGTCGTGTCGCCGGACTTTGACCTCCGGCATAAGAAAGGTCTTCTATGAGTTTGTGTTATCATAGAAGACCTTATTTGTTTACGAAAAAGTTTTAGGTATGCTATCGGCGAATTACCAAATTCTATAATTTCCGCTCAGTGCCAAAAAGGCAAACATGTATAAGCAATTGTCGTAATAACGCCACTGGCCGGTGTTCATCGGCATATTCCAGAACCGCTCCACCCATTCTTTGCTATATTCGGTCTCGCCGGCCAGCACGGACTGCGCTACCGTTGCCGGTATGCCTAAGTTCTCGATCGGTTCTTCCTCCGCCTTTGTACCGTCAATCTCCCACTTATAGTAATAGCCTTTACGAGCATATTCCGCAAGATATCTTTGGATATTCTTGGCAGCGGCGCACTGGCCGATATCCTTGCCGAACCATTCATAATCCAGACCGATATTGGCTACGGTACGATAAGCATCACTAAAGAACCAGTCATGTCTTGTAGGCATCCAATCAAACTTTCTGCGCATCGGAGAACCGTCAAATTCCGCATATTCAGCACTGAAGCCCGTCACCGGATGACAAGCGTTTAACAGGTGCTCGCGGCTGATATCTGCGGCTTTTTTCCAAAACGCGCGGTCTTCTTCGTCTGCCCAAAGAGCAAACAGCTCATAGAAATGAGGCAAATGATAGGAAGGGTCCGTAAAGTCCATGCCCGGTACAAACATAATCTGGTAATTTTCCAGATTCCACATCGGAAGCTCTCCCGGACCGCCCTGGCCGTTATGTAAGCAAGCCCGCAAGATTTCCCTGGCCTGCTCGGAATAGTTATAGATTCCTTCGCCGTCTCCCCAACGGTGAGAGGCAAAGAACAATGCCATTGCAAAAAATTCTTCTCCGTCGGATGCCGGACCGTCATCGTTCTTGGTTCCGTCGGTACCGCAACTCCAGGAAAAGAAGCCGCCGTTTCGTCCTGATTCCATATACATATAGGTTTTGGCCCATTTCCAAATTCGATCGAACTCTTCCTTCATATCCAGCTGAACACAGAACATCATTCCGTAAGACATACCCTCGGTACGTACATCGTTACTTCCTACGTCCATAATGTATCCCATATCTTCTCCTACGGGATAATACACTTGCTTGTCTTCTCCGCCATAAAAGAAAAACTGTTTGATTTCCTCTAAGCGTTTTGCTACGTCAGCTTCGTCAATTCCCATTTCTGCAAATACATTACGATATGTTTTTTTCTCCATGGCAACCTCCTTGTGTATATGATATGTAATATTCTTATCACATAGGGTAAACCTTGAAAAAACTTCGTTTTTCCTCGGTCGCTTCGCTTCGGAAATACCTGAAACAATCCCTGTTCAAACGAGTTTGGCAGTGATTCTTTCAGGTATTTCGCTTCGCCCTTTGCGTATATTATATCATGTTTGGGAGATATATGGAAGCAAAAAAATATACATAGTAAACGTTAATGTTTGAACAAATGAGTGTTATGTTTAATCTGTTTTTAATCTTTTTCTAATTGTTCTTTTCTTGAAAGGTACTTTATGGGTATGGTAAGATAAGCGGGAGATTTCATTCGGATGAAAAAAGGAGATTGGAATATGAGTGTGCTTGTGTTAAATACATTATCCGAGTATAATGATGAAGTTTTGGATTTGCAAAATCAGATATGTGCGAGGTCGGGGGACAGTGAGGTGGTTTATACAAAGGATATGAAAATATCCCATTGTATCGGTTGCAATTATTGTTGGTTGAAGACACCGGGAATCTGTACCATTAAGGATGATTACGAGAGTGTTTTTAAGAAGATTTTGCAGCATGAGAAGATTGTTTTCATTACAGACACAAAGTTTGGATTTGTATCGTATCAGACGAAAAATCTGCTGGATCGGATTTTGCCGTTGGCAACCATGTATTTGCAGTTTGTTGACGGTCAGATGCGGCATGTCCCGCGTTATGATATTCGTCCGCAGATGGGAATTATTTATATGGGGAATGCAGAACATGCCTATCTTGAAAAATGGATGGAGAGAACGACACTGAATTTTGAAAGTACTTCTCTCGGCGTTTTTTCGTTAGAAGAAGGAAGGGGGATTCTTTCATGCATTTAGTAATCATTAACGCAAGCCCTCGTGTGGAGTCGAAGAGTAATACAGCACGGATTGTCCGCACCTTTATCCGTGGATTTGAGGAGACCGGAAACACAACGGAAGTTTGGCATTTGTCGGATAAAAAGCAATGGACAGGAGCGAAGGAAGCATATGAGAAAAACAGCAATATCCTATTTGCGATTCCTTTGTATGTAGAGAATGTGCCGGGAATTATGTTGGAGTTTTTAGAGACTTTGCAACCGAAAAAGGAGATCGGTACAAAAATGTCCTTTATCTTGCAGGGAGGATTTGCCGAAGCCAGTCAGCTTCGGTGCGGAGAAGCATATTTAGAACTGTTACCGTCCTATTTTAATTGCGAATACAATGGGACGCTGATTAAAGGGGATAATTTTGCCCCTGCCTGGGTACCGGAAGATATGGCAGAAAAGATGGTAGCCCATTATGAAAAGATGGGAAGGTCTTTTGCGGAGAAAGGTACTTTTTCCAAAGAAGAAGTAAATGAATTCGCCGGCCCGGAGTACTTTCCGGAAAAAGAGATCCGGAAATATAATCGAATCGGAAAGAGGATACAGAAAGTAGTATTTCGCTATATGGCGAAGAAGAACGGTTGTAAGAGACCGCTGGATGATAAGCCGTATCAGGTAGAATAGATTCATATTTCCCCTCTCCCCCTCATACACTGTAAAAAAGCCTGCATGAGGGTACGAGATTGGAAGGATGTATTGAAGAACGGGTTGTAGAAATCGCAAGGTACATAGTGGAGCACAAGGCGACGGTTCGTGAGACGGCGAAGGCCTTTGGGATAAGCAAGAGTACGGTACATGCGGAGGTAACAATAGGGAACGGTTTGTGTGGATGGTGAGGTAGGGGAACGAAGGATAGGGTCCATCAAAAGGTATAATCAATATTGGTCGTAATGTTCCATGCTTCTCAGCGCCAATCCGATAATGGAGGTAAGGTATTGTACAACCTTTTCCCGGTCTTGTTTATTTCGCTCCTTTGCCCAGTCAATCAGCATTCCGGAAAGTGCCTCGGTGTAAAACTTTGCCACATATATCTTAAAAGCAGGATCGATAGTTTTATTGAGATTTGCTTCGGCGGCATCAATGACTGATGTGACAACGCCGACAAAATCGGCATAGAAAAATCGTTTCATTTCTTCTCTTCCGATGGAATCGTAGGCGCAACTTATGATGTAGTCGTTTTCGTCCACGTATTGCATTACAAAACGAATGGCCTCTTCATAGTCAATAAGTAAATCAAAGTGTTTTACTACTTCAATCGCTTCTTCCTCTAGCATCCATTTTAACAGTGCAAAAATGTCATCAAAGTGGTAATAAAAGGTTTTCCGGTTCATATTGCAATCATTTATAATCTCACTTACGGTAATTTTTGAAAAGGGCTTTGTTTTCATCGCTTTTTTTAAGGATTCCGTAAGTGCTTTTTTTGTATTGTAGGTTGTTATTTCGTGTCTCATAGCGTCACCTCCCGTATAGTTTATTATATATTAGATTATTCAATCATTCAACGGACAAAGAGCAATAAGTGTGTAATAAATCCGGGTTTGACCGTCAAATGAGACCGGTTTGACCGATAATTACACAGACTGACGAACTTTGACCGTAGGATTTGTTGCAAAAGTGCCTTATACTGAAGCAAACAATAAACGGAGGTGGCAATATGAAGAACTATGATATTTTGATGAATACGCCGTTGGGAAAGAAGAAAGGCGAGTTAAAGGCGAAAATCGAAAACGGGAAATTGACCGGCTTTCTTTCTCTTTTCGGTAACACTGAGCCGATTGAAGGGACTGTGGATGAAAAAGGAAATTGTTCGCTAAAGGGAAGATTTATGACGCTTATGAAGTCTGTGGATTTTACGGCTGACGGAACTATTGATTTAGAAGCCTTGCGGTTGGCTGTTAAAGGAGACTGTGGGTATTACGAGATTATGGGACAACTCCGTAGGCAGGGAGGGAGTGACAGGCGATGAAAAGATTTTATGAGGCACTTATCAATAAACGTAAGTTAATCATTGTGCTTTTTTCAGTGCTATTTGTTGTTTCTTTTGTATGCAGCCGGTTGGTGGAGGTTAACTACGATATGGCTGATTATCTGCCGGACAATACGGCCTCGACGGTCTCGATGGAGCTGATGCGGGAGGAGTTTGACGGAGGGATTCCGAATACGCGCGTAATGATAAAGGAGGTTACCGTTCCGGAAGCTTTGGAATATAAGGATAGGCTGAAAAATGTGGAAGGTGTTACCGAGGTTTCCTGGCTGGACGATACAGTGGATATTTATGTTCCTTTGGCAACTTTAGATAAAGAAACGGTTGAAACTTATTACAAAGATAATGCAGCATTGTTCACTGTTACGATTGATGACGATTACCGTATCAGCGCGGTAGAAGAGATTCGGGGCATTGTAGGGGAGAAAGGTGCGCTGACGGGTACGGCTGTTTCTACGGCGGATGCGACAATGAATACGGTATCGGAGATTACGATGATTACTGCGATTGCGGTAGTGTTTGTTTTTTTGGTTCTCCTTGTGACAACCACATCCTGGGCGGAGCCTTTGATTGTCCTTCTTGGCCTTGGAGTTGCTATCATTCTGAATAACGGAAGTAATTTGATTTTCGGGGAAATATCCTTTGTTACCAATGCGGCAGGAAGTGTACTGCAATTGGCGGTTTCGCTGGATTACTCGGTTTTTCTTTTACACCGTTTTGAAGAATGCAGAAAACAGAATCCGGAGCCGAAAACAGCAATGTTAGAAGCGTTGTGCAAAGCGACTTCGTCGATTCTTTCCAGTGGATTGACAACCGTTATCGGGTTCTTGGCACTTGTATTGATGCGGTTCCGTTTGGGGGCCGATTTGGGGCTGGCACTTGCCAAAGGCATTGCAATCAGCCTGATTACCGTATTTGTCTTTATGCCTGCACTCATTCTCTGTACCTATAAATGGTTGGATAAAACGGAGCATAAATCATTTGTGCCAAAGGTTGGATGGCTTGGAAGGGTTGTACGCAAAATAGCGGTGCCGATGGTGTGCGTATTTGCGGTTCTTATCGTACCTTCCTACCTCGGCTCAAATGCAAACAGTTACTTATACGGTTCTTCCGAAATATTTGGTAGCAACACACGGTACGGAAGGGATACTACGGCGATTCACGAAGTGTTCGGACAGAGCGACACCTATGTTTTGCTGGTACCGAAGGGGGATACCGCAACGCAAACCGCGCTATCGGAGGAATTGAATGAATTGCAGCAAATTAAAAGTATCATTTCCTATGTAGATATGGCCGGGGCAGAGATTCCTTCAGCATATCTGGATACTGATACACTTGCTTTACTGGAGGGCAAAAATTACAGTAGAATGGTGATTACTGCCAATGTGCCGTATGAAGGAGAAGAAACCTTCCTGCTTGTTGACAAAATCAGAGAAATTGCGGAAAGGTATTATCCGGGAGAAAATTATCTTGCAGGAGAGGGTGTCAGTACAAAGGATTTGATGGATACCATTACCGATGATATGCTTTTTGTGAATCTGGTAGCAATCGGTGCGGTTTTTCTCGTTCTTCTTTTAACGTTGCGTTCTGTTTCTTTGCCGGTTATTTTGGTACTGTGTATTGAAACGGCGATTTGGCTCAATCTTTCGATCCCGTATTTTGGGGATACACCGATTTACTATCTTGCTTATTTAATTATTAGTTCTGTGCAGCTTGGGGCAACGGTGGATTATGCCATTTTGATGACAAATCGATATTGTGAAAAACGCCGGATATTTGATAAAAAGGAAGCAACGATACAAAATTTCTCGGATGTATTTCTATCGATTATGACATCGGGGAGCGTACTTGCAATTGTGGGATATTTGCTTTGCTGGATTTCTTCGAACCAGCTTCTTTCACAGCTTGGTCGGTTCGTAGGCAGAGGTGCGGTTTTCTCGTTGATTATTGTGTTGTTTGTACTCCCCGGATTTCTTTATCTTTGTGACGGGATGATTATTCGGGAAAAAATAAAAAGAAAGGTGGAAGAAACATGAGACATGGAAAGAAAATGATATCTGTTTTAATACTGGGGAGTGTTTTACTCGGAATAACTCCGGTATCGGCTCTTGCGGCTACAGAAAATACAACGAAAGAGGAAGTTGTATATGTAAATCTGAATGCGGATGGGTCAGTGAAAGAGATTAACGTAGTAAATATTTTTCATCTTGATGAGAGGGGTCAAATCGTTGATTACGGTGAATATGAAAGTCTCCGCAACATGACGTCTACCGACAAAATCGGCTATACCGATGAACTGGTTACGATTGATGCAAAGGCCGGAGCACTTTATTATGAGGGGAAATTAAGCAGTAATAGTATCCCATGGAATATTGTAATTCGGTATTATATGGATGGAAAAGAATATTCTGCCAAAGAAATTGCAGGGAAAAGCGGTGCATTGAAAATTACGATGGAAATTACCGAGAATACCGAATGTGGCGGGAATTTTTTCGAAGGCTATGCATTGCAGGCTTCTGTTACTCTGGATACGAAAAAATGTAGCAATATTCATGGGGAAGGTGCAACAGTAGCCAACGTGGGGAGTGATAAACAATTCACCTATACTGTTTTGCCGGGAAAAGGCGCCGATGTGGAGATTACCGCCGATGTTACCGATTTTGAGATGAGTAGTATTGCGATTAACGGAATAAAGCTTAATCTTGAAATCGAAATTGATGATGCCGAAATGCAAAGCAAGTTGGACGAGCTCAATGGTGCTGTGGGTGAGTTAGACAAAGGTGCGTCAGAGCTGAATGACGGTGCAAAGGAATTATATGACGGTACAACGCTACTGGATAATAAGGTGGAAGAATTGCATACCGGTGTGGGTAAATTGAGTGATGGTGCGGGCGGTTTGTCCGGCGGTCTTTCAGAAATCACAGCAAAAGAGAAAGAGTTGCTTGACGGTGCTTATGCCGCTTTCGCGGGACTTTGTGCTGCTTCCGAAACTGCATTGAACACGGAACTTACAAAGAATGGCATGATGCCGGTTACGCTTACTCCGGAAAATTATGCAACGGTTTTGAATGAGATACTGAGAACGATGGAGTCTGATCGTGTGTATCCTGTGGTATATGAGAAAGCACTGTCAACGGTGACGTCACAAGTCGAAGCACAGGCAGAAGTTTTGTACTCACAAGCGGCATCGCAGACAGTATTGGCAAAACTTATGGCAAGCGGTTACTCCGAACAACAGGCGATTGCATATTTGCAAACGGAGGAAGGGCAGGCTTTGATTGCCCAGACCGTGCAGGCTTTAACTGATGAACAGAAAATGCAGATTAAAGACGGTTATATTGAGCAGATGATGAAGTCGGAAGAAGTGATAGATCAAATAACGATGGGAGTTTCAATGTACGATTCTGCCGCTGCAAGTATTACGGAACTGAAAGAACAGCTTGATAATTATCAACTCTTCTATGACGGATTGAGAGGGTACACTTCCGCAGTCGGTACTGCCGCAAGCGGCGCAGATGAGCTAAAACATAATATGAGCATCTTATATTCGGATGTCGGTATGCTGAAAACCTCTGTGGGGGAACTGAATGAAGGGGTTAAGAGTCTTTTTGAAGGTACAACCGAATTAAAAGATAGCACAGGTGAGTTTGTAGTGCAAACCTCGGGGATCGATACTGAGCTGAATGATGAAATAGGCGCGATGATTTCATCTGCTTCGGGGAGCAACATAGAAGTTTCATCCTTTGTTTCTGAGAAAAACACGAATATTGAGTCGGTGCAGTTTGTAATCCAAACAGAATCCATTGAAAAGGAAGAAACTGTTAATCATGAGCCGATAGTGGAAGAAAAATTGAATTTTTGGCAGAAGGTTTTAAGGCTGTTCGGGTTGTTTTAGCTATACAAAAGAAGGGACTATACCAAAGTATAATCCAATGATTTTTTCACCCGAAGTCCCTCCAAAGTTCACTCGAAAACCACCCAAAGTCTCTCTTTTATTTGAGATTGCAGTGTGATAAATTTATAATAGGCACTGGTTAGCATCATATAATGCTTTGTCACTTTTTGAAACGTTTTTGTCATGTTTTGAAGACAAATTGAAGACTTCTTGTAACTTCCTTTTTGCAAGAACCTATGTTATACTTATACTCGTCAGTAGTAGACGAGTCACAACTGAATATGATTTTTTGTAAAGCCGAACCGGTTCTGATTTGTTAGTTGGAATTGCTTCGGCTTTTTTTATGCCCCGGAGTGCAGAGGATGGGAATTCTTTGCCGGGGTTAAGGGGAGGCCCCTTATCGGGTCAAGGGCGGAAGTCCTGCCCAGTGAATTGTCGTTGCGACAATTCGTACTGGGTATTACTTGTCGCAAACGCAAGGTGATGCAGCTACGCTGCGGATGCCGGCGAGTTCAAAAAGGAGGAAAAAGAATGAGAGCTTCCAGACATAACGGAAGAAAAGGAAAGAACGGCGTGTATGATGTGAAGCACAATGATCGGGAATTTAATGTGGAGCATAGTGAACACATTGATGCGGAACGTGCCAAACAAAATGTGTATTGGGACTGTTACCAAGGGTACAGTTTCGGTGAAAGTGGCAGAGAGGAGCGGCGAAGTTTTACGCAAGTGGAGTCGGAGTTTTATTACGACCATTATTGGGAACATGTGCAGGAGCAGAACCGGCGGAATGAAGAGGCGAGGCATGGAGAACGGAATCGTTCCGTGGAGGATTTGTTGAAGAATAGCAAGACCTGTCCGGAGGAAAGTTTGCTTCAGCTTGGAAACATTGACCGGTCGGTGCCGGCATCGGTTCTGGCAAAGGTGGCGGCGGAATTCTTTGAGGAGTTTGAACGCCGGTACGGTTCGCATGTGCATATTCTGGACTGGGCGCTTCATCTGGATGAGGGAACGCTTCACATCCATGAACGGCATGTGTTTGATGCAAAGAACCGGTACGGCGAGCTTTGTCCCCAACAGGAAAAGGCACTGGAGGAGCTGGGTTTTGAACTACCGGATCCGACAAAGAAGAAGGGAAAGTACAACAACCGGAAGATGAGTTTTGATGCAGAGTGTCGGAGAGCGTTTTTGGAGATTGCGCAACGGAACGGGGTGCAGGTGGAGTGCGAACCGATTTACGGCGGAGCCACGTATTTGGAGAAGCAGGACTTTATCATCGAGAATCAGAAGCGACGTTTGGAAGAAAAACAGGCGGAACTTCAGGAGATTACCATGAAAGTGGCGGATATGGAAAGTTTTGTGGAGGAAATTGCCGAGGCGGCCTATGAGAAGGCTTGTGAAACGGTGACGGAGGATGTGGTGGAGCAGACCGGACAGGAGAATCTGAAGGAACTGCAAAAGTACAAGCAATGGATCACCGCAGAGGAACGGAAGCTGCCGAAGGAAGTGAGAAGCTTGGTAGGACGTTGCATGGATACCTTGGAGAAGCGGTTCCGGGATGTGGCGGGACAGATGGTTCGCCGGGTAAAGGAGGCATTGCGGAATCCGAAACGCAAGGAAGCAGCAAAGGAAGAAATCAAGCAACAGGCAAGAATTTCTGTTAAAGAGAAGCTCGCAAAGCTCCGGAAGGAGACCGATGCGCAGAAGTCCGAGAAAAGAACCGGGCAGAGAAAAAAGAGGGAGGAAGAGTTGACATAAGAGGCTTTATAATGACAAAAGAAGTCCGGTCTATCCTCGGAAAAAGCCTCATAGTATTGAAACAGAAGGACAAGCGACAGAAGGAGGTGGCGATTCCGCTTGAAGAAAACAAAATTGAATTATCGATTCCATAATCCGAATTCGGCGGAAGACACCGCTGACTTCTTGTGCAAACTTTTGATAGAGGCGAACCGCGGAAAAGTGGAGCGGGCGATGGAACGGGCTGCGTTGCAGGATGCGGAGAATGATGCGTACATAGAACCGGAACAGGAGAAGGAAGAAAAGAAGCGTGTAGGATGAAGCGAGTGAGGCGAAGGCCTTGCTTTTTTAGTTTATGGAAGTTTTGATGTATATTCCGAATGGGTGTTGCAAAGGTTTTATATGGTGAAACTAACAATAAAACACAATTACGCCACTATATATGAGAAAAAATCTCAAAAACATATTGCAAAACGAGAAAAAGGGGAATATAATAAGGGTAGAATGGAGGTAAAAAGATATGTTGTGTCAATTTACTGTAAAAAACTACAAAAGTATACGAGACGAAGTAACCTTTGATATGCAGGCGGCGGCAATCTCGGAACATGAAGATAGAATTATCAAAGACCGGGATGGAGAGGCCTTTTTGCCGGTATCAGCAATTTACGGACCGAACGGCGGCGGGAAGTCGAATGTGTTAAAGGCATTGCAGACATTGGTTGCAAAGATTTTACGTCCTTTGTATGCAACGGAAGATAACGAAGAAAAGGTGTTGTTGCAGAAGCGAATTATTGTGGAGCCGTTTGCTTTTTCTGAGAGCAAGAATGAGCCGACAGAGTTTGAATTGTTTTTCAGAACCGAGTCTGCTGAGTACAGATATATCCTGCATGTGAAGCGGGATGTGGTTGTGTATGAAAGCTTGGATCGAGTGAGACTGGAGACCGGAAGACGCTCTGCATTGTATACCAGAGATGAGAAAGGGATTGTATTAAAGGGTGCATTTGCAAAGTTGAAGGTCAGCGAAGATTTATCGAAGACGCTTACCTTGCTTTCTTACTTGGGTATTGCCTATAAGGGAAATGCAGTAGTTAAGGATGTTCTCGGATGGTTTGAGTACGAGGTGAAGTTTTTGAATTACGGTAATCCGATGGAGGAACTTCGTATGGCAATTTCCGATTCGGAGGACGTAAAGCATTTGATGCTTGATATGATACAGGAGATGGACCTGGATATCGTAGATTTTCGGGTTGAGGAAAAAGAGAACAATAGAATAGAAGTTTTCACAAAGCATTGTGTGGACGATGTGGAAGCAGAACTGAATTTATCGGAGGAATCCAGCGGAACCAAGAAGCTGTTCGGTCTGCTTCCGTTTATAGCGGCAAGTCTGCTGGATGGAACGACCCTTGTAATTGATGAATTGGATGCAAAGATTCATCCGGTGCTGTTACGCTATATTATTATGATGTTCAATGATATGAGTATCAATCAGCACAATGCGCAGCTGATTTTTACCTCTCATGATTTATCCACCATGAACAGTGAAGTATTCCGTAGAGATGAGATTTGGTTCGTGGCAAAGGGAAATGCGGAGAATTCCAAGCTGTATTCCTTGGTGGAGTTCAAGAATGGGAAGGGCGAATCGGTCAGAAAGGACGCAAAGTTTGACAAGCAGTATCTGGAAGGTAAGTACGGGGCAGATCCTTACCTCAGACGTATCATAGATTGGGGGAAAGTGAATGCCTAAAAAAGCCGGAATGGAGAAGTGGAAAAAACAGCGTCGCCAAGAGTATTTGGAGATGAAACAATATCGGTACTACATTTTCTGCGAAGGTCAGCAGACAGAACCGATGTATTTTGCAGGCTTCAAGAAACTGATAGAGGAAAATCCGATTTACAAGGACATGGTTTTGATTGAGATAGAACCGTGTCAGGCAGAAACCATGCGGGTCATCGGTATGGCGGAAGACTACGTACGAAGGAACAAAATCAAGAAGGGACAAATCTGGTGTGTCTACGATAAGGACAGTTTCCCGGCGGAACGCTTTAACGGAGTGTCGGAACGCGCAGAGAGCCTGAACAAAGAGAATCCGGAGTTGCAGTATCATACCGCATGGAGCAATGAGTGCATTGAGTTTTGGTTCTTGCTTCATTTCACATACTATACTTCGAATAATAGAAGGTCAGAGTATGGTGCATTCTTGGATAAGAAGTTTAAAGAACTGGGAATTGATGGGTACCATAAGAAGATGCCGGAAATCTTTGATATTCTTTTGGAAAAAGGTAATCCGAAGCTGGCGATTCGGTACGCAAAACGAATCATGAAGGACGGAGAAGGTAAGGCTCCAACGGATATAGCACCGGGAACGAAGGTGTATGAGTTGGTGGAGGAACTGGCGAAATATTTGCCGGAGGAAGAAAAGGCACAATTCATTGATTAGTACGGAAGGATTTAGAATGGATATTGAAACGCTTAAGAAACATATTCAGGAATTTTTTCAAGAAGGAACAGTTACAATAGTTGGATCGGGTCTTTCTATGGCAGAGGGAATTCCGGGAATGGTAGCATTGGCAGATGAACTTCAAAGTAAAATACCGGGAATGTTATCGACATCGGATGATAAGGGGATATGGGAAAATATTGCTAGTGACCTGAAAAATGGAGTTGGATTAGAAGAAGCTTTGCATAATACTAAGCCGAGCCCAAATGTTGAAGAGTGTATTAGAAAGGTTACAGCAGTATATATCGGTGATGCAGAAAACTCTCTTTTTGAAGATATTGTGAGAAAGGGAAAGCAACTTCGATTTTCGGAGTATCTACAACGATTTAATGTAAGAAATCAAGGTATGGCCGTTATCACAACAAACTATGATCGTTTGATTGAATATGCTTGTGAGGCTAATGATATAATGGTAGATACTCTCTTTGTGGGAAAGTATATATCGAGGTTTAAACCAGATAAGAGTAAGTATGCTTCTTGTATAGGACTGCAGCGAAAAAATGGTAAGGTACAGAGGTTAATATATTCTCCGATGGTAACAGTTTTAAAGCCACACGGGTGTTTGAGTTGGCATTTAGTCAATGATACTCCGTATTCAATACCTAATTGCTCTGTTGAGAATAGCTTGATTATTACTCCTGGGTTGAATAAATATCAAGAGGGTTACAGTGTCCCTTTTGATACACATCGGTCACGGGCAAATGAGGAAATTGATAGAGCGCAAAGATATATTATCATAGGATATGGATTCGGGGATGATCATTTGGAGACACATTTAATTCGACAATTACGTGCAGGTAGGCCAACCCTTATTTTTACCTATTCGCTGTCAGAAAAAGCAGAAAAAATAGTTAGAGAATGTAGTGGAATTACTGCATTTTGTCACATGAATAGTAATGACACGAGAGTTCTAAATGCAACCGAAGATACTGTTTTGGTAGGTCTAAATTTATGGGATTTACATGAAATGATTAAGGAGGTATTTTGATGGCATCTTTATTAGATTTTAATGAAAATGATATATTGGGAAGAGTAACACACGTAGACACTGAGCAAATCATAATTGAGATCGAGAATGGAACAATTATGAATAAGATTTGTGTTGGTAATCTTGTAGCTATAGAAACATCAAAACAGCATGAGAAATTAATTGCACTTATTGATAAGGTTACTCGAAAGTATATTGAGAATTATATGGATGAAGATGATGAAGTTGATGAGATGATGATTTCATCTGCAGATTATATAAAAGTAAGTGTCATTGGAACATACCATTCTGTATATGGCTCTGCACATGATTTGTTCAAAAGGGGGGTAGAATCATTTCCACAAATTGAAAGCTTATGTTATGGGATTTCAGGCCAGAATCTTCAAAATTTTATGAATATTTTAGGGAAAGATATTGATGCAGACAAACGTCTAAAAATAGGCTCTTTTATGATGGATACAGCGGCTGATGCTGTGCTAGATGGCAATAAATTTTTTCAAAGACATGCCGCAGTACTGGGCAGTACGGGGTCGGGTAAAAGTTGGTGTATTGCAAATATATTAGAGAAAGCAAGTGTATTAAAGTATACAAATATTATTGTGTTTGATATGCATGGTGAATATAAAAGTTTAGCAGAGGGAAGCAATCCTATTGCACAGCGTTTTAGAATTGCTGGCCCTGGAGATTTGGAAACAGCGAAGACGGATGTGTTATTTCTACCATATTGGTTATTAAATCGTGAGGAACTTTTGTCAATGATATTGGATAGAAGTGATGCAAATGCACCAAATCAGGCATCTCGTTTTACCTTGCATATTAGAAATTTAAAAGAGGAAACATTAAAGAAGGAAGGGAAAAGTGATGTTCAAAAAACATTTACAGTGGATTCCCCCATTCCTTTTTTGATGAATGAACTGATACAACGACTTAAAGTTGACGATACAACAAAAGGTGTTGGAAAGAGTGGAGCAGCAGTAAAGGGTGAATGGGAAGGAAAACTTACGCGCTTTATTTCCAGATTAGAAACTAAGATGGGAGATAAAACGTATGGATTCATGTTTCAACCTACAGACGAAGTGCAAAAATATGACTGGTTGGGCTTGATTCTATGTAAATTGTTGGGGTATACCGAAGGACAAAAAGGAATAAAGATTATAGATTTTTCAGAAGTTCCATCCGATGTATTGCCGGTGGTAACAGGAACTTTGGCAAGATTACTATATGATGTACAGTTTTGGATGGATCCAGAAAAGCGTACTCCCTTTACAATTATTTGTGATGAAGCACATTTATATCTGCCGGTAAAAGAAGATGCTGATTCTGTACAGAAACAAGCTTTGTACAATTTTGAAAGAATTGCTAAAGAAGGAAGAAAATACGGAGTTTCAATTCTTGCAGTTAGTCAAAGGCCTGCAGATGTAAGTAAAACTATTTTGAGTCAGTGTAATAACTTTATTGTATTAAGATTAACAAACGAAAGAGATAAAGGAGTTATCAAGAATCTTTTACCAGATGCATTAAAGAGTACAATAGAGTTTTTGCCGTTACTAGATGTTGGAGAGGCATTGGTGGTAGGCGATGCAATATTATTGCCAAGTAAAATTGTCTTAGATAAACCTTTGGAGATACATAGACCAATTAGTGCAACAAAAGACTTCTGGGATGAATGGGATAATAATGCGCTGGATAATAACGCAATCAATGAGTCGATAGAATCTTTAAGGAAGCAATGTAGATGAAAAGCTTAAATGGCGTGTAATAAAATACTTTTTGTGAGATATAGGAGAGAGTTATGGGTAATTCTTTAGAAAACACGCGTGAGATCAAAGTGCTAATATCACAGATTAAGGCTTTGTGTAATATGATACATGAGATTCTTAACAGTACTAATACAGCAGAAACAGGGAGATATGCTGGTTTTAAAGATATGGCAATGGTATATAATGATTTTGCGATAAGGGCTAAAGCGGTTTTGAAAGTGTCAACAATGTTTTACACTTTTAATTTGGATGAAATCCCATCATGGGGTGACTCTGTTTGGCCTACTCAAAAAAGGATAATGGAACAAGTTCTATTGTCTTCAAAGATGCTGTTGGCAAGTCTTGAGGAAGGTGTTGATTTTGTGAATGATGAGTTTGATAATATAGAATACTTTTTACAATCTCGAGTGCGGACTGCAATTTTTCAAAAACCAGAAAAAGAGGTAGAAATTCAAAACGCAATTGAAACATTACTACTCGGAAAAGGGATGATGAAAGGTACAGATTATGATAGAGAGTCGGGGAAGTTTGAATTTTCTGGCAAAGAGTATATTCCGGACTTTATTATTCCCAAAATGTCGTTGTGTATAGAAGTGAAGTTATTAAGAGAGGGGCGAAAATCAAAAGTTATCGAAGAGATAAGTGCTGATATTACTGCGTATGGGAAAAAATATGAACGTCAATTATATGTTGTTTATGACTTAGGTGTAATTCAAAATGAGATAGAGTTTAAAAGGGATATTGAAATGAGGGACGGTGTTAAAGTGATAATTGTAAAGCACTGATGCGGTGGATGTGCGGCTAATTCAATTTGAGTTTTTATAAGGAGTATGGGAACTTTGGGTTATTCCAAAGTTCCCATTGCATTTTACTGAATAGATGATATAATAATAGTCGTAACAGAACGACACACCTCTAACAGAAAGGCACACCCATGAACATTGCAGCTTATTGCCGAGTTTCCACCGATAAAGAAGACCAGCTTAACAGCTTAGAAGCACAGAAGGAGTTTTTTACCGAGTACACCAAGCGTACCGGGGACAACCTTATTAAATTATATGCGGATGAAGGTATTTCCGGAACTAAAATTAAGAATCGTAAGGAATTTTTGCGCATGCTGGCGGATGCGGAGCATGGTTTGTTTGATATGGTTGTGGTGAAGGATATCTCCCGGTTTGCGAGAAATACGGTAGATTTGTTGCAGAGTGTCCGGAAGCTAAAAGCACTGGGGATTGAGACGCAGTTTTTGACTGCGAATATGACCAGTATGGGAAACAGTGAGTTTGTGTTGACCATTTTTGGTGCGCTGGCCCAGGAGGAAAGTGCCAATACTTCCAAGCGTGTCAAATTCGGTAAGAAGATGAACGCGGAGAAGGGCCGGGTTCCGAATATCGTTTACGGCTATGATAAGACCATCGGTGATTATTTTAACTTGTCCATCAATGAGGACGAGGCAAAGGTGGTTCGGCAGATATACAAGTGGTACACCGAGGAAGGGTACGGTGCTGCCAAGATTGCCAATATGCTAAACGAACGTAGTTGTAAGACGAAACGTGGCTGTAATTGGAGCCAGAATGCGGTATGCCGTATTTTGACCAATGAGATTTATACCGGAAAGATTATCAACGGCAAGGAAGAGGTGGCGGATTTTCTCACTGGGCAGAGAAAAGAGAAGGATGAATCGGAGTGGATGGTGGTAGTGCGGCCGGAGCTTCGCATGATTAAGGATGAGGTGTTTGACCGGGCGCAGGAGATTTTAAAGGGGCGTCACACGTCCTTTCACATGACCCATGAGCGTCAGAGCAACAAGCATCTGTTCTCGACATTGATTAAATGTAAGGATTGCGGATGGTCCTTCCGGAGAACGGTTCGCCAGTACAAGAATACCTATGTGCGTTGGGTTTGCTCCGGGCACAACGGGCGTGGTGCGGACAGTTGTCCGAATGCCGTGACGGTGGATGAAGAAGAACTGATTCAGGCCCTGCAGGAGTATTTTACGGACGTGTTGAGTAAAAAGAAAAAGGTCATCGATTACGTGGTGAAAGAGTTTCAGCGTGTCTACAAAGCCAAGGACGAGAATCTGGAGTATGAGAAGGAATTGAATGCGGAGCTGAACCGGTTGCGGAAAGCCCGTGAGAAATATATGGATATGTACACTGATGATTTGATTTCCAGAGAGGAACTGAATGAGAAAATCGGCGGCATGCGGAAAGAAATCGAGCGTTTGGAAAATGAACTGAAAATGGTGTCCTACCATCTGACAAAAGGGGAGCAGTTGGAAGCAATTCTTAGCAGTACCTTTAAAACTATGGAGGATGTTACGGATGTGCATGAAATGACCAACATGCAGTTGAAGCGTTTGATTAAGAAGATTGAGGTGGACAAGGACGGTAATGTGGACATTTATCTGCGTCTGATCGGAGAATTGGGACTGGATGAAACGGTGCTGATTGATGCGGAAGAAGAGGTTGCGGCAGAAAGGGAGGACGGTGTGCTGGGAAATCACCAAAGCCCTGATGAGGCCGAAGGCACAAGCAGAAGTGGCAAAACAACAGCGTCAAATACCGTTCCATTTGGTAACAGCCATACATAAGGATGTTACCGAACGCCTTCCCCATGTCAATAAAAACCTGGCGGAGGCCACCAGAGAGGTTTTGGATGTGAATAAGTCCGAGCGGCATATCCGCGGAGGGTTGGCGACACGGGAGAAGTACTTACACAGAAGCTAGTGAGCTTGAAACGAAGCGTTGGAAACGGGAAATCGAAAGACACTTGAGTTTGGACTCGGGTGTCTTTTTTTGCGTTTTTTGTTTTCTTTTGGCGGAGGATGTGATATGATAGATACTGGAATGTTATATGGTGCTGAGGCACATGGAAATATAGTGTAGAAAGGAAGAGGCGACGATGGGAATTGTGAGGTTTCGTGGCGGCTTTCGAATGTATGACGGAAAAGATTTGACCGGAGAGAGGACGTTGACAGAGTTTGTTCCGAAAGGGGATGCGGTGTACCCGGTGTTACAGCATATCGGTGTTCCGGCAAAGCCTGTGGTGGCGGTCGGTGACAAGGTGCTTGTGGGACAACGGATTGCGGAAGCAAACGGTGTGGTGTCGGCGCATATTGTCAGCGGGGTGTCCGGAACGGTGAAGGCAATAGAAGAACGACCGACGGCTGCGGGAACGATGTGTGAGTCTGTGGTGATAGAGAATGATGGCATGTTTACAACGGTGGCCGGCTTTGGTGAAAAGCGGGATTATACCGCATGTTCAAAGACGGAAATTCGTCAGCTTGTAAGGGATGCCGGTGTGGTAGGAATGGGTGGAGTCGGCTTCCCGACTCATGTGAAGCTGACCCCGAAAGGAGAAGACACAATCAGGTATGTGATTGTGAACGGTACGGAGTGTGAGCCTTATCTAACAGCCGATGAGTGTCTGATGCGTGAACACGGCGGGATGCTGATTGACGGTCTCAAAATTATCCTGCGTTTGTTTGACAATGCGAAGGGGATGATTGTTGTCGGTGAGGATAAGCCGGGGATTATCCGGGCGCTTACCGAGGCGGTAAAAGAGGAAGAGCGCATTACGATAAAGAAGGTGAAGATGGTGTACCCGCAAGGGGCGGAGCGCCAAATCATCAAGGCGGCTACCGGACGCAGAATTAATTCTTCCATGCTTCCGGCGGATGTGGGGTGTGTGGTACATAATGCGGGAACGGTACTTGCGGTGTACCGTGCGGTGGCGGAATCTACGCCGCTCGTTCATCGTGTGGTTACGGTAACCGGTGACGGTGTAGAAGCTCCGCAGAATTTTCTGGTACGTATCGGCACTTCCTTTGCGGAGCTTTTAGAGGCGGCGGGTGGTGCAAAAGGAGAGCCGGAGTTGTTTCTTGCGGGAGGTCCCATGAGGGGAATCGCAATATCGGAGTTGGCGGTACCGATTACCAAAACGACAGCCGCATTGGTTGTGTTTTTGGCAAACGAAGGGGCGAAACTTCCGGTAAGTCCGTGTATTCGTTGCGGAAGATGCATTTCCGTTTGCCCGGGGTTGCTGATGCCGCAAAAGCTGATGAAGTATGCGGAGAAGATCGATAAAGAAGGGTTCCTTCACAATAACGGTATGGAGTGCTGCGAATGTGGAAGCTGTTCCTATATTTGTCCGGCGGGAAGACCGTTGACTCAGAGTTTCAGAAAGATGCGCCGCAGTATTTTGGATGAGAGACGAAAGAGATAGGAGGAGCTGTGATGGAAAAGAAAGAGACAATGCCTGTGGCTCCGTTCCTGAAGAGTAAGGAAACCACAGCGGTGATTATGTGGGATGTGTTGATTGCGTTGATGCCGGCGGCCTTGTTCGGAGTGTACCGGTTCGGGTTCCGGGCATTTTTGATTTTGTTGTTGTCGGTTACCTCCTGTGTGCTGGCAGAGCATATTTATAAGAAGTTACGCAAGATTCCGATGCAGGGGTACGAGGGAAGCGCAATTGTAACCGGTGTTATTTTTGCGATGGTGTTGCCGCCGGAGACCCCGCTCTGGTTTCCTGTTGCAGGCGGTGCGGTGACCATTGTGATTGTAAAAATGTTGTGGGGCGGTCTCGGGAAGAATTTGTTCAACCCGGCGGCGGCGGGAAAAGTGTTGTTTCTGGTACTGACCGGTTTTGTGATGAAAAATGTGACGGTGTCTTACCCGGATGCGTGGACCTACAGCAGTCTGTTTGATATGTTTTTCGGGTTCGGAGACGGTTTGATCGGATCGGTAAGTCCTTTCCTTCTCTTGCTGGGAGGACTGTATCTGGTGTTTTGTCGGGTGATTTCCCTTCGGATTCCGGTGACGTATCTGCTTTCCTTTGCGGTGATACTGCTTTTGTTCGGCGATTACGGCTTTGATTTTGAGTGGCTGGCGAAGCAGTTGTGCGGCGGGGGAGTACTGTTGGGAGCGTTTTTTATGGCTGTCGATTATACCACATCTCCCATTACGAAGACCGGAAAGATTGTGTTTGGCGTGATTGTAGGGACAACGACCGGTGTGTTGCGTGTTTGCGGCTATACGGCGGGAGATGTTGTGTACGCGGTGCTGTTTGGAAACCTTCTGGTGCCGCTTGTTGAGAAAGTAACCGTGCCGAGGTTTTTCGGCAAAGGAGAAAAGGCAAATTTATAAAGAAAAGAGGATAAAAAGATGCAATGTTTAATGTGTGGAAGAGAGATTACGAATCCGAATGCAAATTATTGTGATTATTGCGGAACGGCAGTAGGTTCCATGGAATACCGGCAGGAGCGTCCGGTGTCCCAACTGTCGCAGGCACAGAAGACGGAGCCGGTTTCTACCTGGCTGTTTCTGGGGATTATGTGTTTGCCGTTTGTTCCGTTTGTGGGATCAATTGCGTATTTGGTGTTTCTGTTTTATTGGGCGTTTGCACCGAGTATCGAGGATTCCCGGAAGAGTTTTGCGAGAGCAACCCTGATTTATACCGCAATTTCTCTTGTGCTGGGGCTTATTCTGTTCGGTGCATTGTTTAGTCTTGCCTTCAGCGAAATATCAAATTTGATGTAAGAACGGATGATGTGTGCGGTGTGAACCGGATGAAAGGCGAGGGATGTTATGAAGTTGCTTCATTGCGGAGATTTGCATTTGGATTCGGCACTGAATGCGAATTTGAACAGTGAGAAGAAGAAATTACGAAAAAGCGAGCTTTTGTCTACTTTTGTGAAAATGGCGGAGTACGGGGCGGAACACGGTGCCCGGGCCGTACTGATTGCCGGAGATCTGTTTGACGGAAGCTATGTAACAAAAAGGACGCAGAACATGGTGAAAGAAACGATTCTGCGCTTCCCTTTTGTTGACTTTTTGTACTTAAAAGGCAACCACGACACGGACAGTTTTTTGGACGGTTGGGAGGACCGACCGGACAATCTGAAACTGTTCGGACCGGACTGGACCTATTACCGCTACGATACGGTGGTGATTGCCGGAGCAGAGTTTACGGACGGGAATGCCGATAAGCTGTACGATTCGTTGGTATTGAACCGGAACGATTGTAATCTTGTGTTATTGCACGGACAGACGGAAAAGTACCGTTCTGCGGAAAAAGCGGAAACGGTGGCGCTGGGGGCGCTAAAGAACAAGAATATCGATTATCTGGCACTGGGACATATTCATTCCTACCGATGCGAGACGTTGGACTCCAGAGGGATGTATTGCTACTGCGGCTGTCCGGAAGGAAGAGGGTTTGACGAATGCGGAGAAAAAGGTTTTGTCTGGTTGGAGATTGAAGATAATAGCGTTAATCATACCTTTGTGCCGTTTGCGACGCGTACGGTTCATGAAGTATTTGCAGACATCTCCGGGGCGGAGACCACGCTTGCGGTAGAGCAAAAGGTGCGGGATGTGCTGGAAGGAATCCCGGCGAAGGATCTGGTAAAGGTTTCCCTGACCGGAAAGGTCGGGTTGGCCGCGGAACGGGATTTGCAGTATTTGACGGGGCGGTTTGCGGAAGGTTTTTTTGCCTTTAAGCTGACCGACCGGGAAGTGGGAATAGCGGTGAATCCGGAGGAGTATGAGAATGATATTTCCCTGCGGGGAGAGTTTATCCGGCTGGTGATGCAGGGAGATTACTCCGAGGAAGAAAAGAGAATGCTTTTGGAGCTGGGGATTCGTGCTCTTTGCGGAGAGGAGGCGGAGTCATGCTTTTAAAACGGTGCTATGTACAGGGCTTCGGTAAGCTGCAGGAGTTTTCTTACGAGTTTTCGCAGGGGCTAAATGTGATATGCACGGAAAACGGTTGGGGGAAGAGTACCTTTGCCGCGTTTTTACGTGCCATGTTTTACGGATTGCCCCAGGTAGGCTCCCGTACCAGACTGGAAGAGGCAGAGCGTCGGAAGTATCGTCCGTGGAACGGCGGTGTGATGGGCGGTTTTCTTGTGTTTGAGGTAAACGGAAAAGAGTATAAAGCAGAGCGTACTTTCGGTAAAAAAGAGGCGGAGGATACGTTTCGTTTGATAGATTTGTCTACTAATCTGGATTCTGCGGATTTTTCCGCAGAGTTGGGAAAAGAGTTGTTCGGGCTGGACAAGGAGGCGTACTCCCGCAGTACGTATTTGCCGCAAAATAAAATCTCCGACGGCGGAATGAATGACAGCATCGGAAAGAAGTTGGGCAGGATGGCGGAAGGAGAGGAAGAGAGCGGCAATTTCGATAAAGCATACGAAATGCTGGAGGAGCTTAGGAAGAAGTATATTCCGGACCGGCAGAAGGAGGAAAAAGGCTATGTGGCGGAACTGACCCGGAAACTGTCCCGGGTACAGGCAGACCTTGATGCATGTCGCAGAAAGGAAGAAAGCGCAAAACCTTGGCGTGAAAAGGAACAGGCGGCTACGGCGGTACGGAAAGAGGCGGAAGCGCAGCTTGTGACCTGTCGTGAGCGTTTGGAAGCCGCAGCGGCGTATGAGGCGCTGGCGGCAAAAAAGAAGCATTACGGAGAGCTTTACGGTCAGGAAGAAAGCCTGCGGATTAAGAAGGAGAGTATGGAAGGCTTGTTCCGTGCCGGAGTGCCGGAGCAGGCGGAACTGCAAAAGCGCAGACAGGATGCGGAGGAAGCCGCGGTATTGGCGGGTGAGTTGCGTTCCTGCTGCCTGGATGCCGGAGAATCGGAAGAACTGGTACGTCTGCAGAGTAAATTTTATCAGGGAACGCCGGACCGGGAAGAGATACAGGAGTGTATTTACCGGGAGGCAGAGATAAAAGAGAGCCTTAGCCGCTCGGAACAGCTGTTATGTCAGGAAAGTCAGGCGGGTAAACAGGCGAAAAAGATGAAGCAAATTTGTTTCGTGCTTGGCGTTGTAGCTTTGCTATTGACGGTGGTATGCGGTGTGTTTGCCTTCGGAAATTTCGGAGAAAAAGGAAAGCAGATCGAAAACGTGAGTAGGGAGGAACTGTACGTAGAGGAAACGTCGAAGGTGAATCCGGCACTGCTTGGAATCGGTGCGGTGTTTGTACTGACAACGCTTGTACTCTTTGTAACCGGAATTCGGAAGGGCAACGAAGAGCGGTCTGCAAAGGAGCGCGGTGAGAAGTGTTGTGCAGAAATAGAAAAGCTCCGGAAACAGGGTGAAAGAGGCCGGGAGCTTTTGGCGCAATACGGATGCTCGGACGAGACGGATGTGACCGGTGGGTTGTACCGCTTGGCAGACGAGGCCGGCCGGTACGAGTTTTTATCCGAACGTAAGGAAAAGCAAGAGAGTTGTGTTACGCAAAGAGACTCTTTGTTAAGAGGCTGTATCGAAATGCTGACACGGTACGGAATGGATGTTGGAGATGTGGCCGGAGGACTTCATATCTTAGAGACCCGTACAAGAGATTTTGTGAGAATATCGGAAGAATTTGCAGAAGCGGCAAAAAAACGGGAACAATTTGAACGGGAGACCGCTCCGGAATCGTTTTACGGTCTTACCGCTCCGGAAATAAGTTTTGCACAGCTTCAGCGAGCGGAACAAGAACTTCTGGCGCGGATCGCAAGAGCGGAAGAAGAGGAAAGAGATTGCCGTGAAAGAGCGGAGGCTTTTGAGGAAGAAGCGGAAGAGTGTACCGAATTGGAGGAACTGCGGGAAGAATTGCAGGGGCGTCTGGAAACGAAAAAACGGGAGCATTTTTTTGTGACCGAAACCATAAAGTGTCTTAAGAGTGCCAAGGAGCGTTTTTCTTCCCGGTATCTGGCCGGACTTACCGCAGGATTCGAGAAATATGTTTTACTGTTGGGTGATGAGGATTTTTCAAAGAGTATGGACGGACATTTTCACGGGGTGCACACGGATATTAATTTAAATATGCAGATTACCGCTTACGGAGAAGAAAAGGAACTGGGGTATTTAAGTACCGGCCTTAGGGATCTTTTGGGACTTTGTATGCGGTTTGCGCTGGTGGATGCACTTTTTGAAGAGGAACAGCCTTTTTTGGTGCTGGACGATCCTTTTGTGAATCTGGATAAGGAAAAGGTGACACGAGCAACGGCGTTTTTAAAGGAGGCTGCAAAGCAGTATCAGATTTTATATCTGGTGTGTCACGAAAGCCGGGTGTAAACCGGAAAGAAAGGAGGCGGTATCTACGGAACGGAACAAAAAAGAAAAGCTCGGGCGCATGGCGGCGGCAGTTGCGATGTTTGCGTATTTACTGCTGCTCTCTTATCTTTTGTTTTTCAGCAGCACTTACGGACGAACGATGGAAATGGGCTATCGCTATAATTTGGAGCCGTTTCGGGAAATCCGGCGGGGATTGGAGAATATCGATACCGTAGGTTATCGTTATGTACTTGTGAATATTGCGGGGAATGTTGCCGCATTTATGCCTTTCGGCTTTTTGCTGCCGCTTGTAACGGAACGCCGGATGCATACGGGAAAGGCTTTTCTGTACACCTTTCTGCTTAGTTTGTGTGCAGAGACGTTGCAACTGATTACGCGGACGGGAGCCTTTGATGTGGATGATTTGATTTTAAATACGGCAGGCGGTGTTTTAGGGTATTGGTGCTATGCACTGTTCATTGGACGAAGGAGGAAAAAGGGATGAGTTCCGATACATTATTTCGAAAAAGAGAACGGGGAGGAATGCATTTTCACGGAAGGAAACGCTCGAAGACCGGAATTGCCGGGTTTATTCTTTCCCTTTCGGCGGTGGTGCTGCTTTTGGTGTTGTGCGGAATATCCGCAGCGGCGAAGGGAGAAGCGGGAGAATTTATCGGAGTGTTGGGTCTGCTTTCCATGATAATGAGCGGTGTGGCGTTCTATCTTTGTCTTAAGGGGTTAAAGGAACGGGATGTTTATACAAGGTTGCCGTTTGCGGGATTAGTGATTTCGGGCATCCTGTTTGTGTTTTTGTTTTGCCTTTATATTTTGGGAATACGATTTTAACGAAACGGAGAGTGTGACATGAAACATTACGCAGAGGTTTGGAATGATGCGGAAGATAGAAAAGAGCGCCTGGAGTTATGCACGGAGCGCCTGACTGCCATGGGCGGAGAGGAAACGGTGCCGGAAGAATACCGGGCTTTTTTCGGGGCACAGGCAGAAAAACTGTTATTGATTTTTTCTTACGGAAAAGAATCGGAAGATGGTTCGTTTTATAAGCAACCGTTGGAGGAATGCCGCAGACGGTTTGATGAGCTGTATAAGGATGTTCTGCCGGAAAATTACGGGGAAAGTTTTGCAAATCCGAAGTACACGGTGAAACGGTTCGGAAAAAGATACGGACGACTGTTTGCCTATCTTGCGGCGAAGTTCAATGCTCAGATTTTTTATGCGGCGGAAGGAAACCTGCTGTTTCCGGTGATGGCGGCGGAATTGTTGATTGAAATCTACAACTATTTTGAGGAGTTTCATGAATACACCTTTAAGGAGTGCAGAGAGGCCCTGTATTCTTTTGAAACGGACAATGCGGAGCTGTATCAGGCCTGGAGGGTGCGGGAGCAGTTTGATCCGGACAATACGTTTGTAAAGGATATTGTACTGGAGGCGGACGGTACGGATTTGCGTTATCTGTACCGCTACGGAGAGTATATTACGGAGAACGAATTCGGCGTTGCAAAGTATTTGCAGGAGTTGGACGAAGAGACGATAAAGACGGCTGCGGAAAACGTAGTGGGCGGTTATCTTCGCGGTTTTAAGGTGATGCGTGTGCCTCTTGAGAAAGGACAAACCGTGGGGCTTCGGTATGCCATCGGTTTTGAACGGATCATGAAGGAAGTCATCCGTCTGCTGGAAGCGGAAGGACTTTCTGTGGCTTCGGTGCGTACGCCGGTTGCGGGACGTCATGCCAGAAAGGCGGGCTATACGGTGACTAATGTAAATATTCAGTATGATTACGACCACCGGAACGACGAGGGACTGTTGGCGGATAAGAAGTGGTATGAGAGAAAGGAAACCGCACTTCATCGTGTGTATGAGGCAAATAAAGATGTTTTGGCCAAGTATGCGGGACCGTTGGTGCTGGAAACCTTCGGAGAACGCCAGCCTCTTCCGGAAAACAACGGGGAAGCCATTGTGCTGGACAAGCGTCAGCAACGGTTAAAGGTGGAGTCTACCGGGCGTCTGGGGACTATGGTGGAACAATATATTCCGTCGGACAAGACCTCCTTTACTATTGTGGCCTATCCGTTGCCGTCAATCGGTGCCGATTTCGAGGCGATTTTTGAAGAAACGCTGCGTTTGAATCTGTTGGACAATGAGGTGTACCGTAACGTACAGCAGTGTATGATCGATGCGCTGGATAAAGCCTGTGCGGTGCGGGTGACGGGCAGAGGAGAGAATCGTACGGATATTACGGTGCAACTGTGGAAACTGAACAATCCTGCGAAGGAGACGATCTTCGAGAACTGTACCGCGGATGTGAATATTCCGGCGGGAGAGGTGTTTACGTCTCCGGTGCTGACGGGAACAAACGGAGTTCTGCATGTGACGAGTGTGTTCCTGGGAAGCACGGAATATAAAGATTTGGAGATTGTGTTTGAGGACGGTAAAACCGTGTCCTATTCCTGCGGTAATTATGCGGTGAAGGACGAAAACGAGAGATTTATCAAAGAGAATTTGTTGAAAAATCACGATTGGTTGCCGCTTGGCGAGTTTGCCATCGGTACCAACACAATTGCGTATACCATGGGAAAACGGTTCGGAATTACGGAGGTGCTTCCGATTTTGATTGCGGAAAAAACAGGACCGCATTTTGCCATCGGTGATACCTGCTATTCCCACAGCGAGGATCACGCGGTATATAATCCGGATGGAAAGGAAATTGTGGCACGGACAAACGAATGCGCGGAACTTCGGCATACGGAGCCGGAGAAAGCATATTTCCATTGTCATACGGACATCACCATACCGTATGATGAATTGGGAGAGATTACGGCTCTTTGTCCGGATGGGACCGAGATTGCGATTATTAAAGAAGGTCGTTTTGTGCTGGCGGGGACCGAGCTTTTAAATGATGCGTTGGACGGGAAATAGTTGTTTTAAGTTGCAATTTTACATCGGGTATGATACGATAGGAAAAAAGAAAAAATAAAAGGAAGGATTTTACTATGGCACAGGTTGGTATTGTAATGGGCAGCGATTCCGATTTACCGGTAATGAGTAAGGCTGCACAGATGTTGGATAAGTTCGGTATTTCTTACGAGGTGACGGTGATTTCCGCACATCGTATGCCTGATATTTTCTTTGATTATGCGAAGACCGCAAAGGAAAAAGGCTTTAAGGTGATTATTGCGGGCGCAGGCGGAGCGGCGCATCTTCCGGGTATGTGTGCAGCTATTTTCCCGCTTCCGGTTATCGGTGTTCCGATTCACACCAAGACTTTAAGCGGCGTAGATTCTCTGTACTCTATCGTACAGATGCCGTCCGGTATTCCGGTGGCAACCGTGGCAATCGACGGTGCGCAGAATGCGGGTATTCTTGCGGCAAAAATGCTTGCGGTATCGGATGATACCCTGCTTGCCAAGATTGAAGCGTACAAGGATGAGTTAAAGGCCGGCGTGGAAAAGAAGAAGGAAAAGATCGAAAAGGTCGGATACGAGACTTACCTGAAGGAAATGTAATCGTATCAAAGTGTTTTCCATAGAAAAGGTTAATAGTTCAAAGGACAGCCCTACAGCGCATAAGATGAAGTAAGAAAGCGCTGTGGGGCAGTTTTATGTTAAAGCGAAGGATTATCAGGGGCGGCACGTTGGTGATTGCATTGTTGCTGGCATACCTTGGAGTGGCAGGATGGACAAAGGAAGAGAGCGGAAAAGTGAATGCGGATCAAACGGAGGCACTGATAGAAAATGTATTGGCAGAGAATGTAGCATCGGAAGAGGCGTATCCGCATTTGTACGCAAAAGGGGTTGTTGTGGAAGAAAAACTACCGGAGAAGGTTGCTTTTTTGACCTTTGATGACGGGCCCAGCAGGAATACCGTCAAAATACTGGATACATTAAAGAAATATAATATAAAGGCAACTTTTTTTGTGATCGGAGAAAATCTCACGGAGGAAGGTGTGGAGATTGCAAAGCGCGCGCTGGAGGAAGGGCACATGCTGGGAATGCATACGGAAACCCATGAGTATGATAAGATTTACCGCTCGGTGGAGGATTTTTTGAAAGATTATGAGAAACTGGCATCCAGATTTGTGGAAGAGTTCGGGGAATGCCCCGGGATTTTTCGATTTCCGGGAGGAAGCTACAGCACGTATATTAATCCGATTAAAGAAAATTTGAAGGAAGAATTGGGACGGCGGGGATTTCTCGGTTATGATTGGAGCGTAAGCGGTGAGGATTCGGTAGGAACGCCTACGGCGGCTTCGATTAAGAAGAACATCTTTGATTCCATTGAAGGGCAGAAACAGCCGATTATATTATTGCACGATTCTCCCTGCAGTAATTTGACGGCGGAAGTGTTACCGGATATTTTGGAACGACTGGTTGCGGAAGGGTATGAATTTCAGACACTGCAGTACCGAAGACCTTATCAGTTTCCTTGGTAAAATGTTTAGAAAATAAAGAAAATAAAAAAAATTCAAAGTGGTATTGACAAGCGCTTTTTTGTGCAAACTGTACAAAAGCCTTTTGAATGGGAGGAAAAATGGAAGAACGTCCATTGGACTATGCTTGTGGAAAAAAATAAAGTTATCCCCAAAAAAATTAGAAAAAACATGTGGAAAACTAAGTTATACACGAAGTTATCCACAATATACACAAGGAAGGACCACAAGTGTGGTATGAAAAAAACGGTTGTCAAGTTCGAAAGTTTGTTTTGGAATTTGTGATAAAATAACAAAAAAAGGGGAGAAAAGAAATGTTTTGTCGGCAAATGACATTTTTGGACAAATAAAGTAAGAGAAGAGATTTGGCAGTAAATGCTGCAAAACAGCCAAAAGAAACGCATTATTGAAACAATGAAAAAAATAAACGAACAATAATAATAATTTTTGCAAAATTGTACTTGTTATTTTGAGCGTTCTGTGATATAATGTACTCAAGAGGCAGGAGGGAGAAGGAGCTGCTTCATTTCTGTAAGGCAGAACCAATAACAGAAAAAGGAGCTGGTATTTATGAATTACACAGTAAGCGGAAAGAACATTGAAATTACAAACGGATTAAGAGAAGCGGTGATTGATAAGCTGTCGAAGTTAGAGCGTTATTTTACCCCGGATACGGAAGTAAATGTTACCTTGAGTGTCGAGAAAGACAGGCAGCGCATAGAGGTTACCATCCCGATTAAGGGAACCATCATTCGTGCGGAGCAGGTAAGCAGTGATATGTATGCTTCCATCGATTTGGTTGAAGCGGTATTGGAGCGTCAGCTCAGAAAATACAAGAACAAAATCGTTGACCAGAAGCAGTCTGCGGTAGCCCTCAGCCAGGTATTCCTGGAGGAAGAGACCGGCGAAGAAGACGAAATTAGGATTGTACGTTCCAAGAGATTCGCGATCAAGCCGATGGATGTGGAAGAGGCTTGTGTACAGATGGAACTTCTCGGACATGATTTCTTCGTATTCCGTAATGCGGAGACAGATGAAGTAAATGTTGTATATAAGAGAAAAGGTAATACCTATGGTTTGATTGAACCTGAATATTAATGTTGCGACATTCGGTCGCGTTCGTTCCCCTTCTTTTTGACAAGACCGCCGCATGGTTTCCATGCGGCGGTTCTTTGCGTGCAGGCTAAGTGAGCATAATAGAAGAACTTTTCGGAAGCTTGCTTCCGAAAAGTTCTGATTATGCGAACGCGCCCACGACCGAGCGACGAAGTCGCGAGGTGCGTGGGTGAG
>CALBKM010000038.1 GCA_937895705.1 uncultured Clostridia bacterium
TGCTGTTAGCAGCCTGCTCAACAACGGTCTTAACGTAACCACGGAACTTATCGTTCTTTGCAACGAAGTCGGTCTCGGAGTTAACTTCTACGATTGCTGCAACCTTACCGTCAGCACTAACGGTGGTCTCACAAATACCCTCAGCTGCGATTCTGCTTGCCTTCTTAGCTGCCTTAGCAAGACCTTTTTCTCTTAAGTATTCTACAGCCTTGTCCATATCGCCGTTGGTCTCTGCAAGAGCCTTCTTACAGTCCATCATACCTGCGCCGGTCATCTCTCTTAACTCTTTTACCATAGATGCACTAATATCTGCCATTTTATTTGCCTCCTGAATATAATAGATTTATTTGACAGTGCGTCCCCGAAATCGGGAACGCACTACTATTGTTCTTATCTGAAAATATTACTCAGCGTCGGTCTCTGCAACGTCCTCAGCCTCAGCAGCCGGAGCATCTACAAACTGCTCGCCCTGGTTAGCTTCGATAACAGCGTCAGCCATCTTAGCAACGATAAGCTTAACTGCACGGATTGCATCGTCGTTACCCGGAATTACGTAATCAAGCTCTTCCGGATCACAGTTGGTATCAGCGATACCGATTAACGGAATACCGAGGGAATGTGCTTCCTGTACGCAGATTCTTTCCTTCTTCGGGTCTACGATGAAGATTGCGTCCGGAATTTCCTTCATATCCTTAATACCGCCAAGATTCTTCTCAAGCTTAGCCCATTCCTTCTTTAACTCGATAACTTCCTTCTTCGGAAGAACATCGAAAGTACCGTCTTCGCTCATCTTCTCGATTGCCTTTAACTTAGCGATTCTGGACTGGATGGTCTTGAAGTTGGTCAGCATACCGCCGAGCCATCTCTCGTTTACATAGTACATACCGCAACGCTCAGCCTCGGTCTTAACAGAATCCTGTGCCTGCTTCTTGGTACCAACGAAAAGTACCTTACCGCCGTTTGCAACGATGTCCTTGATTGCAAAGTAAGCTTCATCAACCTTACCTACAGACTTCTGTAAGTCAATGATGTAGATACCGTTTCTCTCGGTATAGATGTACTCTGCCATCTTCGGGTTCCATCTTCTGGTCTGATGTCCGAAATGAACACCTGCTTCCAATAACTGCTTCATAGAAATTACGCTCATGATATTACCTCCATTTGGTTTTATTCTTCTGTGTGCCTCATTCTTCGGCAAACCGCGAGCAACGGCACCCTGCCGTGAGTCCACACACATGCTTATTTCGGCCTACGCCGACTGCACCGTCTGATATTTTATCATAAACAAAACAAAAAGGCAAGCACTTTTTTCCAAAGTTTAAAGAAAACTATAACCGCACGCGTTCTCCCGTCGTCTTCTCTCCCAACCGATTTGCCCAACGCTCCGTATAAAGAGACTGATAAGAGCGATTATTCTTCCTCCGGTAGGATACACACCATGATAAATTGCACCAAACAGCCGACGGAATTCCGATGACAATCAAATAAAGGGGACCGAGTAACAAGGATTGTACCGTATGCCCGTATTCATGCACCAAAAAGTCTTTTCCGACATTCCCTTCCGGAACAAAAAGAAACAATCCCAAAGAAAGTCCCGTCCGTTTCTTCCATTCCGTCACCACCGCACCGTGATACCGATAATGCGGTGCCTTCCGAAAACGAAGAAATACCGCAAACCCAAGTAAGGTTTGCGGCAATCCCCAAAGAATCTGAAGGATGCCGTATCCGATTCTTTTCATACCGCTCCTCCTTTTTATTTGTCTGACTTTGCAAAATTTTACTTTTCATCGTCGCAACGGTCGCTTATTTATCGGTCAAAATCTTGGTAATCTCCGCATGTGAAGCTCCCTCCGGAATAGAAAACTTACCGATGTTAATAAAATCCGTTAAATTCCTGCCGCGCAAATATTTCACAAAAGCTTCCGCATCGTCTACCGCTCCCGCTTTTTCCAACTGTTCCGCTACAAGTCGCGCCGTTGCGCCTCGTTCCACCGTAATCGTGTACGAAGTTGTGCCCGGTTCTTTGGTCGGTACCGGAGTTACTGTCGCTTTCAATGCTTCTGTCGGCGCCTTCGTCGGGGCTGTTGTTGCCGTCGGTTTCGGCATTGACGTCGCTGTCGGCTTCGGAGTGGCCGTAGACGTCGGTGTTGCCGGCTTATCCGGCACGTCAGGCTCATCCGGCGGGGTCGGCGGGTCCGGTGTCGGCACCGGCGACTGGGTCGGTCCCGGAGTTCCTTCCGGTTCACCGGTCATATCCGGATCATCCGTATCATCCGGCACTTCGGAGACACCCGGCGTCCCTGTTGTCTTCTCTTTAATTTTATCGATATCTTCCGCAGTAACTCCGCTCTTGTCCTCTACATAGCCCAATTCTTTGGCTCTGGCAATAATTTCTTCATCGGTCATGGGTTCCGTTTTCTTAGGCAAAGCAACGGCACATAATATCGCGGTTACCAATACACCGATTCCCATGCCCCGCATATAATATTTTCTTTTCATTCCGATCCGTCCTTTGCTGTTACAATCCGTACAAATCAACTACAAGCTTTACTTCTCCTTGACCCATGCCCAGTTCTCTGGAAATGTCACGGATGGATTTTCCGCTCTTATAAAGTTCTAGAATTCTCTCTTTCGGCATATCGCCTTCCAAAGGGCTTTCCGGCTCATGGGTAATTGTGGCCGCCAAAAGAGCCGCAATGTCATCAACGGATTTCGATTCCTTCGTTTCTTTTTTAGCAGACGTTTTCTTCTCCGTCTGCTGTTTCGGCAAAGATTCCTGTTTTCTCAAAGGTTCTTTCTTTTTTTCTTCTGAAGAACCGGACTTTTCTTCGTTCTTTTTATTTTCCCGGGACTCCGTTAACTCTTCCTTTGCCTTTTTCGCGTTTGCAATCTCCGTCTTTAATTCTTCTTTTGTTTCCGTTACCATATTGTAAAGAAACATTACATCCGAATTATTTTTGTCGAGACGCTCCAAAATCTGCTTGGAAAACTCATCCACAGACATAATTTTCTCGTTTGCCACCTGACTTAAATAATCATCGGTTTTTAAAATAACCTCTTCCGTTTTTTCGGAAACGATACAATCTACCGCCTGACGCAGGCGCTCTGTTTCCTCTTCGCTTAATTCTCTTTTCGACAGACGCTTTATCAGCTCGTCGTACTCCACTTCATTGTTTTCTTCTTTTGTAAAAAAACAACTTCCTATCAGCAATACAATCCCCAAAACAATCAACACAATCGTAATCGGTTCCATATACTTCCTCTTTTCTGCTTTATACGGTTATATCAAAAGTGCTGCCCCGCATGATTTTGCGCTGTTCTTCTTCTTTTTTCTCCTGTTCCTTCCTTTGACCGGCAGAACCTCCGTAAGCACCCTTTCCGCGATCTTTCGCATCATACTTTTGTTCTTCATTTTCTGTTTTGTTGGAGCGAACGGTCTGCGTTTCCTGCATTCTTGCCTGTTGTTGCACCGTTCCGGCAATGTTATGCTGTTGCGTGTTGAAATGTTGTACTTCCTGTTGTTTATACGCTCCCGCTTCCTGAGTTTTCGGTGCCATGGAAATCATATCAAGTCTTGTAATCGGCAAATCGGTTCCTCCTTCCTGTTAAAAAGCCCGGCACCCACCGGACTTTTCATTGTGGACAGAAGCATTCATGCTTCTTATTTGAACATTAATACACATCAACCTTTACATCCCCACGGTCCTTAATAAACCTGGCATGGGAAATGTCTGTCTTTACATAATATACCGCACCGGAAATCGTAATCTTACAACCGGAATATGCAGTCTGAGAAACTTTAATCATACCGTTTTGCTTCATCTCCATATCATCCTGCAATTCGTCCAGACGTCTGTCGATATCATCCATCTGTGCATCGATTTCCGCCACACGCTTTTGAGCCTGCTTTAGGAACAACAGCTTATCTACCGGAAGCTGCTCTCCCTGCTTTAATTTTTTCGCAAGAAGTACAATATTTTGTGTCGTGCTGACCTTTTCAGCTTCCAACTCCGGCATCTGTTTTTCCAAACGCCGAAACTCTTCCGCCACCGTCGGGTCCACACCTACTTCAAGTAACGTGCTGGTACCCATATTGGAACCTACCGTCTTTGCTTCTATCATTTGGCTGCAACGGGTACTTCCTCCGGTAATAAATCCCTTCTTTCCTCCGACTATAACATCGGTCTTAGCGGATACCTGACTGTGCATAATTGCTTCGGAATGCACATATCCGTATCTGGAAATAACCTCTGCACTCTCAATAAACTTTGAAATAATATTACCGCCGGCTATCAGCTTTCCTCGCGACATTCCCTGAATACCTCGCATCAGAATAATCTGACCGTCCGCATAAATCTCCGCCCCCTCTACAACACCGTTTACGATAACGTCTCCTTTTGCTTCGATTTTAAAACCGGTACGTACATTTCCTTTTACAAGAACATTACCTTCACAGTTAATATCTCCGGTAGAGGAATCCACATCGGCCGGAACCTCATAGGTATCCGAAACAAACACCTTATCATCCACAAGACTGACGTGACCGTTCACATCGGAATACATCTTCAAACCGTCCTCGGACAAATGAATACGATTCGCATGACGTAAAATAAGATTGTTTACCTTGGCCGGACGAATCGGCTTACCGCATACATCGATTCCCGGACGTCCCTGTACCGCCGGCTGAAGCTCTGCCAGCAAATCTCCTTCTCGTACCGGACAAATGGTGTCAAGGGTGTGGAAATCTACGGAACCGTCTTCCAGCATTTTCGGTTTTGCAGTTAAATCTGTATTAAAATGATATGTAATCTTCGCATCCTTTCCCTCAATCGGAAGCGTAGCCTTAGCAAGTTCAATCGGTGTACAGAACACTCTCTCCGTCATCAGAGCATTCAGCGCGTCCTCCTGTAAACCATATTTCACGCCGGCGCGAACCAATTCTCCTACAATCTCATCCCTTGACATAAGGGAACGTCCTTCTGCCGGAGGAAACAGTGTAATCTCCGCACACAGATGATTCATATCTATTGTTACCGTTGCAGACTCATCCATCGGATAAATCTTCTCCGGAGTAAGTCGCAGTTCGTTTTTTTCCTTTACTTTAGAAAGCGCATCCGACACAGCCTTTTTATCATATCCGATACGCCACTTCGTTAAATAAGCATCCACCATATCAAAACGAACAGGCTTTCCGTTTTCCTTCGGCGGATACAGAACAATCCATGTTCCGTTTTCCCTGATACTGATTTGGAAATATCCGTTTACCTGTGCCATACCCTGCTCCTTTTCTTAGAAAAATATCTCAACCTGATTTCCTAATTTCAAACGTAATTTCTGAATTGCTTTTGTATGAAGCTGTGAAATTCTGGACTCCGATACTTCCAACACTTCACTTATTTCCTTCAGGGTCAGTTCTTCATAATAATAAAGCAAAATCACCTTTTTTTCTTTTTCGGTCAAAGATTCCAGAGATTGTACCAAAACCTCCTTCATCGTCTTTTGCTCCATCTGCTTTTCCGGCTGGGCAAAATCTTCGCTTTCCACCGTGCCCACAATTCCGTTTTCGCTTCCCTGTTCCAAATACTCATCCAGAGAAACAACCCCCGCCGCCTTCGTCTGCGCCTGCCATTGGGAGAGCTCCTCTACGGAAATCTCCAACTCCGCCGCCAGTTCTTCATCGGTAGCAAACCGGCCGCTTTCCGCTTCCAGCTTCTGATAAGCGGCATCCATTCTCTTTTGCTTCTGCCGTAACGTACGCGGCAACCAGTCCATTCTGCGTACCTGATCCAGAATTGCACCGCGAATACGCAAAGAAGCATAAGTTTCGAACTTTACTCCCTTATCAAAATCGTATTTATCGATGGCATCAATCAATCCGAAAGTTCCGTATCCCACCAAATCGTCATACTCGACATTATAGCCTAAATATATGCCAAGCTTTCCTGCTACGATTTTAACAAGACTTGCATATTCAATTATAATTTTCTCGCGCAGTTCCGGGATTTTGTTCTTACCGTATTCTTCCCATAACTTTAACTTTTCCTCTGCACTCATAGGCTCTCCTGTCCTTACTTACTCTTCTTCTGTCCCTTACTTACACTTAAACCGTATCGTTTGTAGTTTCTTCCGCGGTTTTGTTTTCTTCGGCATTTCCTTCTTCGGAACCTTCCTCCGCTTTTTTCTGTAACTCGGCTTCCTCCAGTTCCTTTGCGGCACGCTCCTGCTCTTCTCGCTGTCTCTGCAAAGCGGCTTCTTCCGCATCTTTATTGATTTTAACAACAATCTTTTGTGCAAACCTGCCGATAATATAAAAAACAAGCATAACGACCAACACAATCTTGAGGGTCGTAAACAACGTAGCTCCCCGCATAATACAAATCACACACGCAATTGACGCCGCTGAGAGTGTAATAATAGGCGGAATATTTTTCCCTTCCATCCTACAGCCTCCTAAATCTTGTATATAGACTTTCCTACCGCTTTTATAAGCAGTTCGCTTGTTTCCGGATAAAACTCAATTGTCCGTCCGTAAGAATTTCCGGTATCTTCCGCAATAATCGGAATCTTTAATGCCGCCAGTTTCTCCTTTACGGCTTCCACGTTCCTTGCACCGACACGCAACAAATCATTTTCCGAACTGAAGGCAAACATCTGGGCTCCTCCGGCAATTTTCGCTTTCAGACTCATTCTGGACGCCCCGGCAGCCACAACACGCCGCACCATTTCATCAATTCCCGTGTCCGCAAACTTTGCGCAATTCTCGTTATTTCTGATTTTTGTACTGTCCGGTAACATAATATGGACCAATCCGGCGATTTTTGCATTCGGATCATACAACACAACGCCGACACACGAGCCAAGTCCCAATGTGGTAATCGCATCAGGAGCATGACAATAGTTCATATCCGCCATGCCTACCTTTATCATCATACCTATACCCTCCTATAAGCCAAGTGAAGTCAAAATTGCGTTATAAGAGTCCAATGTAGGTATTAAAATAAAGAATCCGTTTACCTGTGTATCTTTTTCCCCGAATTCCGTTTGTATTAAAAGTGCTTTGTCACCGATTTTTCCGAATTCAATCGCAGGAACGCTTAAGATTGCGCCCGCCATATCAATGGCAATATACGGAACACTTGAATTAATGGACATATTGGTAAGATTCGACAGCGACGACAAATACGCTCCTGTAATAATGTTACCGATTTCCTGTAATGCAGAAGCTTCCATTTCCGAAAACTCCGCATCAAGCGGCATTTCCTGCCCCATCAACATATTTACCATGGAATGTGCCGCGTCCCGTTCCAGCACAAACATCATCATTCCGTCAATGTTTCCGCTTAAGGTGAGCAAAATACCGACAATAATATTTTCCGCACCGCCCAAGATTTCCGGAAGTTCCTGAAAATCCAACAACGCAACCTTCGGAACCTTCATGTCCACTTTTACCTGTAACATGGTAGCCAATGCCGTTGTAGCGTTTCCTGCACCGATATTTCCGATTTCCCGCAGTACATCATATTGCACCACATCCATGGAATCCAATTCCAGTTTTGCCATACCTTCCTCCCAATTCAAACACACCAAGGAAGAAGTCGCAAACGGACCTCTTCCCCGGAATTTGCATTAAGCTTCTTTTTCTTTTTCCACAATAATACCTTCGATGTTCAAAAGAGAAATCAAACTATCATTGTGTTTTCCGATGCCGGAAAGGAATAACGACTTTTCATCATTCGGATTGTAGCTTACCTTTTCGATGGAATCCTCATCCAGCGTCACTACTTCCCTTACCTCGTCCACTATCACACCGACCGCAGACTGTGGCTCGAATTTAAGAATCAGAATACGGGTTTTGTTGGTAAACTCATCTTTCTCCAGCTCAAACTTCACACGGAGACTCATCACCGGAACAATTTCTCCTCGCAGATTAATTACACCGTTAAAGTACTCCTGGGCCTTCGGCACTCTTGTAATTTTCTGCATCCGGACAATATTATCCACATACTGGATATCAATGCCGTATTGTTCATTTCCAAGCTTTACTACAATATACTGCTTCGTCTCTTTACTTGAAACTGCTTCTGTCATATCGGCACCTCCTAGACTATTGCATTCGCATCAAGAATCAATGCGACTTCACCATCACCAAGGATTGTCGCGCCACCAATCATCTTATTGTTGTTTATGTACTTGCCGATGGACTTAATAACGATTTCCTGCTGACCGATTAAGTTATCTACTACAAGTCCCGCAAGACGATCACCCTTCGCCACAATCACTACCGTCAGGCTTTCCGGAGCAAAATCATCTTCTTCGATGTCGAGGACCCTGCGCAAACGAATTAACGGAATAACATTTCCGCGAAGATGGATTACTTCCTTCGTCTGTACATACTTAATATCTTCCGGCAATACATCCTCGATGGTCTGGATGCTGCCTAACGGAATTGCATATTTTTCCTGACCGAGTTCAACCATAAGCGCCTGGATAATTGCAAGCGTAAGCGGAAGACGTACGATAAAGGTTGTTCCCTCCCCGAGAACGGTCTTTGCCTCAACATCACCGCCGAGCGCTTCGATTTTAGACTTAACAACATCCAAACCAACGCCTCTGCCGGAAAGATCGGAAACCTGTTCCGCCGTTGAAAAGCTCGGACGGAACAACAATTCAACCGCTTCCTTTTCGGACATGGTTGCTGCCTGCTCCGCAGTAATCGCACCCTTCTCAATTGCCTTTTTCTTAACCTTTTCCACATCAACGCCTTTACCGTCGTCTCTTACTTCGATAACTACGTTATTACCGTCCTGATATGCATTTAAGAAAATGGAACCGACTTCCGGTTTTCCTGCTTTGATACGTTCTTCATTGGATTCCAGACCGTGGTCGGCCGCATTTCGTAACATATGCATCAGCGGATCGCCGATTTCATCGATTACGGTACGGTCAAGTTCGGTCTCTTCACCGGACATATAAAGCTCCATCTTCTTATCTAATTTCTTACTGATATCGCGAATCATACGTGGGAAACGGCTCACAACATTTTCAATCGGCACCATTCGAGTCTTCATAACCGACTGGTGAAGATTGGTGGTAATACGTTCCAGATATTCAATTTGTTCGTTAAAACCGCTTTCACGAAGTCCGGTAACCTCCGCTGTGTTAATGGATACAAGACCGTTCTTTGCGATAATGAGCTCGCTGACAAGGTTCATTAAATCGTCAAGCTTGTCGATATCTACTCGTACGGAACGGTTCACAACAGGCTTTCCTGCAGTCTTTTGAGCTGTTGCCGCATTGCCGCCCGTCTGAGCCGAAGGCTCTTTCTGAGCTGCCGCTACGTTTTCTTTCGTTTCTTTTGTTTCGACAGCAACCTGCTGGGCAACCGTCTCCGGCTTAATTGCCTCTACACATGCCATCTTAATCTCGGAAACATTTTCTACCTTCTTCTTGGCAGTCTCCGCATCCTTATCTGTCAACAAAACAACCGTAAAATCAAACTCAAAACGCTCATCCTCAATATCCTGTACCGAAGGCTCGGAATGAATTACCGTACCGAGGTCTTCCAAAGCTTTAAATACAAGAAATGCACGCGCCGCTTTTAAAATACAGGACTCCTGAATATATACCGTCATAGCAAACGCATTCATGTTCTCGGACAAGGCTTTTGCTATGGCACTCTTCTCATGGTCCGCAAGCTGATACGGTTTAACTCCGCTCTCACCTGCCGGTGCGGTAGCGGTTGCGGTTGCCGTCGGTGCCGTAGCCGGTGCCGGTTCTTCCGCACCTCCGCCGAGACCTTCCCGTAAAATTTCATTTAAAGAATTAATAATGTCTTCGTTATCTTCCGTACCTTCGTCTCCGGAATTAACAATCACATCCAAATACTGTTCCAAAGCATCCAAGCCCTTAAACAATACATCAACAAGTTTTGCGGATGCCTTCATTTTACCGTTACGAATTTCGGAAAAAACATTCTCCATGTCATGGGTAAGGCGCTGCATTCTCTTATAGCCCATGGTTCCGGCCATACCCTTTAAGGAATGTGCCGCACGGAAAATTTCATTAATGGTATCTACATTTTCCGGTTCACGTTCCAGCACAAGAATCTGCTCATTTAAGCTTTGTAAATGCTCTCTCGTTTCATCAATAAATATTTCCAGATACTGACTTACATCCATAATTATCGCACTCCTACGTTTTTGATAATCGCTCCGGCAACTTCCTCAAGAGGTAACATCTCATCCGCAAGACCAGCCTCACATAACGCCTTCGGCATGCCGTATACCGTACAGGTTGAAGCCTCCTGACCGATTACATAAATATTGCGCTTGTCATTAAGTTGCTTAATTCCCATGGTGCCATCCCTGCCCATACCGGTCAGTACCACACAGGTAATGTCATCATAGTCAGATTCCAATAAAGATTCATAGAGAATATCCGCACAAGGTTTTAATGCATTTCTGGCCGGCTCATCCGTCACACACAAGACAGATTCGCTTCCCTTTTTCTTTACCCTGAGCTGGGATCCTCCTTTTGCGATATAAACGGTTCCTTTCGTCAACACCTCTCCGTCGACTGCCTCTTTTACCGCAACCTGGCTTAATTCATTGAGGCGGCCTGCCAACGTAGCCGTAAAGCCGGCCGGCATGTGCTGCACAATTATCATCGGTGCATCCATATTCTTCGGAAGATGCGGAACAACCGCTTGCAAAGCCTTCGGTCCTCCGGTAGAGCAAGCAAGAGCAACAAGCTTTGACGCATCTCTTCCTACCGCTTTATGCGGTTTTCTCGCTACCGTCTCCTTCAAAGAATGTACAGGCGTTGTTTCATTCTTTTTCGGTTTCGGCAGTTGAGGAAGTTCCTGCTTTTTCCTGTTGCGTGACTCCGTCTCGGAAAACCCTGTCGCACATGCAAGACACTGAAGTACCTTTTCCTGGAAAGTGTTTTCTTTTGCTTCGGAAAAACTGTTCGGTTTTGTCACAAAGTCAAAAGCTCCGAGTTCCAACAGACGAATTGTTTCTGCTGCACCTTCCACTGCAATTGTACTGACGATGATAACCGTCAATTTCAATTTCAGACGGTTAATCTCTTCCATAAACTCAATTCCGTTCATCTTCGGCATATTGATATCCAGAAGAATCGCATCGTATCGTTTCGGATTCAGTGTAATCTTGTCATACGCTTCCAGACCATTGCCTGCAACATCGCAAACCATGAATCTTTCATCTGAATTAATTATATCAGATAGCACCCTTCTCATAAGTGCAGAGTCATCAATAATTAAAATATTTTTCTTACTCATACTACTTCACCTCTAATCAAATCCCGCTTCTTTCTTTCTGCGTTTCCGCTCCTCAAGAAAAATATAACGTATGATGCTTTCCCGTTCCATATTTGAAATAAAAACATATTCTACTCTGTGTTCGAACAATCCGGAACGATTCTGTACCGGTTGCACCGTCAAAACCTTAGCAAATAACAACTGCAGTTTCTGCGCCTCCTCGGACAAAAACGCAATCCGCATTGCAATAACATCTCCGCTTTTGGCTTCAAATGCGGAATTAAAACGTACACCGCCTCCGCTGATATCCAACGCCATGCCGGAATAAAAACGCATTGCATCATTCTCTGTAAGATTTCCGTCCTCGTCTTTGCTTAACATAACGTTTCCGGAAATTTGTTTCTGTAACAACAATTCATCCAGTTCTTCTTCGGATACCGGGCGAAACTCCGTCTGTAACAGACATTCCATCCGATAATACTGACGGCGCTGTAATTTTTCAAATTCGGAGCGGAATCTGATTACCGCCACCGGTAAAGAATCCTCATGATGTCTGGAAACAACCTGACACTGGCACTGATACAATCCTTTACTTGTATAAAAACAAATCTGAAACACCTCGTCCGGTTCCAATGCCACCAGCCTTCCCGAACGTGTCGGCATCTCAATCACAGCCTCATCGGCCGACTTTTGATATAAAAACCGACTGACATAACTGATTTCCTCCGCGGTTTCAACATGTCTGATTTTTTTTAATTCCAACTTGGTTCCTGTTTCAATCAGATGGCCCATGTCTTACTGCTCTCCTTCTTTCTTGCTCCTGTTTTTCCTGAATTTCATACGAATCATATCGGAAAACAATCCTGTGATTCCTCTCTTTGATTCCTGTTGTGTTACGTCGCATAATTTTACAGCTATCGCATGTAATGCTTTTGCCGCAGGCGAATTCGGATATGCGACGGTTATCGGTTTTTGCACCATTACCGCATTCTTAATATAACTGTCCTGCGGAATATTTCCCAGAAACTCCGGTTGGATATTCAAAAACTTATCTACAACCACACTCATTTTTTCATAAAGCTGATACCCTTCCGCTTCACTGTCCACACGGTTGGAAATCATCTTAATGCTGGTATGTTCTCTGGAAAAACCGGCACGACGATTCAATGCCTTTAACAGAGAGTACGCATCCGTAATCGAAGTCGGTTCGGATGTCGCAACCAGAATCACTTCGGAGCTGGCCGTAACAAATTCCATTACGTTGTCCGCAATTCCCGCTCCCGTATCCACAATAATCACATCCGCCATGGAATCCAGTTCCACCAGCTTCTGTGTCAGATAAATCACCTGCTCCTTCGTCATCCGGGCAAGTTCCTGAATTCCGGAGCCGCCCGAGATAAAACCGATTCCTTCCGGTCCCGTTGTAATAATCTCGGTCAGTGTTTTTCCTCGAAACATCAAATCCGCCAGATTGTACTGCGGTCTGACTCCCAACATAATTTCTATATTCGCCAGTCCGAAATCCGCATCCAACATAATGACGCGTTTTCCGAGCCGCTGCATCTGGATTGCCAGATTTACGGCTATACTGGTCTTTCCCACTCCGCCTTTTCCGCTGGTTACCGTTATTACTCGTGCAGCAGTCTGCGGACGTTCCTGGGTCTTTACAAGTTTCCTGAGCTGTTCTGCCTGATCCATCAGTTTCCACCTCCCAACAGCTGTCTTGCAATATTCTGCGGATCCATCCGACTGATATCGTCCGGTACATTCTGACCGTTTGTTGCGTAAGACAGCGGTGCCCCTGTTAACATCTTGATATTAAAAATATTACCGATTGTTCCGGTCTCGTCAAGTTTTGTAAAAATCAGACGATACTCCGCAATCGCAGAGTAAGCCTCCGTAATTTTAACCAAATCTCGGTATTTTGTCGTTGCACTGAGTACAAGATAAATCTCTCTGGAATTTGCCGGTACGGAATGAATCAATCGCTCGATATCATCTCTTTGTTCCTTATTTCTGTGAGAACGTCCGGCGGTATCTACAAGAATCACATCATACTTCTCAAGCTCTTCTTTATATTCCTCAAGTTCGGCCTCGCTGTAAATTACGTAAAGAGGAATATTCATAATCTCCGCATAGGTGCGAAGCTGGTCAACCGCGGCAATCCGGTATGTATCCGCAGCCAACAACGCTACCTTTGCCTTTTTCTGATCCATCAGACTGTAAGCCAGCTTAGCGATGGTGGTGGTTTTTCCCACACCGGTAGGACCGATAAAGAAAATATATTTTGTTTTACCGTTTACCACTTCCAACGTCTTTGTCTGTCCCAATTTTAAAACGATTTTCTGATAAATATTGGCCAGAATTTTACTGACATCCGTTTCCTTCTTCAGAGAAGATTCGATTTCAGTAATAATCTGATTCGCGTATTGTTCCTCCACTTCGTTTTCCAGTAACTGCTTAAAAATCAAGCGAAGAAACGCAATATTTTTATCCGGAAGCTCATTTTCCGCAGCCTCCGCCTTTTCTCTCACTTCTTCGGCAACCCTTACCTGCCCCTGCTCTCTGATTTGCTCTTCGAACAGTTTCTTTAAATTATCCAACTTCTGCTCGATGGCATTGGAACCGCGGTCAGACTTTTTCTCTTCAAACAAAAGGTCCTGTTCTTTCTCTGCGGAAGGTGTATAGATGACCTCCTGTTTCTCCTGTGCCGGTCTTCTTACAACCGGACGTTCGTAAACACTCGGTTCGTCAACAGCAGCCGTCACTTCCCAGACCGGCTGTGAAAACAGCTTCTTTATAAAGCCCTTCGGCTCTACTTTTCTGGATGCCATTTTTACCGCCTGTTCTCCCAGTTCCTTTTTTGCAAGCTCCATTGCTTCTTCTTCGGTTTTTCCTTTGAATGTTTTAATATTCATACTATGCGGTCACCATCCCAACTGATTGTAATTCTACATTGGACTCGATTTCATTGTAAGAAATGACAATCAAATCCGGATAGTAGTCTTTTGTTAGTCGTTTAAAGTACATGCGTACAATCGGCGATGTCACAATAATCGGATTTTTTCCCAAATTCTCCAGTTTCTCCGACTCCACTCTTACCGACTGCATCAGGCGCTGTGTCTTATCCGGATCCAGGGTAATATAGGCCCCCTGCTCCGTCTGCTTTACGGAGTTCATAATATCCTGCTCTGCCTTCGGATCAAGTGTTACTACACTTGTAGTCTCTCCGCCAGGGAAGTATTTATTGGAGATTGCACGCTTTAACGCCTGTCTGACATATTCGGTCAATACGTCCGTATCCCGGGTGGTCGGTGCGTAATCCGCCAAGGTTTCCATAATGGTTACCATGTCACGGATGGCAATTCCTTCACGCAACAAATTCTGCAACACCTTCTGTACCTCGCCGATACCCAGAAGTTTCGGAATAAGTTCCGAAACAAGCACCTGGTTTGCTTCCTGTATGTTGTTGATAAGCTCCTGTACCGCCTGACGGGTAAGCAACTCATCCAGATGCGCCTTAATCACTTCCGTCAAATGGGTGGCAATAATGGACGGCGGGTCAACAACTGTATAACCGTAGGACTCGGCACGTTCTCTCTGGCTTTCCGTAATCCAGATTGCAGGCAAATGATAAGAAGGCTCAAAGGTCGGAATACCGGTAATCTCCTCTTCCACATACCCCGGATTCATGGCCATATAATGGTCAAACAAAATCTCGCCTTCACTAACGGCGATACCTTTTATTTTAATTACATACTGGTTCGGATTTAACTGGATATTGTCTCGGAGTCGGATGGTCGGTACCACACAACCCAGTTCCAATGCAATCTGTCTTCGAATCAGTACAACACGGTCCAACAGGTCACCACCCTGATTTACGTCCGCAAGAGGGATAATACCGTAACCGAACTCCAACTCCACCTGGTCAGGTAAAATGATTTCCCGGACATTTTCCGGACGCCGGATCGGTAAATCCTCTTCCTCCGCCGCACCGGCCTCCGCTTCGGTCTTTGCAACCTCGATTTTCGCTTGAATACTCCGACCTACCATAATGAAAACAACACCGTATGCCACGAAAATCAGCGTCGGCAATTTCGTAAATAAACCAAGCACCGTAAGTCCCGCGCCTACCATGTAAAGCACCTTCGGTGTGGAAAAAAGTTCCCGCATGAGAAGGTCGCCCACATCGGCTTCTTTGGAAACTTTCGTTACCATAATACCGGTAGAAAGAGAAATCAGCAGAGACGGAATCTGGCTTACCAGACCGTCGCCGATAGTAATAATAGCGTATTTATTCAGTGCGGTGGTCATATCCAGGCCTTCTCTTGTCATACCCATAATCAGACCGCCCACAATATTAACCATTGTAATAATCAGACCCGCAACCGCATCTCCCTTTACATACTTCGTAGCACCGTCCATGGAACCGAAGAACGCCGACTCCGCCTGAATCTTTTCACGTCGGATTTTTGCTTCCGCATCCGTAATGGCACCGGTATTCAAATCCGCATCAATGGCCATCTGTTTACCAGGCATTGCATCCAGGGTAAAACGGGCCTGTACTTCGGACACTCGCTCGGAACCTTTATTGATTACCATAAACTGTACCAATACGAGGATAATAAACACAATAATACCGACGACCATATCACCGCCGCCAACGAACTCACCGAAAGCATTTACCACTTCACCCGCATATCCCTTAGTTAAAATATTTCTGGTGGAAGAAACATTCAAACTGATACGGAAAATCGTCGTAAACAGCAAAATCATCGGGAAGGTGGACATATTAAGCACTTCCTGGGAGAACAGGGCATTGAACAAAATGATCAGGGCCACGGAAATATTTAACGCCATCAATACATCCAAAAGAGCGGTCGGCAACGGAATAATCAAAAACATCACCGCAGCCAGAATATAAATACCTAAAAACATATCTGTCTTTTTCACTGTCCGTCCTCCCTTCGATGTATTTTACCGTACGTAATTCAAGAACCCATCCGGCGGTATCCTACGCTCTTAGACACCTCCGTTTTTCAGCTTGTATACATACGCCAGAACTTCCGCCGTCATCTGGTACAATTCCCGCGGAATTTCACTGTCCAAATCCACATTGTAATACAGCATTCGCGCCAAAGGCTTGTTCTCCACAATCGGAATATCATGTTCCTTGGCCGCATCTTTTATTTTCTGAGCCAGATAGTCCGCTCCCTTTGCAAGGAGCACCGGAGCCTCCGACACCTCTTTGTCATATTTTATCGCACAGGCAAAATGAGTCGGGTTCGTAATAACAACATCCGCCTCGGGAAGTTTCTGCATCATACGACGTTGGGAAACCTCTCGCATCTTGGACTTAATCCTGCCCTTTACCTGCGGGTCACCTTCCTGTTGCTTGTATTCGTCTTTTACTTCCTGCTTTGACATCATCAAATCTTTTTTAAACTTCAGCTTCTGGTATATAAAATCCGCAAAACCTATGATCAAATAAATCGCACTCAACTTGATTCCAAGATTGATTACAAAATCTCCCACATAAACAATTGCCTGTTCCAACGAAAAATCGTACAAGGCAACCACCGCTCCGGACGCCTTTGCCAAATCAGAATAAGCCACATAAAAGATTAACGCTATTTTCACCACGTCTTTAATCAATTCAAATATCTTGTCTTTTGAAAAAATACGCTTAAAACCGTTAATCGGATTGAACTTATTGAATTTCGGCTGTAACGGCTTTGTTGTTACCTGCCATTTTACCTGTGCAATCGTAACACCGAAAGCTACAACCACCGCAACGGCAAACACCGGCATACAAATCCATAATATGTCAACTAAACCGTCCCGCATAAAGGCTCCGCCCATTGCGGGGCCGAACTCATCCAATGCGTAGACATCAATGGCTTGATAAATATCCTTAAAGCTGCCTAAAAAGCGTGTTCCGATAAACCCCACAAACACCTTCACTGCCACAAAAAATGCCAACAGCAAAACAGCCGTAGAAAGCTCCTGACTTCTGGCTACCTGACCTTCTTTTCTGGCATCCTGTAACTTTTTCGGCGTTGCTTCTTCGGTCTTATCTGCGCCTTCATCCGCAAAGAACTGGAGACGCATCGGAATAAAATATCGGGAGGTCCATTCTTCATCCCACTTCATTCCGCCACGCTCCTTTCTTCTCTCCTTATTTTACACCTTAACCACCGGTTCCTCCCAAATACGGAAGGGTGTCGCGAATCATTGAAATCATTTCTCTGAAAATCAAATCTGTCACTCCGGTAATCATCATAAACATCAATACCAAAACCACCAGACCAACAAATACCTTCAGCTGCAATCCGATGACAAACATATTCATCTGCGGGGCCACTCTCGCCAAAATCGCGAGAATCGTATTTACAACAAGGAGACTGGCAAAAATCGGCAATACAATCCGGAAACCGATTACAAAATAGTCGACAACAAACCGCATCATTACCTCATAAAGGTTAAAATCAAATACTACGCCACCCACCGGAATCACCAGAAACGAATCCGTAATCGCACGAATCAGGTATTGATGCATATCCGTAATCATCACCATTACCATCACCGCATAAGTATAAAAATTACCGGTTACCGTAACCTGTGTACTGGTAATCGGATCAAACTGGTTAACCATGGAAAACCCGATTTCCTGATCGATAATCTGTCCGGCAAAGGAAAGAATATAATAGGCTACATTCGCCATAAATCCCATAATCAGACCCGCCAACATTTCCGTAATCACCACAAGAGCGTATTCCACTGTTGTAGAATATATGATTTCCTCATAAGGAATCACATGAAATACAACAATTGCAATGGCGATTGCAAGTATCGTCTTTACTCTCATCGGCACATTACGTAACGAAAAAATCGGCGCCGATACCATAAATCCGCTGATTCTCACAAGTATCAGCAGAAAAAACTCCAAATGATTTAAGGATACGGTCATCGCTATCCGTGAATATAATACTCAAAATTCATACACAGTTCTTTCATCAGCTCCACGGCAAGCCCCATAATCCAGTTTCCCGCCAGAATCAACACGAGAAATACCGCTAACAACTTCGGAACAAATGTGAGTGTTTGCTCCTGGATGGAAGTAACTGTCTGTAAAATACTTATCACAAGTCCCACCACTAACGAAACAAGTAAAAGCGGTGCGGCTGCTTTGATAATCGTAACAACTGCCGAAACAAGTAAATCAATTAAAACAGCTTCATCCAAAGCCTCTCGCCTCCTTTACCTACGCTCCGCCGAATGTCTTAAATGTACGTAGTACGCTTTCAATTATCAATGTCCACCCGTCAGCCATAATAAACAGCAAAATCTTAAACGGCATGGAAATCGTTGTCGGCGGCAACATCATCATACCCATCGCCATAAGCGTCGAAGAAACCACCATGTCGATAACAATAAACGGTATATAAATCAAGAAACCGATAATAAAAGCGGCTCTCAACTCACTGATAATAAATGCCGGAACCAATACCCATGTCGGAATATCGTCCGCAGTCTCCACCACTTCAATTCCCGCAATATCCACAAACAAGGCCAGTTCCTCGTTTCTGGTCTCCGCAAACATAAACTCACGCAACGGGTCAACCACTGCGTCGATTGCCTGCTCACCGGTAATTTCACCTGCAGATAACGGCTGTATCGCTTCCTCATTAATGCGGGACAAAGTCGGGGACATGATAAACAACGTCAGAAACAATGCCAAACCGATTAAAACCTGATTCGGAGGCGTCGTCTGCGTACCCATGGCAGAACGTACAAAATGAAGCACCACAAGAATTCTGGTAAAAGAAGTTACCATAATGAGAATCGACGGTGCCAATGAAATAATGGTTAAAATAAACAGCATCTGCAACGTCGTAGCCAGAGAACTGTCTTCTTCACCTCCGGAAGAAATGTTAAAATCCACATTTCCCAAATTTCCGTTGATGTCGATTCCGCTCTCCGTACCGACCTGAGTTGCATATGCTGTGTTTTCTGCATGCCAAATAAAGGTTAATAGGCACGCCGCAATGAAAATCCCAACCAGTGCTGAAATTTTCAAAATTTTACTACTTTTGCGCGTCGTCATGTTTATCAACCTTTACTTTAAATTCAGATAAAATTTCCTTAAACGACCGTTGCGGACCTCTTTCCGGCTTTGCAACAATCTCCTCTTCTTTTAACTCGGCAATAAAGCTTATATTCTCTTTTGTCACCGAAACCACAAAATACCGGGTACCGATTTGCACCAGATGCAAATAACGGTTCTGGGTAATCTGATAAGTTTCTATCGGTTTGAAATTGCTGCTCCTGCCGCGTTGCATCTGACGTCCGGCTACAAACCGGGTCGTAAACACGCACGCGACAAGAACCAACACAAAAATGCCTAAAAGCAATATTAACTCGAGAATACTTTCCGTTTTTGAACCGTGTACCAAAAGGGCACTCCGGCTCCATAAAGCTTCTGCCATAAAAACTCCTTTATCGCTTAGCCGACCGCCTTACGAACAGCTTCCAGAACACGATCTGCCGCAAACGGTTTTACGATGAAATCCTTTGCCCCTGCCTGGATAGACTCGATTACCATTGCCTGCTGTCCCATTGCGGAACACATAATAACATTTGCGGACGGATCCTTCGCCTTAATTTCTTTTAATGCCTGAATACCGTCTTTTTCAGGCATCGTAATATCCATCATAACCAAATCCGGCTTTACTTCGGAATATTTATCAACAGCCACCTGACCGTTCTCAGCTTCACCGGCAATCTCGTAACCGTTCTTTGTTAAAATATCCTTAATCATCATACGCATAAAAGCGGCGTCATCGCAAATCAGAATGTTTTTTGCCATAGTACCTCTCCAATCTTTAAATGTAATTCGCCTGACTTACTTTGTTGTTACTTGATTACCTCGGTAACTCGGATACCGAAGGCCTCATCAATTACAACCACTTCTCCCTTAGCCACATATTTACCGTTGACCAATACGTCAATCGGCTCACCTGCCAACCTATTGAGTTCGACAATGGTTCCCGGAGCAAAATCAAGAATTTCTTTAATGGACTTGCTTGTTCTGCCCAGCTCTACCGTTACTTCCAACGGAACATCCAGAAGCAAATCGATATTCTCTGTCTGTAACAGCGGACTCTGTACCGGATGGAACGCCTGGAACTGTGCCGGAGATATATTCACATCCTGTACCGGCGGCATCGCATACGGCATTACTGCCTGCGGTGGAATCATTCCCTGCATCTGTCCCATTGCCATCATATTCATATCCTGCATCGGAGCCGCCGCCTGTTGCGGAACCGGTGCCGGTTGAGGTGCTTGTTTCACTTCCGGTGCCGGTGCTGCCGGTGCCGGAGCGGAGGCTGCCGCCTCGTCTTCGTTAATAAACTTATGATACAAACTCTTAGCAAACTCTATCGGATACATTTGTATCAATTCGCTGTCGATTAAGTCACCGATTTCCATACGGAAGGAAACTTTTACGAAATCTCCTCTCAGGAACGGAGCCACATCTCCGCTGGTCAACGCATCACTTAAATCCACGAGACTCGCAGAAGGCGGACTGATATCGATTTTCATCTCAAACATTTGTGAAAGCGAGGTGGAGGAAGCTCCCATCATCTGATTCATTGCCTCGCTGATTGCACTTAAATGCAAATCATTCAACTCACCGTCTGCACCGGAACCGTCACCGCCCATCATAAGGTCGGCAATGATTTTAACGTCCTTCTCCTGAAGAATTAATATATTCTTACCGTCCAAACCTTCTTTGTAAGAAATCTGGATAAATACACACGGTCTTTCGTATTGGTTGGACAACTCCTCCCACCTGCAAACAGATACGGTCGGAGTCGAAATATTTACTCTTTGGTTTACCAGGGCAAACAACGTAGTCGCCGAAGAACCAAGACTGATATTGGAAATTTCCCCGATGGCGTCCTTTTCTTCCGGAGTTAATAAATTCTGATTTGCCTCCGAGCCCGAAGTATCGGTCGCCGGTTCATCTTCAATATCCATGCCGCTGAATAATGCATTGATTTCTTCTTGTGATAACATTCCGTCCATGCACTTATTCCTCCCTCACGATACTTGATATTTTTACTGCATATGTGTCCGAGGACGAACCCGGCAGAGCCGTAAACTTCCAAATATTTCCGACAAACACATTTAACTCATCTTCCGTCTTTGTATCTAACTTAATAATATCACCTTTTTGCATGTTGATAAAGTCGTTTACCGATATGGTGCTTCTTCCCAAAACAGCCTTTATCGGAACCTTCGCCTTCGCAATTACAAGTTCGATAAATTCTCTGTAAATCTCGTCATCCTTCAGTTTTTCGGAAGAATACCAGGATTTGGTATTCAACTTGTCGATAACCGGCTCTAAAACGGCATACGGAATACACATATTCAACATACCCTCCGTATTTCCGACCTTCACATTCAGCGTGATAATGGAAACCGTTTCATTCGGCGCAATCATCTGTGCAAACTGACAATTTGTCTCGATTCTGGTAAGACGCGGTCTGAGCGAGACTACATTTTCCCACGGATCATGAAGCAAATTCGTTATAATGGTGAAGATTCGCTCTATAATCACAAGCTCTATCTCGGAAAACTCTCTGGACTTGTCCAAAGGAAGTCCGGGACCGCCCAACATACGATCCACAATTGCAAAACCGAGATTATCGGAAAGCTCAATGATAATGTTGCCTTCCAGCGGCTTGAAATCCACAATACCAAGCAATACCGGATTCGACAATGCATTGGTAAACTCGGAATAAATAACCGCCTCAGAGTTCATAACCTCTACATTTACCGTCTTTCGCAAATACGCCGGCAAATGAGTCGATAACAATCGTCCGTAATGCTCAAAAATAATCTCAAGGGTACGGAGGTGTTCTCTGGAAAACTTTGTCGGACGATTAAAGTCATAGTTTTTTACCTGCCTTTCCGTCGTCCCTTTCATTTCCTCCGCGTCTATTTCACCGCTACTGAACGCCGCAAGCAGGTCATCTATTTCCTTTTGGGATAATACGTCACCCATACCGAAACCTCCCTACGCTGCTGCCAAAACTTTACCTACTTCTATAATACCACATATTGTCCAAAAAAGCATCAAAAACTTTTATTTTCCGCCATAAACTTGCAGAGTCACATCGATAATACAATCGGATTGGAAAATCTCCTGGATTTTCTTCAATACATCCTTTTCGATGTCCTCGTAATAGACTGCAACCTCGGCCACCGCATAGTCACCGGTCACCTTACTTACCTCTGCCACAATCTTTGATTTCTTGCTCTCGATTAACGGCTGTACCGTTGCATAATCGTCATGCTTCTTGTTCAGGGTAACCGTAATATTGGCTAACGCAACATTCTGCTCGCCCGCACCTGCCTTTACGTTTACATATTCCTTTTGGAATACATACTCATCCTGATCCGCCGGTAAAATTTCACCGTAATTCTTGCCGATTCCGGATTCGGTCTCAAGATCAACCGCCGCTACGATTTTTTCGATCAGTGCATCCGTACGCTTTGCCTTCGGGATTACCGTAAATATCAACACCGCCGACAATGTCAGGTTAATCAACGTTGTCGCCAGAATTACGATTGTAAGCATATTTCTCTTCATTTGTGATACCTCCTTTTGTACTCTTTTTGTTTCGATGTGTTCCGTTCCTAACGGGACGGGGTGTAAATCCGAAACTCAATTCTACGATTTCTGGAACGACCTTCCTTCGTTGTATTTGTATCTACCGGTTCCCGCTCTCCTTTTCCCGAAAACATAATCTTGGATGCATCCAGATTTTTCGTGGAAATCAGGTACTGAGCAGTCTCAATGGCACGGGCCGCCGACAGATAATCGTTATTCTTATACGGTCCCGACTTAATCGGTACATTATCCGTGTGGCCGATAATCTCGATTCCGAAATCGTCATACTCCTTCAAGATATCTCCGATTTTAAGCAACACCGGCTTTGCATCCGTTTTAATCTCCGCCTTATTATCTTCAAACAGTACAGAACCTTTTACATCGATTTTTACATAATTATATGCCTTGTCCATGCTGAATTCGACATCTTCTCCCAGATTATACCGCTGTGCCAGTTCGTATACCTCATCAAACACGGTAGTCGCCGCTTCCTGTTTTTGTTCTTCCAATATTGATTCCAGCTGTTTCAGTTCTTCTACGGTGCCCTCAAGCTCCGCTACTTTGTTTTCGTAGTACTTCAACAGCTCTTCCGTATTTCCTTCATTCTCAAAAATGTCCTTCTCCGGAGTATCGGAATCGGACTTCTCACCCATTGTGTTTTTATGTTCATCCAAATTATTCAACTGGGTTGCACCGTTTGCTACAAGATTTCCGTCTCCGAAAAACGCTCCGCCGGCTTCAAAAATACTGAAGGTGCTGGCAAAGGACTGGGCCATTTCGTTGAACTTTGCGGTATCCACCGAAGACATGGAGAACAACAATACGAAAAAGCAAAGCAACAAGTTCATAAGGTCACTGAAGGTGGCCATCCACGCCGGTGAACCAGGTGCCGGTGCATCTTCCTTCTTCTTTCTTGCCATTACTCCTCACCGCCTCCCGAGGTCAGGGATTCTCTCGCCGTCGGGTCAATAAAGGACTTTAACTTTTCTTCAATGACACGCGGATTCTCACCTGCCTGAATCGATAACAAGCCTTCCACCACAATTGTCTTTAACATAACTTCCGCACTGTTTTTCTCCTTCAGCTTTGCAGCCATCGGAAGACAAATCCAGTTTGCAAGCAAAGAACCGTAGAACGTTGTAATAAGTGCAACCGCCATGTTCGGACCTACGGAGCTGATATCCTGCAAGTCAGCAAGCATAAGTACCAAACCTACAAGGGTACCGATCATACCCCATGCAGGACCCATGGAAGCAAGATTCTCCCAGAAAGTTATGGTGGACTTATGTCTGCCTTCGATACACTCCAGCTCTGTCTCCAGAATCCTTCTTACAAATTCCGGATCCGTACCGTCTACAATCAAAAGAATACCTTTTTTCATAAAATCGTCATCGATGCTGCTGTTTGCGGCTTCTTCCAAAGCCAACAGTCCTTCTTTACGAGCCACATTGGACAGCTCGATAATCTGCTTAATTTTTTCAATCTCGTCATATTCCACCTTCTTAAGGCCGATACCGAAGGATTTCAAACCGTTCACAAAGTCCTTGATACTCGGTGACATAACGAGGGTTGCCGACAAAGCTCCTCCGAATGTAATGAGCGCAGACGGAAGATGTAAGAACGACGAAATCGCTTTCATCGCATTCTCCTGTCCGACTACCATACCGAATACACACAATACAATTCCGGCTATCACACCGATTAATGTAGATAAATCCACGCTGTTCACCTTCCCATCAAAATTCTCTTAAGTCTATCGCATAAAATGTAGCAACTATTTACTCATTTATATTCATAATCTGACGAAAAATGTCCCTTTTATATGATTTTACTAGATTTTCTATCTTTTGTCTACTTTCTTTTACAAATATTTTTTTTCCGGTTGTAAGAGTTACTACAGTATCCGGAATCTCCTCCACCGTCTCAATCAATTCCGCATTTATCGAAATCTTTACATCATTTAATTTTGTAATTTCAATCATAAACATCCCCCGAAAAATGCCTTATAGGCCAGCAAAGGATGTCTTAACGACAGCCCTTGCTGACCTCAAATCACTACGCTTATCTCTTTAAATTAATCAACTCTTCCAACAAAGTATCCGAAGTTGTGATAATTCTGGAATTTGCCTGGAAACCTCTCTGGGTTGTAATCATATCCGTGAACTCGCTTGCCAGGTCTACATTGGAGCTTTCCAATACACCTACATTAAACTTTCCGCCGGACATGGTAATCTCTTCGCCGATACCGTCGAACTCACCTGAGTTCTGGGACTCGGCAAACAAGCTGTTACCTACCGCTTCCAGACCGGAGTTATTGGCAAACTTCGCAACCACTACCTGTCCCAACAGCTTGCTGACACCGTTGTCGTATACGCCGTAAATCTTACCTGCCGTATCAATGGATACTCCGGACATATTTCCTGCGGTACGTCCCTTGCCGAGATTATCAAGACCGCCCTTGCTTCCTTCGATGGTGGTCTTACCGCTGTTTGCGTACATAGTCAATGCGGAGAAATCTACGTCAATATCTTCAAACGGATGCTCACCGGTAATTCCGATGGAGAAGGTCAGACTCTTCTCTCCTTCCGCATCACCGATACTAACCATCTTACCGGTGGATGCGTTAAAACTAAGTACCGGCGGAGTATCGCATTCCAGCGTCGGAACACCGGTCTCCTCATCGATATCTCCTACCGCAAAGGTATAGGTTCCGAGGGTAACTTCGGTAATGGTACTTTCACTGTAGGTAATATTGCCGGCTCCGTCATCCTCTTTCTTAACAAAGATAGACTGTCCGTTGGAGTCCAGAACGTCGGTAACCGACACAAGATATTCGTTCTTAATCAGGGAATCAGCCTGGGTATTCTGCTTTACAAGAAGCTGTACGGTATAACTCTGACCGAGATTGTCGTAAAACGTAAAGTTTGTCACACGACCGCTTCCCGCCAAATCGGAATCCGCACTGTCGATATTTCCTTCAAAATGCACCGCAGTGGTAGCTTCCGGCTCGGAATACATGTTATCCGCGCTCATAATATGTAACGGAGAAACCGTATCCGCCTTAATCTGTGTCGGATTGGCCGGATCAATCTGCCAGCCCATAACACTGTAACCGGTTGCGGTACAAAGGGTACCGTTGGCATCCAGGGTAAAAGAACCTGCTTTGGTAAACAAGTTGCTTGCGCCGTTGTTTACAATGAAAAATCCATCGCCTTCAATCATTAAGTCAAACGGGTTGTCGGTTCTCTGGGAACCTCCCGTGGAATCCATGGTTGTCTTAACCGATGCAAAGTTTGCACCGAGACCGATCTGCTTCGGGTTCACACCTGCACGTCCGGTGTTTTCATCCGGACCGGACGCTGCGGACGATGTCTGATACAATACATCGGAGAACGTTACCTGACTGGACTTAAATCCGACCGTATTTACGTTTGCGATGTTGTTACCGATAACGTCCATCTTGGACTGGTGAACTTTCATACCGGATACTCCGGAATAAAGTGATCTTAACATAGTACATGACCTCCTTTGTTGATTCCCCTTCTGTCAGTCCGGGGAATACTGCCTCCTAATCAGGTCCGGCAGTTATGTAATAATCGCGCCGTCTATGTTGGTAAATATTTTATCGTCGCCCTCACCTACTGCGGTAATCACCGTGCGGTTGGTGATGTTTACGATAAACGCCATATTATCCACCATAACCAGCGAGTCTTTGATTCCCTTCTGCGAAGCTTTATTTACTCCGCCCTCCAGGCGTTCTCTCTGTTCCGTCGATAACCGAATGTTCCGGCTGGCAAGACGTTCGTTTGCATGCTTCGAAAAACGAAGTTCTGTTGTCTGTGCCTGCTTTTCTTCCAAAATCTGACGAAAACTGACACCTGCGGATTGGGAAACATTTACTGGTTTCGCTTTGCCGGTCGTATCCAGATACTGATTTGTCATCTGTTCTATCGATACAAACCGACCGTTCTGTAACTGGTTCATAAGCTTCCCTTCCTCATCCTACGCGCTTTGGCGTAATCCTCCGTGATTAAGTTACACTGTTTGTTCACTGTCATCTCCGTCCGTATCTTCCTCAGACTCCACTTCTGTCGGCGGATTCGGCTGAGAACCTACCGGATTATCCTGTACGAATACATCCGTATATGCCTGCGGATCGGAATTAATGACATCCACTTCGATAATGTCTTCTTTTGTGGTAAAGTACGGATCGTTGTTAAACATTACGGAAATCGTATGCTTGCCCGGCGTCAGCTGATGGAACACATCCTGGTTAATCGTAAAGTAATTATCGTTCTTTCTGATGTAATTCGGATTGATAATCTTCTCTCCGTCAACGATTAACGCGATCTCGTTTGCCTTTGCTTCATCCACACCGAAATTCACTTCAAAAGAGAAGTTCTTCGGAGTTGCACCGTCGTACGCAAAATACTGGGACGACATGGTCGGCATCTTCTGCTCCAACAGATAACCGTTTTCGTATACCTCAACCAAATGCTCCGAATCGTACAAACTTCCGTCCACCGTAAGATATGCTTTGCCGCCGCTGATGGTGACCCCTTCCACAATTCCCTGCTTGTAATTTAAAGTACCGTCTTCGTTTTCCGAGGAAACACAAACTTCCTTGCCTACCATGGAGAACATCTGGGAATTCTCATTGGTCTTTGCCAGATTCTGCATCTGCTCAAGCTGCGAAAACTGTGCCAACTGGGCAATGTACTCTGTATCCGACGTAGGATTTAACGGATCCTGATACTTCATCTGTGCTACCAAAAGCTGTAAGAATGCATCTTTCCCGAGTTCGGAAGTGCCTTTTGTATCTTTCTTGGTACTTTCGATAGCGGTATTTTCGACTTTTCCGTCTTTAATCGGTTGAACGAGTGCCATAACTTAGTTCCTTTCTTACGCTGAGTAGTCAACACTGCTGTCGGTTACATTCAAATAATCCGACATCTTCGGAACGGTTTCTTCCGTTTCTTCTACGGTAAACACGCCCTGCTTTCTTTTCTGCTCCGGCTCGCCGTTTCCGCTTTGTTCGGACTGTCTGTCACGTTCAAAGCCGAACTCCGATACCGTAACTTCAATTGCCTCAACCTTGATTCCCTGATTCTGCAAGGATTCTCTGAGGACCGACATCTGGCTTTCAATCGCTTCCTTTGCCACTTCCGTCTGGGTGGTAAACTGTGCGGTCATCACGCCTTCCTTTTCGGTAATGGTGAGATTCACTCTTCCCAAATGCTCCGGATTCAACTGAAGCTCCATATTAGTCTGCTCCGGTCTTATGGTAATCTTGATCTGCTCCATAATCTGGTTTGCGATTTCTCTTACCTGTGCCGCAGCCGCAAGATCCGCTTCTCCGGTCTGACTTACTGCATGATTCGCCATTGCGTCGATAAACACATTTTTGACATCGGCATCGGTCTCTGCGGATACGGTAATCTTATCACCGTCTCTCTTGGCCGGTGCCCTATGTCCTTCGTCTCCGTCGGTGCCTGTTTCGGTTTTTGCTTCGGAAGTTGCTTCCGTTACTTTGGCTTCCGTCTGATTTGTCTGCAGTTGCTCAGGTTCCTCTTCCTCCGTAACCGCTTCGGTAACTTCCTTTTCTGTTACAAAAGCTTCTTCCGTTTCCGGAATTTCCGCAACCGTTACGGTTTCTTCGGTGGCCTGCAGTACCGCTTTTACGGTTTCATCCGGAATTTCGGATTGTTCCACCGTCTGTTCCACGTCCTGCATCAAATCGGTAAACTCACGGAACATATCCTCGTTAGTGAGAAACTCTGTCGGTTCCGCCTGATTCACGGTCAGGAAAATCTGCTGTAAATTTGATCTGTCCGTCAAATCCGCATCCTGCAAACCGAGAGCTTCCATCGCCTCCGTAAGCTGTTCTTCCGTAATGCCCAACGCTTCGCAAATTACCTGCTTTACCTGTACCAGTAATGTAGCAACCGCTTCCGCTTCTTCTGCGGAAACATCCGAAATCTCTTCCGGTTTCGTTGTCTGCATTTCCTGCACCTTCTTGTCTCCGGTAAATAAATCCTTTGCCTGTTCCTTTACATCCTTCGGTTTCACGGAATTTTCCTTCACGCCTTTTTCGTAGGTAGGCGCTTCGTGAGTTCCTTCGTTTCCGCTTTTGGACGTTTCCATAAACTGTTCAAAAGAAGTATCCTGCGTTCCTTTTACGGAACCGCCTACCGCAGGAAACCCGGAAAGCATGGCATTCATCGCCGAACCAGCACCGTTCATAATACCTTGTGCTGTCATCTGTATCCTCCTTTCTTTAAAATTTTATAGAAACCCTTTCGGGGATTTCCCTTACTGACCCTGAAGCACCCAGTCATCAAACCGTGCTTCGTCCATTTCCTTCATCTTCCTCGTAATCTTTGCCGCATACAACGGATCCATTGCAGCCAAAATATCCGATACGGACTGAACCTTCATGCAATACAGCATCTTGCATATGTATTCCAAATCAGCCGTCATATTCTCGAACACTTCCGCCGCCGCGGAAGCCTTCATCTTCTCATAGTAACTTGCCTTCTCTCGTATGGTAGCGTTATAAGCTTCCTTTTGAATCGCCATCTCATAAATCCGCTCCGCATTTTCAGGAGAAATGGTTTCATACCACTTTATGTATTCATCTATGGACGGAGCGTTTTCCCCATATACAATCTGACGGTCGAATTCATACACCCGGTCTTCGAAATCGGCCATTTTTTTCTCCAATTCCTTCAGTCGGTTCACCTGGGAAGTAAGGGCCGCAATCTCATCGTCCTTATCTTCACCCTCTATAGTTAATTTATCGACCAAAATCTCCAATTCCTTAATACGTTGATTCGCTTCTACGATATCTTTATATGCCAAATCATTCTCCCAGGCCAGTTTTTCGTCGGAAACTTCCGGAAGAATCTTATTCACCAGTGGAATATCCTTTAACATCGGCCTTAAAGTGGTTCCGATTCCGCCCACATCAAGATTAATGAGCAGTGCAAAAATCGCTATCCAAATAATAATAATCAACATCACAATAAAGACGGTGAGAAAACCGCCCTTCTTTTCTTCTTCATTTTTGTTTTCTTTGTCTTTTCTTGCCATTACGCTTCCTCCGCATCCGTCGTGCCATACCGAAAGCTTGTACGCTCATCGATTTCCTTTTGTTCTTCCGCATTCATTTCCTGACGATACACTTCAAGCGCATTCTCCCTCAAACGCTCCTGGGTTTTGCGCTCCGTCATGGACTCTACCAGCCGTTCTTCCGCAGCATGTAAAGCAATCTCCGCCTTTTTTACATTTTGTTTCTGACGAACAATTCTGTCATCCATGGTTTCCACCGCCATCTGTAACCGGTTCAGCTTCGGTACATCCAGCCGGGTTGCCATTACCTGACGTTTTTCCTCCACATAGGCCTCCCGCCTCTGTTGCAGACAAAGCAGTTGTTCCTCTTCTTCATTTAACCGAAGCTTTGCGGCACCGTACGCCGCTTTCGCCTGGTCCTCCAGTTTTTGTTTGATTACAAGAAGGTTTTGCATCGAATATCGAAACTTTTTCATTCGTTACACTACCTCCTTTTGCGTTCTATTTAACCGGCTTCTTCCGAAAAAATCTCCTTTAACTGCAGTACCGTTTCTTCAAAGGTAAACTTCTCATCCGTTGCCTGACGTAAAAACTCATTAATCGCACTGTTCTTTTGTATTGCGTAATCGATTTCCGGATTGGAACCGGATTTATACGCCCCTATATTAATCAAATCCTCCGCATCCGAATAGGTGGCCAAAGTGCTTTTTAATTTACTTGCCAGCTTTTTGTGCTCCTTCGAAGCCACCGCACTCATAACTCGGGAAATACTCTGCAACACATCAATGGCCGGATAATGGTTTTTATGTCCCAGCTTTCTGGATAAAATAATATGGCCGTCCAAAATACCTCTTGCGGTATCGGAAATCGGCTCGTTAAAATCATCACCGTCTACCAACACCGTGTAAATTCCGGTAATGGAACCTACCGCACCGTTTCCGGCACGTTCCAGAAGCTTCGGCATTTCCGCATACACACTGGGCGGATATCCTCTGGAAACCGGCGGTTCTCCCGCCGCCAGACCGATTTCCCGTTGTGCCATGGAAAAACGGGTCAGATTATCCAACATAAGCAAAACATCTTTTCCTTGATCTCTGAAATATTCCGCAATCGCTGTAGCGGTCTGTGCCGCTTTCTTTCGAATCAGCGCCGGCTTATCCGAGGTTGCAATAACAAGCACCGAACGTCGCATACCTTCCTCGCCCAAATCGTGCTCGATAAACTCTCTGACCTCTCGGCCCCGCTCTCCGATTAACGCAATTACATTAATATCTGCCTTCGTATTCCGGGCTATCATACCCAGCAATGTACTTTTTCCCACACCGGAGCCTGCAAAAATACCGATACGCTGGCCTTTTCCCAAGGTCAGCATTCCGTCGATTGCTTTCACTCCCAAAGGAAGTACATCACGAATCAGTACGCGATCCATCGGATCCGGCGGTGTGGCATTTACTTCGTAATACTGATTTACATTCAATTCTTCCCCGTTTAACGGACGTCCGAGTCCGTCCAATGCCATCCCCAGAAGCTCCTCTCCCACCGGAACCTTTAAGGCTTCGGAACACAGCTCCACAATATCACCGATTCCGATTCCGGATACTTCTTCGTAAGGTGTCAGAAGTACTCTGTTGTCCCGGAATCCTACCACCTCAGCGCGAATCTGTCTTCCTTTGTCCGTGGAAGAAATCGTACAGACATCTCCCAGTTTAGCTTCCGGCCCGAGAGACTCTATGGTCAATCCGACAATTTTTACTACCTTGCCGTATTTTTTTACATAAGACCGCTCCCGCAGTTGTAAAAAGTCCTCGGTCAAAAAAGCCATGCTACATCCTTTCCTGTACACTAAGCAGCCGGATATCCTGTATCAGGCCCTCCAGCTGTGTACCTAAACTGCAATCAATTATATTGGAATCCGTTTCGATCATGCATTCCCCCTTCTTTAAAAGGACATCCTGCACAACCTCCAAAACAACTTCCCGTTCAAACAAGGAGCGCAACCGCTCCGACGCCGCCTTAACTTCTTCCAAATCTTCTTTGGAAACCTTAATCAGGTAAGAATTGCTTCTGTCCGCTTCGTTTAAGGCCTTTGTCACCAGATGCGTCACAATTCCTTTTCTGGATTCCAAGCAAACTCCGGTCAGACTTTCCAACAACTTTACCACGACTTCGGTGGCCTGCGGCTCCAACTCTCTGGCCTTGCTCTCATAGGCTTCCGCAAGCCGGCGCTCCTGTTCCTCGCAAGCGGCCGACCAGGCTTCCTGTTCCTCCAAAAGCCGTTGCTTGCCGGCTTCGTAGCCTTCCCGCCTTGCCGCCTCGAAAATTTCGTTTTTCTCGTTTTCCGCATCCTGTCGCGCTTTTGCCTTTACCTGTTCGCCCTGGGCTCGGGCCTGTTCGAGAATGACATCCGCCTGTGTACGAATGGCTTTTTCCATCTCGATTTTTATGGCAAGCTTTTCCGCCCCGGTAATCTCTGCTTTTATTTTCTGACGTTCTTCCTCCCGCCAGGCTTCCAGTGCCGCTTCGTTTTTCAAAGCCCGGAGGGCACGTGTCGTCGGGTCTTCCGCCGGAATATCAGAACCGGTTCCTTCTTCGGTCTCAGCTCCTTCTTCTCCGGAAAAGTCCGCAATTGCGGGAATTTCGCTGCCTTCCGTCAACGAAACCGCGGAAAGGCCTCCCACAAAAGCCCCTGCCAATACCGCTTCCGCAACCTTCGCATGAATCTGTTCTTCCCGTTGCCCCACGTCTATCTTTTTCATTTCTTCCTTATAGCGTACCGAATACGCCTTTATCATATTAGACAACGATCTCGTCACCTCCGCCTCTGGAAATAACAATTTCTCCGGAGTCCTCTAACTTACGAATAATATTAACAATCTTCTGCTGTGCTTCTTCTACATCCTTCAAACGAACCGGACCCATGAAGTCCATATCATCCTTAATCATAGCCACCAGACGCTTGGACAAGTTATTAAAGATAACCGTCTGTACTTCTTCGTTGGCACTCTTAAGAGCGGTTGCAAGCTCGTTATTATCCACCTCACGCAACACACGCTGAATGGAACGATCGTCCAGAGAAAGAATATCCTCGAATACGAACATCTTTCTGCGAATCTCGTCTGCAAGTTCCGGCTCTTCGATTTCGAGAGTTTCCATAATGTGTTTTTCCGTACCGCGGTCCACGGTATTCAAAATCTCTACGATTGCATCCACACCGCCGGCGATGGTGTAATCCTGGTTCACTAAAGAAGCCAGCTTACGCTCCAATACATGCTCCACATCGCGGATGGTATCCGGAGATGTACGGTCCATCTGCGCGATACGCTTTGCAACATCCGCCTGCTTATCCGGAGACAACGCACTGACAATGGTCGCCGCCTGTCCTGCGGAAAGGTAAGACAAAATAAGAGCAATCGTCTGAGAATTTTCATCCTGAATAAAGTTAAGCAACTGGCTCGGATCCGTCTTTCTTACAAACTCGAACGGACGAACCTGCAGGGAATCGGTAAGCTTTCCGATGATTTCCCTCGCCTTTTCCGCACCGAAGGACTTCTCGAGCAAGTCGTTGGCATAACTGATACCACCCTCGGTAACATACTGCTGTGCCAGACAAACTTCGTAAAATTCGTCCAACACCTCATCCTTTACGGAAGGAGTAATATTTTTTGTATTGGCAATTTCAAGGGTCAGCTGTTCCACTTCGTCTTCCTTTAAGAACTTAAACACCTTGGACGCCCGTTCCGGTCCCACAATGATAAACAGAATCGCTGCCTTTTGTATTCCGTTTAAATCCAAAGATCTGGCTGCCATATCGTCTCCTCCTTCCTCGTTTTAATACTCATCATTCAACCAGGTCCGCAACAGCATCGCCACAGACTCCGGATTTTCATCAAAGAACTTTTCTATCAAAATTCTGGTTTCGGACTTCTCACCGAACTCAACATCCTCCAGAGAAGCATTGTTTCCGTGCTCCGCTAAAATCTCGGAATAATTGAGTTCCGGTTCTACTTCCGTTACCTCTACCGGCTTCATTCCGCGGAATACAACGTATGCCAAGAACGCCAGCAACAGAATCGCCAATACAATGGTCAGAATAAACTCCCAGTTTACCGGCTCCTCCAACTCCTCCACAAACTTATACTGGTCATAGGTCGTAATATGTATGTTTTCTACCGGAATACCTGTTGCCTTTGCCACCATCTGGTACAAATCCTCCGACGGCTCCGTTTTTACCGGTTTTCCGAACAGAAGCTGAAACTGCTCATAAGTCATGTCCTCGGTCAAAAGCTCCTTTTCCCGAAGTTCCGCTTCCGTCACCTCTTCCACATGAGTCGCTACCACGCTGATGGTGGAAGTATCCTTATCTACCACGCCGGTTTCATAAATCTCATTGGAAATCTGCTTATTATATATCATGTCATAGGATTCGGAATCGATAGAAGAACTTCCTCCCAAACCGTTTACAAGCATATAATCCACTTCATCATTGGAATCCGTTCCCGGAATATCTCCGCTCTCGGTCACTCCCGTAGCGGAATAGGATTCGTAATGGGACTGGTAACCCTGTTCCATATCCGGATTGTCCGGATAATACCGTTCGGTATAGACCTCTTTCCTATCCATATTTACGGTAATGGACGGCATAACCTCCGTCAGCTGGTACTGACATGCGGCAAAACCCGCATACACCAAATTTTTATAAGCCAAAGAGATTTCGTCTTTAAAGGCTTTGATTTCATCATGGGTCGGTTCCTCGTCCTCCGGCTTCGGACCGTCGTAAAGAATCACACCGTACTGGTTTACCACACGAATCTCTTCCGTAGAAGAATTTCCCAAAGCATGGGCCACCGCCACCGCAACAGCCTCCGGTGTAACATCCTCGTCAAACTCCTTGTTTGTGGTCAGAAAGACACTGGCAGGAATGTTTTTCTTTGCGGTTAAAATCGTAGTGGAAGAATCCTGCGGCACATAGTTAATCGATGCCTTATCAATTCCTACCCAGGATTCGATATTCCGCTTTAAATCGGACTGAAGATACAAATGGTTTCTGGTCAGGCGCTCTCCGCTGGTGGTGCTGATACTGGTATTTAACAAATCATCAATACCGAATCCGACCTCCTGTAAATCGCTCTGGGCCACCAAAACCACCGCGTCCGTCTGACGTTTCCGGTCCACCTCTACCGTCAGATTGTCATCCAAAAGCTTATACTTAATCCCGTTTTCGTCAAGCAACTGCACCACTCCGGTGGCAATGTTGGTGGTTTCAAAGGTAGACAGCGTCACATACTTTGTCCTGCTTAAAAGCACAATAAGAATAGCAAGCGCCAAAATCACACCGGAAAATACGGTGACGATAATGGTCTTCTGCTTACTTGTATACTTATTCCATAACTCCAATAACCGCTTTGGAAGCTCTTTTAACCTCTCCTGCATAATGGCTGCTCCTTTGTATCAATCTATAAAAATAAGTTAAAACTGCATCTGCATCAATTCCTTATATGCATCCAGTACACCGTTCCGGATAGCTACCGTATACTGTAAGGACAGATTCGCCTTGTTCTGGGCAATGAGCAAATCGTGTACATTGTCGTTGAGCCCCAGCATATAAGACATCTGTGCCTCTTCCGCTTCATGGGTATAGCGGTTTGTTTCCTCCAAAAGACCGATAGCGGACTGATACAGAGCCTCAAAGGCTCCCGAACCTTCCTTCTTGTCTTTTACGGCATTTACTTGAAATCCGCCGTCCAACGCCTGAATTTTATTAATCGGTGCAATCAAACTCATACCGTCTCATCCTTTCATCCGGCCGTTTCCGGCCCTCTACCTGCGATTTACCGTCGACAACACTTTGTTCTCATGGGATTATTTGCCGATTTCAAGTCCCTTAAGCGCCATATTCTTTGTAGCGTTAAACGCAGTTACATTTGCTTCAAAAGAACGGGTAGCATCGATAAGATTCGTCATCTCCGTTACCGTATTTACATTCGGCATGGTCACATAACCGTCCTCATCCGCATCCGGATGTGCCGGGTCGTACACCATCTTCATCGGCGTTACATGGTCCTCCGCAATTCCGGTGATTTTAACACCGTCTCCCAATCCGTCGCTCTTTCTGGAAATTCCGGTCTGCATTGCCGTCAATATCGATTCGAAATTGGAATCGTTCTTCTCCGCAAACACGACGGTCTGACGACGATATACATCACCGTTTTCGTCTCTGGTTGTATTTACATTCGCAATATTCTGGGAAATAATATCCATTCGTGTACGCTGTGCCGACATTCCGCTGGCACTGACATTTAAAGAACCCATTAAAGACATAGGCCTCTCCTTTCCGCATAAACCGTTATGCACTCTATATGTAATTAACCTTTATACACACCGAAAAGCCGTTACCGCTGTAACACGGAACGGATTCTGGAAAACTCCTGTGTCATGGAATCCAGTAAAGCATAATACTTTAACTGGTTGTCCGCCAAATATGCAGACTCGGTGTCGATATCCACATTATTGCCGTCTTTACGGTAATCAAGCGTTGCGTGGTCCAAATAGGTGGTAGACCCCAGTTTGGACAAATCCATGTTCTTCACCTTCTTCGACAACGCATCTCTTCCGGTCAATTCTTTTGCCAGATACGTTTCAAAGGTAACATCGCTTCTTTTAAAGTCCGGCGTATCGACATTTGCGATATTATTGGCAATGACTTCGTTACGCTTCCAGGAGGCGTCTGCCGCCTTATCAAGCACATTTACAAAGCTAAAAGCATCTGAACCTATCATAGGATACACTTCCTTTCAATACTATTATATCGAACTTTTGTAAAAACACAAGATATATTTACAAAATTCCGTGTTTTTAGTGAAAAAATACTAGGGGTTGTGCTTCTGCGTGTATGCGCGTTCGCATGACCCCGCAACTTATTTCGTGCAAGCAGTGCTCTGCACCGCCCTCACTTCGCGGCTTAGCCGCTCAGTCGTGGGCGCGTTCGCATGACTGCGCAACTGCATGCGAGCAAGCTCGCACCGTTTGCTCGCATGCTCACTTTGCTTGCACGGACATTGTCTACACGCAAAAAGGGACTTTTGAGCAGACTCAAAAATCCCTTTACCGTCTAACCGGAATCCGTCCCGGTCATACCCATATTCAATTGCACAAAGCTTACAGCTTCTTTAACTCATCGAATACAACGTCGTTTAAAACCTTAATGTAAGTACCCTTCATACCGGAAGAACGGGACTCGATAACACCCGCACTCTCAAACTTACGAAGCGCATTTACGATAACGGAACGGGTAATTCCCACACGATCCGCAATCTTACTTGCAACAAGAATGCCTTCGTTACCTTCCAGTTCATCAAAGATATGTGTAATCGCCTCCAACTCAGAAAAAGAAAGCGTGCTGATTGCAGAACGAACAATCTGTACCTTACGATTCTCTTCCGCATTCTCTTCATTTACGGAACGCATCATTTCAAGTCCTACTACGGTGGTACCGTACTCACTTAAAATAATATCATCGATGGAATAGCTGGCACCCTTTTTGTAAATGAACAAGGTTCCGAGGCGCTCCCCCGCAATGTCAATCGGTAAAATAATCGCCTGATACTTTTCTACCTCAGGGAAAGAGAAACCGAGAGTCTCAAGATTTACATTTTCCTTAGTGGAAAGAATATTTAAAAGACGCTCGTTTAACAAGCCGTCGATATATCCTCCCACTGCATCCTTAATCAACTCTTCGATTGTTTCTACATCGTTACGATTTTTGATACCGAGAACCTTACCCTTTTTACTGATCACCAAAATGTTCGATTCCAAGATTTCTCCAAGCACCAGACAAATATCATTGAACACAACCTTGTGAGATGTATTGTTGTGTAATAACTTATTGATTTTTCTGGTCTTATCCAATAACTGTACGCTCACGGTAACTCCTTTCCGGCAGAAAATAAACTGCCCAACATCTCCAATACGTTATCTATTTTTTTATATTATATCATAGTTTTTTTCGAAAAACAAGTGCAAAATAAACATTTGACACACTACGACATATTTTGTTCACACAAAAGAGAATTTCCTTCTATTTCTCTTTCATTTCCACATAACCGCATTCTTCCGAAGCACATGCCAGTTTATTTCCTTTTTCCACCAGAACTCCGCCGCATTGCGGGCATTTCTTCCCCGACGGCTTCTGCCATGCCATGAAATCACACTCCGGATTTGCTTCACAACCATAATAACGTCTGCCCTTCTTGGTTTTGCGGACAACCACTTCTTTTCCGCACACAGGACAGGCTACACCGATTTTCTCCAGATACGGCTTGGTATTGCGACATTCCGGAAAGCCCGGGCATGCCAGGAATTTTCCGTGAGGACCATACTTGATTACCATCTGTCTTCCGCATACTTCACAGGTCACATCGGAAACCTCGTCTTCAATCTCGATATTTTCCAACTCTTGTTCCGCATTCGCCAAAGACTCTTCCAAATCCGGATAGAAATTTCTGATAATTGTTTTCCAGTAAACATCCCCGTTTTCCACCGCGTCGAGAAGTGCTTCCATGGTTGCTGTGAAATTCACGTCAACAATAGAACCAAATGCCTGCTGCATAATGCGGTTTACTGCTTCACCGATTTCGGTCACATATAAATTTTTATTCTCTTTTACTACATAACGTCTTGCCAAAATAGTCGTGATGGTCGGAGCATAGGTACTCGGACGTCCGATTCCCAGTTCTTCCAACGTCTTTACCAACGATGCTTCGTTATAATGGGCCGGCGGGGAGGTAAAATGACGAGCAGGGAACAACTCCTCCAGCTTAATTACGGAATCACGAGTCAGATTCTTTAAGAAACCTCCCGTCACCTCATCCGTATCCTCTTCGTCCTCCGGACAATACACCGCCATAAAGCCGTCAAATACCAGTTCCGAGGTAGTCGCCGTAAAGCGATATCCGCCACCGTCAAGCTTAACGGTAGCCGTTTCATATCTCGCTGCCTGCATACGGCTGGCAATAAAACGCTTCCAAATCAGCTGATATAATCGAAACAAATCTCTGGAAAGAGACTCCTTCACCGTTGCCGGTGTCAAATCCACATAGGTCGGACGAATTGCTTCGTGAGCGTCCTGAATCTTTTTTTTGTCCGCCTTCTTCTGCTCCGATTCCATAACAGAGTTCGCACCGTAATTATCCGAAACAAACTGCTTCGCAGCTGCATCCGCTTCCTCCGACACACGAATGGAGTCGGTACGAAGATAGGTAATCAAACCGACCGTTCCATGACCCTTCACGTCCACACCTTCGTACAACTGCTGTGCCAGACGCATCGTCTTCTGGGTAGAGAAATTCAGTGTCTTTGCAGCTTCCTGTTGCAATGTACTGGTTGTAAACGGCGGCGCCGGCTGACGCTTCCGCTCACCCATCTTAATCTCACTCACCTTGAACTCGGCGTTCTTCACTGTCGCCAGAATCCTATTTGCCTCATCCTCGGAAGAAATGGCTACCTTTCCGTCGCTTGTTCCGTAGAACTTCGCCCGAAACGGCTTCTTCATTCCCTTTACGGAAAAATCCGCATCCAGTGTCCAATATTCCTGTGGAACAAACGCATTGATTTCTTCTTCTCTGTCACAAATAATGCGAAGTGCAACAGATTGTACACGTCCCGCACTTAAGCCCCTCTTTACTTTATCCCAAAGAAGCGGACTGATCCGGTAACCGATCATACGGTCCAGAATACGTCTTGCCTGTTGGGCATCCACCAGATTCATATCGATACCGCGAGCTTCTTTTATAGAATTACGTACTGCATTTTTGGTAACCTCATTAAAGGTAATACGCTTTACTTCCTCTTGCGGAATCTTTAAGGCTTCCGCAAGATGCCAGCTGATTGCCTCTCCCTCACGGTCGGGGTCCGTTGCCAGATATACTTTTTCCGCTTTTTTTACTTCCTTACGAAGTTTTGCAAGAATATCTCCTTTTCCGCGAATTGTAATATATCTCGGTTCATAGTCGTTTTCCACGTCAATCCCCATACGACTTTTCGGAATATCCCGTACATGACCGTTGGATGCAAGCACCTCATAATTGGCTCCCAAAAACTTTTTAATGGTCTTTGCTTTTGAAGGAGATTCCACAATCAGTAAATTCTTTGCCATTTGCCGTCCTTACCTTTCCTTAAGCTATCTATTCGTTTCATCCGTTAATGCATAATATGCCTGTCCGTACCTTTTTATACAACCGTAAGAAGAAAGCACCTCCAAAGCCGCCGACAATTCTTCCGGCAATAGCTTTGTTTCTTCCCGTATTTCTTCTATATGTTTTGGCATCAAACGCAAACTAGCATACACCATTTTTTCATTTGATGCAAGTATATTTTTTAAAAATTCATAATTTCTACATTTTCCGGCATTGTTTTTTCTCTTTTTCACAGGCATTGCGGACTTTATATCTTCCAGAATATCCGCCGCGGAAAGCGTCAGTTTTGCCCCTTCTTTAATCAAATAATTACACCCTTCGCTCAGTACGTCGTCCACCCGTCCCGGAACAGCATAAATATTCTTTCCGTATTCCAATCCGAAAGATACGGTAATCAGGGTTCCGCTTTTTTCTCTCGCCTCCGTCACAAGAATTCCGTCGGACAAACCCGCAATGATTCGGTTTCTCTGAGGAAAAAACCATGAAAGCGGTCCCGTTCCCGGCGGATACTCCGAGACAATTCCTCCTCCGGTCGAAATGATTCGGTTATAGGTTTCCGTATGCCCCTTCGGATAGCAGATGTCCGGTCCGCACCCTAAAACCGCATAAGTAGCTCCTCCTCCTTCCAGCGCACCGTCATGAGCCGCCTTATCCACGCCGTACGCCAATCCCGAAATCACGTTTATTCCCTGCCCGGCCAACTCTTTCGCCAATCGTCGTGCGATCTCACTTCCGTAATGAGAACATTTTCTGGCACCGATTACAGCCACTGCCGGCTCTTCCCCCGGAAGACTCCCTTTATAATAGAAATAACGGGGTGCCGAAAATATTTTTCGTAGCTTTTCCGGATACTCCTCATCCTCCTGTGTCACAAACCCGATTCCCTGTGCCTCCACTGCAGCATAAGCACTTTCATGATCCCGTCTTCTCACGTTTTTAATATTCTCCTTTTCCTTCTCCGTAAATCCCAAGTTTTCCGCCAGACGAAAAAAAGTATCCCATTCCGCATCCTTGGCAAAAAGAGCCTGCTCCGGTGTTTCGAAATAAGTCAACACCGCATCCTGCATCTTCGGCGTAATACAAAAGGATGCAAATCCGTGCCAGATACAATGACATTTTCTTTTATTATCAAAACCAATCTCTTTCTTCTCCATTTATTATTCCCCCCAATATTTTCTGTCCGGTTCCCTGTACATAAGTGCTTCCGCCACATGCGCATCCTCTGTTTTCTCCGTTCCCGCCAAATCCGCAATCGTCCGGGCAGTTTTTAAGATGCGGTGATAGGATCTGGCACTCAGTCCCAATCTCTCATACGCCCCCTCAATCCGTTGTTTTGCCGTTTCGGTCAGATTGCAGTACTTTTTTATCTCTCCTCCCGGCACCTCGGAATTGCAGAAAAAGGGCGTCCCTTTGTATCGCTCCTCCTGCCGTGTTCTGGCAGCTTCCACCCGTTTCCGAATTACTGCGGAGCACTCTTCTTTTTCTTCTTTCTTTAAATCCTTCAGAGAAATCGGCAGTACTTCCATACACATATCAAACCGCTCCAAAAGAGGCCGGCTGATTTTTCCGAGATACCGCCGGATTTGAGTCTGGGAACAATTACACCGGGTGCGATCCGGATAAAATCCGCAGCCGCAGGGATTCATGGCAGCCACCAGCATTCCGCCGGCCGGATATTCATAAGTGGCATCAAAACGAGCCACAGTAATCTTCCGTTCTTCCAAAGGCTGTCGTAAAATCTCGATCGTCTCTCTTCGAAACTCCGGAAATTCGTCCAAAAACAGTACGCCTTTATGCGCCAGACTGATCATTCCCGGCGTTGCTCTCCGTCCTCCTCCCGCCAGTGCCGACTGGGTAACGGTGTGATGCGGCGCCTGAAACGGCGGTTCCGTAATCAAACGTTTTCCGGCGAGCCGCCCCGCCACACTGTAAATTTTCGAAATTTCCAGACTTTCCTCAAAATTCAAAGCGGGTAATATAGAGGGGATGCGCTTTGCAAGCATAGTTTTCCCCGTCCCCGGTGGCCCTATCATCAGAACATTATGACGTCCCGCCGCCGCTATTTCAAGAGCACGCTTCGCCATACGCTGTCCCTGAACTTCCGAAAAATCGCACAATTCCGACACAGGCTCTTCTTCCTTTGTTTCATCCTCCCGAAAGGGCAGAATATCTCCGTTTCCGTTTAACACCTCCACGACTTCCCGCAACGAACGTACACCGTACACAAACAAGCCTCCGACCGCGGTGGCTTCTCTTGCGTTATTCTCCGGTACAAACATCTGTAAAAAGCTCTCCTCCTTAGCAAGACAGGCGGACGGCAAAACGCCGGGAACCGGATTAATACTGCCGTCAAGGCAAAGTTCCCCCAGAAACATACTTTTTTCAACTGACTTTTCCGAAATATAACCGAAAGCGGTTAAGACGGCTATCGCAACGGACAAATCGAATGCTGTCCCCTCTTTTCTGATATCTGCCGGTGAAAGATTAACCGTAATCCTTTTCACCGGCAGACGATAGCCGGAATTTTCAAGTGCGATACGCACCCGTTCTTTTGCTTCTCTGGTCTCGCAGGCCAACGCCCCCACCATGGAAAAGCACGGCAGTCCGTCCTTTACGTCCGCTTCTGCCGTGATCAGTTCCGCTTCGATGCCGAACACCGCCGCAGAATACACTTTACCTAACATAACATCCTTTCCCTTGCGGAAAAGAATCGCAAAGTCCCTTATTTCGACACCTTACGGTATCGTCCGGACACAGAATCTTACTTCTTATCCAAAATCTTTTTAATCTCCTGCATGAAGGTGTTTACATCCTTGAATTCACGGTATACGGACGCAAAACGTACATATGCCACCGCATCCAAATCCTTCAGCTTATCCATAACGATTTCTCCGATTTTGCTGCTCGGAATCTCCTTTTCCTCAAGGCCGAAAATAATGGTTTCGATCTCATCCACCAATGTCGTAATCTGGTCTACGGAAATCGGACGTTTGTGACAGGAACGGAACACGCCGGATTCAATCTTGGCACGGTCGTACGGCTCACGGATATTATCCTTCTTGATTACAACAAGCGGAATCGTCTCCACCTTCTCATAGGTAGTAAAACGCTTGCCGCACTCGTCGCACTGACGTCTTCTTCTGATTGAACCACCGTCATCGGCCGGTCTGGAATCGATTACTCTCGTATTTTCTTTACCGCAAAACGGACACTTCATAAGTTCCCCCTTCTGTCGCAACCTGCGACCTTCGAATTTTACAAAACCTGTAAACCTCGAACTTCTCTCTTACTACTATTATAAAAGAAATGTAAAAAAATGCAAGCAACAATTACATGATTTCCGGCACAATATAGCCCTTTTTATCCAATACAGCCCCGATCTCGTCCAATACCTCCTCCGAATCCGCCCGCACCGTATGGTAATGATACCCTTCCGTAATATGCATCAGTTCCTTGGACTTTCCGCTTTTGATCCCGTCCATAAACTGGGCAATGCTGCGCTCCGAAAAAATATTCAGATTCGCCTCTACTTTGCCGTATACCTTATGCCAGACAAACACATTCACTACGGTGCCGCCCATAGTTACAATGGTGGTCAGCTCGTCTTCAGTCTGTTCACTGGTATGACGCAGCTTAAACACTCGCTCCGCAAACGGGCCCTTGGTAATCACATAGCCCTGATGGGTGGAAAGTACATCATACCCTTCCGCCCGCAGCATGGCAATATCCTGCACAATAATCTGGCGGGACACCCCGAGACGTTCCGACAGCACGGAGCCGGATATCGGTTCCTCCGCCGCCATAATCAGCGCTACGATTTCCTTTCTTCGTTCTTTTCCCTTCATGAAGTTCCCCCTTTATACTGCGTGCAGATTCTTTAAGGAAAGGTCCAGAATCGGTGCGGAATGGGTCAGGGCACCGCTGGAAATGTAGTCCACGCCGATATTAATGAGACGTTCTACGTTTTCTCTCGTTACGTTACCGCTACACTCGATTTCCGCCTTTCCTGCCGCCAGACGCACCGCTTCCTTCATATCCTCCACGCTCATGTTATCTAACATAATGATGTCGGCACCGGCGTCCAGTGCTTCCATAAACATATCCAGATTTTCTACTTCAATCTCAATCTTTCGCACAAATGGTGCGTATTCCTTTGCCATGGCAACCGCCTTTGCCACACTGCCGGCTGCACCGATGTGATTGTCCTTTAACAGCACTCCGTCGCTTAAATTGTATCTGTGGTTGTAGCCGCCGCCCACCTTTACCGCATACTTCTCAAAAATACGCATATTCGGCGTAGTCTTTCTCGTATCTAAAAGCTTTGTCTTGCTGCCCTCAAACAACACCGCAATGGAACGGGTATAGGTGGCGATACCGCTCATACGCTGCAAATAGTTAAGTGCGGTACGCTCTCCGGACAACAGCACACGGATATCGCCGCGAATCACACCTAACTTCTGGCCTTTCTTTACGGTATCGCCGTCCTTTGCAAACAGCGTTACTTCCGTCTTTTTGTCCAAAAGCTCGAATACACGGGCAAACACCGGCAGGCCCGCAATGACACCGTCTTCCTTACAAAGAAGCTCCACTTCTCCCAACTGATAGTCCGGCATCACCGCATTGGTGGATACGTCCTCACTACTGATATCTTCCTTTAAAGCACTTAAAATCAACTCATCCGCGTTCAACGTCATACTGATATTGTTCATGATACTCTTTCTCCTTTTCGATTGCGGCAAGCACCGCATTTTTGTATTGTTCCGCATACCCGGAATAGGTCTTCTCATCCGTCAGACTCACGTCACTTAATATTTGTTGTTCCTTTTCTTTGTCTATTGTAATATACCGTTCTGTCATCTGTCCCGCCGCTCTCTTTGCAAACACCAGGCTCTCTAAAAGGGAATTGCTGGCCAGACGATTTTTTCCGTGAACCCCGTTGCAGGCCGTTTCACCCACCGCATACAATCGGTCCATAGAGGTTTTGCTGTACTCATCCACCGCAACGCCGCCCATAAAATAGTGCTGGGCCGGCACCACCGGTATAGGCTCCTTCGTAATATCATAGCCCGCTTCCAGGCATTTCGCGTATATATTCGGGAAATGATTCAGAATTTCCTCCTTCGGAATCGGAGACAGAGACAGCCACACATGCTTGGTTCCTTCTTTTTTCATTTCCTTCCGGATCGCCTGGGTCACCACATCCCTCGGAAGAAGCTCGTCCACAAATCGTTCTCCCTTGGAATTAAGTAAAACCGCACCCTCACCCCGCACCGACTCGGAAATGAGGAACTTCCGTCCGGGCTTTTCCTGATAGAGCGTGGTGGGATGAATCTGGATATAATCAATGTTCTGTAGCTTAATATCGTGTCTAAGAGCCACCGCCAGGGCATCTCCGGTTAAATGTCTGAAATTCGTGGAATGCTCATAAAGTCCGCCGATACCGCCGGTAGCAAGCACGGTATAATCCGCCGTTATGGTAGAATACACACCGTCCTTATCATGCCCTACTATACCGTAGCAAACGTTGTTCTTTGTCAGCAAATCCACCATGGTATAGTGTTCAATCAAGGTCACGTTCGGCAGCTTTCTCACAGTCGCCAAAAGCTTTGACGTAATCTCCTTGCCGGTTTCGTCCTCATGGAACAGAATACGCGGTCTGGAGTGCGCTCCTTCTCTCGTATAAACGTAACCGTTCTCATCCTTTTCAAATTCCGCGCCGCAGGCAATCAAATCCCGAATTACCTCCTGGGAAGAACGAATCATCAGCTCCACGGAACGGGGATTGTTTTCGTAATGCCCCGCCTTCATGGTGTCCTCGTAATAAGGCTTGTAATCCTCCTCATCCCGCAGGACACAGATTCCGCCCTGTGCCAAAAAGGAATCGCTTCGCTCGAATTCATCCTTAGACACAATGACAATCTGCTTGTCCCTCGGCAAATTGAGGGCACAATACAGTCCCGCCACACCGCAGCCGATGATAACAATATCTGTTTTCTTATTTCTCTCTGTCATGGTCTCACTTCTTTCCGCCGTTTCGGCAACCGTTGACACATTAGGTTCTTCATTTACGCCATTCCGTACATTATTCCGCACTTCCGGTACTTACTTTGCCAGCGTGAGCATCCGGTCAAGAGGTGCAACCGCGCTCTCACACAATTCTTCCGGCAGCTTCATTTCGTTCTCGCCGGTTTTAAGCACATGCAATACCTTTTCCAACGTATTTAACTTCATATCCCGGCACAAATACTCGCCGCCGAAATAAAACTTTTTGTCCGGATTATCTTCTCTTAGACGGTAATTCACCCCCTCCTCGGTGCAAACGATAAACTCCTTGCACTCGCTCTGCTTCGCAAAGGCAATCATATCCGCCGTACTACCGACGTAGTCCGCCAGTTTTACTACATTTTCCTTACATTCCGGATGCGCCATTACAAGGGCCGCCGGATGCTTCTTTTTCAGCTCCTTCACACCGGTTCCGGTAATATCTCTATGTATCGGACAATACCCGTCGTTTAAAATCACATTCTTCTCCGGCACCTGCTCTGCCACAAACCGGCCCAGATTCACATCCGGAATAAAGAAAATATTTTGATTCGGAAGATTCTTTACAATCTTCACCGCATTGGAAGAGGTCACGCATACATCGCTATAGCTCTTTAACTCCGCCGTGGAGTTTATGTAACAAACCACTGCCAGGTCATCATATTTCTCGCGGAGTTCTTTAATCTTTTCCACCTGCGCCATATGAGCCATGGGACAATCCGCCGTCAAATCCGGCATCAGCACCGTCTTCTCCGGATTTAACATCTTTGCGCTCTCTCCCATAAAGGAAACACCGCAAAACACCACTACACCCGCATCGGTTCCCTTTGCCACCTTGGCTAGATAAAAGGAATCCCCCACATAATCCGCCAGTTTCTGTAACTCTTCGTTTACATAGTAATGCGCAAGAATTATAGCATTCTTTTCTTTCTTAAGCTTTTGTATTTCGTTGATTATTTTATTCTCCATACCATATATGTTGTGTCCGCAAACCCAAACGTCCACAAACTCTCCCTTTTTCAAGATGTTGGGCACAGTATAACACAGAATTTTACAAGTGTCAAGTTATCTGTCAAGTTTCGTGCAATTCAAGTGAACATTCGGGTAATACGCGGAAACTTGTTTCCAAGCGTTTGCCTCGTCATGTGAACGCAACCACAACCGAGCGGCTTTGCAGCGAGGTGTGGGGAGAGCGCGAAAGCGCGTGACTTGCACGAATCAAATACGAACACGCCACGACAAAGTGACGTTGTTACGGAGTGGGCTGGTGCGACGCGCTGCCGGCACAAAAAAACGGCGGGAAATTCTTCCCGCCTACGGTGGTCCAAAGATCTTACGCCCAGACCAAAACTGTAATAATTTTCCTTTTATTGTTACTCTTCCTCCCGATACTCCGTCTCGTAAAACCACGGATTCTCATCTTTCCTAATATCCCGTAGTAACTGTTTCAAACAAGACGGGCGAGTTTCCTGCAAGTTATCAATTTCGTCAAGCGGAACCCACACACTTGCCTCCATATGCAAATCCTTTTCCGTCGGTGTATCAATTTTCTTCCCGGTTAAACTTGCCGTAAAGATATGCAAAATCCGATGGGTATACTCCGGATATTTTTCTCTCAATTCTGCATTCGTATTGATTTCTTCCGCTAAACCGACAAACCGCTCCACCCGGATCTCATATCCGGTCTCTTCTGTCACTTCCCGAAGCAATGTCTGCTCCATACTCTCATAAAGCTTTTGACCGCCGCCCGGCAAATCATAATAAATGCAGCCGTTTTCCCGTTTGCATCGATTCAGCAAAACTGCTCCGTTCTCTATAATAATTACTTTAGATGCACAGCGAATTGCCATAAAAATCACCTTCTCCTACCGATACTGTCTGCTGATGCGTTCCTCCGGTCTTACATCAAACAAATACAAGAACCCCAAAAAGCACCACTCAAGAGGCTTCATCAAGATATACACAACATCCGCGCGTCCCGGTGTCGTAATATGCTTTGACAAGGGATACCCGTGGGTATCATAAAAATTCCGAACCAACTTATGAATCCTCGGCATCTTCTCTTTGATAAAATCCTCAAAGGCATTTGCGATACAAAGCTGCCGGTTCACGATAATAGTTTGGCCCCGTCTTCTGCCGTAACGTAACGGCTTTACCACCTTTTTATGCCCTCCTGCCGCAACGGTGCAAAGATAATGCCCGTCATATTCCATCGGAGGCGGCGGAATCTGCTTGGAGAACGTCCAATCCGCCGTATCCGTAAAAGCTTTTATCGGGGCATCCAAGCCCTGACCGAACAAAATAAACAACACTTCAAACACCGCAATCACGAAAAACAAGCAAACGAAAATCAATACGGTATACTTTGAAAACGCATTCACCGTCCGATAAAGCCAGCCTTGCTTTACAGTACTTTCTTCCCATTCTGCTCCGACACCTTTTATGCTATCATAATACTCCATCTGCTGTTTCATCAGTCTCCGTACGCCGGTCACCGCCAAAACAAACAGATTCCCGTGATACACATAAAAAAGAAGCTCTATGCCTTCACTGATCTGGCTAGATATCTGAATGGCAAACGCAATCTGAATCACCTGAAACAGCACCGTCGCAGCAATGGCAAACGCCGACACAAGGGGCGGAAGCTTCTCCGTCTTACAACCGCACAGAAGCACCATTCCCAAAGCACCGAATATCGTCGGAATATAAATACTCAGTCCGTATTGAGTAGAAATACTGTAATGAAGCTGGATATTGTAAATCACCTCATGCCAGTCTCCCGCGGTATCAAAGCTGATATCGTATAGCAATACATAAAGAATTGCGCCAATTAAAAAGGTCAGCCAGAACGCCAGCTTCGGCTTTTTCAAAGACTTAACAAACAAATTATAACCGTTCCAAATCGTCAATCCTCCCGGAATCACACCGATTACAAGTATTAATATGATATAAACAACAACCTCACCCATAGTTACTCTCCCTACTCTTCTTCTCCCTTCAAGATAACATTTCTATCCGGCGGCGGTCCGTACATACACTGGGCTAAATTCTCCTCCGCAGAAAACGCTTCCTCCTCCGTCTCCGGCGTAACATCCGTACCTTTTTCTTCCGCCTCCGGAACAGGCGTCATTGTCACATATTCATCCGGCGGCGGTCCGTATACTCCCGCCGCTTCATTCATCCACGGTAAAAAACGACAGCCTCCCATGGTCACTGCCGTAGATACCAAGGATGCGGTTACCAATAGCTTCTTCCCTTTTTTCATTCACATTCCTCCCCTACTTCACACCGTTTATTCGGTTCAGCACTACCTCATAATCCTTCTTTGCCTGTTCAAACTCCCGAAAGAAGATCTCCGTTTCCTCCGTCGTCATTCCTTCTTCAAAGGGCTGGGTCCCGAACTCCATAAAAAAGTCTTCACCTTTTTCTACGCTTAAACGATACTCGTGAACATCCTCATTGTACCACGCTAAGCTTTCATAAAAGAAGCTCTTTGTAAACTCCTCCGTGAGAACCAGGCGGTTGTCCACGAACGGCGTAAGAACCACCCCATTTTCCGTTTCGATAAGTTCACTGGCTGTATATGCTTCCCCGGTCCATTTCATCGGTCCAAGTTTAACAAACAACACATCACCTATAGAAAAAGAGGATACGTCCTTCCCCGGAATTATCAGCTCCGATGGCAGCCCCAAGTCTAATCTCGGGTTATAAATCGATAAAATCTCAATTTCGCAGAGCAAAGCCTGCGTCTGCGTATCATCCTCCGTCTTTGTTTCCTCAACCGAAAGCAGACGAACCACAGCATACTGTCCCATGGCAGAAAAATACCAATCCGGCGGTTCTGCTATGATATGAACATTTTCCACCGCTGTCGTTGCGGTTGGCAGAATATCATCATAGTCCTCCGGCGGCGGCCCGTACACCCCGCAACCGTTCATATTCATCGCCACCGCAAACACAGAGGCCGTCACTAACAGTTTCGTTCCTTTTCTCATAATCTCCCCCTATTCTTCCTCTATCGGAGTCTCAGTCGATGTCGGCTCTTCCTCATACGGTTCTTCGTAATACGGCTCTTCATAATACGGGACTCCGTACTCCGGCTGTGCAATATTATACTTCGGATCATATTCCTCCGGTGGAGGACCATAAACATTGGCATTCGAATTCGCCCACGGCAGAAATCTGCAACCACCCATGGTCATGGCCGCCGATACCAGCGTAGCTGTCACCAAAGCTCTCTTTCCTGTCTTTTTCATCCGCGTCTCTCCCTCCTAGAATAACGTCCCCTTAAAACACATCTTCGGTTTCTTTTTATCGTAATCCCAACTGTGAAAAGAGCCTCCGCCGCAAAATTCCCGGTCCTTACAAGTACGACAGGTCTCATTTTCATCGGATAAATTCCGGCGATAGGCTCCGAAGCCGTTTTTCCACACTTCCGTAAAATCATCCTTTAAAATATTGCCGTAAATCAGCTCCGGCCTGCGCTCAATATCCAGGCAAGCTCCGATATCCCCGTTTGCCATCACCGATGCGGTATAAATACCTGCATTACAAAGGAAATACCAGTCTCTGACTTCCCGCTCGTACTCCGTGCCGAGATAATGGCAACAGCCGTACTGCACCGGTTCCCCCTGTCTGCGCTTTTCCTTAATAAACTCAAACAAGGTCACATAATCCTCCGGGGTAAGCAACAGCTCCGGCATATCCTCCGCCCGACCCATAGGCTCCAGATTAATGACCCTCCAGGAATCAATATCCACATCCTCAAAAATGTGATATAACGCATCCAGCTCCCCAATATTCTTTTTATGTACCACCGTCGTCACCTGTACATGCTGAAAGCTGCCGTTTTCTATCAAAGCTTCCACGCCCTTCATAGCCGCAGCATATCCGCCCGGCGTCTGCCTGAACCAGTCGTGAGTCTCCGGCAAGCCGTCAATGCTAATGGAAATCGTGCCCATACCGCATTCTTCCAAGCGCTTTGCCACCGTCTCATCGATTAACGTTCCGTTGCTGGTCATGCCCCAGTGAAAACCCTGCTTGTGGGCATATCCCATAATATCAAAAAACTCCGGTCGTAACAGCGGCTCGCCTCCCGTAATGGAAAGCATGATTCCCTCCGTGCCGAAATCCGCCTTTATCTTGTCCAAAAACGATTGATACGTCCCAACACTTAAAAGCTCGCTGGTTACTTCCCCGCACCGGCTACCGCAATGGAGACACCGCTCGTTGCACTCCATGGTCAGCTCCAAAAACAAATTCCGCAGTTGCGGTTGCTTCCAAAGCTTTCTTTTATAAGCCGCCAACTCTGTCATATGCTGTACTTTTTTCTCTTTTGTCAATCTCATAGACTCCCTTCCCCTTTCTCTACATGTTTTGGTTGTTTGTATCAACACTTGTTACTTTATCGCACAACGATGCCCTCTTCTTTTCTCTTCCGCTTGTTCTCATACATCCGATCATCCGCCGTCTTTAGCATTTCTTCATAAGACAAGCCCTCTGTCATCAGACAATATCCAAAGGAGAACCGAAGCGGCACCGTAAGACTGTCGCTTAAACGTGCCGTACTGTGACCCTGGATATATTCGATGGTCCGAATCGTATTAAGAAGCTCTCCTTCATCATCATAATCATACAAAAACAGTAAAAACTCATCGCCGCCGATACGGGCCGACAAACTGCTCTGAATACCGAAATGATCGATTACATTACCTATTTTCTTTAAATATGCATCGCCTGACTCGTGACCGTGGGTATCGTTTATGGTCTTCAATCCGTCGGCGTCAATCATCACAAGCGCCGCATATCCCAGCTTATCCGGCTCGCGGAACAACAGCGACAGCTGTGTTTCTACCCCTCGACGATTGTACAGCCCGGTCAACAAATCCACATCCCGCTCCGCTTCGATTTGTCTGCGCTTTATGATATCTTCCGTCTCATCAATGACTACACCGAACACTTCGTTTCCGATTTCGATCTCCTCTAACCTCACATACTGCTCCGGCTCATCGGAAAGCACGTACACCCCTGGCTCATCCTCATACGGTTTGGAACGTACCTTCTCAATAAAATCGTCAAACAATTCGTAATCCGAAGTCAATAACCTCCACTCATCCAACTCCAATGAAAATATCCGCGGAATATACTCCGTGCACCGAACCGTTTTTGCACCTTTTCTGTATTCATAAACACCGATAAACATGTTTGTTTTACTGAGAACATAAGAAATCTTGCTGGTAGTATCCGACAAACTTCCCACCATCGTATTAATATAATCACTTAACTCCGAAAATTCTTCACTGGACCGGACGTCTACTTTGACATCCATATCACCCTCGATAATTTTACCGAGTTCATTATTAATTTCGTGAATTTCATCCACCACGTAACGATTCATATAACGGCTCACCACAAATATCAAAATGCAGGCAATGGTAGCCAGACAAATGCAGAATACCAGTGCGGTTGTGGGTACGCGTTCATATATTTTTTCGCATTTCGTGCATCTTCCCACATACTCGCTTCCCAGCTTCCGAAACACACAATAAAATCTGATTCCGTCGATTTTCGCATAAAACCCGTTCGTATCTTCTCTCACTTTTTCCAAACGAATTCCGATTTCATCACACAGCTTTCCGTTTACCTCACCGGCCGTCGTTCCACGAATCTGTCCGTCCTTCTCCGCAATCACATAATAATCGGCCTCAGAATTCATCTCAATAAGAGAAAACATATTCGCATAACCGCGTTCTCCCTCAGCCTCCGTAATTACATTTTCTTCAATAAACTTCTCAATCTGGCTCAAAACGCCCAAAGACTTTTCATGTTCTCTGCGTCGCTCGGCAAACACCTGTAAACACACCACAAGCATCAGAACCGCCACCATGAGCGACATTGTAATACGTATCATATATTGTCTGATTCTCTTCTTTAACGGTTTCATCATATCCCCCTCTTTGGTACCAAAAGAATGTAATCTCTCTATAATAAAAAACTTTACCACAATCATGTTTTTACGTCAATAATTTTAAAGTCCTACATATAGTATACTAAACTGCTTTATCGGAGGAACCGCCATGCGTCTGTGCGATTTACGTCAAAAGGAAGTTATCAACTGCCGGGACTGTGCCCGCCTGGGTTATGTGGGCGATGTGGAGTTTAACCTCTGTACCGGTGCCTTAGAAAAAATCATTGTACCGGGACCCGGCAAATTCTTCGGCTTCTTCGGAGACGGTTGCGAATATATCATTCCTTGGTGTAATATTAAACAAATCGGTCCGGATATCATTTTAGTGGATATTGAATGCAAAACAGCCCTGCGGGACAGTCATAACTGCTGATGTCCTACAAGGCTGAATTTTCTCACCTTATTGCCGGTCTGTCACACCGGATAAGCCACTCATTTTCAACGCTTAGCCTTACTTACTGGTAATCCGGTTTACATTCTTAATGAGCACAGAAATCGTACCGTCCTGGTTCGTGATAAACTCTACATGCTGCTTGTTGTTATACTCCTCCATCGGAATGTTGATTTCGATTCCGCTGTCGGTGGTAAGGAACTGCTTTTCCAGTTTTTTCGTGGTCTTTTCGCTTTGAATCTTAATTTCTTCCTTTGGAAGCTTGTACTTCTCTAACTTCTCCACGAACTCCTCCTTTATCTCCGGCGCCGCTTCTTTAAACACTTTCTCCACGATTTCCTCTACCCGAATCGGGCCTTCCGTCTTAGCACATTCCTCGTGAAGGACGCTTTTTGTCTTCATTTTCTGCTCAAAGTCGTCATCATAGTACTTCTTGTTAATCTGCTCCACTGCTTTGGTTACAAGGTCCAGCTTTGTCTTCTGGGACATTCTGGCGTGGCAATGTAAGAAAAGCTCCGACAAGTAGTTAACCTTCTCACCGTTGACAGGGAACTTTTTCTCAACCAACCGTACCGCATCCCCCTCAAGGTCGATAAGCACCGCCTCGGAAAGCTTACCTCCCGCCAGCGGCAACGCCGCCGTCTGCTTCATGACCTCGTTGATGTTCTCGTCCTGCTCACCGAGAGACGTATAATGCACATACACTTCCTTGTAGTTCATCTTAAGGATGGCAAGATGCTGTCTGGACTCCACCTGGAAAGTCACAAAAAACACATCCCCCGCCGGGATATCGATATTGGAATTCATAATCTCGTAAAGCTTTCCGGCAAGCTGCTTGCTGACCGGAATCAGATTCTCCTCCCGGAAATCCCGAAGCGCCGCATATACCTCGGAAGACTCCGTATCAAACACGCAATTCTTCAAATCGTCCCCGGACAACAGCTTATAAATATGATTCCGCAAAAAATCGCACAAATCCGGCCCCATTTCAAGCAGGGAATCCGAAAGCACCGGCATTCCCACCATAGAATCCAGAATATGAATGACCGCTTCTCTGATAATAATATCGTCTTTTTCCATTGTACTTCTCCTGTTCTTCTCCTATTGTTTCATGCCTGTTCGGCTTAACCTTCACCCACACCCGCATACGGAATCCTATGTATCAGGCACTCCGCCGCATCCTCAATATCCTCATAGTCAAGCTCTTCACCCTCACGCAAACAACATTCAAACTCGTCTATCACGTTTTCGATGAGTACCATGTCAATGAACAACGGCAACTGACGAAGCAGTTCCTCGGAAATTTCCGTTTCGCTCCGATACCCTTTAAGCACCGTATCAAAATAATGTCCCATATATTCCATGCGCTTCTCTGCATTCTCCTCAAACTGGCACCATCCCACGCCGTGAGTCCAAAGATTCGCCAAATCAAACATGTACCAGCAATACATACAGTTATCAAAATCATATGCGGTAATATCTCCCGTACTCATATCGATATGATAATTGCCATCGCTGAAATCAAAATGAACCAGGCCGAAACAATCCTCGCCGGTCGGAAGCTCACCGAATAAATCCAAACGCTCAAACATTGCCTGTTTCAACTCTGCGTAAGTATTCGGAATCAATTTATCGATGTACTCTTTGTTGTATTTCTCAAAGTATGACATTCTGCGATAGGTAGGCTGAAATATCTTGGAAAGTCTATGAATCGCCCCCAACGCTTTTCCTGTATTATAGAAATACTCCTCAAGAGGAACGCCTTCCCTATACCGATACCCGTTCTCGGAAATCAGCATTCCCTTGACATAGGCAAAGAGGCTGATAAAGCACATTTTTCCCTCTGCTTCTGTACCTTCCACAAGCTTACCGTTCGCCGACGGAATCACATCTGCCACCGGTGCCCCGTTTTCTGCCAGATAACGGACAAACTCCGTCTCCGCAAGGTAGTCTGTTTCTTTCCTGTCTCCTAAGGTCGAAATGCGGAGAACGTATTTGTTTTCTCCCTCTTGATTACACACGTAAACAAGATTGCGGCCGCCTTCATGACCGGCCACCTGCGTAATTTCATAGCCCATCAACGCATATAATTGTTTTGCTTGTTCCAAAATACCCTTCAAATAATAGACCTCCTCCTACAACTACTTCCGATATATCGTAAGCATGATATCTTCCTCATTTCCCCGAAACACAACCTCATCAAAATTCTCGCCGTATTTTTCCTTAAACTCTTTGAATAGCTTTTCCATAACAAGCTCATGTTTATCCTCCGGAACAGCCACCTGATCCGAAAAACCTCTCGATAAAAATCTCGGCAGAAAACCGTCTTTTAACGGTGTCTCAAAATACTGCCCACGTTCGATATGTATCGTTTCACTCCCCGCAAATACACCGTCACAACATATGCTTCTGTCAAACCGCCAGCTATACTTTTTCGGAGCGATTCCATAACTGCTTAATGCCTGCCAATATCCACTGTACAGGCTGTTTACAATTGTATGATACTCACTGTTATCGTAACTGCTTTCCATATCTTTTCCCGGCACATCATCGATACAAATAAAGCATCCGTCCCGTTTCAACACCCTATAAATCTCACCAATCACCTTTTCTGGATTGGAAATCAAATGCAACACACTGTTTGCAACCACCGTATCCACGCTTTCATCCGCAAGCGGAATTTCCAAGGCATTCATTCGGCATACGGTAACATTCTCCAAGGAAACATTGTTTGCCTCCGCTTTTTGCTTCAGCACCTTAAGCATGGTATTGGAAATATCTCCGGCAATCACCTTTGTTCCAAAGGACGCTACCGGAACGGTAAAACAACCGTCACCACAAGCCAAATCAAGAAAAACTCCATCACCTGTTAGGTTCGCAATTTCCTTGGCTACAGCCAAATCTTTATCTTCAATCACATATTTCCTGTTCCCTGAATAATTCTCACCGATGTGCTCATATCCAATATATTTGTCATCATCTCCGTCAACAACCATATCCGGCATATCGGACAACTGCCATACACCGCTTAACTGCTTATACTCGTTACCGCACTTAGAACACACAGGTAACGAAATGGTCGCTTTACATTTGGAACATAAAAACATTTCTCTGCCTCCCATTTCTTTTTATTTGTAAAACTGCAACGCATACAACACCGCCAGAATCGACACTCCGTCCTTCGTTCCGTTGGTCCGGAGAAGTTCCGTATACTCCTCTTTCGTAAACCATCGCTTACTGCTGATTTCATCCGTATCCAGAATCTGATTTTCCGCAGAAACCCGCGCCGCAAATACATGAATTACCGCATCCGCCATTCCGTTAAACGGATTTTGACTGCACAAAAACTTCAAATCCCGCAGCTCGCAACCGGTCTCTTCCTTCGCTTCCCGCTCTGCCGCTACTTCCATATTCTCTCCTAGCTCAATTCTTCCTGCAGGAATCTCCCATTCCAAATGCCCTACCGTATATCTGCGGTTATGGATAAACAAAATGTCATCGTTTTCATTAAAAATCACTACCGCAACCGCTTCCTTCGGATAATGAAGCTGGTGGTATTTATCAATAGTATAACCGCTTGGAAGGCGGACTTTATCCGTGTACAAACATATATAGTCACTTTCATAAATTGTGGTACGCTTAAGGCGTTCCGGCATTTGATCCATACATAACCTCCCTCTTAGAATCGCTATTTTGCAAAACAGATTCTATAACGGAAATTTGTTCCGTCATCTACGACAAATGTTGATCCCAGTTCTTCGATTGTATCATACTTCAACACCTTTTCCTGTCCGTCAATCAGAACTGTAACACCGTCCTCATTTACCTTTTTCCCCGAAAGGATAATCTCCGCATCATTTTGATCTTCTTCCTGCCAATGCCCGTTGTACCATTCATAGAATTCATCCCCATCAGTAACGGTAAAGGTATCGACAAATGTCCCGCTTCCCAAATCCTGTCCGTCAATTCCCCATCCGCTGTAATAGGTTACTACCGTCAGCGTACACTTTGAGTCTTTCCCTGCGATTGTGCATCCGCAAAGACACATACCTAACAGAAACGCCAACAAACAACTAAGCACTATTCTATTTCTCATATATATTCTCCCTTCGTTTCATTCAAGTTTTGAATACGGGCTTATAACACCACTATCCATCACAATCCACCCGAATTAATCATTCCATATGCGTCTTTCCGGGGAACACCACCCCGCCACAAAGTCTAAAATATCCGCAATAAAATCATAAGACAAGCCGTCTTCTAAGCTTTTAAAATACTCAGATAACGTCTGGTATACACTATCCTTATCCGCACCCGAATCACGCAATTTCACCAACAGTTCATACCCTTGTTCAAGGTAAGTGTTATACTCCTCTTTGGTAACAGATGTAGATAAAAGTTTCATCTGTTCCATGATTTCTTCCATACGACTCATTTTTCTCCCTTAACTCTTTTTTCAAATCTCAACCCAGTATTCGCCCGTCTCGGAATAATGTACCTTAACACATCCCTCTTTCAGATACTCCTCAACATTACTGCTGTACCGTTCGGAGACAATCGTTTCTTCCTTTCCGGTCACCGGATGCGAAAACGATACTTCCATGCGAAATACGCAATTCTTCCCCATGGCGCAAATGTTGGCGTTTTCCCGAAACTCTCTTCCAAAGAAAAACGGAATGCGTCTCACCGCAACCACCCGTCCTTTTACGAAAGGACACGACAGCATATACTCCCTGTGCTCCCTTTTTTTCTTATTGTGCAGATTTGATGTGATATCGGAAAATATGCACAACAACGCCAACACCACCGCACCGATACAAAAGTATTTGACATCAGCAAAAGATGCACCGTTTGCCAAAAATAAACTGATTGCTATACCCGCACCAACAATCACCACTATCGCAAGAAAAGCACCGATTTTCTTGCGTTCGTACCCCATAGGAACCATCAAACTCATACATTCTCTCCTTCTCAATCAAACTATAGACCTGTCCCATACATAAACATTCCCTGTCGGAACTTATTTTTCTCCCAGTGCCTTCCGAAAGAACACCCTCACTCCGTCATCCACCGACGTGCTTACGTCCTTTACTTCCAAATCATAGTAATACTTCCCCGTCGGAATATCCACCGACAAGGAATCCAACGGAAAGCCTTTCACACGCTTTTCATGAGGCTTTGACACCAACACAAAAGGCTCCGTGGCAATGGACATATCCATACTTGAAAAATGCCGTTCTTTATCCAAAATAAAGTAAATCGCATTTCGGTACCGTCCGGTGATTTTACCGCCGTGTTTTTCCGCCAAAGCGGCATAATGTGTTATCATTTCCTCGTCCGTCAGCTCTTTTCCACCGACTCTCCGCACCTGAAGCCCCGGCTGTTCTTCCTCAGAAAGCTCCTCAAAATACAGCCCGCTGTCACAGGAAAACACCGGCATATGAAACGCCTCAAAATAAGCCCTGGCCTTAATCTCCGCATTCTCTAAAGGCGTCGCTCCGTCTTCCTTTATTCTCGGAAGCTCCCCTTCCAAGTCATTCAAACCGATAAGTTCGATATCAAAAGCATTTAAGGCATTCTTCATTGCCTGAAGCTTGCCGTTATTTGTCGTGCCGTATAGTAGTTTCATCTTTTCCTCCGCAGGATAGTAGGTAATCTATTAAAACGCATCGATATCTCTTCTTATTGACACCTCAACAAGTTCGCAATTTTCGTCAAAAGCTAGATACGCAAATACAGCAGTATGAAATGGTGCATAAAATTCTCCTAACTTTATTACCATAGCTTTTTCCCCAACAATTCTAACTCGGTTATTTTCAACACCGTTAAGCATTTCATCTTTACTCGCAACAGAAACATTTCCAGAGCTATCATTTATGCGAAGTCCGCGTTCATTGTGCATCTCACGTATTTCCCATGATTCTTTTTCGGCGATTGCAACAACCGCTTCCATACTGGTTCCTATTGGAATTTTTCGTAAAACATAATTGCAAACGCTTTTATCAGTACGGGCTAACGGTACACAAAGAAAGAAGAGTCCAATCGCCAAACAACAAACCACAACCAGCGATATGAGAGAAATCAAAAAATATTTCAATACTTTTTTCATAATTCAAATCACCCCGTTTTTTCAGCTCTACACATAACATACTCACCCCTAAAAGTATACCACATTTCCCCATAATCCGCAACGAAAGTCACCTATATTTTCCTTTCCACAAAACGAAATATCTCCCCTTCTAAGCGCACAGTATCATTCCTCCCCTTTTTAGAAGCCAAAAGGGCTGTCGCATGTAAAGTCTACCTCCTTTTTTCTGTGTTCACACTGATGATATAGAACTGTCTGTCCGATAAAGCCTTTTCGAACTTTGAGCAGGATATTAGACTTTCTTATTACTCTGTTTATCTGTCAGCAACGCTCAAACAGGATGTTTGAGCGAGCCCGCCATAAGGTACGGATGCCGCATCAGGGCGGTTGCGTCACTCCATTGCATTCCTCCTCAGAGTAATTAGAAAGACTTATATCCGAATCACGAGAGAAAAGCCTTTATCGGACAGACAGTTCTATTCCATTCACGACACACAGAAAAAGGGCCATCGCAGTTCCCTGCGACAGCCCTTGCCTCTTTCGTCAATTGAGGAATGATACGTTCCTTAGAACAATCCGGTGATCATACCGTTTTCGTCCACATCGATTTTCTCCGCAGCCGGAGTCTTCGGAAGACCCGGCATGGTCATAATGGTACCGGTAATAGCTACCATAAATCCGGCGCCGGCGGAAATATACGCCTCACGGATGTTTACGTTAAAGCCTTCCGGACGGCCAAGTTTGGTCTGGTCATCGGATAAGGAGTACTGGTTCTTTGCCATACATACCGGCACGTTGCCGAAGCCCATAGCCTCAATCTTTGCAATCGCCTTTTCTGCCGACGGATCGTAGGTTACGCTGCCTGCGCCGTAGATTTCTTTGGCGATGGTTTCAATCTTTTCCTTTAGGGAAAGCTCGTCCTTATAAATCGGCTCGAAGAAGCTCTCCTTGGTCTCTAAGGTCTCAAGCACCTTGTTGGCAAGCTCGATACCGCCTTCGCCGCCCTTTTCCCATACATCGGAAAGAGCGAACTCAGCGCCTCTTGCCTCACAGAACTCCTTCACATACGCAAGCTCTGCCGGGGAGTCGGTGATGAAACGGTTCAAGGTAACCACTACCGGCACCTTGTACTTCTGTAAGTTCTCGATATGCTTCTCTAAGTTTACGATACCCTTCTTTAATGCATCAACGTTCTCTGCACCAAGATCTGCCTTTGCCACACCGCCGTTGTACTTAAGCGCACGTACCGTAGCTACCAGCACCACTGCATCCGGCTTAAGTCCTGCCATACGGCACTTAATGTCAAGGAACTTCTCTGCACCCAGGTCTGCACCGAAGCCTGCTTCCGTAATCACGTAGTCAGCCAGCTTTAATGCGGTTCTCGTTGCACGAACACTGTTACAGCCGTGTGCGATATTTGCAAACGGTCCGCCGTGAACAATGGCTGGAGTATGCTCTAAGGTCTGGATAAGATTCGGACGAAGGGCATCCTTAAGGAGTGCCGCCATGGAACCTACCGCCTTTAACTGCTCTGCGGTTACCGGATTGCCGTCATAATCATAAGCTACGATGATACGGCCCAGGCGTGCCTTTAAATCATCCATATCCGCAGCCAGACAAAGGATTGCCATAATCTCGGAAGCAACGGTAATGATGAAGTGGTCCTCTCTTACCACACCGTCTGCCTTCTTGCCCATGCCGATGACGATATTACGAAGGGCACGGTCATTCATATCCAGACAACGTTTCCAAATCACCTGCTTCGTGTCGATGCGAAGTGCATTTCCCTGCTGGATGTGGTTATCTAACATCGCCGCAAGTAAGTTGTTTGCGGAAGTAATTGCGTGGAAATCTCCGGTAAAGTGAAGGTTCAAATCCTCCATCGGTACCACCTGTGCGTAGCCGCCGCCTGCAGCACCGCCCTTAACACCGAAGCACGGTCCGAGGGAAGGCTCACGAAGAGCAATGACTGCCTTCTTTCCGAGCTTGCCGAAAGCCTGACCGAGACCAACCGTAGTCGTCGTCTTACCCTCTCCTGCCGGAGTCGGATTGATTGCGGTTACAAGCACCAGCTTACCGTCTGGATTTCCCTTCACTCTGTCCCAAAGCTCATCCGTAAACTTTGCCTTGTACTTACCGTAAAAATCAAGCTCGTCCTCTGTGATTCCAAGCTGCGCTGCAACCTCTTTAATCGGCTGCATCACCGCCTCCTGTGCGATTTCAATATCAGTCTTCATGACCTGTCCTCCTTATATTTACGGTGGTGTCACAGACACCCCTATTCTTTACTCTTGTTGTTCCCCTTTGCTCCCAACAAATGACTTCTTTGCAGTTTTTCTTCCTGTTCGCTCTTATGCCTATTCTCTTCTTTGATTTCCCAGTGAATCAAGAAAGTCAGCGCCGCTCTTAGTGCAATAATCGCGCCTACCGTCAATATTTCTTCCCATTCCCTAACGATAACCGTCTTTAAAATCTCACTGCCCAACTTAAACTCCAGACCGATTTCCAAACCGTGAGCCAGTGTCAGCTTGACATTCGGATTCTTTTGTATGTAGTACACAAAGCCCTTAATACCGGAGCAGATAATCACTCCGATACCGATAAACTCAAAAATCAGAATGGCAATTTCTACCACAACCTGCATCACTTCATGTAACAATTCCAATACATTCATCCGTACGCCTCCTTCTCTCTATTACGGCAACCGTATTTCTGCTTTTTTAGCGGTATGGAATCCCTTTATTCTCCAGGAATGTTCTAAACTCCTCCGTAACACCTCCGTCCACAGAATAACCTTTCAACATGCCGGTGTATATGCCAAACCCTTCCTCTTCGAAATTATATTTGATTTTTACCTTTTTACCGGCCATATATACAGAGTTCTCCCTGATTTCAACCGGAACCACAATTCGTTTAAACTCATACTCCCGATGGTACTTTTTTGCCCACTTACGTATCATAAGAACAATGGGAACAATTAACAAAAAGGATAAAACCACCCCGGAACCCGTAATTGCTAAATACGCTTTCGGCATAATTAAAAGAAATATCACTGCAACTATTATCCAAACAGGCCATAACACCAGCATCATAATAATATCAAAAATAAGTTTTTCCCGAATCTCGGTTACCCATATATCGATTGTGTATACACCCTTGTTTTCGGATACAAAAACCTCGTTCTCATCATACCTCTGTTCTGTCATGATTATATCCTCTCAACCTCTATACATACTCCCCGATATACTGCTCAAACTCCTCCGCAGACATCAGCACCTTACGCGGTTTGGTGCCCTCCTCCGGGCCTACCACACCGGCCTCCGCCAGCTGGTCCATAATGCGGGCCGCACGGTTAAAGCCGATTTTATACGCACGCTGGAGCATACCGATGGATGCCTTGTCCTTTTCGATAATCAGCTTGCCCGCATCCGCAAAATACTCATCGTAGCCGTTGGTATTACCGGAATTATTGCTACTTGCATCTCCGCCACCGGTCGGCATGCTGGTAATCTTTTCGGACACTTCCATATTGTAGGCGCCGCCTTCGTTATTTGCCTTTAAGAAATCTACCACCGCGCTGACCTCTCTGTCGGATACAAAAGCGCCCTGTACACGTACCGGCTTGGAATAACCGGACGGGAAGAACAACATATCTCCCTTGCCCAAAAGCTTCTCCGCTCCGGCACCGTCCAGAATCGTTCTGGAGTCAATAGCCGAGGATACCGCAAATGCAATACGGGACGGAATATTTGCCTTAATGAGACCGGTAATAACATTAACCGACGGACGCTGGGTTGCAATAACAAGATGCAAACCTGCCGCACGGGCCAGCTGTGCCAAACGGCAAATGGAATCCTCCACCTCCCCCGGTGCTACCATCATAAGGTCTGCCAGCTCGTCCACGATAATGACAATTTGCGGAAGATGCTTGTACTTCTCTTCTTCAAGACCCTGCTTTGCCGCGTCTGCCACACGCTCATTGTAGCCTTTCAAGTCACGAACCCCCAGTTCCGCAAACTTCTGATAACGTTCGGTCATCTCGATTACTGCCCAGTTTAATGCCGCACTGGCCTTCTTCGGGTCGGTTACCACCGGAATCATCAAATGCGGAATTCCGTTATAGACGGAAAGCTCTACCACCTTCGGGTCCACCATAATCAGTTTAACCTCGGAAGGGTCCGCTTTATACAAAATACTCATAATAAGCGTATTGATACATACGGACTTACCGGAACCTGTCGCACCCGCAATAAGAAGATGCGGCATCTTGGCGATATCCGTAACCACTGTCTGTCCGCCGATATCCTTACCAACCGCAAAAGCCACATTGGAGCCGTGACCGGTAAACTCGGAAGACTCCAGAAGTTCTCGTAATAATACGGTGGAATTCTCTTTGTTCGGTACCTCGATACCCACTGCCGCCTTGCCCGGAATCGGTGCTTCGATTCGCACATCCGCCGCTGCTAAATTTAACTTAATATCGTCCGCCAGGCTGGTAATCTTGCTTACCTTAACACCCTGCTCCGGCTGAAGCTCATACCGGGTAACCGCCGGACCGCAACTGACATTCGTTACCGTCACTCTGACACCGAAGCTGTCCAGCGTACTCTGCAACTTCATAGCAGTTTCCCGTAAATCCTGTTCGGAAACACCCTTGGTTCCCTTCGGTTTTGCAAGTAAATCAGTCGGCGGGAACTCATATTTTTTCACCGGCTCGGTTTCCTCTATTACAAGAGGCTCTACAGTTCCTCCCGTACCGGTCGACTTGCTTGTTCTTCGGGATGCAGACTGTGTCGCAGAATCATCTACAACAGTAGAAACGTTCTCTTCCGACGCATTCCGACCCACATTCTCCTCTGCGGCAGAATTTGCACGGAACTTCTGACCGCCGGAAGTCTGCCGAATTCCGTCATCTCCCAAAGCATCCAATTGCTCTGCTACCGTCGGACCTTTCCTCTGGGTATTATTCCATTTCAGCCCGCCGGTTTCGGAAGCTGCTGTTCCGGTCTGATTGTAACCACCGGTGATACTCTTTCGTTCTACATATGTCGTATCTTTATATTCTCCCGTTTCCGGAGAAATTTCCATCATATGAAGTCCTGCATTCTGTGCTTTCCGCTCCTCACTGTACAACGCATTTACTTCGGAAACCGTCTGCTCCGGTAAGGTATACTGATTATTCATATCAAGCGTAAACTCTCCGGTGGGAGTCTTTCCGCCAAAGAAATTTCGTTTTTCCTTTTTCGGTTTTGCCGGCTCCGGTGTGGAAGGCTTCTGAGGCACGCTCACATTTCCGCCTGCCACAGGCTCCATCTTTGCCTTCTCTTCCTCGGATAACAAATAGGTCTTCGCACGACGTTCTCCCAGTTCCTTACGCTTTTCCTCTACCAGGCGTTCACGCTCGGCCTGACGCTCCTCGAAGGACTCTCTCCGCTCCATGGCATGTACCTTATGAAGCGCATAACGTTCGTTGCTTTTCTTTGCAATCCAGGCAAAAATCGCCTTTCCGGAAAACAGCATGAAAAACATCAAAAACAGTGCAATGATTACCACATAAGAACCTACGGTATCAAACAGCGGCATAAACAGCTCACAAATCAAACCGCCGAAAATACCGCCGCCCTTTCTGTGCGCAGCTGCCTCCTTATAATAATCGGTAATTTCCATACTCTTATAATAATCACTGATTTTCAGAGCTCCGTCCTTTGCACTTTCGACGAATTCCAATTGCTCCTTTGAATATGTCGTCATCATCTGGAGTAATGCCGTTATCATAAACAACATACCGAATAAGAAAATCATCTTTCCTGCCAGAGCACGACTTCCTCTGTTGGCAAGATAAAACGCCATTCCGAGAAACAACAGAATCGGGAACAAATACGCCACAAGTCCGAACAGACCGAACATGATGCCGTTGGTCACCTCACCGACCTTACCTCCTAAGTGAAAATGGCTCAACAATAACAGCACCGAAACCACCAGCGTAATCATTAAAATAACTTCATTCTTGATTTCGTTGCTTGCACTATTCTTCTGTACGGCGTTACGGCTGTTCTTCTGAGCAGACGTACTGCGTTTCGCCGAACTGCCGGTTCCTCTTGCGGACGAACTTTTTCCCGAACGTCCTGAAGCTCCGGATCTTGTTCCGGTGTTTCTCCCGCTTCCGTTCCCCGAACGATTCCGTGAGGTCCCCGTACCTGTATTTCGTTTTGTTGTTCCATTTCCTCCGGATGCCATTTCATCCCTCCTTGCACTTATGCAAAAATACTGAATAATACCGCAAATGCACCCATGGCAAAGCAGTAATATGCAAAATACTTAAACTTCTTTCCTCTGACAATTACAAGCATGGTCTTAATGCAAACATATCCTACAACTGCCGATACCAACGTACCCAAAAGATAATTCACCATATCGGAACCGGACAACATCTCCGGAGAGAAATCCAAAAGTTCCAGTACCAAAGCACCTAAAATCGCTGGAATGGACATAATAAAAGAATATTTTACCGCAAACTCTCGCTTAAATCCGCAGGCAAGACATGCAGTGATGGTCGTTCCCGAACGGGAAATTCCCGGAAACGTCGCTACGCCCTGCGCAATACCGACAATTGCCGCCTTTCCGTAAGACGCATCTGCCTCAGTAAGCTTCCCATCCGGCAGACGGTCGGAAATTAAAAGCTGCACACCGTTTACCAAAAGCAAAATCCCCGGTACAATCAAGGTAGCAGAAGCCGCGTTAATAGCTCCTTCCAGCAAAATTCCCATGATACCGGTCGGTATCGTGGAAATAATCACCATCATAACAAAACGGCGATACGGTGTCGTCACCACCGGCTGCCACTTCTGCTTCCGAAACAAACAACCGAACAGACTTTTAAAAAACTGTCCGATGATTGCAAATCCTTCTTTGATAAGCTCCCAGATATCTTTGTAAAACACCACGAAAACCGCAGCTAACGTTCCCAGATGCAGGAGCACATCAAACAGCAGCCCCGTATCCGTATCAAAGCCCAGAACATTCTTAAAAATCGCCAGATGGCCCGAGCTGCTGATGGGCAGGAACTCGGCCACCCCTTGTATGAACCCTAAAATAATCGCTTTTAATAACTCCATATAAAACTCCTCATTTCATTTTCTTATCTTATAATTATATAAGATTGAACAAAAAAACTCAACCCTTTCGGGCAAAATCTTTTCCGAAAAGGTTGAGTGAAATAACAGCAGTTTTTCTGCATTTTTAGTTTTCGAACTGAGCCATATAAAGCTTGTAGTATTCGCCCTTTTTCGCCATCAGTTCCGCCGGAGAGCCGGACTCGATAATACCTCCTTTATCTACCACGAAAATCCGGTCTGCCTTCTGAATGGTGGATAATCTGTGGGCTACCACAAAAGAAGTCCGTCCCGCAAGCAGCGTCTCGATTCCCTGCTGAACAAGAAGCTCCGTATGGGTATCGATACTGGAGGTCGCCTCATCCAATATGAGAATACGCGGTGCGGATACCATGGTTCTGGCAAAGGCCAGGAGCTGACGCTGTCCGATGGAAAGTCCTGCTCCTCTCTCCTTTATCTTTGTGTCATATCCGTCCTCCATCTTCATAATGAACTCGTGGGCATTGACCGCCTTTGCCGCAGCCTCGATTTCCTCATCGGTGGCATCTAACTTCCCGTAGCGAATATTCTCCCGCACCGTCCCGGAGAACAGGAAATTCTCCTGGGTCATAACACCCATCTGTTCACGAAGGCTGGCCACGGACACCTTTTTGATATCGTAACCGTCAATCCGTACCTCACCCTTTTGCACATCGTAGAACCGGGACAATAAATTTACAATGGTGGACTTTCCGGCACCGGTCGGTCCTACGAGTGCAATGGTTTCTCCCGGCTTTACCGTAAAGCTCACATCGGACAGGACGTCCGGATCATCATCGTAATGGAAGGAAACATGGGAAAAGGTCACTTCTCCCTTAATTTTCGGAAGTTCCACCGCATCCGCCGCATCCGTAATCTCCGCCTCGGTATCCAGAATTTCAAAAATACGTTCCGCACCGGTAATATTGGTCACTAACTGGTTGTAGAAATTACTGAGATTCATAAGCGGTTGCCAGAACATGGCAATATAGCTTCCGAAGGAAATCAGCGCACCCACCTGCACCTCACCTTTCCCGATCAGCGTTACACCGACCCAGTACATCATCATGCCGGCAATTCCCCAGCAAATATCTACCACCGGACCGAAGGCATCCGCATAGCGCACCGCCATGTCAAAAGAATCATAGTGCTGCTTTAACAACTCATCAAAGGTATCTTCCGTCTCTCCTTCCGCATGAAAGCTTTGAATGACACGGATTCCCGCCACATCCTCATGCAAAAAAGCATTCAGATTGGAGTTCTTCTTACGGAAAATCTGCCATCTTTTATGTGACTTACTCTGCACATACCATACACCGATGGCCATAAGCGGCATGGCACTCATGGAAGCCAGACCCAGCTTTCCGTTTTTCACAATCATAATAATCACAACCGCAATGAGCGTTATCGCATCCGGAATCAATGTAGTAACACTGTTTGCCAGTACATCCTTTAAAGAGTTTACGTCTCCCATCAAACGAGCCAGAATCTTTCCCGTCGGACGGCTGTCAAAAAACTGAAAACCCAGGGTCTGGATATGTTCGTACAGTTCCTTACGAATCTTTACCAGTACATCGTTGGATACCTTCGCCATCAAATACATACGAAGCTTAATCAAAAGAATCAGAAGTACATTCAGCGTAATGCCGAGAATCCCCAGCTTTATCAATCCTTCGGAATCCTTATTTTTGATATGTACATCAATTGCCCGCTCCAAAATAATCGGGTTCAATAACACAATCGTCGTGGTTGCCGCCATCAAAAGCATGACCACTGCAATTGTCTTTTTATACCCGAACAGATACTTAAACAACCGGAACAGTGTCTCCCGTTTGGTCTTTTCCGAAATCTGTTCATCCTGTTTTGTCGCATTTCTAGCCATTTCTTACTCACCTCTATTCTGTTAGCGAAGCGGCAACTTCGCCCGTTACCGGACTCTCCTCCGGCACACCCATATATTCTCCGTACTGTGCCTGATAGGTCTTGTAATAATATCCCTTCTTCGCAAGAAGCTCCTGGTGGGTTCCCCGTTCGGCAATTCTTCCTTCTTCCAGTACAATAATCTCATCCGCATGACGCACGGAAGAAATACGATGGGCAATAATTAACTTCGTAATGCCGGTAATCTCCCGAAGTGTCTTCTGAATCATACGCTCCGTCTCCATATCTAACGCCGACGTGGAATCATCCAGCACAAGAATCGGTGTATCTTTTGCAAAGGCTCTCGCCATACTGATTCGTTGCTTCTGACCTCCGGAAAGACCGACACCCCGTTCTCCGATAATGGTTTCCGCACCGTCTTCAAGATTGCCCACAAATCCGGCAGCCTGGGCCTTCTGAAGGGCCGTTGCCACCTCCGCATCCGTGGTCGTATTCCTTCTTCCCAACTTTACGTTTTCACTGACGGAATCCGAGAACAGGAACACATCCTGCATCACCAGAGACACACTCTCCCGTACCTGTCCGAGGGATAGGTTTTTTACGTCCACACCATCCAGCCGCACAGTACCGGAATTCACATCGTACATACGAAGCAACAGGTTGATCAACGAGCTCTTTCCCGAGCCTGTAGCGCCGATAATACCCAGGGTGTTTCCCGCCGGCACCCGGAATGACACATCTTGTAAAATCTTCTTGTCTTCCAGCTCGAAATCCACATGTTCAAAGGAAATCTCGCCCTTTACCTGCGGAATCTTCACCGGATTCTCCGGTTCCGCAATCATGGAAGTCTCCTTGTAGATCTTATTAATCTTCTTCCTGGAGGCAAAGGCCGCCGCCAGTTCATTGGACAACCAGCCCAGCATTTCCAGCGGCCATACCACATTGTTACAATATTCGATAAAGGCCCCCAAAGTACCCAGGGTGATCTCCCCGTTCATTACCATGATACCGCCCACAATAATCGAGGTAATCGGTAACACCTTCGAAATCATCTGAAAAAACGGATAATAGCGAATCCAAAGCTTCGACTGCCGCATATTCAGGTCATAATACTTTTTGTTATGCTGTAAAAACTTTTTGATTTCGAATTTCTCCCTTGCAAAAGCCTTTACGGTACGTACTCCGGCTAAATTCTCCTCTGCCACGGTATTCATTTCCGCATTTTCTTCACTGATATCCTCGTATACCTTATCAAGCTTTTTCTCCAGTACAATGGCCAATATTGCACATACCGGAATCGCAATCAGCGGTATAATCGACAGTTTCAGGCTGATGCGCACCATACAGAACACCACCATGGACATGTGGATAATCACATTTAAAATCAGCATTCCGATATAACCGAAGGATGCCTGAATACGGTCAACATCATCCTTTACACGGGACATAATCTCTCCGGTATTACTCTTGTCAAAATAGTTCACGGAAAGCTTCTGGATATGCCGGAACAGTCCCTTTCGGATATCCACACTGATTTTAAAGCTGGTGGTATCAAACAAATACTCCTTGGTATAGCCGAATACAACTCTTCCCAAGGCAAACACAAGCATCATTCCCAAGGAGTACTTTAGCAACGAAAGCTCCCCCTTGCCAATAACATCATCGATGATTCGAATCGTCACCTGCGGATTCAACATATCGATGGTAATCTGTGCTACCAGACAGATTACCGCAATCAAATACGAGAACCAATACTTTTTCAAATAATAACTTACCTTCTTCATAACTCCTCCAAAACCACATCTTGTCACAGATAAAGAAAGAGCCCGTAGCGCAATCACACTACAGGCTCACATTCATCATATCGCAATACAAAAACAAATCTATCTCGGACAAGATGAGGTCATACCATATGTTCTCTGCACATAACTCTTACAAAACGTATTCACATTTGTCATCATTACATTTAATTTTTTGTTGTTCATATCGTATCCCTCACTTTCTTTTAAATTTCGGCTTACACCGATTTCCTTTTCTGACAACAGTTGTATTATAGTCTTACTGTCCGGTCTTGTCAATCCCTATTTTCTTTTTGAAACAAACTTAGTTTTTCCTTACAAGCCGCACGGTTTATTCCTGTTCCGTCTTAAAAATCGACTTACAGAAATTATATAAGCCGCTGGAAATCGCAGGGTCTCCGTGGTCGGAACCCGGAATCTCCCACCAAATATGATTGACTCCGTTGGTATTTAAGATATTGTGGTAGCTAAGTGGAAACTTACCTACCACGCTATCCTTGTCACCACTGCAAATCATCAATATCTCCGGACTTTCTCCTTCAAATACCAACTCCTCTTCCGAAAAGGTACCCACATGGTCCAGAAACATATCCTTGCCCGGTGTCAGGCCCGGCGCCGGAGCAATCGCGCCCACATAACCGAACAAATCCGGTCTGGAAAACCCGATACAAAGAGACTCTCTTCCTCCCATGGAAAAGCCGACAACTGCCGTGTTTTCACGTCCGGTAGCCACGGAATAATTCGCTTCCATAAACGGCATCAAATCATTTGCCATATCGTTTACAAAATTATCGTAAGCCGCCATATTCTCATGGTCAATGGCTGTAAAACGATCTTTTGTGGCACTGGAGAACATGTTCGGGAAAACAAGAATCATCTCCTTCGCTTCTCCCTTTGCTGCCAGATTTGCTGCAATCACACGGGCTCCGCTGTTCCCGTTTCCGATCATATCCTTCTCGGAACCGCCCACACCGTGCAACACATAAGTCACCGGATACTGCTTCTCTTCGGTGTAGCCCGCCGGAAGCGCAATAATCACGTTCTTTTCTCTTCCGCAAGTAGTGGAATAATACTTCGTCGTAATGATTTCTCCGTACACCACATCACTCTTTTTGTACAAATATCCTGCCGGTGCTTTTACCTCTATGGTTGCACCTGCCTCTGCCATATCCGCACCGTTTCCGTTATTAAACCACGCATTCTCTGCATATACCGGTGCCGGTGTAGCCGTCGGTGCAGGGGTTGCGGTCGGCTCCGGCGTTGCGGTCGGTTCCGGGGTAGCAGTAGGTACCGGGGTAGCTGTTGCTTCCGGCGCAGGTGTCGCGGTCGCTTCCGCCGTCGGCTTTGCGTCCGTTTCCGTATCCTTTCCGCAAGCGACAAAGCTTACCATCATACCGCATACAAGCAGCGCTGCAATTCCGGATTTCTTAAAACTTCTTTTCATATCCATTCCCTTTCTTTTGATAGAACTCTCGTACTTCCGATTCCTATCACAATAAAACATTCTCACGATGACCATTATATTCCATTCCGGTTCGTTCGTCAACAAAAAACACTTCAAATTTCCTTACAAAACTTCATTTTTTTACAAAAAAAGTGCCATGCACTCTTACATGACACTTTCACATAACCTCATTGTCTTATCTCATCATTTCTTTCATCTTTTTCATCGCCGCCTGTATACCGCCCACTTCGTCGATAAATCCCTCTCTTACCGCATCTTCTCCCACGAGAATCGTCCCTAAATCCTTGGTCAGTTCTCCTTCCTTTAACATCATTTCTTCGATACGTTCCTTTTTCACCCTGCTGTGAGACGCCACAAAACCGGTGATGCGGTCCTGAATCCGACGGAAATACTCGTAGGTCTGCGGAGCCCCGATAACCATACCGCTCATACGCACCGGATGCACAATCATGGTGCCGGTCGGTACAATAAAGGAATAATCCGTGGACACCGCCAGCGGCACACCGATGGAGTGGCCTCCGCCCAGTACCAAAGATACTGTCGGTTTGCTTAAGGAGGCAATCATCTCCGCAATCGCCAATCCGCTTTCCACATCTCCGCCCACCGTATTGAGTAAAATCAAAAGACCTCCAATGTTTTTATCATCCTCTATCTGCGCCAATTGCGGCAGAATATGCTCGTACTTTGTGGTCTTCATATTCTGTGCGGAACACTCATGCCCTTCAATTTCCCCGATAATAGAAAGCAAATGAATCCGCTTTCCCGGTTCATCTGTATTTAACACCGTCTGTCCGTATTCGGAAATCTTTTCATCCCGCTGCTTTTCCGCTTCGCGACGCTCCGCTCTGTCATCGGAGGAATTGTTTTTCTTGTTATCTACTTCGTATACATCATCTTTCGTAATGCTACTCTTTTCCATGTTGTTCTCATTCATATTTCGTTCCATACAGTTACCTTTTCCTTCCTATTTTTTGTAACAGTATGCCCGGAAAACACGAATGGCATACAAAAAGGGGCCGCATCCGCAGATACAGCCCCAAAAAGCATGTGACAAATTAAAACTTCAAATAATCAATATAAGCATCCCAGCTGCCGTCATCGGTGGTTACCACCAACTCGATAGTCACCTGTCCGGTTGTGTGCTTTACATTCTGAATGGTATACTCGGTCGGATTATTGTTTCCGAAGGAAAACGTTCCCACAGTCTGACCGTTGATCACCAAATCCACTTTTGCGGTCTTGGAATTGTTGGAAGCACCACGCAGGGTAAAGTTGTGAGTATCGTATGCAAAATACTGGGAGAAGGACACCTTATCGTTGTTTGCATACAATGCCACACCGTTAAACGGATTATTTGTATTTCCGGTGTACTGTCCGCTCTTGGTCATAGACTCACACTGTACCTGATTGGTCTGTGCCACCGCATTTCCGTTGTTATTGCTTCCGGTTGCCGCACTGATGGACAAATAGTCCGCATAGCAATCCCAGCTACCGTCATCGGTGGTTACCACCAGCTGAACCGTCTGATTGCCGGTTCCGTGGGATACATTTTTAATCGTTACATCGGTTGCCTGGGTACCGGTAAAGCTGAAGGTTCCCTTGGTCTGTCCGCCGATTACCAAATCCACCTTTGCGGTATTGGAACCGTTGGATGCACCGCGTAACGTAAAGTCGTGGGTTCCGGATGCAAAGTACTGGGTGTAAGAAACCGCATCGTTATTTGCATACAATGCCACACCGTCAAACGGATTACCTACATTTCCGGTATACTGGCCGCTCTTGGTCATATTTTCGCACTGTACAACCGTAGCACTTCCCGCAGAACCGCTATTTCCGGTATTTCCTGCATTTCCATTATTTCCGGTATTTCCACTGTTTCCGGTGTTATTATTTCCACCGGTCATTCCCGCATCACGATATGCCTCTAACATACGGTAATAAGCGCTCTTCGGCTGTCCCAGAGAGGAGAACAGAAGCGGTCTCTCTCCGCGAATCCAGGTAACATCATCAGAAAGTCCCCAAATGGTAATTCCGGTAATCTTTCCACCGTTTTTCTTTAACGCCAATACATTGGACATAATCTGATACAGGTAGTTTGCCTGATCGGTATCGCCTTTATTTACTACATCAAGCTCCGTAATCTGTACTTCAAATCCTGCATTTAAGAAAGCCTTTACCGCATCCGTATAGTAGGAAACACTCGGATAGTTCGTGTTCAGGTGGGACTGCATACCCACACCGTCACAAATCTTTCCGTTGGAGTTGATGAAATTAATCATGGTAATAATATCATTAACTTCCATATAGGTGTTGAAGTCATTGTAAAACAAGCTTACGGAATTGCCTTTTCCGAAGTACTCCAAACGCTCATGGGCATACTGGAATGCCTTCTTTACAAAGGACGGATAGTTGTTAACATTTCCGTAAATAGACAACCAACCGCAGTTCGTTGCATGCTGGTACTCATTCACTACATCCCACGCATACACCACATCGCCGTACGGACTGTTGTACACATGATTGATTACGGATTTTACATAGTATTCCATACGCAAATCCATCTGCGCCTGGGATACATAACCGTAATTGGTGGAATATCCGGTTCTGAAGAACCAGTCCGGAGTCTGGCTGTGCCATACCAGCGTATGTGCACGCATTTTCAAACCGTTCTGGTGACAAATCTTCAGCACCTCATCCAAGGTATTAAAATTGATTCTCGGAACATAGGTCTCCGTCATGGAAGACGGTACATAATATCCCAATCGTCTCGCTTCGTCTTTGGAAATCAAAGTCGCAGAATATCCCAACATCGCATCCGGCTTCATCTCATTTTCCAGTGTGATACTGTTGTACTGAGACTTCACATGTGCCAGTGTATTTGCATTCCGCAACTGGTTTAAGTTGATACAGGTTCCGGAATACCCAAACGCAGAACCGTATGTATTCAACAACGTATCTTCTGCCGCTTCCGCACGATGGTTCGGAACCAGCAATGTGCCCACCAGCAATGCCGCTGTAAGGACAGAACTTACCCACTTCTTAAACTTCTTTTTCATTTTAAAATTTAACCTCCAAAATAGTAACAAAATTCATTCCCCATCTATATGTCAAACTTGATTTTAGCCCGTTTTTACCTCCTTTCCGTATAAATTTATCAATTTCGACATATAATTAGTTACATTCAAATTATACCATATTATTTTCTGTAAGTGTATACGACCTATGTACTATTCTGTGAGGTTTTCAGAACATAGAGTCCGCTTTGCGGACTCTCGCGCCGAGCGCGGTCGCTTGCGACATCTTCCAATCGCACGAGTGCGCATCCCGCGGAGCGTTTTTTTGCTTTATAAGAAATGCACAATTTCTTATAAAGCAAAAAAAGAGACACAGTTGTTATTTTCACAACTGTGTCTCCGATTCAAACCTATCAATTATTACAGTGTAATCTTATCCAGTGCCTGCTGTAAGTCCGCAATCAAATCGTCCACATTCTCAATACCTACAGACAAACGGATAAGGTCAGTTGCTACTCCTGCTTCCTCCAACTGCTCATCGGTGAGCTGACGGTGTGTATGGCTTGCCGGATGAAGGAGACATGTCTTTGCATCCGCTACATGGGTCTCGATGGAAGCAAACTTCAGAGAATCCATGAACTTAATGGAAGTATCTCTACCACCCTTAATACCGAACGCAAGCACACCGCAGGTACCCTTCGGACAATACTTCTTTGCAAGGTCATGATACTTGTCGCCCTCAAGATCCGCATAGTGAACCCAAGCCACCTTCTCCTGAGACTGTAAGAACTTTGCTACCGCCAGTGCATTCTGGCAATGACGCTCCATGCGAAGGTGCAGAGACTCAAGACCCAGATTCAAATAAAAAGCATTCTGAGGAGACTGAATGGAACCGAAGTCTCTCATCAGCTGTGCGGTAGCCTTGGTAATATACGCACCCTTGCCAAAACGCTCCGCATAGGTGATTCCGTGGTAGGATTCGTCCGGTGTGGTCAATCCCGGGAATTTCTCCGCATGGGCCATCCAGTCGAAATTACCGCTATCTACGATACAGCCACCGACACAAACACCGTGACCGTCCATGTACTTGGTAGTGGAATGCGTCACGATATCTACGCCGAAATCAAACGGTCTGCAGTTTACCGGAGTCGCAAAGGTATTATCTACAATCAGCGGTACACCGTGGTCGTGTGCCAGCTTTGCAAACTTCTCAAAATCAAAAATACTTACCGTCGGATTGGTAATGGTTTCACCGAACACAGCCTTGGTATTCGGACGGAAATACTTCTCTAACTCCTCTGCCGGCAAATCCTGGTCAACAAAGGTACACTCGATGCCCATCTTCTTCATGGAAACACCGAACAGGTTATAGGTACCGCCATAAATGGAGGATGAAGCGATAAAATGGTCGCCTGCCTCACAAATATTGAAAATCGCATAAAAGTTTGCAGCTTGGCCGGAGGAAGTCAGCATTGCTGCCACACCGCCCTCCATGGCACAAATCTTCGCTGCTACCGCATCATTGGTCGGGTTCTGAAGTCTTGTGTAGAAATATCCTTCTGCTTCCAAGTCAAAAAGCTTACCCATCTGCTCACTGGTGTCATACTTAAAGGTAGTACTCTGGTAAATCGGAAGCTGTCTCGGCTCGCCCTGTCCCGGCTTCCAGCCCTCGTGGATACATTTGGTTTCAATATTAGAGTTCATAAAAATCTCCTTTCTGTCAGGCACTTTTGCCTGTTATGTTCTTCTTCGATGCTATAAGTATATAACAAGACGCTTGCTTTGAAAAATACATAAAACAAACAGCTTGCTATAGCATAAAACTATAACAAGCTGTATTTTAGCATAAAACCATATTTCTGTAAAGAACAACCTATTTAACCGGAGCATCTCCTCCAATCAGTTCATTCAATGTCAAGCAAACAATATTCCCCTCGATTGTATTTCGTATGATTTCTTCGTCATCATCAGAAATCATAATTGTAATCAAAGAGTTAACTGTTTCTGTCCGACCAACTAAAGCATAAGCCCCCTCATCTTCCAACTCATATAAAGCAACCGTCTTGTCTCCTATACTGAGAGTGCTCACCGCATCCTCTTCAGGAACATAGACACCATCCGAGGTATCGACAAAACAGCGGAACAAAATGCATTCGCTGCCATTGGAATAAACCGCCATAAAAAAATCATAATCGTGCTCAGGATAGTATAATATACTTGTTAAACTATAACCGGAAGACGGGTCCATATGAAACATGTTTAAATCACCGACATGATCGAATAACGCAGCGATATCGCTTTTGGATGCCAGACCGTTCATGCTGTAATTATTGCTGTCCAAATAATCAATCACAACATCTTCCTCTTCCTCCAGCATGCTTTTTAACTCAGCAATCTTCTCAAAAGAATCGAGATTCAATATTTCCGGAGGCTCCACCGCTTCAACAGAAACCATATCCTTTACCTGTTGAATAAGATTCGAATCATCTGCATCGTGAACACTGTTTTTTGAAGATAAAATATAGTACGGTCCCATTTCTTCCATCATAACAACATACTCGCCGTCCGGTTCAACAGAGCCGGTTACAAATATCACATTTATATCCGTATCCTTTATCGAACCTTTTAACACCTCATTTACAGAACACAAATAGCGACTCGTATCGTTATTCTCGCTACCTCCGATATATTCTATGGGAGTCACAACTGCTATAATTGAAGTGTTATCTATTACATTCTCCAAGTTTGAATTACGAATAAACTCAAACCCTTGGACGGCAGGAGGGACGGAATCTTTCACGTAATTCTTAACATACGCAACCGTAGTGTCGTTTGTTTTCTCTATAGTTCCCAGTGCCAAATAAAGATCATACGGATTGTAAACAGATACATGCTTTTCCAAAACCAAAAGATAGTTTTCACCGACCTTGTACCCATTCGCAGTTGCAGAATAACCGATACCGTCCTCCGCAACACTATTCGTATCCTTATCCACACGAAGGTGAAATTCATCCGATATGTCAGTTCCCTTATATCGGTCCGTTACTGTAAACACCAAGTCTTTGTATATACCATGTATTTCATATTCTCCTTTGTAGGCAGCAGATACAACATGAGTCGCTGCGGATAAACACTCCTCATAAGACAACTTCATCTCCTGCGCTTGTGTTCCCATATGAAATGAGTCACTATGAACATATGTAAAAATCTGGTCTGTATCATCCGATGACTTTTTAGCAGGCTCATCCTCCCGCAACACATACACGCCGGCAATTACACCACCAACAAGAACAAGGCATGCAGCGACAGTTCCCAAACGAGTCCATACACGTTTTGACTTCTTCTTTTGTTTGATCTTTTCCTTTTGCTCAACATATTTTTCAACGAGATCGGAATCAAGGAGATTCAAACCTTCGTCCCATTCTTTTTTTGTCATAGCTACCTCCCCCTCACATCTTGAACGTTCCTTCAAAACAAAGAGTTTCGCCTGCGAAACTCTCGCGCCGCTTTTGCGTCGCATCTATGCGACATTTTCCTATGCAAAAGCGTGCGCATCCATCGATGAGATTTACTTAATTCTTTTTCACAGTAATCATATCAAAATAAAGATACCGATACTCTTCCTCAATCACATCCTTCATCATTTCCATGTATTCCCGGTCCAAAAGTAATTTTTCATGAAACACTCCGTCACGCCAAAACCGAATTCCGATATCAGTAAAATCGTAATCGTAAGCCAATTGTTCATCTTCCCAATCACAAACCAACCGACTCTTTTGCTTTAACTTATTCACAATCTGCTCTGCCTTGGTAAGAAATACATCAATATCATCTAAGACTACCCTTGCACTTTCTCTTAAATCACGATTTACAGAAATTTCTACAGCTTTGCCATTATTAAAATGAACCATAAAAAAGTAAGGTCCCATCATGTATCTTACTGTAACTCCTGCACCTTCGTTGGTTTCTGATATTTGCATATCATGATTCGATATATTTGGTAAACCGGACAATTCCTCATTGATGGCATCTAGCACTTGTGCCGGAGACATCCCCAGTTTTAAACTCCCAATTCCCTCATTCGGTATAACAAGTATGGTTTTCTCCATTATTTTCTCCTTCTTATCTTAGCTTAAAATCTCTTCACTTATTTGATATCAACTTTCTCCTTCACCTCTGCCTTAAACCCAGCAATTGCTTCTTCCCGGCCCTTCTTCCCTTGTGAATACTCCCGTACCGCATCCCGCCATAACCGGTCTATCACCGTATCATATTCCGTAATATGAACCTCCATCTCCTGCTTATTTGCAATCCGATAATATTCAAACATATCCTGTCCGCTGAGTACATCCGTACATCCCTTAGCATGCTCCATCACTCTTCCACTGACTACCGCATCCTGTCTCCCAGGGTGAGGCTCATAAATCCCATTTGCAAGTTGATACTGAAAACTACTCTCGTCATACTCCAGGGTAATCCACTTGAGAATGTCGGCAACCACTGCCTTCTTTTCCATGTTTACCACACCCTTGCTTGCAGCAACCCAGGTCCCTCCCCAGTAAAAGCCTTCCGGGACATTGCATACGGCCCAATCGCCGTAGGTGCCCTCCTCCTCATTATCATATTCCTTCGAAAAGAAATTACCTCTGCAACCATCCGTTAGCGTATAATCTACAAACCAAGCCGGTCCGAAGAAACCAAACACTTCCTTTTCGCCGTTTCCTGCCATATCCGCAAGCCATGCGTCGGTCCAGTCTACGGTGCCGTTACTGTAACCGTTGTCCGTAAGCTTCTTGGAAACATCCAGAAACGCCTCCCGTTCCGGAGACAAATACAATTCGCCGTCTACCACCCAGTCGCTATCCATATTGCATTTCATGGCATACCATAAGTCTCCGTCCCCGGACACAATGGCGTAACCTGCCTGCTTTAGTTCCTCCGCCGCAGTCCAAAACGCATCCCAGCTTCCGGAGCCCCCACCGATTTTCTCCTGAATCACCGCCGGTTCATCCGTCCCCCAGACTTTCTTTGCAATAGAACGGCGGTAAATAAAACCGCCCGCACCGGACTGATATGGAAGTGCCACAACTGCCCTGTCACTCGTTCTTGTTCCCACCTCTACCGCATAAGGGGCTATCCGGGACTCCCTAATCATTTGGTCCGTAGGAATGCCCAATTCGTCATAGGCAGCGGCATAGGAAGACATAGACCCCTTAATGTACTTTCCTACATGATTTTCATCCAACCCATAAATATCCGGCATAACCTCATACTCTCCGGTAAGCATATCTTCTAAGAACCCATCATAATCTATATTCGCCGTGGCCCAGTTCGGATAGGCCATCTCTACTGTGTACCCAAGCTCCGGATGCATGTCTAAATAGTTCCGCACCAAAGTCAGAAGCTCGTCGGTATAGGACATCACACGAATGACCTTCTCCTCCGGTTCCTTTCTCTTACATCCGCCACACACGCATGCAAACATTGCAAGAATCATACCGATTGCCGCTAGCCGTTTTCTCATACGCCACCTCCCTTACTCGCACAATACCTCTAACAATGTGCCGATTGCATCGATTTCCCATTCTGATATTGCGTATTCTTTGGAATCTTTCCCGGCATTCTTCTGAAAATCTCTGAGTGCTTCGTCCCGAAATGCTCGAAGTGCTTCCTCTCCGTCACGACGAGACAACAGTTCCCGCAACGCATCACACCCTTCATAAACACTGTTTACCGCATACCGTAACGGTTCCTCATCCTTTCCAAACAGATAAATATCCACCAAGAAAGGATACTCCATGATTGCTTCAATCAGCTCATCGTTGGTCATTCGTTTCAGCGTCTCCTCCGGTATCCGGCATGCCTCTCTCTTGTTTTGTACCGATCCGAGCTTTACCCACTCTTCGGTGCCCGGTTTGATTAAATACCCCATCCATGTCTTTCCGGTGGATGCATATACAATTCCGTTACTTCCCAAAAACAAAACAAGGATAACTGCAGTGGCAATCGCCAGCTTTTTCATTAAGGGAGCCTTTTTCTTCTTCGGTCCCCCCTTCGGTAATGCTTGCACCCGCCGACGTAAATCCTCCGGCGTACACAACTTCGTAAATACTTTTTTATATTCCGTTTTCATTGTCAATTCATCCTTCATCCGATTATGCCTCCTTCAGCTTTTCTTTCAGCTTCTGTCTTGCCCGGAGCAATCTCGTTTGGACTGCGGTCTCGGAAAGCGTAAGAATCCCGGCGATTTCCTTTACGCTGTAATCTTCAAAATAGTATAAGTGTACCACCTGCCGGTATTTTACAGGAAGTTCCCGTACCGCGTAATATAAATCACTCTGTTCCGGTGTTTCAAAAGCCGGCTCACAAAACAGTTCCTCTGTGGAAGTCACTCTTTGCCGCCATGATGTTCTCCATAAGCTTTTGCACTCATTCATGGCCACGCGAATCAGCCAAAACTTTGCTTGGGCATCCTCCGGGAACCCTTCCTTCCGCTCCAATAGCTTTAGAAACGTATTCTGCACCACATCCTCCGTATCCGCATAATTCCGGCACCCGTTCCATGCCACCCGGTAAATGCAGTCTAAGAAAAGTGCGGTCAGACGCTCATACTCCTTCGTATCCAAACTCATTCCTCCTGTTATGAAAGGCCTTTCTACTCATAAAACGAAGTTATGGGATAAAATATCACATTCATTTTTAAAAAATTCTTACTGCATTTCTTACTTCTATCCTAGCAGAAAGAAGGGCAAAAAGCAAACAACGGTTGAGCGTAGTTTATGCTCAACCGTGTGTTGTTACTAGCAATAATATTCAATCTTTCCGAAGTAATCCGCCCATTTTTGGATAACCTCATCACTCCGCGCTTCAATGATATCCATAATATTCCTTAATACTCTAGCCGGAATCTGCGAATTATTATGGCACAAATAGCACTTTCCTGCCTTCGTTATCCATATCTTAGTCGCATTCCCCGTCGGCGTTACTTCTGATACATGTACGTGAATCGGTTCCAGCGGAATATTTTCATTGGACCAAAAATACACCCAATATGCACCAATCTTAAAAACCTGAGGCATTCTCAAAACCTCCTTCTTTAGAATAGCGCAAAATCAAATGAGCAGTTGATTCCACCACATCCTTTAAACGATTCATATCATCCTCGGAAAATCCGAATACATCCTCCCACCTATACATCGGAAGATAGCACGTTGCATAATGAAAACAATCCTTTTCATCCGGTCTCTCCATATATACCTTAACACTACCGTCGTCCTTCATTTCGGAATGTACAATCTCTGTTTGGTCATCTAACGTCATAAACGGATACATCATCAATACGCACCACCTTTCATCTATCCTTTTCTCTACTTAGATTATACCACATATCTTCAAAAAACTCTACATTTTCGGAAATTTACCTCCCCACATACCCCTTCAAATACTCCACATACGCCGCCCCGTACCGGCTCAGCGGCATTTCCTTTTGCATGATAATACCTATCTGCATAGACTCGTCCACCGCCAATGGCTTCGCAATAATATTCTCGCCGTTTAACTCCTTGCTAAGCATACCGGTGCTGACGGTGTAACCGTTCAGCCGCACAATCAGGTTTGACAGTGTCGCACGGTCCTTAACCCGGACGTTTTTGCTGCGGTCCAGAGTGCTTAGGATTTCCTCCGAAAAGTAGAAGGAATTGTACTCGCCCTGCTCAAAGGAAAGGTACGGATACTCCTCCAGTTCCTCTAAGGTAATCATGTCCTTTTTCGCCAAAGGATGGTCCGTACAAATAGAAACGTGAGGCTTTGCCGTTACCAGCGGTTCAAACTTCAGCCCGTTTTGCTTCAAAAGCTTTAATATCACTTCTTCATTTTTCGATGAAGTATATAAAATACCGATTTCGCTCTTTAACCGGCTCACATCTTCGATAATCTCGTAGGTCTGGGTCTCACGAAGAGTAAAGTCGTACCGGTCCTCACCGAACTCACGAATCACCGCCGCAAAGGCATCCACCGCAAAGGAATAATGCTGACAGGACACGGAAAACCGCGGTCTCTGTTCCTTTTTGTGCAGAAACTTTTCTTCCAAGAGGCTGGTCTGCTCCAACACTTGTCTCGCATAGGATAAAAACAGTTCCCCTTCATTGGACACCGCCACGCCCTTGTTGGTGCGGTGAAAAATCGTAATCTGCATTTCTTTTTCCAGCTCACGGATAGCGCTTGTCAGGCTCGGCTGTGAAATAAACAGCCGCTTTGCTGCTTCCGTAATATTTGCCGTTTCTGCCACTGTTACCACGTAGCGAAGCTGTTGTAATGTCATCTTCCGCACCTGCCTTTCTTCTGTAACCGTCTCTTACTGTCGTATGTGAACCACTTACTCTGTTCTCTCAAACCTTACAAATCCTTTTCATCTCTTATCCCAACTGCTCATATTTCCTCAAAAGCCTCTGTCCTACACTTCTCGTTTCCCCCACAAGACACACACTCATCTTCTCCGGGCAAAGCACTTGTCTTGCAAACTCCCGTATATCCTCTGCCGTCACTGCTTCAATCGTTTTCAGTTCTTCCTCCTGCGAAACCACTCTTCCGCGCAGCAGAACGCTTCTACCGTTGCCCTCCATGCGACTTTGAACACTTTCCTTGGACAAAATCGCCTCGGTACGAATCAAGGCTTTGTGGGTTGACAAAGTTTCCTCGGACACCGTCTGCTCCCGCATGGTATTACATACCTCCAAGGCATACTCAAACACCGTCGCTGCCTGGTTCGGTGCCGTCACCGCATCAATATGTACCAAGCCTTCCTTCGCATACGGACATCCGTAAGAATACACCGCATATGCTAAACCTTCTTCTTCCCGAATTTTCTGGAACAAAAGGGAATTATTGCTTCCGCCGAACACCGACTGAAATACGGTGGCAATATGCCTTCTCTCATCCAGATAAGAAATTCCCGGAAATACCAAATTCATATGAAGCTGGGATGTATCCTGATAGGATTTGGAAAAGTTTCGGGTATAAGACGCCGCAGGACGATTTTTTATCGTTGCGTCCGCCTGTTCCCGTGCCACATCTGCACTGTTCTTTTCCGTGCCTACGTTATCGCCGTAGTACTTCCCATACCGCGTATCCGGTGTCAGTCCGCTCTTCTTCACTCCTGCCGCCACACCTTGTCCCTTCGGGCAAAACAGCTCTGTTAAATGCTCCAAAACCTCTTTTTTATCGAAAGCACCTGCCACGGAAAGCACCATCTTATCCGGACGATACTCCCGCTTATAAAAGGTTAAAATTTTCTCTCTTGTCATTCCCCGAACCACACCCTTGGTACCGGAAATCTGAAAGGCAAGGGAATGTCCCTGCCATGCACGCTTCTGTGCCAGTTCATGGACCAAATCGTCCGGAGAATTGTTATACATATCGATTTCTTCGCAGATAACGCCCTTTTCCTTACTAAGCGCCTTTGCCTCAAACACGGAATGAAGCAACATATCAGCCAGTACTTCCATGAGTTTCGGCAGTTCTTCCGCAACAGTCACTCCGTAATAAGCGGTATACTCCTTGCCGGTATACGCGTTTGCCGTATCCCCCAGACGCGCCGTAATATCCGCCAATTCCTTTGCACTCTTTGTCTCCGTCCCCTTAAACAGCATATGTTCAATCATATGGGAGATTCCGTTATTCTCTTTTGTCTCACACACAGACCCGACGCCCACAAACACGCCGAAAGCCGCTGTTTTCACATAAGGCATGGGTTCCAACGCCACCCGGATGCCGTTGGGCAGGCTGATTAACTCAATTTGATCCATATAATAAAACCTTTCTATAAGCAATTTAGGTGCAAACATTCTATACATCGGAATTTGTTGTTCTCTATACAACAATTCTATTTTCTTTCTAATGTATACCAAACATCTATTTCATCTTTAGAAGGTGCTTCCCACAT
>CALBKM010000039.1 GCA_937895705.1 uncultured Clostridia bacterium
GCATCGTCTGCCGGGAGGCTGCCCTTGTTAGCTGCGAGAGCTTCTTCCTCTTCAACGAGTTCCTTCATCTGCTCGATGAAGTAGTGCTTAACCTTGGTAATATCATGAATCTCATCTACGGTAGCACCCTTACGAAGTGCTTCATACATAATGAAATGACGCTCGCTGGATGCGGTAATTAACATCTGGAGAAGCTCTTCCTTGGTCTTCTGATCGAAGTCCTTTGCATGACCGAGACCGTAACGGCCGGTCTCAAGGCTGCGGATGGCCTTCTGGAAGGCTTCCTTGTAGGTCTTACCGATACTCATAACTTCACCTACGGCGCGCATCTGAGTACCAAGCTTGTCTTCTACGCCCTTGAACTTTTCGAAAGCCCAACGTGCGAACTTGATTACGATGTAATCTCCGTCCGGCTCATACTTGTCAAGGGTGCCGTACTTGCCGCACGGAATATCCTTTAAGGTGAGACCTGCCGCCAGCATTGCAGATACAAGAGCAATCGGGAAACCGGTTGCCTTGGAAGCAAGTGCGGAGGAACGAGAGGTTCTCGGGTTGATCTCAATAACGATGATACGGTCGGAAACCGGATCGTGTGCGAACTGTACGTTGGTACCGCCGATTACTTCAACGGATTCAACAATCTTAAATGCCTGCTCCTTTAAGCGTGCCTGACATTCCTTGGAGATGGTCAGCATCGGAGCGGAACAGAAGGAGTCACCGGTATGTACACCCAGCGGGTCGATGTTTTCGATGAAGCAAACGGTAATCATGTTATTGTCTGCGTCACGTACAACTTCGACTTCGAGCTCTTCCCAACCGAGGATAGACTCTTCTACAAGAACCTGTCCCACTAAGCTGGCTTGTAAGCCTCTTGCGCATACGGTCTTTAACTCTTCCTTATTATAAACGAGGCCACCGCCTGCACCGCCCATGGTGTATGCCGGACGGAGAACAACCGGATATCCTAACTTATCAGCGATTTCCAGTGCTTCGTCAACACTGTACGCAACCTCACTGCGTGCCATTTCGATGCCCAAAGCATCCATGGACTTTTTAAACTCGATACGGTCTTCGCCGCGCTCGATGGCATCTACCTGAACACCGATAACCTGTACGTTGTACTTGTCCAGAACGCCTGCATTGGCAAGTTCGGAACAAAGGTTGAGGCCGGACTGGCCGCCCAAGTTCGGTAAAAGAGCATCCGGACGTTCTTTTGCAATGATCTGCTCGAGGCGTTCTACGTTTAACGGCTCGATGTAAGTAACGTCTGCGGTTTCCGGGTCGGTCATGATGGTAGCCGGGTTGGAGTTAACCAGGACGATTTCGTAACCGAGTTTTTTCAGTGCCTTACAAGCCTGTGTTCCGGAATAGTCGAATTCACAAGCCTGGCCGATAATAATCGGGCCTGAACCGATGATGAGGACTTTGTTGATATCTGTTCGCTTTGGCATGGATGTGCCCTCCTATATGTTCTAAATTCCTTTTTCCCTTTATTGTATACCATAATACCGAAAAAGAAAAGAGGGAAAATAAAAAAATAACGAAAATGGCAATCCGCACAAAAAAATCCAGATATAGGGTGTAAAAAACAATACTTTTTACTTGTAATTTGGTGGAGAATGCGGTATAATGAATTCATACAAAAGAACAGAGGGCGATAAGCCTTATTTGAACGTACATAAGAGGTTATCTATCCTAGGATGTTCGACACTCCCTGTTATTTTGAACCTACATTACTTTAAAAGGGATTCCTATATTTACAGGTCGCTGCAATGCCTCCGTATGAGTGGACTGCAAAAGCCTGTGTGCGGTTACCCACCTAGCTTGGGCTAGGAGTCAAAATACAGGAAACGGCATTCCGGGATAGTTACAAAAGAGAATGACGATGAAGTACCAAAGCGAAGACTACGACGAAGTACATAAGAACACGGAAGCGTACGAAAGAGCATGGTGATATACAAAGGAGTATTGTAAAATACGAAAGAGAAATATGCCGCGCAGTTTTCTGCGCGGCTTTTTTCATGTTTGGACGGCAAGTGCGAGACACCGGGGCCGCACAAATGATGGTATGTACCTATTTCTCAGGTATTGCGGCCTTTTTTAGCGTATGCTGTATTCCCTCCAAAAGAAGGGTCTGGGTGTACTTGCTGTTTTCGGAGAGAGTGATTTCCTCCAACGATACTCCGGCGGCAAGCTGGGCACTGAGATCTGCGGCAGCCGGCTCCATGAGCGGATACATGGCGGAAGTGGCTTCGTCCAAATTGACTAGGCGGACGGAATTGATATGGTCGGTATCCACAACCACCTCCAGATTGAGAAAGGAGTCGTTCAGTTCGATGACGGAGTTGTAGACGCCGGCGCGATAGGTTGCCATTGTCGGCGTAATGTTTTCGCCGCTGTTTACATTGTCTTTTTTCGGTGAAAAGAACAAAACGAACAGCAGGACAAAAAATACGAGAACAAAAGCAGCGGGAACGGCGATACGTAGGAGTTTTTTTAGTTTTAAAACGATGATTCGTGTTTTTGCCATAGAAGCCTCCTATAGGTTTCCTAAGGGTGTTTTATTGTTACAAGATATTCAGGTAAAGGGGTTTTTATTCGTATGTCACTTACATTTATTATGGGTGCTTCTGGTTCCGGTAAGACGGAAAGAATCTATGAAAAGGTGTTAAGCACTGCAAAGGAACATCCCGAACGGACAGTGCTTGTCGTTGTGCCGGAGCAGTTTTCTTTGCAGACGATGAAGGATTTGATTACGCGCAGCGAAACGAAAAGCATGTCAAATATTGAGGTGCTTAGTTTTCTGCGCCTTTCTTATCGTGTGTTTGAGGAACTCGGGATTGTACCGGGGGAATTGTTGAGTGATGTGGGAAAAAGTTTACTGATAAAGCGTGTGGTCGGTCGTCTTGCGGGAGAACTGCGTGTGTTTGCCGCAAATGCGAAAAAAGCGGGATTCATCGATGAAATGAAATCGTTGATTTCAGAGTTTTATCAATACGGAATTACACCGGAGGCTTTGGAACAGATGCGCTTGCTTGCAAAGGATGAACCGGTTTTATATAAGAAGTTGTCGGACATTGCACTGGTTTACCGGGGCTTTTCCGAAAGCATTGAAGGAAAGTATTTGGCTACGGAGACTGTTTCGGATGTGTTGGCGGAGGTGATCGGGGAGTCAGCCTTGATGAAGGACTGCGATGTATTTTTGGACGGATTTACGGGATTTACGCCGTCTCAGTACGGTCTGCTAAAAAAATTGCTGCAGTATGCGGGGCATTGTTATATGACGCTTACCGCAGATGAGGAAGCTTTGCGTCTTCCGGAGGCAGAGCACGGGTTGTTTTACCTGACTCTTCGGACGAAGGCTGTGGTGACACGGTTGGCGGAAGAAGCAGGGTGTCCGGTGGCAACGGAAGTACAGGGGACGGAGGCCGGATTGCCGCGGTTTTCCGGGAATGCGGCATTGGGGGCTTTGGAACGGGGGCTATTCCGGTATCCTGTGCCGCCGAAACGGACAACGGAGGAAACAGTGCTGCTTTACGCAAAGATGAACCGGAAAGCGGAGGCTTCTTTTGTGGCGGCGGATATTGCCCGTAGAGTACGCACGGAGGGATTACGTTACGGCAAGGTGGCGGTGGTGACCGGGGATATTGCCGGTTACGGCGAGTTGTTACAGACGGAGTGCCAAAAAGCGGGGGTTCCGGTATTTTTGGACAGTAAGCGTAAAATGTATCATAATCCGTGTATTGCCTTAATCCGGGCAGTGTTGCAGAATGCGTTAAACGGTTTTTCCTATGATTCGGTATTTCGTTATTTAAAAAGCGGATTGACGGACTATACGCCGGAAGAAGTGTCGGTGTTGGAAAACTATTGTCTGGCCTGCGGAATCAGGGGCGAGCGGATGTGGAAATGTGAGTGGACCTATCGCTATCGTACAAGACAGAAGGTGGATTTGACATATCTGAATACGTTGCGCCGGCGGATTTACAATGAGCTTTCCGTAATCGGAGAGAAGCTGACGGAAGGAAAAACGGCGGGAGAACGTACCCGCGGGTTGTATGAGTTCCTGGAAGGGCTGGCAACAGAAGAAAAACTGCGCAAAATGGAAGCGGAGTTTGAGGAAAAAGGTGATTTGATACGGGCGGCGGAATACCGGCAGGTGTACCGGAATGTGATGGAGATACTGGATCGTTTTACGGAGCTTCTGGAGACGGAAGAAATGTCTCTGAGAGAATACGTTGAGCTGATGGAGACCGCTCTTTTTGAGTGTAAGGTGGGCTTTGTACCGTCCGGTACGGATTGTGTTGTCATCGGAGATATGACCAGAACCCGTCTGACAGATATCGATGTGCTGTATCTGGCGGGAGTAAACGAGGGAGTGACCCCGGCGCAGGGAAGTACGGGAGGCTTGATTTCGGAAGCGGAACGAGAGTTTTTTAAAGAGAAAAATGTGGAGCTGGCTCCGACGAGAAAAGAAGCGGTATATACGGAGCAGTATTATTTGTATGCGATGTTGACGAAGCCGAGGAAACGGTTGATTATGACCTACAGCCGGTTGTCGGCCGAGGGGACTGCCCTGCATCCGTCTTATTTTGTAGGTAGGATCGGAGATTTATTTACCGACTTTTCGGTGAGGGAAGAGGAAGAATCGTCCTTTGTGTCTCTTCTGCAAAACGACACGGGAAAGATCTATTTGCTGGACGGGTTACGCCGGTTTGCGGAGGAAGGGATCGTAGAGGATACGGCGTTTTGGGAATTGTATCGCCGGTTTATGTTAAAGGATGAAGAGGAGACAAAGCGCCTCTTGCAGACTGCGTTTTTTGGTAACCCAACGGGCAACGTGCAGGAGGCGGTGGCAAAACGGTTGTACGGTGCTGTGTTATACGGCAGTGTAACTCGGTTAGAGAAGTATGCGGCCTGTGCATTTGCGCATTTTTTACAGTACGGACTTTCGCTGGAAGAGCGTGCGGAGTATCGCGTGACGGCGCCGGAGCTGGGCAATTTGTACCATATGGCACTGGAACTGTTTACAAGGAAAGTACGGGAAAACGGTCTTTCCTGGCATACAATAACAGAGTCCGAAAGAGACAGACTTTGCAAAGAAAGTTTGTCTGAGGCGGTAACAACCTTTGAAAACGGTGTGTTTGACGGAACAAAACGGAACGGTTATTTGGTAACAAAGGCGGCCAGAGTATTGAAAAAGACAATAGAGATGCTGCAGGAGCAGATTAGGGGAAGTTTGTTTGAACCGAAGCACTGTGAGGCAGTGTTTGAGCATACGGCGAAGTACCTTGCCCTTCACGGAAAAATCGACCGGTATGATCTGTGTTGCAGTAACGACACATGGTATTTGCGGGTGGTGGATTATAAGTCCGGCAGTAAAAAGTTTGATTTAACGGAATTGTATTACGGACTACAGGTACAATTAGAGGTGTATCTGGCGGCAGCGCTCAGACAGACGGCAGCGGAAGACGGAGTAACGCCTGTACCTGCAGGCATGTTTTATTTTCATGTGGCGGACCCTTTTCTGGAGCGGGAAAAGTATTCCGAGGATGCGATGAAAAAAGAATTCCGTCCGGACGGTATTTTTAACAATTCAATCACTTCCGTGACGGCGCTGGATGTGTCGTTAAAGGCGGAAAACGGCGGATTTAAGCCTTCGGAGACTTCGAAACTGATTTATGCGGAGACCGATAAAGACGGTCATTTGAGTGCACGCTCCAAAGGAATTCATGAGGAAGGATTTCAAACGCTGACAGAGTTTGTGTATCGTAAGCTGGAACGGGAAGCGGAGGAGATTTTATCGGGTGAGACAGAGGCCAATCCGTATCGTTATAAGAAAACTACGCCGTGTGAATATTGCGGATATAAAACCGTGTGCGGTTTTGACAATAGGCTGAACGAGTTTTCTTATCGCGAACTTAAGGAACGGAAGAAGGAAGAACTTTGGGAAGAGTTCGGAAAGGAGTGTCATGAGTAAGCTTCGATTTACGCCGGAACAAAGACAGGTGATTGAGGCAAGGAACTGTACCACATTGGTGTCGGCAGCGGCAGGCTCCGGAAAAACAGCGGTTTTGGTACAGAGGATTATCGAAAAGCTGACGGCAAAGGATGCTCCTCAGGATATTAACCGGTTGTTGGTGGTTACCTTTACCAATGCGGCGGCGGCCGAGATGCGGGAGCGTATCGGAAAGCGGCTCGCCGAATGTCTTGCCACGGAAGAATACGCCGGAAACACACATCTGCAAAAGCAGGTGCTGTTGTTGCGCAATGCTTCCATTATGACAATTCACGGCTTTTGTTTAAGTTTGCTTCGGGAGTTTTTTTACGAACTGGATTTGGACCCGGGGTTCCGGATCGCGGAGGAAGCGGAGCTGACGCTTCTCCGGGCGGATGTGATGGAGGAACTTTTAGAAGACCGGTATGAGAAAGGGGAAGAACAGTTTCTTCGCCTGACAGAGTGTATCGGCAGCGGAAAAACCGATGACGGTCTGGTGAAGCATATCGAGAATTTATATAAATTTGCCCAGAGTGCGCCCTTCCCGGAGAGTTGGTTACAGAAGGCAACAGATACGTTGGAACGGCAGAAAAATGCCACTATACTTTCGGAGAGCGAACCTTGTGTACATCTTTTGACGGAGCGGGTGAAAACGATACTGGGGGATTGTGAGAAAATTCGAAGAAAAGCGGTGGAGATTTGTGAGGAGAAAGAGGGGCCGTATATGTATCTGGAGGCACTTGATGCCGACGGAGAGTTGCTTACAACGCTCTTAAACAAGAACACCTACAATGAGTTGCGGGAGGGGCTCTCGGGGCTTTCTTTTCAGGCACTTTCCCGAAAAAAATGTGAAACAACGGAAGAGAAAAAAGATCTTGTGAAGGCGCTGCGGAAAAGATACAAAGATATTTTGGAGAAGTTAAGAAAGGATTACTTTTTTACAACGCCGGAGCAGATGGCGGAGGATATGGCAGCTATGGCACCGCTTTTGCAGGGGCTGGTGGAATTGTGCGGGGAATACGGGGCGCGTTATGCCCGGAAAAAGACCGAGCGCGGGTTAGTGGATTTTAATGATTTGGAGCACCTTGCGGTGCGGCTTTTAGTGGAGGAAACGGAAAACGGATTTCGTCCGACGGAGACGGCAAAACTTCTTCGAAGCAGGTACGATGAGATTATGATTGACGAGTGTCAGGACAGTAACGAAATCCAGGATTTGCTTTCATGGAGTATCTCCGGAGAGGAAGACGGACGCCCGAACCGTTTTATGGTAGGAGACGTCAAGCAGAGTATTTACAAGTTCCGTATGGCAAAACCGGAGCTTTTTATGGACAAATATGATAAATACGGAGAATATAAAGAAGGTGCGGAGTATTGTAAGATTGTCCTCGGTAAGAATTTTCGAAGCCGGAGGGCGGTGGTGGAAGCAGTCAACGATGTGTTTTCCGGTCTGATGCAGAAGAGCTTCGGAGGAATCGAATACGATGATGCGGCAAAATTGTATTTGGGAGCATCTTATCCGTGGGATGATGAAGCAACGGGCAAAGGGGAAGCGTATACTGCGGAATTGATGCTTACGGAGCTGTCTGAGGAAGGAGAAGAGGAGGAAGGAATCGACCGTATCGCAAGAGAAGCCATGGCGGTAGGAACTCGAATCCGGAGTCTTATAGACAGCGGACTGCCGATTTATGACGGGGAAGAGACCGGTGAAGACGGAGAAAAGCGGCCGAAGTGTCATCCGGTGGAATACAAAGACATTACGGTATTGTTTCGTGCGCTAAGCGGATATGCGGAACCGTTCACGGAGGTGTTTGCGGAGCTTGGGATTCCGGCAATTGTGGAAAAGCAAAGCGGGTATTTTTCCGCACAGGAAGTGGCAGTGGTGCTAAATGCCCTTCGCATAATCGATAATCCGTTACAGGATATTCCCCTTGTCTCGGTATTACGGTCCGAGATGGTGGGAATGACCGAGGAAGAACTGGCACTGGTTCGTATCGCGGCAAAAAAGGAAGAGAAGGAGTATCGCAAATCCTTCTATGAAGCGGCAGGCCTGTTTTTGGAGGCTTCGGAGGAGGAACGGGACGCGGAAGAGGTCGTGCAAGCAAGAAGAAAGTTACTCCGTTTTACCGCGCAATTAAAGGAGTTACAGGCACTTTCCGTGTATGCCGGTGTTCCGGAAGTGTTGGAACGCTTGTATAAACTGACTTCTTATCCGGATTTTGTGCGGGTGAAACCGGGAGGAGAACGTCGCTTCGAGAACCTGGCCATGCTTACGGAAAAGGCAAAGAAGTTTGAAGAGAGCAGTTATTCCGGTATTTTTGATTTTGTACGCTATATCGAGCGGTTAATCAAATATGATACGGACACCGGTGAGGCACAGATTGTATCGGGAGAAAATGCCGTGCGCCTTATGAGTATTCATAAAAGTAAAGGTCTGGAGGCGCCGGTGGTAATTGTGGCCGGACTTTCCAAAAAGTTTAACCGTATGGATGTTCATGCGGGACTGGTATTGCATCCGGAATACGGGGTGGCAACGGATTTCAGGGATGAAGTATTGCGGGTAAAGGCGCCGACCTTATTTAAAAAAGTGATTGCGGGACAGTTAAACTACGAAATGCTTTCGGAGGAGCTGCGTATTCTGTATGTGGCACTGACCAGAGCGAGGGAGAAGTTGATTTTGTCCGCGACGGTAAAGTCCGAGGAAGAGTTTTTCGAGGATTTGGGAAATAATATTACAAACGGAGAAAATGCAAGTTACTCGGAGCTGTACGGTGCAAATACGTATCTGGATTTTATAAAGCTTTCTCTGGGAAGATGTTTGGAAAAGGGAAGTATTACGGTTGTTTGTAAAGATCGGACGACAGTGCAGACGGAGGATATGGTACGACAAAAAGAATCGGAGCGTGTAAAACGGGCGGAGCGATATCAAAGAATGATAGAGACCGAAACCGATACGGTGTATGATGAGGGATTGGCGGAAGAACTTTTAAATCGGGAGAATTACCGATATCCGTATCCGCTTTGTAAAGGAAAAACAAAACTGTCCGTATCGGAGCTGAAAAAGGCGGCCTATCAGGACGAGGAACAGGAAGAACTGTTCCCGGAGATTTTGCCGGAAAAGACAGTTCCGAGGTTTATGCAGGGAATAAAAGAAGAAGGCGTGTCCGGCAGTGAGCGGGGAACTTTGTACCATCGTATTATGGAGTGTATGGATTTTTGCAAGGAATATAAAACCGAGGAAGACGTAAGTTCCGAACTGGAAGAGTTGATTGCAAAGGGACGTATCCGGAAGGATGCAACAGAGCTCGTGGCACCGCAGAAACTGTTACGGTTTTTCCAAAGTGATCTGGGCGGACGGATGCAGGCCGCGGCACGACAAGGTATGTTAAAGAAGGAGCAGCCGTTTGTGATCGGAATTCCCTACGATGAGGTTTATCCGGGAGAAGATGCAGAAACGGAAGAACTTGTGATGGTACAGGGAATTATCGACGCATATTTTGAGGAAAACGGGGAACTGGTTTTGGTGGATTACAAAACGGATTCCGTGCAGGAAAACGTAAAAGAAGTACTGACAAAACGTTATCGGACGCAGCTTATATATTATGAGCGGGGCCTTTGCCAGATAACCGGTAAGAAGGTAAAAGAACGTATGATTTACGCCTTTACCAACGGTGAGGCGTTTTCGGTGAAATGATGTGGGCTTAGGTTAAGCAGAACGGAAAGGAGTGCAAAGATGTTAGTAAAAGATGCAAGTGAGTTGGTAGGAAATACCCCTATGGTGGAGGTGAGCCGGTTCGCGAAAGAATATGATGTGAAGGCACGGTTGCTGGTGAAAGCGGAGTATCTGAATCCGGCAGGAAGTGTAAAGGACCGTGTGGCAAAGGAAATGGTAGAGGAAGCGGAGCGTACGGGAAAATTAACGCCGGGTGCCACAATTGTGGAGCCGACTTCCGGAAATACCGGAATCGGTTTGGCGTTTATGGCGGCCCTCAGAGGGTATCACGTCATACTTACCATGCCGGAGACCATGAGTGTGGAACGCAGAAAGCTGCTTGCCGCTTACGGTGCGGAAATTGTGTTGACGCCGGGAGCGGAAGGTATGCAGGGTGCGGTGAAAAAGGCGGAAGAACTGACAAAGGAGATTCCGGGAAGCTTTTTTGCCGGGCAGTTTGTGAATCCTGCAAACCCGGCTGCGCATTATAAGACAACCGGTCCGGAAATTTATGAGGATACGGAAGGAACGGTGGATGTATATGTGGCGACGGCCGGTACGGGAGGCACTTTGACCGGTACGGCAAAGTATTTGAAGGAACGTATTCCGGAACTTTATGTGGTGGCGGTAGAGCCTCTTTCTTCTCCTCTTTTGTCCGAAGGAAGAGCAGGAGCGCATAAAATTCAGGGAATCGGTGCCAATTTTGTTCCGAAAGTACTGGATCGGTCTGTGTATAACGAAGTGATTACCGTGTCTGACGAAGAGGCCTTTGCTTATGCGAAAACGTTAATCCGGACGGAAGGCCTTTTGGTGGGAATTTCCTCCGGTGCCGCATTGGCAGCGGCGGTGGCAATCGGAAAACGACCGGAATACGAAGGGAAAACCGTTGTTGCGGTACTGCCGGACAGCGGAGATCGGTATTTGTCCACAGAGTTGTTTTAAAACAGTGATTTTACAAAAGGAGAATGTCTGCCATGAAAAAAACGGGACACGGAAAACAATACGTAAAAGCTTATAAAGGATTGTCGATTACCGTACTTTTGACTTTCCTGCTTCTTTTACCGGGTTGTAATAAGCAGACGGAGGAGGAAAAAAAACCTACAGAGATTCCTACGGTAACACAGGAAGCGGTTGTGACGAAAGAACCGGAACCGACGGAGACAGTGCCTATCGCTACACCGAAGGCAACATCGACTCCGAGACCGACGGCAACCCCGAAACCGACTGCGGTACCGAAGCCTCTTCCGGAAAATAATATTGTAACAAATGCATCCTTTGATACGGATACAAAGGGATGGGGCTTGTATAAAGAAAGCGGCGGATTCGGAACGGTTTCCGCAGAGGAAGGTAAGTTGGCGTTAAACATTACTTCTTTGGGAAAAGTAAACTATGCGGTGCAGATTTATCCGGAAAACGTAATCGAACTGGAGAAAGATAAGACCTACGGCGTGCGCTATGAAATTTCCTGTACGGTTCCGAGAAGTATCGAAGTGATGATTCAACAGAACGGCGGAAGCTACCAGTCGTACACTTGGAAAAAGGTGGAGTTAAAGCCAGAGGTGTCGGTGATAGAGTATACCTTTGATATGACGAGTGCCACGGATAAGAATACGAAACTGGTATTTAACTGCGGTACACAGGGAAAAGAGTTGCCGGCTCATACAATTTATGTGGACAACGTGGCGGTTTATGAGGTGAACACGGGTTACGGAAAAGCACCGGAGGAGTATGAACCGGCAATTCGTATTAATCAGGTGGGATACGGCACGGATAGTCTGAAAAAAGCGGTATTTTGTGACCTTGTGGGAGCAAAGGAGTTTTCTGTTGTAAATGCGGAAACGGGGAAAACGGTTTATACCGGAGAAGTATACGGAGAAAAATACACAAAGACGGCAAATGAAATTAACAGTTTCGGAGACTTTTCCGGGATAAAGGAGGCGGGCCGTTACTATATTTCCTGCGGAGATACGAAGTCTTATGAGTTTGAAATAGGTTCTTCCGTATATGACGATTTGGTTGCGGAGATGGTAAGAATGTTCTATCTGCAGCGATGCGGCTGTAAGGTGGAAGATAAGAACTTCGGTCACGAGGCTTGTCATACCGGGCAGGCGAAGATTTACGGTACGCAAGAATTCATTGATGTAACCGGTGGCTGGCATGATGCGGGAGACTACGGACGCTATATTGTTCCGGCGGCAAAATCTGTTGCGGATTTGTTGTATGCATATGAGGCGACGGAGAATCCGGATAACGACAATATCGGCATTCCGGAAAGCGGAAACGGTATCCCGGATTTGTTGGACGAGGTGCGTTATGAATTGGAATGGATGTTAAAAATGCAGGCGGAAGACGGCGGTGTGTATCATAAGGTGAGCTGTGCAAGCTTTTGCGGGTACATTATGCCGGAGCAAGAGACCGGGCAGCTTATTGTGACACCGGTATCTACTACCGCAACTGCGGATTTCTGTGGGGCAATGGCGTTGGCGTATGAGTTCTACTATGATGTGGACAGAACCTTTGCGGAGACCTGTCTTGCGGCAGCCAAGAAGGCATGGGCCTTTTTGGAAGTGAATCCGGAATTGATTTTTGAGAACCCTGCGGGAATTACCACCGGTTCTTATGAAGATACCAATGATGAGGATGAACGTTATTGGGCAGCGGCACAGATGTACCGGGCAACGAAGGATGCCAAATATCTGTCTGCCGTAAACAATATGGCGGCAAAGACAGGACTTGATTGGAACACGGTAGGAGATTACGGAAATATTGCTATTCTGACTATGGACGGCATCGATAAGGCATCTGCCGTGTATACCAAGGCGTATAAAGCAGTGCTGGACCAGGCGGTTCGTTTTGAACAGAATACTTCAGCAAATACTTACGGAACAGCCAATGTTTCTTTTTACTGGGGCAGTAATATGACGGTTTCCAACTACGGCGTGATATTAGGGCTTGCATACGAGTTGACGGGAGAGGAGAAGTACCTGAGAGCGGCACAGTCCAACCTGAATTATTTGTTAGGAACAAATCCGGTGGGAGTCTGTTTTGTAACCGGCCAGGGAACCGTGTCTCCGAAAAATCCGCATCACAGACCGTCTATGGCAAGGAATCAGGCGGTGCCGGGTATGCTGGTGGGGGGCGTTAATTCCGGTTTGGAGGACCCGACTGCAAAAGCCCGTTTGAAGGATGCACCGATCGGCAAACGCTATTTGGACCATAAGGAGAGTTATTCAACGAATGAGATTACGATTTACTGGAATTCACCGTTTGTATACCTGATTTCTTTGACGGACGGAAAGTAGGGAACACACAGAAGGTGAATCGATAAGAGAATCGGAAGCATTTTTGGCAAAGAAAAGTGCTGTTGCAGGCGAGACGTTGAGTCGGGCTGCGACAGCACTTTGGTTTTTATGCCAGATAACAGAATACGAATAAATAGTGGCACACGGTTCCGCCGAGGCAGAAGCAGTGGAAGATTTCGTGTAAGCCGAAATTCGGATGCTTGTTGTCGAAAATCGGAAGTTTTAAAGCGTAGATAACACCGCCGATGGTATATACAATACCGCCGCCCAGAAGTAACGCAAAGGCACCGGACGGAACGCTGCGAAGAAGCTGCGGAAAAGCTAAGATACAACACCAGCCCATTGCGATATAAATCACTGCGGAGACCCATTTCGGACAGTGGATGAAGAACAGACACTGAAAAATACCGATAAAAGCGATGCCCCAAACAAGTGCAAACAAAAGCTTTCCGGCAGTACCTTTTAATGCCAGGAGACAGACCGGAGTATAGGTTCCTGCAATTAAAACATATATCATCAGGTGGTCCAGTTTCTTCAAATTGGTGTAGCTTCGTATGGTTCTGCCGAAAGTGTGGTACAAGGTACTGGCACCGTAGAGCAGAAACATTCCTGTAATAAAGGTGATACAGCAAAAAAGGGAAAGACCCGAGGTGCCGGCAGCTCGGTGGATCAACGGGAAGGCTCCCAGAAGAGCAAATACCACACCGGCAAGGTGCGTGTAAGCGCTGCCCGGCTGTCGCGGAATAATCCGGTGCTTGGATAAATCAATCGTTTGCTGTAAAGTTAAGTTTTTTGTTGTGGTAAGTTCCATAAATCCCATCCTTTCTTTTTGCAAAGATATTTTATGTTATAGTATGTACAGAAAAACACTAAAAACACGAGGTATACGTATGTTACATGATGAATGTGTCACAGTGTGTTATATGAAAAGCTTATCGAGAATATGACATGTGGTTTTTGAAACTACATTACATCTAAGAAGATACTATCACATATATTTTTAAAAAGCAATAGGATGGATGAAAAAAGATTGGGAAATTGGACCTAAACCGGAGCGGGAACATGGAAAGGAAGATAGATAATAAAATAATGGCTTTTTCAAATTATATATGATACAATAACATTATTCTTATTATATCTCGAGGTTTTTATGAACATTTTGATTATTGACGGTCAAGGAGGGCAGTTGGGTGCCCAACTGGTGAAGGAGATTGTAGCACGTTATGAAGGAATACAGATTACTGCGGTAGGAACCAATGCGACGGCAACGGCGACGATGTTAAAGGCAGGAGCAAAACAAGCGGCTACCGGAGAAAATCCGGTACTGGTGGCTTGTCGGAAGGCGGATGTGATTATCGGTCCCATCGGCATTGTGATTGCGGATTCCATGTTCGGAGAGATTACACCGAAGATGGCGGTTGCTGTGGGACAGGCGGATGCGACGCGTATTTTGATTCCGATGAACCGATGCGAGAACATAATCGTCGGCGTGGAAGAGGTTACCGTGACCGCGATGGTAGACAGAGTGTTAAAAAAACTCGATAGATTATTAAAAAGTTAATATCGGATGATGTTGAAAGATAAGAGACGGTATGGTATACTGACAGTGTTATTCAGAAGGATAGCATGGAGCAGAAGCTCTTACATAACGTTATTTTTTGGAAAATTAAGTAAGAAAAGTAGCAGTGACACTAGGAAGGTGTTATTCTCCCCGCAGGGAGAGTAGCGCCTTTTTTGTTCTATAGGAAATTGCGCATTTCCTATGGCGCGATAAACGCTCCGTGGAGACCGGCTTGTGACAGAGAAGAAAAGGAGACAGGGATGAGAAAGAATAACAGAATTGTTAAAATGGTATTGGCTGCAATGTTTTTGGCAATCGCATATGTATTGCCGTTTTTTACGGGACAGATTCCGCAAATCGGTTCCATGCTTTGTCCGATGCATATTCCGGTATTGCTTTGCGGTTTTATTTGCGGATGGCCGTGGGGGCTGGCGGTGGGTCTGCTTGCTCCGCTGCTTCGCTCTGTGATTTTGGGAATGCCGCCGATTTTTCCGACGGCTGTTTGTATGGCGTTTGAATTGGCAACCTATGGTGCGATGTCCGGTGTTTTTTATAAACGATTGCCGAAGAAAAAGGGATTTGTATATGTATCCCTTATAGCATCTATGATAGCCGGCCGTCTTGTTTGGGGACTTGCGATGATGGTTTGTATGGGAATCAAAGGAGGAAGCTTCGGTGTTGCGGCATTTTTAGCCGGAGCCGTGACCAATGCGATTCCTGGAATTGTGCTTCAGATTGTTGTGATTCCGATTGTTGTGATGCTGTCGGAACGGGCAATGAAAGCAGAGAAGTAAACGATGTAGTGTCTTGAAATCAAAACGGAAAAGGCAGAATAAAAGAGAAAATGCCACGGCAATGCTTTGTAGAAATTGCCGTGGCATTTTTTGAGGGAGGAGCAGTGAATCAACAGGTTGAAAAGAACCTTCCTATTTTCCCCAATGACGCTCCGTCATCAAATCCAGTTTCTTCTGCTCCTTAAAGGTGCCGTCTGCGTTGAAAATGTTGGCGTAGAAGCGGCAGAGGACAGCGAATTTCTCATCGGTAATGGTAATCCCTCCCATAGTATCAACCCTTATGGTGGAAGAATAGGAGGAATCAATAATGTCTTTGGTAAACCAGCAGACAGAGTCGCCCGCCACATATACCTCGTCTCCCAAAGAACCGGCCACGGAGTAGAATTCCTTCGGTGAGCCGGTGTCCGGGCCGCAGATGAGAAGCACAGCGGTAAATTGTTCCCGGAACATGGAAAGTAATTCTTCCTTGGTAAAGCTGTTGTTAACGTATTTGTCTCTATTGTCAAAATCAAGAAGCCTGTCTTTTAACGCATATAGGTCGCGCTTGAGATAATTGCGATATCCCTCCGGGGCTTTCGGGGTGGAGTATCCGGAAATATAAACGGTGCCGCTGTGTTCGCAAAGGTCGGAAATGAAGAAGTCGTTTTCCTCACTTTCATAGCGGAAGTCTCCCAACAGGTTACCCTCTGAATCCAGATTCAGTACACGGGAAAATTCAATGGTGACATAGCTGGATAAATGTACCAGGTAGCCGGAGCTTGTCAGTGCTGCATTCTGAATGAAGTGGTCACTGATATCAATTGTATTGGAAAATAGAGGGGAACCGGTCTTATCGTATTTGTTTATGCATAGGCAGTAGTTGAGGTCGTTGTTATCGGTTGCACAGCGGCCGAAAGTTGTGTAGGAACCGTCCGGATGAGATAAAACCTCATCGATCTGATCAAAGCCCGGAGCGTTGTTTTGAACGGTTTTCCAAAGAACGGAACCGTCTGCATTCAGAGCAACTATGGTGACGATTTCGTCCTTGGAATTGGTAGGAGATAATCCTGTGCCGTATACGAGAACCGGTTTGCTGTCATCTGCCGGGTCACCGTAGTAGTCGTAGATTTGGATGTCTTCAAAGGAAAGTTCCCAAACTTTTTCACCGTTACGGTATTTTCGGAAGATGCTTTCTTCAAACTGTTGACGGTATGCATGGGTTTGCGGATTGTAGGTTCCTTCAATGTCTGTATACACTCGTTCAAACTCATAATACACCGGTGTCTTGTACTCGGAAAGGGAGGTATCCGGCACAGTGGTATCCCATTCCGAGGCATCCCCGGTGATTTCATAGCCTCGCACCAAATCCGGTCTGCTGTTTAAAAGGACATCGGTGGTTAAGTCATTGTCGAAGGAAAGGGAGTAAAAATCCCGGTAAACTTCTTTGATTTCATTTTTCGTAAGACCTTCTGTGGAAAGTTCGTTTTCGTAGAAGAAAGTCAGTGCGTTTTTATAATCCTTTTTTGCGGCGGCATAGGCATACGCCCCGGCTCCGATACCCAGTAACAATGCCGCACAAGCTGCTGCGGCAAGGATACGGCGAAAGGTCTTTGGCTTTCGGGTTGAAGCTTTGCGGGCCGAAACGGTAATGTCGGCTTTTACGTTTTTATTACCGGTGTCGGAATTACCGTTTGCGTTGAGCGTCAGACCGGTGCGCTCCGTTACGGCAGCCCGGATTCTTTTTTGTGTAACATCATCAAGCTTTTCTGCCTGAAAAGCTTCCTCCGGAAGAGTATCTAATTCTTCCGGGGTTATAGTATCAAAAATATCGGTTAAATTTTTTTTCATACGCGTTCACCTCCGAATATACTGCGTAATTTTAGAATGGCTCTGTGGGCGCGTGTATCCACAGCGGAAACGGTTAAATTGAGGCTTGCGGCAATTTCCTTTGAAGACTCGGAACGGTAGTATTTGCGGAGCAGAATGGTGCTGTCAGGTTCTCCGAGGGCCTTGATTTCGCGAAGCAGTTTTTCTCTGAACTCTTTGGTAACCAACGCTTCTTCTACGGAAAAGGTGTCATCCCACGGTTCGGTAATTCCTTCCGCATCAAGGGAAAGAGTCCCCGCCTCTTTTTTTGACTTGCGCAGGCGGTCATAGGCGTTGTTCCGGGCAATGACGCAAAGCCAGGCCCGGATACTTCCGGTTGCATTTTGAAATTTGTTCAGGTCACAATAGAACTCGCTGAAGGTGTCTGCGACGCAATGCTCAATGTCCGCATCACAAAAGGTTTGACCGGCCAACTTATGTCTCACAATTGAGTGAACCAGTCCCGCGTATTGTGTGAGCAAAAGCATCATGCCGGTGTTGGGATCGGTCTCTAGTATATTTATTAATTCATCGTCCTGCATCGTTTACCTCCCTGTTTGGATTGAATCGATTCACCTATTAATGCGTCAGGAAAAAGAAAATCTTACATCCTTTTGTAAGTATATCATGTTTTTGGGAATTTCGGCCGATATAGTTTACAAAGGAAATGAATACGAACTTACGGATAGCGTTATGGTTTCAATGGAGTGTATTGGGGCTGTAGCGCTTTATCTATTGTGAAAGGAGCGATGGTGATGGGAATCGGTATGGTGCAGAGAGGATACGGAGTGCCGGGGAATGAGACAGGTATGGGAGCGAAAAAGCAAAGCGGTGTTTCGGAAGGGAAGCGGGAGCGTTTTCCGAAAGATAAAACTGCGGAGTGTATGACATTTCTGAGGGAAAAGAGTGAAGAGATTTTAGAAAAACTCCGAAACAGTGAGACGGAGGTGTCTTATCCCATCGGCGGGGAGTCTTATACGGAGAGGGAATGGGACAAGCTCTTAAAGAAGTTTGATGATATTCAGGAGGACGTGAGACGGAAGATGGAGGAACGGTTTCGGAAGATGGAGGAGAAGGAAGAGGAGAAAGTTGACAAAGTATCTCTATAGAGATATAACAGAGAAGAGTGACTCTATGGAGATAGGAGAGTGAGGGATGAGTAAATTATTAATGTGATGATTGAATGGGAGCGCAGAAAAGAATTGCCGACGCAATTGCAGCAGATGCGAAGACTTGCAGGGTATTCACAACGAATTCTTGCAGAGAAGTCCGGAGTGTCTCTTCGTATGATACAGCAGTATGAGCAGGGGGCAAAGGATATCAATAAAGCAACCGGGACAAATCTTCTGGCGCTGGCCAGGGCATCGGGGTGTAAGATGGCGGATTTGATGAAAATGAGAGCAGGGGAAAGAATGTAGCCCCACGGTAAAGGAATTGTTGAATCATTATAAAAGGAGGACATAAGATGCGGAAAAAAGGGTTTGTGGTAATAGGGCTTATTATAATTCTTTTGTTAGCGGTATTGCTATGCGTAGAAGCTTTTGGGAAAAAAGAAGAAAAAGTATATGAAACGATATCCCCCGGGCATATAGAAGAACAGGCGCAACCGAAGGTCGAAGAGCCGGCAGAAGAAACGATTCCCAGTCCGACTCCGGAGATGACCCGGGAACCGGAGCCGACAGAAGAACCGGAATCTGCTGTAACACCGGTACCGATTTGTTGTAACTTCTCTGTTGGAGTAGAGCCCGAAGGAGCCGGCAGATTGAATTCGGAGAAAAACGGTACATATGAGCAGGGAACGGAAATACGGGTAGTAGTTCGGCCGTTGGATGAGTACATCTTTAGTGGGTGGTATGTTGGTGAAAAGCTATTGGGTTCCGACAGAAGCATAAAAATAACATTGTCGGAAGATACACATTTGAGAGCTGTTTTTTTGACACCGACACCGACACCGTCACCTGTGAAGATTGAAGAATCAAAAAAAGGTGACATTATTGTATTCGGTTCGTATGAACAAGACAACGACATGTCGAATGGGCCGGAGGCGATTGAATGGATTGTTTTAAAAGAAGAAGACGGAAAAATGTTGCTGTTGAGCAGGTATGTGCTGGATACGCCGGATTGGCCGTTTGGTTGGAAGTCTGGAGCAAAAAACAGAGAGTGGGAAAACAGCTACTGGAGGGTTTGGTTGAACAAGAATTTTTATGACAAGGCGTTTTCTTCAGAAGAAAAACAACGTATTGTTGAGACGGAAATCAAGAACTTAGGAAATAAAGAGTATGGAATCGAAGGTGGACCGACAACCAGGGACAAAATTTTTTTGTTGAGCATGGAAGAAGTAGAGGAATTCTATCCAAAGGAATCTGCTTTTATTTCGAAACGAAAAGGTCTGGGAACAAAGGCAACAGAGTATGCCATTGCGCAAGGCGGTCGGGTATATACGCATGGAGATTACGGATATTGGTGGTTAAGAACGCCGGGATATAATGATAGAAGTGTATTGCAAGTCACTGCCAATGAAGTGGTGTGGGCATCAACGGGAATGAAAGGATTTTCTATGCGTCCGGTATTATGGTTACAAAAAGAGTAGTCTTTTTCAGGGAAGAAACTCCGGTTTCTTCCCTCTTTTCTTTTTCCATAAAATATGCTACACTATTAAATGCGGTACTGCGGAGCATTGAAGCAATCCGTCAATATCGCTTTGCTGTATTATGACAGATGTGAGGAGACAGAACCATGAATATCTATGAACAGTTAAAAAATGAATTAGGGATTCGTTTGGAGCAGGTAGAGGCTACCGTAAAGTTGATTGATGAGGGCAACACCATTCCGTTTATTGCCCGTTACCGTAAGGAAGTAACCGGTTCGTTAAATGACGAAGTGCTTCGTAATTTACACGAGCGTTTGGTATATCTTAGAAACTTAGAGGAAAAGAAGGAACAGGTGCTGGGCAGCATCGAGGAGCAGGGAAAGCTCACCGATGAGTTAAAGACCCAGATTCTGGCAGCTACCACTTTGGTTGAGGTGGAGGATTTGTATCGTCCGTATCGTCCGAAGAGAAGAACCCGTGCCACCATTGCAAAGGAGAAGGGTCTGGAGCCGCTTGCTGAGCTTATTTTTACCGAGGCTCTGGACAAGCCGGCAGAGGAAGCGGGCGCAGCGTATGTGAAGGAAGCAGAGGATGCGGCACTTTCTGTTAAGACCGCCAAGGAAGCGGTGGAAGGTGCGTTGGACATTATTGCGGAGCAGATTTCCGACGATGCGGATTATCGTCGCTATATTCGTGAGATTACCATGGAGGAAGGAAAGATTGTTTCCAATGCGAAGGAAGCAAAGACTCAGTCCGTGTACGAGATGTATTATGAGTATGAGGAGCCGCTTAATAAGCTTCCGGGACATCGTATTCTTGCGTTAAACCGTGGTGAGGATGAGAAGATTTTGAACGTAAAGATTAGTGCGCCGGAGGAACGTATTTTGCAGTTTTTGCGGACCAAGATTATCGTAAAGAAGAATGAGTTTACGGACGAGCTGTTGGCAGCTACGGCAGAGGATGCCTACAATCGTCTCATTGCTCCGGCCATTGAACGTGAGATTCGTAACGATTTGACGGAGAAGGCAGAGGACGGTGCGATTAAGGTGTTTGGTAAGAACCTGGTACAGCTTCTGATGCAGCCTCCGATTGCGGGACAAACTGTCCTTGGATGGGACCCGGCGTTCCGTACCGGCTGTAAGCTGGCGGTGGTGGACCCGACGGGTAAGGTGCTGGATACCGTGGTGATTTATCCGACAGCTCCGCAGAACAAGGTGGAAGAGTCCAAGAAGATTTTAAAGAGACTGATTGAGAAGTATAACATTACCCTCATTTCCGTAGGTAACGGTACGGCCTCCAGAGAGTCCGAGCTGGTTATCGTAGAGCTGTTGAAGGAGCTGAACAAGCCGATTCAGTATGTAATCGTAAATGAGGCAGGCGCTTCTGTGTATTCCGCAAGTAAGCTGGCCACCGAGGAGTTTCCGAATTTTGACGTGGGACAGCGTAGTGCGGCTTCCATTGCCCGTCGTTTGCAGGACCCGCTGGCGGAGCTTGTTAAGATTGATCCGAAATCCATCGGTGTAGGTCAGTATCAGCACGATATGAACCAGAAGAAGCTGTCCGAGACCTTGTCCGGTGTGGTAGAGGATTGTGTAAATAAGGTAGGTGTAGATTTAAATACCGCTTCGGCACCGCTCCTTGAGTATGTGTCCGGTATTTCCAAGCCGATTGCAAAAAATATTGTGGCATACCGTGAGGAGAATGGTAAGTTCAAAACCCGTAAGGAGCTTCTTAAGGTGGCAAAGCTGGGCCCGAAAGCATATGAGCAGTGTGCCGGATTCCTTCGTATCAACGACGGAACCAATCCGCTTGATGCCACCAGTGTACATCCGGAGTCTTATGAGGCAGCAGAGAAATTATTAGAGAAGCTCGGCTACACCGCAGCAGATATAAAGAAAGTGCAGGCGGAGCAGAAGGAGTTGCAGGCCCGTGCGGAAAAGGCAACAAAGAAGGACGACACCCCGAAGCGTAACCGCGAAAAGGACAATCGTCTTCGCGTAAAGGGCGGCAATACCATGATGGCACAGGCGTTGATGGCAGCCATGAACGGTGGTAACTTTACCGCACCGGCAGAAGATGACAGCGCGAAGAAGGATAACGGAAATGACAAGAAAGGCGGAAATTCTAAGGATGCTGCATCCGGTAGCGGTTTGTCCGGTCTTTCCCGCCAGATTAAGAATAAGACCGCTCTGGCAGAAGAGCTGGGTATCGGTGAGATTACCTTGACCGATATCATCAAGGAATTGGAGAAGCCGGGACGTGACCCGCGTGAGGAAATGCCGAAGCCGATTCTTCGTACCGATGTGCTGGAAATGAAGGATTTGACCGAGGGTATGATTTTGAAGGGAACGGTGCGTAATGTTATCGACTTTGGTGCATTCGTGGATATCGGTGTGCATCAGGACGGTCTGGTTCACATTTCCCAGATGTCCAAGGAGCGTTTCATTAAGCATCCGTTAGATGCGGTAAGTGTCGGCGACATCGTGGATGTAAAGGTAATGAGCGTAGATTTACAGAAGAAGAGAATTCAGTTGACGATGATTTTATAGTAAATGAGGAAGTAGCCGTTTGCGTTAGCAAATGAGCGGAATCCAAATATTGGAAGGCTTGCGGGAACTACGAAGTAGTGAAGCAAGCTGTGGTGTGTATGATAAAGCGAAAAGGAGGAACGCGATGGGAAATCAGGTAACCCCACCGTGGGCAAATGAGCTTACGGGGGATGAATTTATCAGTTATGCTGCTACCTACAAGGTGGGCGAGTATTTTCATCTTTACCACAAGGAAATCGTTGAGGTGCCTGCCATTGGGAATCTCAGATATTATTATTACGACCCGACAGAGCATGGGTATCCCAAGGACAAGAAGTATCCGCTTTTGGTTTTCTTACACGGTACCTCCAATTCGTTAGAGGGAGATATTTGTATCAATTACAGCGGAGGAGAGTTGTTTGCTTCTCCGGAGTATCAAAAGCAGCTGGGAGGCGCTTATGTGTTGATCCCGCTGGCTAACGAATACAGAGATACGGATGGTTCCGTTAGCGGAACCTGGCATACGGGAGAATATACAAAGCCGGTGGTGGACCTTATCAAACTGTTTGTAAAAGAGAGGGAGCAGACCGTCGGGAAAAAGATTGTGATGGGAAATTCCAGCGGTGCAACCTTCTGTTTTCAAGTGGTGGCACAGGATACGGCGTTTTTTGACGGCTGTGTACCGATTGGGACAAGTGCGATTCCGGAAGATGCGGTATTGGATGAATTTGATGCCAATGAGGTACATCTGTTTTTTGCGATTTCCACCCACGACGAGTTCCACGATTTTGAAACGGAAATCGTGCCGCGTATACCGCGTTTGGAGAAGATGAAGCATAAGTTCCTCTATTTTCCGAAGTGGACCAAGAACGGGGACGGCGGTATTTCCTCCATTAACTTCGGTGTGGAAATGGGACAGCATTGTCTGGTGAATTCCGTGCATGCGAATCTCATGTTTGATGACGGAACACCGATGGAAGAACGGCTGCCGCAAGGAATTATCGGTTGGATTTTACAGGTATAAGGGAGATAGAGAAGGGTATGCGAAAGGAGTAAGTTTCCATGAAAGAAGTTAAGTTTTCGGTACAGATAACGGTAAAGGATATGTTTGCCTTTTTGATGCATCATTCTTATCGCGGAGTGTCTTTGCTGGCGGATGCCATTGTAACCTTCGGAGCCATCGGACTATTAATTGCCGGCTTCGGTAAGGGAGACCCGGTAAAGACCGTGGCGCTGATTTTTGTGGCAATGCTGTTTACGGTGGTGCATCCGTTGCAGTTGTACAGCAAAGCCAGAAAGCAAGTGACGAAAAATGAAGTATTCAAAAAGCCGTTGGACTATGTATTGACCGATGAAGGGATTACTTTAAGTCAGGATGCGGAGAGTCAATCCATTACCTGGGGGGATGTGTATCAGGTAAAAGAATACAAGTCTCAGATTTTAGTGTATACCGGTCGTGTATATGCATTTATTTGGCCGAAGAGAGAACTCAACGGGTGCGAGGCTGAAGTAAAAGAGTTCTTTAAGAAGCATTTGTCCGGCCAGGTAGCGGGAAAAAGTGTGAAATAAGTATTTGCGAAGTTTGTAACCGGCAAAAAAGCAAAAAAGGAGCAGCTATGAAGTATGATAGTTTTTCGGCAGAAGAAACCTATGCCTTTGGAAAAAAGTTGGGAGAAGAGGCAAGGCCTGGGGCAGTGTATTGCCTATCCGGTGATCTGGGGGTAGGGAAAACCGTGTTTACCAAAGGATTTGCGGTAGGCCTGGGTGTTACCGACACGGTGAACAGCCCCACCTTTACCATTGTGCAGGAGTATCGGGGACGTCTGCCGTTTTACCATTTTGACGTGTACCGTATTGAGGAACCGGAGGAAATGGAGGAAATCGGCTACGAGGACTATTTTTACGGAGACGGAGCCTGCATGATCGAGTGGGCGGAGTTGATTGAAGAATTGATTCCGGCGGATGCGGTGAAGGTGTTCATCAGTAAGGATTTGCAAAAGGGGACGGATTACCGTTTGATTACGGTGGGAGAATAAAGGATTTTACTCTGAGAGGTGAAATTACATGAAGATTTTAGCGATTGACAGCTCGGGACTGATTGCGTCTGCGGCATTGGCTACAGAGGATGCGGTGTTAGCCGAGTACACAACCAATTATAAAAAGACTCATTCCCAAACGTTGCTTCCGATGATTGATGAAATCGTGAAGATGACGGAGACGGAGCTTTCGGAACTGGATGCTATTGCAGTAACGGCGGGACCGGGTTCCTTTACGGGACTTCGTATCGGGTCTGCGACCGCAAAAGGCTTGGGACAGGCCCTGAATAAGCCGCTCATTGCGGTTCCGACCACGGAAGCGCTGGCTTGGAATTTCTGCGGAACGGAGGCGGTAATCTGTCCGCTGATGGATGCCAGACGGTCTCAGGTGTATACGGGATTATACCGTTGGAACAAAGAAACAGAAACCATGGACTGCCTGTTTGAACAGCAGGCGGTGGCGGTAGAGGACATCATTGCGGAAGTGAACAGTTTGGGATGCCCGGTGATTTATCTGGGAGACGGTGCGGATGCGTATAAGGCAGTACTTGCAGAGAAGACGCAGGTTACATTCTCTTTTGCACCGGTACATATGAGTAAGCAGCGGGCGGCATCTTTGGCAGCCTGTGCTTTTATGTACGCTAAGGAAGGAAAACTTGTGAGTGCGGCGGAATTCGTGCCGACCTATCTTCGGAAATCTCAGGCAGAGAGGGAGAGAGAAGAAAAGGAACGGGCAGAACAGGCGTAGGAAAGAAGAACAGAGCGGGGAATCGGACGACGGAGGAACTGTTGCGGAATCCCGCAGAGGGAGATTTGTTTGGATAAAAATTGGATTGTTAGGCAAATGACAGAGGAAGACGTGGCGGCAGTAGCAGCTCTGGAGGCAGAGAACTTTTCCAGACCGTGGAGCTACGAGGCTTTTTTTAAGACACTGTCGGATGAAAATTATATTGTAATCATAGCAAAGGAAACGGACGCATTATTGGGATACTGCGTCCTTCTTTGTACCGGAGAAGAAGCGGACATTACCAATGTGTGCACCGCTCCGGAAGCCAGGGGAAGAGGCGTGGCAACAGGAATGTTGACGGCGCTTATGGAGGAAGGAAAATCCCGAGGTGTTGCGGCGTTTTTCCTGGAAGTAAGGGAAAGCAATACTCCGGCAAGATCTTTATATACAAAGCTTGGTTTTGAGGAAATCGGTTTGCGGAAGAATTATTATGAGGAGCCGCGGGAGCATGCGGTGCTGATGAAATATATGTTGGAGTAAGAAAAACAGAGTTTGTGAGGAGAAGTTGCATATGCGAATGATAATCGAACAAACCAAGGACTATCCGAATCGTATGGTATATAACCCGGAAACAAATGCGTTTTCGGAATCGGAAAAGGAGTCGCTGGCGCATGCAAGAGGGTTTGACTACCCGTACGGTTGGGTGAAAGAGTCCGGAACTCCGCCGGCACCCCACTGTGATTGTATGTTGATGTCAACAAAAGAATATAATCTTGGGGACGAGGTGGAAATAAAACTCATCGGAATGTTTAAGCGCAATGACGGAGACCATAAATACATTGTGGTGGAAATAAGCCGTGAGACAAATGATTACGCGGAACTTCTGGCGGAGGAAAAGGAAGCACTGCACAAGCTTTATCCGCGTGCGGGTGAGGGTGAAGGATGGTTCGGAAAAGAAGACGCGGCGTGGTGTTATGAGCACTGTGAGAAAGCGTTATAGGTGCGGAGAGAATTGAGATGTTAAAGAAGAATTATAAATTTGGTTTCGAGATTTGGGGACTGAATCTTTTCCTGATTATCATGCTCCCCAACTTTATCTGGTTTGCGGTGCCGGCACCCAATGATATTTTACGGGCAGAGTCGGTGACTAAAGTGGCGGATGCTATCGGGTCGGTCTGTCAGGTAGTCATGGTTGCAGCGTTATGTGTATTGATACATAAGGAACGCAAAAAGTTTAGTATAACTTCGTTGATTAAGGCGGTAATTGTTTGTTGCCTGTTATATTGGGGAAGTTGGATATTGTATTATACCGGCGTGACAAGTGCAGCGGTAATACTAGGTATGACGGTGGCACCGTGCCTTGCTTTTTTGTTCTTTGCGCTGGACAGAAAGAATCGGATTGCATTGATTCCGATAGGTGTGTTTACGGTGTGTCATGTGATATTCGGAGTGGTGAATTTTATAATATGAGAGAAAGCTGGAAGAAAATGAAAATAAAAAGCAGAAAAGCAACACTTATCATAGCGGGACTCAATATATTTGCATTCATCGCAAATCTTGTAATCGGAGGAGGAAGCTTCTTTGGCTTATTCATCTCCGGTGGCGGATATTTAAAGGAATACGGAGAAGTGTCTTTTGCCCTTATAGGGTCGCAGGGACAGTGGTGGCGGCTTCTGACCTGCGGATACCTGCATATGGGGATCATCCATCTGGAAGGAAATCTTGTGGCGTTGAAAATTGTAGGCGATAAGGCAGAAGAAAAGATAGGGCCGTTTAAGTTGCTCTTGCTATACAATTTCGGAACGGTGCTTACTGCGTTTCTTTGGTGTTTGATTTTTCGGAATGGCACCATAATAGGTGCGTCCCTCGGGATTTTTGTGTTGTTGGGTATTGTATGTGTTTGGCTTCTGAAGGGGAAAGAGAATCAAGGTATCAGTCTGGCTCCGGCGGAGAAATGTTATCTGTTGGTTTATGTGATTGTGGGATGTTTTCTTGGTCTAGGGACCATTGTGGTGCATGCAATCGGATTTGTAATCGGTTTGTTGGTAGGAGTTGTTATGTTAAAAATGAATTTACGAGGGATGACAGAATGAAACGCACAGAAACAGCAGAATTGACGGTATTATGCCTGATTCGGAGAGGCAACGAATACTTGTTACAGGACAGAATCAAAAAAGACTGGAAGGGATTTACCCTGCCGGGCGGTCATGTAGAGCCTGGAGAGTCCATTGTGGATGCGGTGGTCCGGGAAATGAAAGAGGAGACCGGACTTACGGTAGAAAATCCGAAACTGTGTGGTGTAAAACAGTTTCCCATTGACGGTGGCAGATACCTTGTATTTTTGTTTGTGGCAGATCGGTTCTCGGGAGAGATTGTTTCTTCGGAAGAAGGAGCCATGCACTGGGTGAAGAAAGAGGACTTGCCAAAGGTGAATCTGGTCAATGATTTTAAGGAATTGTTGGATGTTATGTTAGATGAGAATTTGAGTGAGTTTCAGTACGTGGTGGAGGACGGTAGCTGGAAGGTTGTGCAAAAATAGGAGGTTATCCATGAGCAAAAAACTATTCCTACAAGCAATCATAAAATTTGTTTTCGGTATTCTTTTGGTCGGACTTTTGGTGTTTTTACCGGCGGGAACGTTGCGCTTTTTCAGCGGTTGGCTCTTTATGGGAATTTTGTTTATTCCGATGTTTGTCGCCGGGCTTGTAATGATGGTAAAAAATCCGAAATTGTTAGAATCACGCCTGAATGCAAAGGAGAAGCAGGCAGACCAAAGCCTTGTGGTAAAGCTCAGCGGACTCATGTTTCTGGTGGGCTTTCTTGTGGCGGGACTGGATTTCCGGTTCGGCTGGTTTCTGTTACCGAAAGGTGTATCCATCGGTGCTGCGGTAGTGTTTTTAGTCGCATATGTGCTTTATGCGGAGGTGCTTCGGGAGAATACATATCTGTCCCGTACCATCGAAGTGCAGGAAAATCAGAAGGTTATCGATACGGGGCTGTACGGCATTGTGCGACATCCGATGTATTTTGCTACGGTTCTGTTGTTTTTGGCGATGCCGCTTGTTTTGGGTTCTTTGATTTCGTTTGTAATCTTTCTTGCGTATCCGCTTATTATTGCAAAGAGAATCAAGGGAGAAGAGCAGTTTTTGGAACAGGAACTGACCGGATACCGGGAATATAAAGAGAAAGTGAAGTATCGTCTGATACCGTTTATTTGGTAGGAATTATACTTGGAGGATTCGTATGAGTACCTATATTTTGACCAGCATGTTTCCGAATGGATTTCATGCACAGGCTGCGGAGGTGTTCCGGCAGAAAATAAGCAAAAGAAATAAGTTTGCGTTTGTGGCATCCGAGTTTGAACATCTGCATGAGAAGACGGATAAGTATTTTCATTTCTTCTTGAATATGTTTGAAAATGTCGGGATTCATTTTGAAGAAGCATATGTGGTTGACGGCAGAATGAATGCGGAGCAAGCACAAAAGAAGGTTGCGGAAGCGGATATGATATGGTTGTCGGGAGGAGATACACCGACACAGTTTGGGTATTTTCAAAAATACGGTTTGGATAGGGCTTTAAGAGAACATGACGGAGTGATGATTGGAATGAGTGCAGGGACCATTAACATGGCAAAAACGGCAATTTGTACGTCATCCTGCGGTCATTACAAACAAGAGATTTATAGTGGTCTCGGTTGTGTGGATATTTCGGTGGAACCGCATTTTGTCAGAGATAATGTTTCGGAGGAACTGCTGGCGTTATCTGAAGAATATACAATTTATGGATTGTGCGATGACGGGTTGATTGTATGTTCCGGGGAGAAGGTGGAGTTTTACGGAGAGGTATATAGAATTAGTCACGAGACTGTTGAGAAGATATAAGGGAAACTTTTGTGTTCTGCGTGTCTACGTTCCGTAGGTAGTAAAACCTTCCTTTCAGGATTATGATGGCACCATAGGAGGTGCGAAACAATGAATCAATATATTACGGGAGCAGTCATTAAAGAATTGCGGGAAAAAATCATTTTACGCAGGCAGAGCTTGCGGGGAAGCTGAATGTGTCGGACAAGACGGTGTCAAAATGGGAAACAGGAAAAGGCTATCCGGATATTTCCTTGCTGGAGCCTATTGCCAAGGTGTTCGGTGTTTCAATTACGGAATTACTGACCGGGAATGCGGTCAGTAACGGAAATGTGTCGGCAAATATGTTACGTTCGCGGTTTTATGTTTGCCCGGTGTGCGGAAATGTGATTCACAGTATGGGAGAAGCGGTGATTCACTGTCACGGAATATTGCTTACCACCTGCCGGGCGGAATCGCCAGACGACACCCATAAGGTATGCATCGAAAAGGTAGAAGATGAGTACTATGTCCGCGTTGTGCATGATATGACGAAGCAGCATTATATTTCCTTTATTGCGGCGCTGGGTTCGGACAAGATGCAGATGGTGAAGCTTTATCCGGAAGGAAACGCAGAGGCAAGAGTCAAGATAAACGGCGTGAGAACATTGCTGTTTTATTGTAACAGAGACGGATTGTTTTCGGTGGATGTGAGGAAAGAAGATAGAAAAGCAAATGTGCAGAGTAGGAAAGAAAAGCAATGTTAGAGAATGAAACTACATGGGACAAGCTCCTGCAAATAAAATCAACCGGTCGGGACGATTCGAATTCCGACCAATATCGATACCCTTACGAGCCTACACCTTACTGTGTTTTGGAACGCTTGGCCAATAGCGGTCTGATTCGTAAAAAGGATGTAGTTTTGGACTATGGTTGCGGAAAGGGGCGTGTGGATTTCTTTTTGGCTTATCAGACCAAGGCAAGTACTCTGGGGATAGAATATGATGAACGTATTTATCAGGGGACGCTGGAAAACCGGAAGACTGCCGTGGCGGGAGCAAGGACGGAGTTTATAGCGGCGAGAGCGGAAGAATATGAGGTACCGGAAAACGTCAACCGGTTCTATTTCTTCAACCCGTTTTCTGTGGAATTGCTTCGGAAGGTCATGGCGAGAATTCTGGAATCCTATTATGAGAGCCCAAGAGAAATGTATTTGTTTTTTTATTATCCGTCGGAGGAATACATTTCTTATCTCATGACCGTAGATGAGTTGGAATTTTACGACGAGATTGATTGCAGTGATTTGTTTGCGGGAAATGATGAACGAGAACGGATACTGATTTTTTTGTTACTTTAAAGAGAACGGGAGGTCATTATGTTATATGTAAGACCGGAGTATTATGATAAATTTAAGTGCGTGGCGGACCGGTGCGAAGCGACGTGCTGTGCCGGATGGCAGATTGTGATTGATGAAGCGGCGCTTCTTCGCTATAAATCCGAGTCGGGCGAGTACGGAGAGACTTTGCGGAACCGGATTGACTTTGCGGAAGGCGTGTTTGTGCAGGATAGTCATAAACGATGTGCTTTTCTGAAGGAGAATAATCTGTGCGAGATGTATGAGTGTCTGGGGGAGGAGAGTCTTTGTGCTACCTGTACGAATTATCCGAGACATATCGAAGAATTTGAAAATCTGCGTGAAATCACATTGACGGTTTCCTGTCCGGAAGTGGCAAGGATTCTGCAGGAACAGAAAGAACCGGTGAAGTTTTCGGAAGAGGAAATCAATACGGAAGAGGAAGAATTTGAAGATTTTGATCCCTTCTTTTTCTCCTATTTAGAGGACGCCAGAAAGATAATGATATCCATTCTGCAAAATAGAAACTTGTCCGTAGCGGTGCGGGTTTTCCTGGTGCAAAAAATGGCAGAAGAAATGCAGGACATTATTGAGGTAAGTGATTTATTTGATTTGGCGGATGTGTTTGAAAACTATGAGGAAGAGGATAATCTTGCAAATGCCGTCCGGATGGCAGAGAGGGATATAAAGGCATTCTATGAAAATGAAACGGAAAGGTTCTTTTATTCGAAAACGGTATTTGAACGGTTATACAAGCTGGAATTTTTAAGTGAGGATTGGAAAGCATATTTGGACAAGTGTTGGATGACATTGTACGGTAAGGGTGCACGAGGCTACCGTAACGTACAGGAAAAGTTTCAAGAATACTGCGAGCTGGCACCAATTGACGGGATAAACATGGACATTCTTTTGGAACAGCTGCTGGTATACTTTGTGTTTGCCTATTTCTGCGGTGCGGTGTACGATGATAATGTCCTCGGGAAAATCAGGATGACGGTAGACAGCGTTACGGTTCTGTATCAAATGTTTCTGGCAAAGTGGGCAGAACAGGACGGACACTTATCGGGAGAAGATATAAAGAAAATTATGTATCGGTATTCCAGAGAATTGGAGCATTCGGATGTGAATCTGGGAAGGATGCAAAGAGTTAAATAAACTTGAATTTAGCGAACAGATTAAGCGGGGAGGTTTATATCATGCTTTTTAAAAACGGG
>CALBKM010000040.1 GCA_937895705.1 uncultured Clostridia bacterium
TTCCTCCCGAATTTACTTCACACGCCCGAAGTTCCGCCGTTCCTTGCACATAAACTGCGAACCGGTAACCGTTTACCCATCCGTAACCGCTCGTATTTAATATTTTAGCATGTTCTCCTTTCAGTACACCTCCTCCGATAACAAAAATTCCTTTCCATGTCGTACTTTCTTCTCCCATAAGATTTGTACCGTATGTCTCGTCTCCCAACGCCGTAAAGATGACCGGTTCTTCCTCTGTTCCACGTACATTCAGAGTTCCCGACACTTCTATTGCCCAGTCATCAGCGCAGATGGTACTTCCTTTTTCGATATTCAACACTCCGCCGGCATTGATTCGTACCATATGGAAAAAAAACTCTCCGGTGGGAAGATTCACTTCTTTTTTTGCATTTCCGCTTAATACAATTCCGTTTACCTTAACATTCTCACTGAATGAGTTGTCTGTGATTGATTCCATTTCGTTTCCGGTGTACAAACCTTCCAGATTGATAACCAACGGATATCCTCCGTTTCTTTCAAAACGGTTCCCTGTGATTGCAAATGTACCGCTTCCTACACTATAAACACTCACTCCATCATATATCGCTCCTTCAATCAGGGTCTCTGTCAGTATAAAAGAACCGTCTCCCTTTTGACATACATAAATAGCGCAGTTGGCTCCCTGTATTGTACCTCCGGTAATCCGTGTACTTCCGCTGTCCGCCGAAACAATAGTACTGCCTGATTGTCCCGAAGCTTCCACCTCACAGTTTGTCAGTTCCAATGTTCCGCAGGACAGGATGCCTGCATAGGTATAATTACTTCTGTGTACACATGCTATCTTCCGAATTTTAGCATGCTCTCCCTTCAGACTTCCTCCCTCATAAATGTGGATTCCGGACCAGGAAGCATTTCCGTCTGCCGTAAACACAGCCGGTTCTTCTTCTGTTCCCAAAAGATTTACTTTTCCGTAGACATATAAGGTTTCTCCGCCCTTAAAGCATAACGCACTTCCTTGTTCTAAATTTAATATGCCGGCTTTTTCTACCCTTACTCCCGTAGCTATGAATGTTCCTTTCGGAACA
>CALBKM010000041.1 GCA_937895705.1 uncultured Clostridia bacterium
AATCTTTGGCACTGTTCGAGTTGGAGAACGGTTTTTTTCGGTTGAAAGAATGTTATGAACCGGACAACATAATGAATATGTTGTCGAAAGAAAGGTTCTATGACCGGCTTTATCGGATTGAGGGGGAGACTTATGAATACAGCGATATAAAAAGCGGCTTAAGTGTTGCACTTCCTGTTTATACAATCGGTAAAATATATTTTCCGGCCGAAACTTATAAAACGCAGGGACAATCCTGGCTTTATTGCATTGCCGACCGATTTGTAAACGGAATCAGTCGTACGGAAAAAACCACATATGACTGGCTGGTGGGAGTAAAAAAATCCCCCGAGTCCAACTATATTACGCTGATGTATTATGAACCGGCAACAAAGACCTATGATGTTGATAAGGGAATCGGAATTGCCATTAAATTTGATGTGGTTACTTATGGTGATTTGAGTGAAATACCGGCAGATTACACCTATCCGACAGCAGAGGAGTACTATGATAAGTATGTAGTGAGCAATCAACCGAAGGCGACTGCAACTCCTGTACCGAAGGCAACAGCTACTCCGACGCCGACTGCGACACCGACCCCGGAACCGATCGCGACACCAACGCCGGAACCGACGGCAACACCGACACCGGAGCCGACTGCAACACCGATGCCGGAATCTACAGTAACACCGAAGCCTGAACCGACTGTGACCCCAACACCGACGCCGACTCTTGCACCGGATCCGACTGCGGAGCAAGATGATTCACCGGACGCTACGATGTCTGACGGAGAGGCGCAGGATGGAGGAACACCGGAGGGTAAGGATAGCGAGATAGGCAGTGAGGAAGATCAGGGAAAGAATATAGGTATGTTGATTGCGGTTGCGATTGCGGCATTGGGAACGATAGCGATTATTGGGGCTGGTGCAGCAACGAAAAAGAAGAAACAAAATAAATAAATTTCCAAAAAATACTTGATTTTTTCGAATTTAGGTGATATAGTATCTTTTGGTAGCATAAAGGTTGAGCAAAGAGTGGACGAAAGTCCACTCTTTCTTGTTGGTTTCCAACAAGAAAGAGTTCCCTCCGGGGGATGCGCAGCTCGCGGAATGGTAGATAGTCCTACGGACACCGCTCGCGCGCCCGAGTTCTGCGAGCAGAACTCGATTCTATGGTTTCCAACAAGAAAGAGATGCTAAAGGAGATTTTATGGCAAAGAGAGACGATTACGAGCAGAAGACCGAAGCGCTGCTCCTGCCGATTATGGAGCGTACAGGCTTCGAATTGGTGGATGTGGAGTATGTGAAGGAAGGCAGTAACTACTACTTACGTGCCTACATTGACAAGGAAGGCGGCATCACCATTGATGACTGTGAGGCTGTCAGCAGAGAGTTAAGCGATTTGCTGGACGTGGAGGATTTTATTCCGGAAGCCTATTTTCTGGAGGTGAGTTCTCCGGGACTGGGCAGACAGCTAAAGAAGGAAAAGGATTTTGCCCGCAGCATCGGCGAAGACGTGGAAGTAAAGCTGTATAAGCCGCTTAACAAACAAAAGGAGTTTGAGGGCGAGCTGGTAAGTTATGATGCGGAAAACATTGTGCTTGGTATTTCGGAGGAGGAGACACTGACGATTCCGAGAGAGAGCATTGCAATGATAAAGTTAGCAATTCATTTTTAATCTAAGAAAAAACGATAAGGAGGATATTATGGACGCAAAGGAATTAATTGAGGCATTGAACCTGTTGGAAAAGGAGAAAGGAATCAGCAAGGATATTTTGTTGGAGGCAATCGAGAATTCTTTGATTGCAGCATGCAAAAATAACTACGGTAAGGCAGATAATATTAAAGTAAATATCGACCGCAAGACCGGTGAGGTTGTAGTTTGGGCCGAAAAGAGAGTTGTGGAAGAGGTTGAGGACGAGGTAGAAGAGATTTCTCTTGCGGAAGCAACCATTAAGTTCCCGGCGGAGAAGTACGAAATCGGTGATACCGTAAACATCGAGGTTACCCCGAAGAACTTCGGACGTATCGCTGCCCAGAAGGCAAAGCAGGTGGTGGTTCAGAAGATTCGCGAGGAAGAGCGTAAGGCAATTTACAACCAGTACAGCGAAAAGCAGAGAGAGGTTGTTACCGGTGTGGTGCAGAGATATATCGGCAATAATGTCAGCGTAAACTTAGGTAAGTGCGAAGCAATCCTTATGGAGGGTGAGCAGCTTCGTACCGAGACCTATCGTCCGAACGATCGTATTAAGGTGTATGTGATGGAAGTAAAGGAAACCACTAAGGGACCGCGTGTTACCGTTTCCCGTTCCCATCCGGAGCTTGTAAAGCGTTTGTTCGAGGAAGAGGTTACGGAAATCAGAGACGGCGTAGTTGAGATTAAGGCAGTTTCCCGTGATGCAGGCTTCAGAACAAAGATGGCAGTAAAGTCCTACGATGCAAATGTAGATCCGGTGGGCGCATGTGTCGGTGTGAACGGTGCCCGTGTCAATGCCATCGTAAACGAGCTGGGCGGCGAAAAAATCGACATCATTACCTGGAGCGATGTTCCGGAAGTATTGATTGAGAATGCTTTAAGTCCGGCAAAGGTTGTTTCCGTAACGGTAAACGAGGAAGAGCGTACCGCACAGGTTATCGTTCCGGATTACCAGCTTTCTCTTGCAATCGGCAGAGAAGGTCAGAACGCAAGACTTGCGGCGAAGCTGACCGGTTATAAGATCGATATTAAGTCGGAGCTTGCGCAGGGCGGAGCTAAGCCGAAGAAGAAGGCAAACGAAGGCTACTATGACGATATGGGCAACTGGATGGGCGAAGACTAGAAGAAGGGATTGATGGTTGATGAAGAAGATTCCGCTTCGTAAATGTACCGGTTGCGGTGAAATGAAGACAAAAAAAGAATTGATTCGTGTATTAAAAACGCCGGAAGACACTATAGTATTAGATGTAACAGGGAAAAAGAACGGTCGTGGCGCTTATCTCTGTAATCAGGCTGAGTGTTTCAGGAAAGCCAGAAAGAGTAAAGGACTGGAACGTTCCTTACAGTGTGCGATTCCGACAGAGGTGTACGAAGCATTGGAAAAGGAGTTGACAAACAGTGATGCAGAGTGAAGAAGCAATGCGTGAGGCTGTGTCAAAGAAGATTTACTCCTATATCGGATTGGCGCAGAAGGCCGGAAAAGTCGCCGCAGGCGAGTTTTTGACGGAGAAGGCTATTCAGGAAAGAAAAGCGGAGCTGGTGCTTGTTTCCGAAGAGGCTTCCGCCAATACGAAAAAGAAGTTTATTGACAGTGCAACCTATTATTCCGTACCGGTTTATCTCTTCGGCGGAAAGGATGAACTGGGGCACGCAATGGGGAAAGAGTTCCGGGCGTCGCTTGCCATTACCGATACCGGGTTGGCAACGGCAATTATGAAACAATTGGCATTTTTAGAACATGAGGATCAACGACGGAGGTAAAGCATACATGGCAAAAATGAGGGTAAGTGAACTCGCAAAAGAACTGGATATTAATTACAAGGACATTATTAGTTATTTGAACGGTTTTGGCCTTGAAATTAAGAGTCATTCCAGTAATCTGGATGATAAAATGATTTCCTTGATTCGCGGAAATGTTTCCGTTAACGGCGGAAAGCTCTTAGTAGGAAACGGTTCCGATTCCGCAAAGAAGGACGACGCCGAGAAGAAGCCTGCCAAGAAGGCAGAGGCTAAGCCGGCAGCAGAGAAGAAACCGGCAGAAAAGGCAGCACCGGTTGAAAAGAAGGAAGAGGCGCCGGTTGTGAAGAAGGAAGAGCCGGCTCGTATCAATATTTTAGGTAATGTATATGTACAGCAGGCGGAGCGTCAGGCTGCAAAGGCTGCTGCGCAGGCACAGGCACAGAGAGAAGGCAGACCGCAGGGCGAGCGCAGATACGGAGACCGGACCCAGGGCCAGAGACCGCAGGGAGACCGCCCGCAGGGCGAAAGAAGATACGGAGACCGGACCCAGGGTCAGAGACCGCAGGGAGACCGTCCGCAAGGCGAAAGAAGATACGGAGACCGGACCCAGGGTCAGAGACCGCAGGGAGACCGTCCGCAGGGCGAAAGAAGATACGGTGACAGACCGCAAGGCCAGAGACCGCAAGGTGACAGACCGCAGGGAGACAGAAGATTCGGCGACAGACCGCAGGGGCAGAGACCGCAGGGCGGCATGGGTAACAGACCGCAGAACGGCGGCTTTAACAAGGACCGTTTCTTTGATAAGGATGCGGATAAGGATGCAGTACAGAAGAGACCGGCAGCCCGTGGTCGAAGTGACGCCAGAAACGGTGCTGCAAGCAGTATTAAGGCAGATTTTGCAAACGAGCTGACCAAGGAACAAAGAGTGGCAGCCTTCAGTCATCGTGACCGCGATAAGGAAAGAGAAAAGAAGAAGGATCGCGAGATGGATGATATGTCCATGGAGAAGATGCTGAAGAAAAAGGATCCGAACCGTAAGGGCGCATTCATTAAGCCGGAGGTTGTAAAGCCGGTGGAGGAAGAGATTAAGTCCATTGTGGTTCCGGAAGTGATTACCGTGAAGGAACTGGCAGATAAGTTAAAGCAGCCGGCTTCCGCACTGGTAAAGAAGCTGTTCCTTGCAGGGAAGATGGTTTCCATTAATCAGGAGATTTCCTTTGAGGAAGCGGAAGAAATCGCTCTGGAATATGATTGTATCGCAGAAAAAGAAGTTAAGGTTAATGTTGTTGAAGAACTTTTAAAGGAAGCAGAGGAAGACGAGAGCTTAATGGAGAAGCGTCCGCCGGTTGTCTGTGTTATGGGTCACGTTGACCACGGTAAGACCTCCCTTTTGGATGCCATTCGTGAGGCAAATGTTACCTCTCGTGAGGCAGGCGGTATTACCCAGCACATCGGTGCGTATACCGTTGAGGTAAACGGCGAGCAGATTACGTTCCTTGATACCCCGGGACATGAGGCATTTACTTCCATGCGTATGCGTGGTGCCAAGTCTACGGATATCGCTATCCTTGTGGTAGCTGCGGACGACGGTGTAATGCCGCAGACTGTGGAAGCAATTAACCATGCAAAGGCTGCGGGAATTCAGATTATTGTTGCGGTAAATAAGATTGATAAGCCGAGTGCAAACGTAGAGCGCGTAAAGCAGGAGCTTACGGAGCACGAGTTAGTAGCGGAAGACTGGGGCGGCGATACCATTTTTGTACCGGTTTCCGCACATACCAAGGAAGGTATTAATCAGCTCCTTGAGATGGTACTGTTGACGGCGGAGATGTGCGAGTTAAAGGCAAATCCGAATCGTAAGGCAAGAGGTATCGTAATCGAGGCTCAGCTGGATAAGGGTAAGGGTCCGGTTGCAACTATCCTTGTACAGAAGGGTACGCTCCATGTAGGAGACATCGTTGCCATCGGTTCCGCGTACGGTAAAGTACGTGCTATGATGGATGATAAGGGACGCAGAGTAAAGGAAGCAACCCCGTCCACTCCGGTAGAGATTTTAGGTCTCAACGAAGTTCCGAATGCCGGCGAAATCGTTATGGCATGCGAGAACGAGAAGGAAGCAAGAAATATTGCGGAAGCATTTATCGCACAGGGCAAGGAGCGTCTCATTGCAGACACCAAGGCGAAGCTTTCCCTTGACGGCCTGTTCTCTCAGATTCAGGCAGGTAATGTGAAGGAGCTGAACCTTATCGTTAAGGCAGATGTTCAGGGTTCCGTAGAGGCTGTGAAGCAGAGTCTTCTCAAGCTCAGCAACGAAGAGGTTGCCATCCGTATTATCCACAGCGGTGTAGGTGCGGTAAACGAGTCCGACGTAACCCTTGCAAGTGCATCCAATGCGATTATCATCGGATTTAACATTCGTCCGGATAATCAGGCAAAGGATATGGCAGACCGTGAGAAGGTAGATATCAGACTGTACCGCGTCATCTATAACGCAATTGAGGATGTGGAAGCTGCAATGAAGGGGCTTCTGGATCCGGTATTTGTAGAAAAGGTAATCGGTCATGCGGAGGTTCGTCAGGTATTCAAGGCATCCGGCCTCGGTATGATTGCAGGTTCTTATGTGCTGGACGGTAAGATTGTACGTGGCTGTAAGGCTCGTATTTCCCGTGAAGGCGAGCAGATTTTCGAAGGCGAGCTGGCTTCCTTAAAGCGTTTCAAAGACGATGTAAAGGAAGTTGCAACCGGTTATGAGTGCGGTCTTGTATTCGAGAAGTTCAACGATTTGCAGGAGTTTGACCAGATTGAGCTTTATGTAATGGAAGAGGTACCGAGATAATGAGAAAAAACAGTGTTAAGAATACGCGGATTAATGCAGAGGTTCAGAGAGAACTCAGCACTTTAATCCGTGAGGAGTGCAAGGATCCGCGCATCCATCCGCTTACTTCGGTGGTTGCGGCGGAGGTTGCACCGGATTTAAAAACGGCAAAGATTTATATCAGCGTATTGGGAGATGAAGAGGCAATTGCAAGCACCTTAAAAGGCTTAAAGAGTGCGGCTTCCCATCTGCGTTCCAAGCTGGCAAAGTCTTTGAATTTAAGAAATACGCCGGAGTTGACCTTTGTGGGTGACCGCTCCATTGAGTACGGTGTATCCATGTCAAAGTTAATCGATGACGTGACGGCGCAGCTTCCGGACCGTTCCGATGAGGAAGAGACGGAAGAAGAGTAGAGTATACAATGCCGTTCGTTTTCCGGAAAAAGGAAAGCGAACGGTAGATTTATGAAAAGGAGGGGGATAAGTTGGAGTTAATGAAGATTGTAAATGAGGCGAAATCCATTGCAATTGCGGGACATGTACGCCCGGACGGAGATTGCGTCGGTTCTTGTCTCGGTTTATATAATTATTTAACGGAAAACACGAAAGAAAAGCAGATTGATGTGTATCTGGAGTCGGTTCCGGCAGCGTTTTCCTTCCTGAAGAATACGGGATGTGCAAAGAATTCGGCGGATGCGTCGGTTTGTTACGACTTGTTTATCGCGTTGGATTGCGGAAGCAGGGAACGTTTAGGCTTTACGGAGGAGATGTTTCTTGCGGCAAAGAATACCGTAAGTATCGACCATCACATCAGCAATACATTGTTTGCAAATTACAATCACGTGGAAGGGGAAGCAAGCTCCACTTGTGAGGTGTTGTACGGTTTCTTTGACGAGTCTCTGATTAGTAAGGAAACGGCAGAGTGCCTGTATCTCGGTATTGTACACGATACCGGTGTGTTTAAACATTCCAACACCTCCCGAAAGACCATGGATACCGCAGGAAGCCTTTTGGAAAAGGGAGTGTCTGCATCGAAGGTAATTGACGATTCCTTTTATCGGAAAACTTATATGCAGAACCAGATTTTGGGACGCTGTCTGTTGGAAAGTGTTTTACTTCTTGACGGAAAAATTATTTTTTCCTGTGTGTCTCGTAAGATTATGCAGCTTTACGGTGCGGTTCCGTCGGATCTGGACGGTATTATTGACCAGCTCCGGGTAACGGAGGGCGTGGAAGTTGCAATTCTTCTCCGGGAGGAAAATGTACAGAACTATAAGGTCAGTATGCGTTCCAACGGTAAGGTGGATGTAAGTAAAATCTGCTGCCTGTTCGGCGGCGGCGGACATAAAATGGCAGCCGGTTGTACTATGAACGGTTCCGCGCATGATGTGATAAACAATCTTTCCGGTCAAATCGAGCATCAGCTTAAGGAATATACAGAATAGGAGCGGTGCATGGACGGCATAATAAATATTTACAAAGAAGCGGGGTATACTTCCTTTGATGTGGTGGCAAAGCTTCGAGGAATCTTAAAAGAACGCCGTATGGGACATACGGGAACGCTGGACCCTCAGGCTACGGGAGTACTTCCTGTTTGCGTGGGAAAGGCCACCAAGCTTTGTGAGTTGCTTCTTGATAAGGAAAAGGCTTACGAGGCGGTAATGCTTCTGGGGGTTACCACCGATACCGAGGATATGACCGGCAGGGTTTTGGCCGAGTGTTCTCCTCGCGTTACAGAGGAAGAGGTGAGGGCCGCCGCGGCAAAGTTTACCGGTGTGTACGGACAGGTTCCGCCGATGTATTCTGCTTTAAAGGTGGACGGCAAGCGTTTGTACGAACTGGCCAGAGAAGGAAAAGAAGTAGAGCGAAAGCCTCGCGAGGTAGAAATTTTTGAGAATACGCCTCTTTTGTTTGAAAAAGACGAAGAAGGGTATGTGCAGACAGTGACCTTGCGGGTGCGATGTTCCAAAGGAACGTATATCCGGAGTCTGCTCCGGGATATGGGAGAATTTCTCGGATGCGGTGCATGTATGAAATCTCTGGTGCGGACGCAGGCCGGTGCTTTTATCATTGATACGGCGCTGACTCTTAACGAAGTGGAGCAGGCGAGAGACGAAGGTCGCCTTTCGGAGATTGTTTTGCCTATCGACACCTTTTTGATGAAATATCCGGCGGTTACCGTGAAGTCGGAATTTGAAAAGTTTTTGTACAACGGAAATCAGCTTGGTCTGACGATGCTGTCCGAACGGATTTCTCCTGCGGAGGGCAACGGATTCCGAGTGTATGATACAAATAACAAATTAATCGGACTGTACCTGTATCGGGCAAGCCGGAAACAGTTACAGCCGGAGAAAATGTTTTTACCTTAAACCGAAGGAAGGTGAGTCCGGTGCTTAGAATAACAAAACAATCCGAATATCTTCCGGTTCAGACGGCTGTTACCGTGGGAAAGTTTGACGGGTTCCATCTGGGACACCGGAGTCTTCTCAGGGCAGTGCTCAAGGAGGCGGAAAAGGGTCTTGCATCCTGTGTTGTGTCGTTTTCTACAGATGTAGACAGTAAACGAAACGTGATTTATACAAAGGAGGAACAGCGTAAGCTTTGCGAATCCATGGGGATTGATGTGTTGGCGGAGTATCTTTTGGACGAATCACTGAAGGAGATGACGGCAGAGCAGTTTGTTTCCGAAATACTTTGTAAAAAGCTGCAGGCGAAGGTTATTGTGGCAGGGGAAGATTTTCGGTTCGGAAAAGACCGGGGCGGTGATGTGAACTTATTGAAGACGTTTGAGGAACGTTATGATTACCGGACCGTAATTATTCCGAAGGTAACGGAGGAGGAAGTGCGAATCAGCAGCACCGGAATCCGGGAACTTTTGGCGGCAGGGAAGGTGTCCGAGGCCAATATTCTTTTGGGGAATCCTTATCGGGTGTTCGGAGAAGTGTTGCACGGAAAGAAACTGGGGCGAACCCTCGGGTTTCCGACCATGAATCTGATTCCGCCTAAGGAAAAGCTTTTGCCTGCCTACGGTGTTTATGTTACGAAAACAAAGGTGGACGGACAGCAGTTTGAGGGAATCACAAATATCGGCTTTAGACCGACGGTGGATTCCGATGCCTGTGTCAGTGTGGAAACTCATTTGTTTGAGTACGAGGGAGATTTGTACGGAAAGCAGGTAGAAGTACAGTTTCTGGAGTTTTTGCGTCCGGAACGAAAGTTTGCGGATGTAGAACAATTAAAGTGTGCAATGCGGGAAGATTTTATGAAAGCAAAAGCACTACTTGAAAATTTGGACAGAATCGTATAGAATATAAGTGTTTGTAAAAAAACGAACATACGGATTAAGAGATCAATACATGCGAGATACATAAGAGGAGGAAAGACATGGACGGCATGATATTTGAAGTCATTATAGCACTTGCAGCAGGGTTGGGACTCTTTTTATACGGAATGAAGTTAATGAGCGAAGGCTTGGAAAAAGCAGCCGGAGCCAGACTTCGTAAGATTTTGGAAGCGGTGACCAAAAACCGTTTTCTCGGATGTCTTATGGGTATTTTGTTTACCGCGGTAGTACAGTCTTCCAGTGCCACCACGGTTTTGGTCGTAAGCTTTGTAAATGCCAGCCTGATGGATTTGTTCCAGGCGGCCGGTGTTATTTTGGGTGCCAATATCGGTACCACCATTACCGCACAGCTCATTGCGTTTAACTTGAGCGATGTGGCACCGTTCTTTTTAATGGGCGGTGTAGTTATGGTGATGTTCCTTAAGCAACCGATGGTAAAGCGTATCGGAGAGGTTGTATTGGGCTTCGGTATGTTGTTCTTCGGTATGAGCGTCATGTCCGGCGGTATGGCGACCTTAAAGGAATCCGCAGTGATTAAGGATGTTCTTGGTTCACTGACCAATCCGTTCCTTGCGGTGTTTGTAGGTTTTATCGTAACTGCGATATTGCAAAGTTCTTCCGCAACGGTCGGTATCGTACTTTTGATGGCTTCTCAGGGCCTTATTCCGTTAGAGATTTGTTTCTTCATTATTCTCGGTTGTAACATGGGTTCCTGTGTATCCGCGCTTATGGCAAGTATCGGCGGCAAGAAGTCGGCAAAGCGTGCGGCACATATCCACTTTATCGTAAATATTATCGGTTCCGCGGCAATTATGGTGATTTTGTTCTTCTTAAAGGACCAGATTGTAAACGTAATTACTTCAATTTCCACCGCAATGGGCATCGAGGATGTGTATGTAAACGGTGTCAATGCGAAGATTGCACGAGATGTAGCAAATACACACCTGATTTTTAAGGTATTCCAGGTATTGATTTGCTTCCCGCTTGTAAATCCGATTGTAAAGCTGACCTACAAGATTGTTCCGGGCGAGGACAAGAAGGCAGACAATATGCACTTGGAGTACATCGGTGAGAACAGCGTATTCTCCACCACGGCAGCTCTTCCGAATATTATCGGAGAGACTACCCGTATGGCAGATATTGCAATTGCAAACTTGTCCAAGGGTATTGATGTATTGTTCTCCAAGGATGAAAAGGCAATTGAAGAGATTTACGAGACCGAGAAGTCGGTAAACTTCTTAAATGAGCAGATTACCAACTATCTTGTAAAGGCGAACCAGTTGTCTCTTCCGGTAGAAGACCGAAAGCTTTTGGGCGGCCTGTTCCATGTGGTAAATGATATCGAGCGTATCGGTGACCACGCGGAGAATATGGCAGATGCGGCAACCCAGTTAATTAACGACAACTTAAGCATGAGTAAATATGCGGAAGAAGCAATTCGTGATATGTTTGAAAAGACAAAGACGTTGTTGCAGTACTCTCTGGATGCATTCGAAAAGAAGCATGAGGAGCATCTTCGTGATATCCTTGTGTTAGAGGATGAAATCGATGAGATTGAGCGTCAGCTGCAGGAAGCACATGTAGACCGATTAACCCGAGGTGAGTGCGATGCGGAGACCGGTATGATTTATACCGATGTGGTTTCTAACCTCGAGCGTGTTGCGGACCATTCTACCAACATTGCCTTCTCCATTATGACGGATGTAAAGAAGCCGGAGTTGACGGATTAAGAGGTTTTAAATTATTTTAAAGATTATCAAGAAAAATACTTGACAGATACTTAAATATCTGTTACACTACCACCTGTAAAGAAAAAAACTTTACAGGTGGTGTTTTTATGGAGGAAGTAAACGAGCTTTTGGAGCTTGCCATGCTGTATGATTTTTACGGTGAGCTGCTAAAGGAGCACAACAAGCAAATTTTTGAGGACTATATCTTAAATGACCTTTCCTTGTCCGAGATTGCGGATGCGGAGGGGATTACAAGACAGGGAGTCCATGATATGGTGAAGCGTTGCAGTAAGCAGCTTCGGGACTATGAAGAAAAGCTCCATCTGGTAGAGAAGTTTAACAAGACAAAGGCGTGTGTTGAAAGAATTAACGAGCTTTTGGGACACAGTTTTGATACAGGAGATTTGGATGACCTAAAGGAAGCCAGAGGGTTAACCGAGGAAATTCTGGATTGGTTATAAGGAGGAGTTATGGCATTTGACAGCCTTTCGGAAAAGCTGCAAGGGATTTTTAAGAATCTGCGAGGCAAAGGACGTCTTTCCGAAGCAGATGTAAAGGCGGCTCTGAAAGAGGTAAAGATGGCTCTTTTGGAGGCGGACGTAAACTTCCGTGTGGTAAAGAGTTTTGTAAAAACCGTAGAAGAACGTGCCATCGGTCAGGATGTAATGAACAGTCTGACACCGGGCCAGATGGTAATAAAAATAGTAAACGAGGAAATGGTTGCTTTGCTCGGTTCTGAAACAACGGAACTGACATTTTTACCGGGAAATGAAATCACCGTCATTATGATGTGCGGTTTGCAGGGTGCCGGTAAGACCACCATGGCGGCGAAGCTTGCCGGGCAGTTCAAGAGCAAGGGAAAGCGTCCGCTTCTTGTGGCTTGTGACGTGTATCGTCCGGCTGCAATCGACCAGCTCATCATTAACGGTGAGAAGGTAGGCGTTCCGGTGTTTACCATGGGAGATAAGAACAACCCGGTAGACATTGCGAAAGCGGCATTGGAGCACGCAAAGAAGAATAACAATAACGTAGTTTTGGTAGATACCGCCGGACGTCTTCATATCGATGAAGTTCTGATGGAGGAGTTAAAGCAAATTAAGGAAGCTCTGAATGTGACCAATACATTGCTTACCGTAGACGCTATGACAGGTCAGGATGCTGTAAACGTGGCAGAGACTTTTGAAAAGGAAATCGGAATTACCGGCGTAGTGATTACAAAGCTTGACGGTGACACCCGAGGCGGTGCGGCACTTTCCATTCGTTCCGTAACCGGACGACCGATTTTGTATGCGGGTACAGGTGAGAAGCTGACGGATGTGGAGCAGTTCCATCCGGATCGTATGGCCTCCCGTATCCTCGGAATGGGCGATATTCTTACACTTATCGATAAAGCACAGGCCGAGTTTGATGCAGACAAGGCCAAGGAGATGGAGAAGAAGTTAAAGAAGGCGGAGTTTGACTTTAACGATCTTTTAGAACAGACCGAACAGATGAAAAAGCTGGGCGGCATCAATTCCATCATGAACATGCTTCCTGGCGTAGGCAGTCAGTTAAAGGGCGTGGAGTTAAACGACGATATGTTTAAGGGAATGATTGCCATTATTCGTTCCATGACGCCGGAAGAGCGCTCCAATCCCGCGTTATTAAATCCTTCCCGTAAGCGCAGAATTGCGGCAGGCGCAGGTGTGGATATTTCCGAGGTAAACCGTCTGGTGAAACAGGTAGAGGGCCAGAAGAAGATGATGAAACAGCTTTCCGGTATGATGGGAGGCAAAGGAAGACGAGGCTTTAAGATGCCGTTCGGATTCTAAGAACCCTGTAACCGGACAATCCGGTTTGGGCAATGAAACAGCTTTCGAGGCGAAGTAATTCGTTTTGAAAATACATGTAAACCAAATTCAAGGAGGTGAAATTAAAATGGCAGTAAAGATCAGATTAAAGAGAATGGGTCAGAAGAAGGCACCTTTCTATAGAATCGTTGTTGCAGATTCCAGATCTCCGCGTGACGGTAGATTCATCGAGGAAATCGGTATCTACGATCCGACCAAGGAGCCGAGCGTTTTCAACGTAAACGAGGAGGCTGCAAAGAAGTGGCTTGCTGACGGCGCACAGCCGACCGAGACCGTTGCTAAGTTATTAAAGAAGGCCGGTATCGAGAAGTAGGATTAGGATGCGCGGGTACGGCAGTATCCGGAAAGGGCAAGGTGTGTAGTAATGAAAGAGTTGGTAAAAGTTATTGCTATGGCACTTGTAGATCATCCGGAGGCAGTCGAGGTGACCGAGAAGGAAACCGAGAAGTCGATTGTCGTCGAGTTGCGTGTGGCACCGGAAGATATGGGTAAGGTAATCGGCAAACAGGGCCGTATTGCCAAGGCTATCCGTACCGTGGTAAAGTCCGCAGCTGCCGGAGACGACAAAAAGGTAGTCGTTGAAATACTACAATAATGCCAATACAGAGGGCTGCTTGGTCTTTTTGACCGGGCAGCCCCTTGGGTTTCTGGGGCGGGAGATGCTGAAAGTTTCCTACGAGAACCCGCTCTCGCTCATGCAGAAATGTAGCGGACACCAAGCTCGAAAAGACCTCGCTAAGGTGCCGACATTTCCTTATGGTTCTCTTAAGGAAGCTTTCATCAGCACCCTTGGTTAGAAAAAAGAGCTGCAGTAAAAGAACAAGCAGAGAATGTTGCAACAAAATAAAGATGAATAAACTCAAATATAAAGTATTTAGATAATAATTGACATAAAGAAACAAAAATAGATAAAGAAAGGAACCAAAGTATGGATAAAGATAGTATGTTACGTGTAGGCGTCATCACCACCACCCATGGTGTTCGGGGTGAGGTGAAGGTGTTCCCGACCACCGATGAGCCGGCACGTTTTAAAAAGTTAAAGAAGGCTTATTTGGATTTGGGAAGAGAATTGTTTCCGGTGACCGTAGAGGGCGTAAAGTTCTTTAAGCAGATGGTGATCGTGAAGTTTAAAGAAATCAATGATATGGACAAGGCGGCGACCTATCGCAATAAGGATATTTTAATCGACCGAGAAGATGCCATGCCCCTTGAAGAGAATGAATTTTATATCTGCGACTTAATCGGCCTTAAGGTAATTACCGATGAGGGTGAGGAAATGGGGATACTCAGTGAGGTGTTGCAGACCGGAGCGAACGATGTGTTCGAGGTAACCCTGCCGAATAAGGAAACCGCGCTGATTCCGTATATAGAGGACTGTGTGAAGGAGATTTCCTTAGAGGAAGGCAAGGTAGTCGTGCATATTTTGCCGGGATTGTTGGACTAAAGCGAAACGGTTGACATGACGTTTGAAGAAAAGTATAATGGAATCAAAAAGGAGGGGACTATGTTTAAAAAGATTTTTGTTGCAGCAGTCGGTATTCTAATGTGTTCTCTTGCCGGATGCGGTGGTGGAGTAAAGAAGCAGGAAGGTGGACCTAAGTTGACGTATATAGGCCATGCATCCATAAAGTTAGAGACTTCGGATGGGCGAATTATTCTGATTGATCCGAATAAATACTCGCCTACGGATTATGAAGATGAGGCGGATTTTGTTTTGGTCACTCACGGACATGGTGACCATACACCGTGCAATCAGGTTAAGCTTAAGGAGAACGGGGTTCAGATTACATGGAAAGAAGCCCTGGTGGACGGAGAGTATCAGCGCTTTGAATATGACGGAATAGTAATTGAAGCCGTTGTTGCCGGCGGAAATACAAATCATCCGATTGGAAGCGGTGTAGGATATCTGGTGACCTTTGACGGTATTTGTGTATATCATGCGGGAGACTCTTCGAATGATGAAGCATTGCACGTGATAAAGGAACATGAGATCGATTATGCAATGTACCCGATTGACGGTGTATATAATATGGATGCAGTTGAAGCAACCGAGCTTGCCAATATTATAGGGGCAACGAATAACATTCCGATTCATATGAACAACAATCCGAACGAGGATAAGAGCGAGAAGTTTAATCCGGAAGGAAAGCTTGTAATTACGGAAAGAGACTCTATTATGTTGAAAAAGTAAACAATGTCAAAAAATATTCAAAAGATATGCGTAAAGGTCTTGCGAAAGCAGGACCTTTTTACGTAGGAGAAATGGATGGGAAGTTTTTTAAGAAAAAACTTATTGACAATACACTTCATTAGGTGTATGATAAGTGACAATTACAAGATTTTAGGAAAGGAAGTGGCACAATGCAGAGCATGAATCTTTTTTATCAGCAGAATCATTCTTACGTCGTCTATCCCGTCTGGCCGTGGCAGTGGGGATTGTTTGCTGATGGAAAATATTGCATTGTGAAAATTCGGAGTTCCTATCGGATGCGGGTTTAGCATCATAGGGAAACTTTTCATAATAAAATTTTGCAGGATACTTGCACCATCAGACGATAAGGAGATTGTTTGATGGTGTTTTTATTGTTTATGTGAATTGGATAATATTCTTGTAAATTATATTTTAAGGAGGAAATAGGTATGGAATTTTTTATGGCGAAGAAGCAGAATGCGGAACAGGTATATAATCTTGTTCAGAAAACGATTCGGGAGGTTTATCCCCAATATTATCTGAAAGAAATCGTGGATATGTTTTGCGGGTTTCATAGTCGGGAAAATATATTAAATGATATTGAAGCCGGAAATACCTATATACTTTCCGAAAAAGAGGAAATTATCGGTACCGGAACTAAGAACGAGAATCATATTACACGGGTATATGTGCTACCGGAATTTCAGAGGAAAGGTTACGGAACCTTTATTATGGGAGAGTTGGAAGGTAAGATTAAGGAAAAATATGACTATGCGGATATCGATGCTTCCTTGCCGGCATGCAGGCTGTATGCTGAGTTGGGATATCAAACGGTAGACCACGGAAGTTGGGAATGTAAAAACGGTGTGATACAGGTTTATGAAATTATGAAAAAACAGTTACGAAATCCTCAGGGAGTCGGTCTGAAGTTACGACCTTATAAGCCACAGGATGCAAAAACAATCATAAGCTGGATCAAGGATGAGCGGGCGCTACGGCTGTGGAGCTCCGACCGGTACGGGGCGTATCCGGTTACGGCAGAGGATATGAATTATAAGTATATGGAGTGTAACGGGGATTGTGAGGAACAGGATAATTTTTATCCGTTAACTGCGGTGTCGGAGGAAGGAATTGTCGGACATCTGATACTGAGATATATGGATCCGGCACGGAAAACTCTTCGCATCGGATTTGTTATTGTAGATGACACCAAGAGGGGAAAAGGCTACGGAAAGCGCATGATACAGATGGCGACCAGGTATGCGTTTGAGATGTTACAGGCTGAAAAAGTGACGCTGGGAGTATTTGAGAATAATCCCTCTGCCTATTATTGTTACAAATCGGCCGGGTTTGAGGAGATTGAGACTGGCTCGAAGTTTGTTTACGAATTTGCGGACGAACAGTGGACTTGTATTGAAATGGAGGTAAAGAAGATATGAATCATTTAGAAAACTACTATGCAAATTACGACGAAGAGGGAAGACTTCTCAGCAAGCATGGACAGGTAGAGTACCGGACTACCATGAAGTATATTCATGAAATGCTGGAAGCAACGGATGAGATATCAGGAATCACCGGTGTGACATTACAAAAAATGGAAACACCGGAGAAGGGATGTAAAAAGAAAAAAATTCTGGAAGTGGGCGCCGGTACAGGACGTTACAGTATAGCATTGGCACAGGAAGGTTATGAAGTGGATTCGTTAGAGTACACGGAACATAATTTGGAAGTTATGAACGGAAAAATTGCCAAAGAAGGGTTGTCCAATATCCGAACCCATCACGGTACAGCATTGGATTTATCGAGATTTGCAGATGATAGCTTTGATATGACCCTTGTGCTGGGACCGATGTATCACTTGTATACGAAGGAAGACAAGCGAAAGGCGATGGAGGAAGCAATCCGGGTGACCAAAAAAGGCGGTCATATCATGGTGGCATATTGCATGAATGAGGCCACCATGATTCAGTATGTGTTCGGAAAAGGAAATTTGTGGAATTGCATCGAAAATTGCATGCTAACGGAGGAGTTTCATTGTCTTTCCGAGGAAAAGGATTTGTTCGAGCTTTCCCGGACGGAAGATATCGAGGCGTTAAACGGACAGTTCTCAAATATAAAGAGAGTAAAGCTTGTTGCTACGGACGGCGCCACTAATTATATGAGAGACTGTATTGATTCCATGGATGATGCCACCTTTGAACTGTGGATGAAGTATCATTTTACCGTTTGTGAGCGACAGGACTTAATCGGTGCCACCCATCACAGCCTGGATATTTTGAAAAAGTTATAACCGCTTAAAAAACTTTTTCCAAGGAATTTGACTTTCTTTGTCCGAGTGGTATAATTTAGTTGGAAGCCTGTCGGAACTGTTTGGGCGGCTGGCGGAAGAACGTGGGTAACCAAAAGGGAGGGGAAGAAATGGTTTCAAAGAAAAGTCCGTTGGACATGGAATGGTGGCAGTTTCGTAAAAAAGAACAGAAGTTTCTAGCGGATAGAGAAGAGAAAAAGGACAGTATCTTAAACCGGTTTCTGGCGGAAAAGGTTCCGGAAAAGTTGCAAGGGACTTTAGATACTGCCTTTGCCAAGGCCTTCGGGGTGATTTTCGAAAAAGGAACGGGAGTCATAGAAAAGACCTATCGCAAGGAGGAATTGCAACAGAACTTCCGGATTAACGAATATGCAGACGAGGTGCGTCAGACGAGAAAGTCCTTAAAGGTTTTTGAAAAAAAAGCAGGAACTGCCGGAACGGTGAATACGCTGATATCCGGTGCGGCAGGAATCGGAATGGGAGCCTTCGGAGCGGGAATCCCGGATATTGCTTTGGTGGTCGGTTTTATTCTGCGAAGTATTTATGAGATTGCTTTGGATTACGGATACGACTATGAATGCGAAGGAGAACGGCGGTTTATCTTGTTGTTGATTGAGGGGGCGGTATCCTACGGCACGGAGTTACGTGCAATTGATGATGCGATAAATACATATATAGAAAACGGTGAGATGCCGGTGGACTACGAGGAAAAACGGCAGATTGAGCGGACCGCGGCGGGACTTTCCAAGGAACTGCTGTATATGAAGTTTTTGCAGGGTATTCCGATTGTGGGTGTCGTGGGCGGAGCCTATGATGTGGTGTATATGAAGAAGATTACGGAGTATGCGAATTTAAAGTATAAGAGAAGGTTTTTACGGAAGAAGAAAAGGGAATGGGTAGGTAAGGGATGACGGTTTAAAAAGGTGTATTCGAGATAGACAGATTTTGGTGTTCGTGCTATAATAAAACAAACGATTAACGATATATTTTGGGGGGATTGTCATGTACACGGAATTAATGGATGTTGCAGTACGCTGCATGTTGAAAAATTCTTCGGATATGATTTTTGTAAAGGATGCGGATTTGGTATACCGGGCTGCCTCCGATTCCTTTGTTAAGATGGTTGGCAAGACTTCCGCAGAGGAAATTGTCGGACATACGGATGCCGAGATTTTTGCGGATCCTGAACTGGCGAAGCGCTATGAGGCGGATGACAGGAAGCTTTTGGCAGGCGGCAAGGATTTGCCTCGTTTTATCGAGCCGATTACGGATGAGGACGGCAGACCGAGATACGGGGCCACCTCTAAGTATATTTTAAGAAATGCCGCAGGAGAAATCGTAGGGCTGCTGGGTGTGACGGAGGATGTGACCATGGAGTATCGTGCCCGTCAACGTCACGAGCAGGTGTTCCGTTATCTGTTTGATTTACCGGAGGACACCTATGCGGTAAGCTATATTGATGTGGACGATTGGCGAGTGATTAAGCAGAGACGTCGCCGGATTGAGGAAGGCACGTTACAGGAATGCCGCACCGTGGAGGAGCTTTGTGCGTATGCGGTGGAGTCCATCAAAGACCCGGAGACGGAAGCGGCAGAGTTTTACCGCAACTTTACCGGGGAGAATCTGAAAAAGATTTACGAAAGCGGCAGACGCAGACTTTCCTTTGAATACGAGCGCAGGATGACGGACGGCTCTTTCCGTTGGATTTACAACAAGGTGCATTTTTTGATTGATGCGGATAACAACCATTTGTGTGTGATGCTTTCCGCAAAGGATATCAGCGACAGCAAAGAGGAAGAAAAGAAGATAAAGGAAGCGGCAGAGCTGGACCTTATGACAAAGGTGTTTAACAGAGAGACCGCAATGGACCATATCGAACGGATTCTTAAAGAAGAAGGAGACCGGGGACATTCCCTGTATATGCTTGATGTGGACAATTTTAAGGGATTAAATGATACACTGGGGCATCAGGCCGGAGACGATTTTTTGATCCGGTTGGCAGGAGAATTGAAAAAAGCGATCAGGGAGTCCGACATTATCGGTCGAATCGGCGGAGACGAATTTTTCATCTTTCTTCGGAATGTTTCGGATTCTGCGCAGGTGGAAGCTAAGGCGAAACAGTTTCTTTCCGTGATTTCCGAAGTGGCAAAGAACTATTTGCAGGTGCCGGTCAGCGGAAGTATCGGCATCGGACGTTATCCGGAGAACGGTCGGGATTTGGATTCGTTGTATGCCGAAGCGGATGCGGCTTTGTATGAGGCGAAGCATGCCGGAAAGAATTGTTACCGGGTGGCGAAATAAATCGAAAGAGGATTTGCTATGAATTTTTATGTAATGACACTGTTCCCTGACATGGTAGAGCAGGGCTTAAATACGAGTATTATCGGAAGGGCCACGGAAAAGGGTCTGCTGTCCATTCGGGCAGTGGATATCCGGGCCTTTTCTGAGGACAAGCATAAGCGGGTGGACGATTATCCCTACGGCGGCGGAGCGGGCATGGTCATGGCGCCGGACCCGGTGGTAAAGACCTGTGCCTATGTGAAAAGTCTGATTCCGGAGGAACGCAGGGAAAAGACAAAGGTGGTATACCTGACTCCTCAAGGGGAGACCTTTACCCAGAAAAAGGCGGAGGAATGGGCCAAGGAAGAGGATTTGATTTTTTTGTGCGGTCATTACGAAGGAATCGACGAGAGAGCCCTTGAGATGGTGGTGACGGATCTGGTGTCTGCGGGCGACTACGTGCTGACCGGCGGAGAGCTTCCGGCCATGATGATGATAGATGCGGTATCCCGTCTGGTGCCGGGGGTGTTAAATAATGAAGCTTCGGCGGAGTTTGAAAGCTTTCAGGATAATCTTTTGGAATATCCGCAATATACAAGGCCGGAGGAATACGAAGGCCGCAAGGTGCCGGAGGTGCTGTTGTCCGGCCACCACGCCAACATCGAAAAGTGGCGTCGGGAGAAGTCCATCGAGCGTACCCTGGCGGCCCGCCCGGATTTGCTGAAGGACGCCGTGCTGTCGAAAAAGGAGAAGCAATATTTGGAGAAGCTGCTGGCGGAGAACTGTGCAGAAAAGGGAGAAGAATGATGAAAAGAGTTGTTTGTTGTATCTTTGTTTTGATTTCAATTGTACTTTCGCCATGTACTAAGGCGTTTGCAGTGGAAATCAGTGTTCCTGTAGAAACTCATAATGTCTTTGAAGAAGATATTTTCATGACTTACGAAGAATCATTGGAATTGTTCCGTTGGAACGGTTCCAAATTTCTTCTCAAGGACAAATTTAAGCCTGTTAAGAGTAAACTTTTAAAAGAGCGTTTCTACGACAGACTTTACCGCATTGAAGGAGAAACATACGAGTTTAAAGATTTGTACGGCACTGGTGAAACTTATACCTTGCCTGTATACACAATCGGAAAGATGTACTTCCCTATTGTTGGAAATGGTTCTATGTTTAATGAGTGGGACAATATTATTTCTAAAACTTTTGCTGAAGCAATAGCAGAAAACGAGAAAAATAATTACCATTCCATTACTCGCACAACTAAACTTGGTGCATCACCGGACTATATTATAATCTTATTTTGCAATTCGGAAACAAAGAAATACGACCCCAAAAAAGATATAGGAATTGCTATCAAAACGTATTATTGGTCGGAAGCATATCATGTCGAAGATTACACTTACCCTAGTGAGGATGAGTACTATGCAATGTATTCTAAAGGTACTTCAAAGCCAACGGCAACGCCAACTCCGAAACCGACAGTAACTCCGACTCCGGAACCGACGGCTACGCCAACTCCGGAACCGACGGCAACTCCGACTCCGGAACCGACGGCAATACCAACGCCGGAACCGACGGCAACTCCGACGCCGGAACCGACAGCAACTCCGACGCCGGAACCGACAGCAACACCGACGCCGAAACCAACGGCCACCCCAACTCCGGAACCGACAGCAACTCCGACGCCGGAACCGACAGCCACACCGACACCGGATGGGGCGGGAACCGACGGAACGGTACAGGATGGGGAAACACCGGGATCAAGCGATGCAACGCCGGAGGAAACGGAACCGGTTGACGGACCGGAGGTTACGACGCAGAAGGGACGGACGCTGCTGTATGTTCTGATTGCGACGGTGGTTGTTGTACTGGCCGGATGTGTGGCTGCTGTGATGTGTGTAAGGAAGAAGAAAAAATAGAAAGGGAGAATTGAATTGACAAATTTGCTGCAAAGAGACGGTTTGACAATTGAGTTATTGAGCCGTTTGTCATATAAATCAGAGTTAGGAATTAATCTAAAGAAAAATTTGCATTATTTTGATAAGGAAAGTCTTTTCGAGGAACTGATAAAGGTTAATTCGTGGTATGATGAGTGTGCTGAACTATATGATTTGGCAGTGGATTATAGGATAAAAAGTGTGCAATCTGCAATATTAAAATATTACAGATATTTTCCGGATCACCAAACAAGAAAAGTTTTTGATGATTTATTGGGATTTCGATCTTTATGTGATAATTATGAGGATGTGTTGGCCTTAGGCGAAATCCCGGAATTAAGGATTGCAGATATGTCGAAAGGAAAAGCTAATGATGACGGATATCGGGGGATTCATGTATACTTTCAAGTAGATGGAAGTTTTTATCCGATAGAAATTCAGTATAATACATACTATGACAGGCAAATAAATAATTGGCTCCATAAGTATGTTTATAAAAAGAATTATGAGGATAACGTCGGTTTACGGTTGCGAAAATTATATGAATGTGCTAAGATTCAATCAGAACAAGATTTTAAGGAGGTGTTACAACATGTGTTATCTGATTGCTAAAGATGTGGATAAAGTGGGTTGTGTTGCATTGAGAACAACACATGGGAAACATCTTTCTGATTTTAAGAGGCGGATTGAGAAGAAGGTTGGATATGAAAAGATTCAACTTGTAACCATAAGCAGACCGTCCGCTTACGGTGAATATGAACCGTATTTTTTTGTAGACACAATGGAAGCGTTTGAAGAAGCTGTTGTAAATATGTAATTTTAAGGACCGCAAAGAGAATTTTGTTTTGCGGTCCTTCATAAAAGAAAGCGAAGTAGATATATGAACTTTTATTTTGCTCCCATGGAAGGAATTACGGGACATATATACAGACGTGCCTTTCATAAGTATTTTCCGGCACCGGATAAGTATTTTACGCCTTTTATTTCTCCCGACGGAAATAAGATTTTACGAAATAAGGAGAAGCGGGACGTGCTTCCGGAGAATAATGCCGGGATGTGTGTGGTGCCGCAGATTATTACGAATCGTGCCGATTATTTTTTGATGGCGGCGGAGTATTTAAAGAGCGAATACGGCTATAGGGAAGTGAATCTGAATCTGGGTTGTCCGTCGGGAACGGTGGTAGCCAAAGGGAAAGGCTCGGGATTCCTTTCCCGCCTTGATGAGCTGGAATGTTTTTTTGACGAGGTGTTTGAACGGTGTACGCTAGAGGTGTCCGTAAAGACCAGAGTTGGACGGAATGATGCGGAAGACTGGGAAGAGATTCTGGCGTTGTTTCGTAAGTTTCCGATCAAGGAGCTGACGATACATCCGCGGATTCAAAAGGATTTTTACAAGGGACAGGTGCGGATGGAGACGTTTGCCTATGCCTATGAGATTTGGGAGAGGCCTCTTTGTTATAACGGTGATATTTTCACAAAGGAAAGCTATGAGAAGCTTGTGACACGTTTTCCGAAGCTTGAATGCGTGATGTTAGGTCGAGGCTTGCTCAGTGATCCGTATTTGATGGGACGGCTGAGGGGCGAAAAGTTACCGGAAGAAGCAGTGCGCAGAGAAACGATAAAAGCGTTTCACGAGCAGTTGATGGAGGAATACGGAGCGGTATTGTCCTGTGACCGGGATTTGCTTTACAAGATGAAGGAGCTTTGGTTTTATTTGCTGGACAGTTTTGCGGACAGCGAGAAGGCGCGGAAGCAGATACGAAAGTGCGAAAAGCTCAGCGAATATAAGATTATAGTTAAGTATTTATTCGAAGACAATCCACTGATAGAAACGAACGGATAGAACAGTTTTTACGAAGGGAGGCGAATCAGTGAAGCTTGATATGCAGAAGGCCCTGGCGCAGATTGAGTTTGAGAACCGGGAAGACAACCGGTTTCATACCCCTTACGACAAGGAAGTGGAGTTTTACCAAAGTATTAAGATGGGAAACGTGGAGGAAGCCCTGGCACTGATTAAACCCTTCGGCGGAGAAGGCATGGGAGTTCTCAGCGAGGACAAAATGCGAAATCTTAAGTACCATCTGATTATTACGGTTGCGTTTGTTACGCGATATTGCATCGAGGGCGGTATGGAGATGGAAGAAGCCTATAACCGCAGCGATATTTATATCAGACGTATCGATACGATGCAGACTGAAGAGGAGATTACTTCTTTGCACAGAGAATTGGTGGAGGCTTATGCGAAGCGCATGAAGGCCATTCGTAAGAAGACTATGTATTCCAAGGCAATTATCGTTTGCCTGGAGTATATTTATTCCCATCTGCATACGAAGATTACACTGGCGGATCTGGCGGAGGAGACGAAGCTCAGTGCCACCTATTTGTCCAAGCTGTTTCACAAGGAAGTGGGGATTTCGGTTTCCCAATATATTATGCAAAAGCGGATTGAGGCGGCTGAGAAAATGCTGCGGTACACAGAGTTTTCTTCGGCAGAGATTGCAAGCAGTCTTTGCTTTTGCTCGGAAAGTCACTTTATTTCCATGTTTAAACGGTATGTAAAGGTGACACCGAGGGAATATAGGGAGCAGCAGTTTCACGCTCGGTAGTTGTTTTTGTTAATTATTCGACGATTTGGACAGAAAAATGATATAAAGAGTAATTGTATGGTATGCTTTTGCGATAAAACGTGGTACACTCGAAGCATCAAATCGTATAAGTTTGTAAGGAGGTTTTACGAATGAAAGAATTGGCTGGTTTTAAGAAAGGTGTGGACCTTGGCGGTTGGTTATCCCAGTGTGATTACAGTCAGGAAAGACTGGATCATTTTGTGGAAGAGCCGGATTTTGCGAAGATAGCTTCCTGGGGAGTGGATCATGTAAGACTTCCGTTTGATTTTAATATTGTTCAGGCGGAGGACGACAGCTTTATCGAGGACGGGTTTGCAAGAATTGCAAAGGCCATCGGTTGGGCGAAGAAGTACGGTGTAAAGATTGTTTTGGACTTACATAAGACCAAAGGATTTTCCTTTGATGAAGGCGAAAAAGAAAGCGGATTTTTTGACAGTGAGAAGCTGCAGAACAGCTTTTATGCGCTTTGGGAAGAGATGGCAAAGCGGTTCGGTGACGACCCGGAGAACGTGGTATTCGAGCTGTTAAACGAGATTACGGACCAATCCTTTATCGAGGCTTGGAACCGCATTTCCACGGAGTGTATTAAGAGAATCCGCAAATATGCCCCGACGGTTTTGATTTTGCTGGGAAGCTACTGGAACAATTCTCCGGATGCGGTCAAGGATTTGGGAGCTCCGGCAGACGATAAGGTGATCTTTAACATGCATTGCTACGATCCGCTTAAGTTTACTCATCAGGGGGCTACCTGGACCAGTCAGATTGTTCCGGAAGAGCGATATGCTTTTGAAGAGTTTAACCTTACAAAGGAGTATTTTAAGGAAAGATTCGCTTCCGCTGTGGCAACCGCAGAAAAGTACAACACCTCTTTATATTGCGGCGAATACGGAGTCATCGACAGAGTGTCTCCGGAAGATACGGTAAAATGGTACAAGGCGATTCATGAAGCCTTTGAAGAACTTGGCATCGGTCGCAGTGCATGGAGCTATAAGGAGATGGACTTCGGTTTGTCCGATGCGCGTATGAGCGGTGTGATTGAGGAACTTGTAAAGTATTTATAAGAAATGCGGGGCTGCAGGTCACAAACGGGTGAATTGCAGCCTTTTTGTTGAAAAAAGGTAAAAAGTGCTTGATTTTTGTTAGGAGCTGTGTTATAATCTTCGATTGTGAGACAAGATGTTCCGCTGTACCGGGATTCGGTAGTAAGAATGTCCAATTTTTTAAGGAGGTCGCAACATGAACGACATTATTAAGAACATTGAAGCAGCTCAGTTAAAGGCTGAGGTTACCGAATTTAACGTAGGTGATACCGTACGTGTACACGCAAAGGTAAAAGAGGGTAACCGTGAGCGTATCCAGATTTTCGAGGGAACCGTTTTAAAGAGACAGAACGGTGGCGCAAGAGAGACCTTTACTGTAAGAAAGACATCCAACGGTGTTGGTGTTGAAAAGACTTGGCCGGTACATTCTCCGATCGTTGAGAAGATCGAAGTGATCCGTCGCGGTAAGGTACGCAGAGCAAAGCTCAACTACTTACGTGACAGAGTTGGTAAGAAGGCAAAGGTTAAGGAACTTGTAAAATAAGTTGACGAAAGGGACAATGCAAATTGTCCCTTTGTGTTTATACGGGGTGAATTATGGCAGGTTTTGATTTTGATTTGAACGACAACCGTAAGAGAAGAAATAAGAAAAAAAGAATCAGAAGTATGCTGTTTCTTCTTTTGGAAACGGTAGCTGTCATTGTGCTGGCTTTTTTTCTGGTACGTATTGCAATCGAACGTACCGCAATGCCGGGAACGTCCATGGAGCCGACTCTTGCGGCGGACACATCGATTGTTGTGAATAAGTTGGCGTATATGCGGAAGGGACCGGAACGTTTTGACGTGATTGTGTTTGCGCAGGAGGGGGAAGAACACAGCTATTATCATGTAAAGCGTGTCATCGGACTTCCGGGAGAGACTGTTCAGATTGTGAACGGAAGTGTTTATATTAACGGAGTAATGTTAAAAGAGACTGTGCGGGATTTGCCGAAAATTCACCTGGCCGGTTTGGCGGAAACGGAGTTTACGCTGGATGCTGATGAGTATTTTGTACTGGGGGACAATCGGAACAAGAGCGAAGACAGCCGGTTTGCCAATATCGGCAACGTGACAAAGAAGCAAATTGTGGGAAAGGCGTGGTTTACGCTAAAGCCGTTTAATATAATATCCCAGATGAATCTGGAGAAGAATAAGCAATAGTTGAGGATGTGTTTGAGGTAAGGCGGTATTGAACTGCCGGACGGAGGTGTAAAATGCAGTATCAGTGGTATCCGGGACATATGAGTAAGGCAAAGCGCCAGATTCAGGATGAGCTGAAGCTGGTGGATGTAATCATTGAGCTGGTGGATGCCCGTATTCCCTACAGTTCGAAGAATCCTGATATTGAGAAGTTTGCGGGAAACAAACCGAGGGTGCTTTTGTTAAACAAGGCAGATTTGGCGGATGAGGTTCGTACAAAGGAATATAAGGCGTATTATGAGAAAAAAGGATATTTTGTGCTGACGGTAAATTCCAAGGCCGGTGCAGGTGTAAAAAATGTGTTAAACGTGGTAAAAGAAGCCTGCAAGGAGAAACGGGAGCGTGACATGAAACGCGGAATTATCGGCAGACCGCTCCGTGCCATGATTGTAGGTATTCCGAACGTGGGAAAGTCCACTTTTATCAATTCTTTTGCGGGAAAGAGTGTTACCCTGGTGGGAAATAAGCCGGGTGTCACAAAGGGAAAGCAGTGGATTCGTTTGAATAAAGAGCTGGAGCTTTTAGATACTCCGGGTATTTTATGGCCGAAGTTTGAAGACCAGCAGGTGGGCCTGCGTATTGCGTGGATCGGTTCCATCAACGAGGATATTCTGGATGTGAGAGAACTGGCCATGACGCTTTTGGCGTATTTGTACGAGGCGTATCCGGGTGTAGTGAACGCAAAATACGGTATCGAAGAATGTGCCGACGGTTTTGAAGCACTGGAGCGTGTGGCAAGAAAGCGCGGATGCCTGAAAAAGGGCGGCGAGGCGGATGTCGAGCGTGCCTCAAGTATTGTGATGGATGATTATCGCACCGGAAAAATCGGCAGAATTACGTTAGAACGGGTAGAGAAGGAAACGCTGAAGAAGGATGCCGAGGAAGTAAAAGTTTCAGAGATTGAGAAGGAAGAGGCGTAAGCCGAGGTGATAAATCGGCTTGCTAGGTCGGTAGATTATGCAATCGTATTACGAAAGATGGGGTTAACTGTATGGCAGAGAAAATGGATGTAATAAAAGAGGCACTGGCAATCGCTTCTCCGGAGGAACTGGAAGCGGTCATTGCGCTGTATGCCGACGATACCAGAAGCGGTGTCATAAAGCTCATAGAACAGGCAAGAAAGCGTAAGGAGAAGTTCCTGGCGGAGTGTGCCAGAGTGGACGGTATGCTGGCTTTCGAGCGGGAATACGGGGATTACAATGTGGTTTGCGGTATCGATGAGGTGGGCAGAGGACCTCTGGCGGGTCCGGTGGTGGCAGCCTGCGTGGTATTGCCGAAGGATTGCAGGATTTTGTATTTAAACGATTCCAAGCAGTTGTCCGAGAAAAAGAGAGAAGAGCTGTTCCCGGAGATCTTAGAGAAGGCAGTAGCCTACGGTATCGGCTGTGTGTCCCATACGGTCATTGACGAGATTAATATCTTGCAGGCAACGTACCGTGCCATGCGGGAGGCAATACAAAAAATGGCGGAGACCTGCGGCGCACCGGATGTACTTCTTAACGATGCGGTGACCATCCCAGGGGTAAACGAGCTGTTCGGCGGAAAGAACGTCAAGCAGGTGCCGATTATAAAAGGCGACGCAAAAAGCCTTTCCATAGCGGCAGCCAGCGTCATAGCAAAGGTAACCAGAGACCGGATGATGGTAGAATTCGACAAGGTATATCCGGGCTACGGCTTTGCCGGAAATAAAGGATATGGTTCTGCGGAGCATATGGAGAAGCTTCGTAAGGACGGACCGTGTCCGATTCATAGGCGGAGCTTTATTAAGGGAATAATGGGAGAATGACGAAAAAGAGCGGGAATTCTTTTTGTGTTTGAATTCGGACAGAGGATTTTTAAACATCGAAGGTGGGAAGCGTTTCCCGCCTTTTTTCTTTTGAAAAACCTATATCCTTAACAGACAGCTTCTTTGTCGCGAGTCTCTTGTTTTATTCTTCGGTTCATACTATAATGATTTTGTATTATTTTAGGAGGAAATCCTTATGAAACGTATTTTTGCAGTTATCATTACGGTGACTATCTTACTTTCGTTTTGTCCTGTGAGGACTGCTGAGGCGGAGACAAAGAGTAAGGAGTTAGGGGTTCACGAAGTATTGCGGTTTGATTTCGGAGGAGCAGGAACGGAAGCAGGATATATAGGAGTATCTGCGGAGGACGCGTATAGTGCTGAGACCGGTTACGGCTTTGCCAATCCCGCTGCGGTGGAAAACGTTGCGGCAAGCGGTACCGGAGCCTTGGCGGATGCGGTTCGGTTCCTTTCGAATGTTCCGAATCATGTGTTTCATGTTGACTTGCCGATCGGTGTTTACAAAATAACGGTTACAACCGGTGATGTTACGTCCGCTACTATTCGCGCGGAGGGAGTGTCACAGCTTTTCTTCCTGACGGGAAGTAATGCAACGGATTCCTTTACCATTCCGGTTACGGACGGCCAGCTGAATATTTACGCAGGCTCCGGCGTGGGGACGGAGTTTTCTATCAGCGCGTTGGAAATTGAGCGGACATCGGAGGGAACCACCACAAAACCCACCATCTGGATTGCCGGTGATTCCACGACAGCAAGCTACTATAATGTACCGGCGGATGCGAAGCGGGGCTGGGGACAGTATTTGTACAATTATGTGGATACAAGTAAATATGACATACGAAACATATCCGCAAGCGGTGTTACGGCAAAGGAAGTGTGGAATTCTTTATTTCCTACTGCCGAGTATTACGGAAAAAGCGGAGATATCATTCTTTTTGCGGTGGGAATCAATGATTATTCAAAGCAGCGAAGAGAACATTCCGATGCCATTGACCCGACGGAGTATATTACCTATATGACGGAAATGGTGCAGCGTGCAAAGGCAAAGGGAATGACGGTTTATCTTGTAAAACAGCACGGGGATTTGGACGACTGCACAAGATATCCTTTGCTTCCGGAAAAATGGTTCGGTGCCGAACTGGATAAAATCGCTGCGTCAGAGAATGTGGACGTCATTGACCTGTATCATCCGTGGCTTGTATTTTGTATGGAGAATACCGTAAGAATCGCAAAGAACTATTATTGTGACGGACTTCATATGAATGCGCAGGGAGCGGACATGCTTGCGGAACTGGTGAGCGAGCAGCTGTTCCCGGAGAAGGAACCTGGCGGCACCATGGTTGATCCCTACAAGGATTTTGATACGACTTCCACCGTATATTATGAGACGGAAGTTTCCGGCGGACCGGTTGTGAATCCCCATAAGGGTTATGTTATGACGGTATATGCCCCGTGGGCCTTTGAATCTACGAATGCGTATGGAATCGGCGGTTCTATGAACAATACCGCATGGCAAATGTCTACGATTTGTTCCGGAGAACCAAAGTGGGAGGAGTTAAATCCGGCGGAGGGCGTATACAACTGGGAATCCATTGACGGAATGTTAGATGCCTGTGAAAAATACGGTTATACCTACGGAATCCGGATTCTTCCCTATTCCCATCTTACCGGTTCTCATGATAATTATGGAGAAGACCATATGTTTGTACCGGACTGGGTGTTTGAGAAGGGTGCAAAAAAGCAACGGGCAACGCTCGTAAGCGATCCTTCTGTGGAGTTAGACCTTCCGGTATGGGACGATCCGATTTATGTGCAGGCCTGCAAGAATTTTGCGGATGCTCTTGCGGAGCACTATGACGGTGACCCACGGGTGGAGTTTATTGATATCAGCACGTTCGGCAATTGGGGCGAATGGCATACTTCCACCTTTCACGGAAATCCGATGCCTTCCGAGGAAATTCAAAAGGACATGATTCGGTATTATAGCGAGGCCTTCGATAAAACGTGGCTTTGTCTTACCTCCGGAGCGTATGGTGAAGTATATGACTATGCAATATCACTGGGAATTCCGAAGCGCGTGAACGGTTTGATCGGAACGCATAACTATGAGTGGAATTTAAGACCGAATTATTATGCAAACTTGCCGGTAATCGGTGAAAACTTTTTGCCGTACAGAATGATGTTAACGCCTGAGGTTGGCGAAGAAGCCGGTATTGTGAAGGACTATGATAAGCATTATTTAAGATGGACACCGCAACGGTTCCGGG
>CALBKM010000042.1 GCA_937895705.1 uncultured Clostridia bacterium
CCATATTCTTTAGTTTTCAATCCTTGTAGTTTACTTTTTTCTCTTAAACAAATTCAAAGTTTCTTCTTTGTTAACGATTATACTTAATCCCTGCATATATCAACATCACTAATCCAAATAAAAAACCTATTGCAATAGCAATTCCTCCCCACATTGAACTCGTAGCACTACAAATAATTCCCGCTAATAATACTCCTATTCCAATCACAATTAGTCCTATCCCGGACAGTTTACAGAATGCTTTTTTATTTTCTTCTGCCACTTTATCATAATGATAACTGTGAAATAGTGTTATTTTCTCTTTTATCCATACCAGATAGCCAAGAACAAAAAACAAAAGAGCAAAGCCTCCTATTAAAATTGCACCTAAGATTTTCTCCATAACATCCCTCCGTAGAATTCACAGTTTCTGTTCCTTACAAAAGACAAAATTTACTTTTTCCTTTTGTCAAAAATATACGAAAAAATAAAATCGACAATAAATGCAACAATTGCATAGAGTCCTGATTTTACAAAAGAAACGTCCTCATTTTGCACAATTGTTACCAAGGTAATCCCCAACGCAACTGTAATTGATACAAACAATGCCTTTAATAATCTTTCTTTCATTATTTTAGCCTCCGTTAAATTCAAGATTCTCTGTTTTCCCCCAGCAACACAATTTCAAACATCTTTTTCTTTTACAAACTTCAGTATTTCCCCGCCCCACTGCGCGGCGGATACTCATCTTCATAGGGTCCATACAGAAAAAGTAGGGGCTGTCGCATAAAAAGTATACTTCCTTTTCCTTTTTTGTTCTGCCGGAAAGACAGTCCCAGCAAAATAGGAAAAGGGGCATATCACTTTCAGCGATAGCCCCTTGCTTTTCTGTATCTTACTGTGCGTCCTTCGCTCCAACCTCAGTCAGCGCCTTTACCATGCCTGCCATACCCTGAATCTCGGACGGAATGATAATCTTTGTTGCCTTACCGTCAGCAGCCTTCTCAAAAGCTTCCAGGCTCTTTAACTGAATTACCTGTACACTCGGTGCTGCCTCGTTTAAGTAACGAATACCGTCGGCATTTGCCTGCTGTACGCGAAGGATTGCTTCTGCCTGACCCTCTGCCTCACGGATCATTGCTTCCTTCTTTGCCTCTGCGCGAAGGATTGCAGCTTCCTTCTCAGCCTCTGCCTCAAGAATTGCGGATTCCTTCTTACCTTCCGCAACAAGGACGGTAGACTTCTTCTCACCTTCCGCAATAAGGATTGCTTCACGGCGTTCACGCTCAGCCTTCATCTGCTTCTCCATGGCATCCTGAATTGCTGCCGGCGGAATGATGTTCTTTAATTCTACACGGTTAACCTTGATACCCCACGGATCGGTTGCAACGTCAAGAGACGCTCTCATTTTGGTGTTAATGGTCTCACGGGAAGTAAGGGTTTCATCAAGCTCCAAATCACCGATGATGTTACGAAGTGTGGTAGCGGTCAAATTCTCGATTGCCATAATCGGATTCTCAACACCGTATGCAAACAACTTCGGATCGGTAATCTGATAGAATACTACGGTATCGATACGCATGGTAACGTTATCCTTGGTGATCACCGGCTGCGGTGCAAAGTCTACAACCTGCTCCTTTAACATTACGCGCTTTGCGATACGGTCAATAAGCGGCATCTTTAAGTGAATACCTACAGACCAGGTTCCCTGATAACCTCCGAGGCGCTCCACAACATAAGCCTGTGCCTGCGGCACAATCTTAACGCAAGATGCGATTAAAATCAATACTACAAAAATCAATACTACAATTGCAAAAATAGTTCCAGGTCCCATATTTCCTCCTTTTTACCCCTTTGGGGCACTCTCTTCTTTTATTCCGTTACTTTTTCGACGATTACTTTGACACCGTCCAACGCACATACCTGCACGCGGGCTCCGGCCTCAATCACCGTTTCGTCCTTACTTCTTGCCGTCCATTCCAGTCCGTTTAACAAAACCGTTCCTGTTCCGTTAAAGTTGTCAATGGCCTCTGTTACCTTACACTGTTCCCCTATCAGGCTGTCCACATTCGTCTTGGTACGCTTGTTGTTGTAAAACTTTTTGGCAATCGGTCTTGTAAAGAACAGAAGTAACAACGATACCACCAAAAAGACAACCATCTGAATCACCAGATTGTCCGTTATCATTGCCACAAAGAACGTTACAAGAGCGCCGCCTGCGAACCAAATCGTGACCAGTCCCAAGGTCGCAATCTCAATCACAAGACAAAGAGCAAGAATAATCAACCATACAATTTCCGGCATAAGAATCCTCCTTTCCCTAACGCGAGTGAAAAAACTCTTTACCGACAGTATAGCGTATTTTTCCTGCTCTTGCAAGATTCGTCGTAAATTTTTTAAAAAAACTTAAAGATTATAACTTTTCTCCGTTGGCTTCCTTCACCGCCAGGATAATTCTTAAATTACCGTTTCTGCATCGGAGCTCGTCTAAAAACTTCTTCTCATCGGAACCCGGCTTCATCTGCACCGAGTAGGTAAGTTCGTATAAGGTACCCATATTGGTAGTCTTTACCTTTTCCAGTCTGGCTCCTTTTGTATACTCCGCAAACAAATCATCAAAGGCTCCCGAATAATTCATATCCTCCGGAATCATGATACGAAGCTGCTTTGTGGTATCCTTAAAACAAATCGCAACGACTTTAAAGCACAATACCACAATAATCCCAAGAACAAACAGCACACAAAACGCCAGCGTAATGTAACCGAGGCCACAGGCAAGACCGGCGGCCATGGCCATAAATACCAACGAAATATCCTTAGACTCTCCCGGAACACTACGGAACTTTACCAGTGCGAACACACCCGCAATGGAAAAAGCCCGGGCCACATTGCTGCCGACCAGTGTAATTACCAAAGCAACCACCGCCGGAAGAATCAGCATACTTACAATAAAGCTTAACGAACGTCTGCTTTTCTCCGTAATCAATATGTACACCGCCGCAATCAAAATACCTACCACTACCGCAGCCAGCATATAGGACAACGTATCCCCCAAACTGATTACTTCCGCCTGTTCCGTAACTCCGAATAACTTTTCTAACATACCGTTTTCCCTTTCTTATCTATGGTTTCCTTTATTCTTCAAACAAGAAGTCCTCTTGTGTACTCTCGTCCGTAATTGCCGCCTCTTCGTTTTCCTTGTCCTCAAGTCCCAGCATATATCTCGTGTACTCCGTACCGTATTTGGAAAAGGATTCCGGATAAATCTGAAACTTCGAAAGAAGCTTTGTCATCCAAAGAGGCATGGCATTTTCAATTTTGACCTCCATAATCCACTCGTCCTCCGGCAACAACTTATCGCCGTAGATTCCGTAATGTAACCCCAAATCATACCGTCTGGTGGTAATATTCCGGTCAAAGGTAATCCGGAACTCCTTGTTGTCCTTTCCGAACATTGCCACTCTGTCGTAAGACAAAAACAATGCGGGACGAAGTTCCATATTCATCCTCCTCAGAAAATACTGCAGTTCCCTCAGCACCTGCGCATTCATATACGTCTGATGTTTCGGCAGTTCCCCGGATTCCGCAAAGGCATACGCTTCCGCCAGTTTAAGCTTCGTACGGCGCTTGTTTACCTTTTTCTTAAATTTTTTCTTAATTTCCAGAAACACCTTGTCCTCCGGCGTTACCACGCCGTAGCTTCGAAGCCTCAGTTTTTCTTTATAAACCGGCTTTTCCAGCGAACGACTGATTAATTCATTCTGAGGCGTATCGTAATAAATATTGCATATGGTATAAAACTCACCGTCCCGGCTATGGGCGTCCGGTTCCATATACTCCAACAGACGCTCCCGCAACTTACGATAGCAGGCATCCGTAATCCGGTATTTTTTCTCGTACCGGTTAAACACTTCGATTGCCATCTCCGGACCTCCCTTCTTCCGTATTTTATCATACTTTGCTTTTGTGTACAATGTGTGACAAAAGCAAAAATTTTTTACTATTTGAAACTCACCCCTTCATAAACGTTTCATCTACCGAAACAAAGGGTCACGCAAAATGCGCAACCCTTTACATTTCCGCTATTTCGAAATCCAATAACTACAGTCTCTTTAACAATTCCTCGCGCTCTTTTTCAAAGCCCGGCTTTCCCAGAAGCGCAAACATGTTCTTCTTGTAGCTCTCTACACCCGGCTGGTCAAATGGATTCACTCCGAGAAGATAACCGCTGACACCGCAGGCAAACTCAAAGAAATAGAACAACTCACCGAGAGAATACTCGTCACGGTTTGCCACCTTAATCACAAGATTCGGTACTCCGCCGTCGGTATGCGCAAGCTTCGTTCCCTTCATGGCACTCTTATTAATAAAATCAATACTCTTTCCGGTCAGGTAATTGAGGCCGTCCAAATCTATCGGCTCCTCTTCAATCAAAAGCTCATGGGTCGGAGTTTCAAGCTCCATTACGGTCTCGAACATGGTACGCTGTCCGTCCTGGATAAACTGTCCCATAGAATGAAGATCGGTGGTCAAATCCACAGATGCCGGGAAAATACCCTTCTGGTCCTTACCTTCACTCTCGCCGTACAACTGCTTCCACCACTCAGCCACATAGTGGAAATTCGGCTCATAGTTCGCTAAAATCTCGATGCTCTTGCCCTTTCTGAGGAGTACGTTACGCACTGCCGCATACTGTAAAGACGGGTTTTCGGCATACGGTGCGTTAAGACAAACCTCGCGCATAGCCGCAGCACCCTCCATCAGGGCATCGATATCCGCACCGCTTGCCGCAATCGGAAGCAAACCTACTGCGGTAAGTACGGAAAAACGTCCGCCTACATCATCCGGCACAACAAAGGTCTCGTAACCTTCCTCGGTAGCGAGCTTCTTAAGCGCTCCGCGAGCCTTGTCGGTGGTTGCGTAAATTCTCTTTGCAGCCTCTGCTTTGCCGTACTTTTTCTCAAGCACTTTCTTGAAAATACGGAACGCAATTGCCGGCTCCGTGGTGGTACCGGACTTACTGATAATGTTTACGGAAAAATCACGATCACCGATTACCTCCAAAAGCTGCGCAAGATAAGTACTGCTGATATTGTTACCTGCGAAATAAATCTCCGGAGTCTTTCTGACTTCCTTGGAAACGGAATTATAAAAACTGTGTCTTAAAAACTCGATTGCGGCACGGGCTCCCAAATAAGAACCGCCGATACCGATTACTACAAGCACCTCGGAATCGGAGCAAATCTTGTCCGCTGCCTTCTTAATACGTGCAAACTCTTCTTTGTCATAATCTACCGGCAAATCAATCCAGCCAAGGAAATCGTTTCCCGCCCCGGACTTTGAAAGAAGGCTCTCTTTTGCAGCCAATACCGGCTTTTCCATCAGTTCCACTTCATTTCCGCGTACAAATACGTTTGCTGCGGAAGCATCAAATGCGACTCTGCTCATACTAAACATCCTTTCTCTTCGGTAATGCATTTCCCGAAGCGACCGTTTCTCTAAACTATTTTCCTGATTATAACATGTTCTGCATTTTTTTTCAATAATACAGCGAAAAAACCGTTGAAAACTTGTCCTTTTTTATGCCAGATACTCTGCCAGTACATCATTTAAAAGTACTTCATAGGAACTTGCCTGAAAAAGCGGTTCCGCCGCTTGTACCATCGGCTCCGCACTCTCTGTGACGTCCGGTTCCACACTCTCAGTAACTACCGGCTCCGTGCACTCCGTAACCGCAGCCTCTGCTTCTGCCCGATATTCGGCATTCTCTTCTTCCCGTTCCCTTCGTCTTTGCTCCGCCAGACTTCGCGCCTCCAACTGCCTGCGTTCCCTCAACAGTTCCTCTGTCAATCTTCTCTTTTCTTCCTGAGCTTTTCCCTTTCCGTTCCCTCGGTCTGCCGCTTTAACAGTCCGCTTTTCTTCCTTCCGGGAATATTTCTTTGCCGTCCGCTCTTTTTTCTTCTCACATTTTTCCCTTCTCTTTTCGTTTCTTATTTCTCTCTTCTCCATTTTTGCTTCTTTTCTGCTCGTTTTTTTCGACTCGACGGCAACCTCATCACTACAGTTTATCCCGCCGTTTTCAATATGTTCCCGAATACACAACCGGATCCTTTTGCTTTTTTCTTTTATCCCGCCCAGCAAATCCAACACCAGCAACCCGAATAATGCCGTGCCGCTTGTAAGTAAAAAAAGCAACATTTTCTCCGGCTCCGCACGGCGAAACATTGCTACAAGTGTCGTCAGAACTCCGCATAACGCCACCATCAGCAACGACTGCTGCCAAATACATTCCAACACACCGAGACGTATCCCTGCTATTCTGCGTTCCGCCAACCGGCATTCCGTATACACCGCAGCATTTTTTATTTCCCGGCTGTTTTCCTCTCGCTCCATTAAGTCTTTCCGTATGTACGCCATCGTCTTATTCTTTGTTCTTTCCGGTATACGGCATGCCTTCCCCACCCCCACATAATAGCCGAACAACAGCAGTCGTACCAGTACTCCGATTCCGGCAACCGCACCGATTATGAGAAATTCCGCCTCTTGTCCCAAAAATACTTTCATAAAATACTCCTTTCCGTCATAACCTGCTTTTTTACTTACCCAGTATACATGCTTTTACATTTTTTGGAAATTACATATAACAAAAAAAGCAGAATTACGTCTGCTTTTTTCGACTTATTATTTCATATTTCTTCTTTTCCGGTAGACTTCATAAACAAACAATGCGGTAGCCACCGCCGCGTTCAACGATTCCGCCTTTCCTTCCATGGGAATTTTCACAAGACAATCCGCCTTTTCGGCAGCCGCATCACTTAATCCGTTGGCTTCGTTTCCGACCAGAATCACTGTTTTTCCTGAATACTCCGGCTCGTCGTAATAACATGTTCCCGCCAGATGGGCCGCGTAAAGTGTTGCTCCGCCGGCTTTTAAATCATCCATTTCCCCCAAAAAGTCCCGGGTGTAAAAATGCGGCACTCTAAAAATTGCCCCCATGGTGGAACGAACCACCTTCGGATTGTACATATCCACCGAATTAGCGCTTAAAATCACACCGGAAACCCCTGCAGCTTCCGCCGTACGCAAAACGGTTCCCAAGTTCCCCGGGTCACGCAAATCCTCCAATGCCACCCAGACTCCGTTTTCCTTTGAAAGCAAAGCCTCCTTGTCATACTCCGGGATCCTCACCGTTGCCAAAATCCCCTGGGGCTCCATGGTTTCCGCCATGGCCTTCATTACATTTTCGGTAACGATTTCATACGACACATCCGCCAACATTTCTTTCTGCGCCGTATCTCCCAAAAACTCTTCCGTTACATACACTTCGTTGATTGCCGGTCTTGCATCCCGTAACACTTCCTCAAACAACTTTCTTCCTTCGATTACAAACAACCCCTGCTGCCTTCGTTCTTTTCCCTTTTTTTGTAATCCTACGATATTTTTCACCCTTGCATTCGCCGTACTGCTTATCATCGTTTGTATTCCTCTCCTTGACCCGAATCTTTTCTATTCCGAACGTACCGACAAAAACGGGGCTACACATTCGCAGCCCCATCCCATTTCCTTTCGGTAGATTACCGTCTGTTTTTACGATTCTGCTTCTTCACCGCATACATCAAAGTGTCCGCTTCTTCCACATAATCATCCAGTTCTTTCTTGCTCTTCACATCTGTCAGCACATAACCGATACTGGCCTCGATTTCATAAGAAAGCCCCGAATTCTGATTCGTATGTAACAGCTCATCTTCCAACTGTTTCTTAAACGCTTCCGCTTCCGCTTTATCCTCAACCTGACCGATAATTAAGAACTCGTCTCCGCCGTAACGTACCGCAATCTTATCGTCTCCCGCACATTTTTTTAATACCCCGGAGAAAAGAATCAGTGCGTTATCACCGTGAGAATGTCCGTAAATATCATTAATCTCTTTCAGGCGGTCCATATCCATAAACATAACCATCAGCGGCTTCCCGTATGCCTTACTCTTTTCAAACATCTCATAACCGTCACGCATGTAACCGAAACGATTGTACATATCCGTCAGGGCATCCTTTACGTAGACACTGTCAAGACGCTTATTCATCTTCTGAAGATTCTCATAGTTTCGAAGGTTACCGTACGCACTGCTGATAGCATTCACCATAGAAAAGGCCATCCTGCGGTGCAATATTCCAACCGCATCAATTACTACAAAGTATCCGAAACAAGCCCCGTATCTCCGCAACGGCATAAACATGTAAACATGAGTCTCTTCGTCTTCCTGTTGCAAATACGCAGGAACCATGTCCTTTTTTTGAATCAAGGTTCCCTCGTCCTGAGACTCTCCGTGCTTCATTCCGCTTAACACATACTGTTCATCATCATACCGTGTCTCCAGCTTAAACTCTGCCGGCTGGATACCGTAATAAACACTCTGATTGATGCACATACAATATCCGTACATTTCAAACCGTCTCATCACTTCCAGCAAATAATAGTTAAACAGGCCTTCGCTATCCGAAATCGCAAGATTCTGACGCACCATATTAAGCGTTTCGTAATATTCCTGCTCTTCCTTTACTCTGAAATAAATCTGACGTTGCAACCTACGGTTGTCCCAATCCGTTAGCTCTTCCGGAGCATAAGAACCGCAACTTCCCCGTAACACAACATCCTGTTCGTAAGAAATCTTATCCTCTACCGTTTCTCCCGCCAGCATGCGCAACAATACATCACAACCGATACGTCCCATCTTCTGGGCATTTTTATCAATGGTTGTAATGAGCGGTGTAAAGGCTTTGGAATTTTCATCATTATCATAACCGGCAATTAAAAAGTCCTCCGGCGGATACTTCCCGTCGGCCTCAGCGGCCTGACAGTATCCCAACGCCATGGCGTCATTGGCACACACCACCGCATCCGGGGCACTAAAACTCGATTCCATAAAATCCGCATAAGCCTGACGACCGTCCGTATCCATAAAGCTGTAGTCGCGGATTCTTCCCTTCTCAATCGGAAGACCGTTGGCCGTCAACGCATCCATATATGCCTTTTTTCGAAGAATATTATCCGGATGATCCTCGGTTCCTCCGATATAATTAATCTTTCGACAACCTTTCTCTTTAATTAAGTAATCAACCAGGCGATATTCCGCATCATAACCATCCGGAACGATTGTAGGAATACCTTCCATCTCACACTCCAGAGAAATCATAGGCTTCCCGCAGTGCAACAACGGCTGATGATACATCTTTAACATATCGTAACCCTGTACCACATTTACCGCAAAAATAAAACCCTCATAATCCTCATAATTCGGCAAGGAGAAAATATTGTAATTTGAAATATTATCCACAGAATCCAATCCGAACGCCGGGAAACACAAAAAAACATGCAAATCCATGCCGCTTCCGGCAAGACTTTCCTTAATTCCACCAATCATGACATCTAACATCTCACCATCATGAGCCGCCGCAATTAAGGCAATTTTCTTCTTTTCCATGTTATTTTCCCCCTTTCAACCAATCCACCGTTTACCTGCAAATATACCTATACATATTTTACTCCTTCTTATACATTTCGTCAAATACTTTTTACCGCTCCGGCTTCTTGCACTTTCTTCATCTATATTGTATAATAACGAACAAGAATTATTATATATTCATTCGTTTATACACAATAAAGGAGCATAATTATGAACACATCCGAACAATCCCTTGCCCTTCACGAACAATGGAACGGCAAGCTGACAACAGAAGCAAAATGCAAGGTGAATTCCAGAGAAGATTTGGCTCTCGCCTATACCCCGGGGGTAGCGGAGCCTTGTAAGGTCATCGCCGAACATCCCGACGAAGTGTACCGCTACACAATAAAAGCTAATACCGTAGCCGTTATTTCCGACGGAAGTGCGGTTCTCGGTCTCGGCAACATCGGCGCCGCAGCCGCAATGCCGGTCATGGAAGGAAAATGTGTTCTTTTTAAAGAATTCGGCGGCGTAAACGCTTTTCCGATCTGTCTGGACACACAGGACACGGAGGAAATTATCAAAACCGTTGTCAATATCGCACCTGCCTTCGGCGGCATCAATCTGGAAGACATTTCCGCCCCGCGATGCTTTGAAATCGAGTCTCGTTTGAAGGAACTTTTACCGATTCCGGTATTCCATGATGACCAGCACGGTACCGCAATTGTTGTACTGGCCGGTATCATTAACGCCTTAAAGGTAGTAAAAAAAGAAAAGGAAAACTGCAAAGTTGTAGTAAACGGCGCCGGTTCCGCCGGTATCGCCATCGCAAAGCTTTTGTTAAACTACGGTTTTAAACACCTGACTCTTTGCGACAAGGTGGGAATGCTTTCCAAAAAAACGGAGAATTTGAACTGGATGCAAAAAGAGATGGTACAGGTTACCAACTTGGAAGAAAAAGAAGGCAGCCTTGCGGATGCCTTAAAGGGTGCGGATATCTTTATCGGTGTTTCCGCTCCGAATATTGTTACGGAGGAAATGGTTTCCTCCATGAATACCGATGCCATTCTCTTTGCCATGGCAAATCCGGTTCCGGAAATCATGCCGGATCTGGCAAAAAAGGCCGGCGCCCGCGTCATCGGAACCGGACGCTCCGATTTTCCGAACCAGGTAAATAACGTAGTTGCTTTCCCCGGTATCTTCCGTGGAGCACTGGAAGGACGCGCGCCTCAGATCACGGAGGAAATGAAACTTGCCGCTGCCCTTGCCATTGCAGGGCTTGTTTCGGACGACGAACTTTCCGACGACAATATTTTACCGCAGCCTTTCGATCCAAGAGTCTGCGAGGTTGTCAGTGCTGCCGTAAAGGCTCATATCCGGTAGATCCATGCTCACCGCCAACGATTATTACCGTTCCCGCTTCGGAGGCAAAGTTTACCGCGTTTCTTTAAACGGCGGCATGTCCTGCCCCAATCGGGACGGCACTATTGATACAAGAGGCTGCATTTTTTGCAGTCGCGGAGGCTCCGGCGATTTTGCCGCTCCCTCTGCACTTTCCGTTACGGAACAGCTTGCCGTTGCCAAGCAGAAGGTGGCCGCAAAACTTCCGCGAAACAAACAAAATTTTGCCGGATATCTGGCCTACTTTCAGGCTTTTACCAATACCTATGCTCCGATTTCTTATTTGAAGCAACTGTTCGAAGAAGCCCTGGCGGACCCGGAAGTGGTAGGGTTGTCCGTAGCCACCCGTCCCGACTGTCTCTCCGATGACTGTATTTCCTTATTAGCTTCCCTGAACAGGCAAAAACCGGTTTACATCGAACTGGGATTGCAAACCATACACGAGCGTACTGCAGACTTCATCCGAAGAGGATACTCTTTGTCCGTATATGACGATGCGGTGAAACGGTTGCAAGCAGCACAAATTCCGGTCATCACCCATATTATCCTCGGGCTTCCGAATGAAATCCCGGAAGATATGATTGCAACTGTCCGTCATGTGACAGATGCCGGCGTTCACGGAATCAAACTACAACTGTTGCATGTATTGAGCGATACCGATCTGGCGGATTACTATCGTACCGCCCCTTCGGAATTTCACTGCATGTCTTTGGAATCCTATACAGACATACTTTCTGCGATTCTTCCCCTGATTCCGGAAGAAACCGTAGTCTACCGTCTTACCGGAGACGGTCCGAAACGTACTCTGATTGCTCCTTTGTGGAGCGGAGATAAAAAACATGTATTAAACACCTTACAACAGCGTTTGGAAAGGAGCCCTGTATGCAATCTGAAATGTTAATGTTGTACAAGCTTATGATTCTTTATATTTTGGACCGGATTGATTTTTCCATGACCGATTCCCAGTTGACGGATTTTTTCATTGGAAAAAATTATACGGATTATTTCACGCTTCATGAGACCATAAACGATTTAAGCGAAGACGGATTTATATCCAAAGAAGTGGTTCGAAACAAGACTCTGTACCGTATTACGGAAGCCGGCGGCGAGGCTCTGTCTTTCTTCTTTAAAGACATCTCTCCGGCAGCCAGAGCAGACATCGATGAGTATCTTTCCGCACAGCGCTACCAGCTGAAGGAAGAGCAGTCCACTCCTGCGGATTACTACGAAATCAAGCATTCCGAATATCTTGCGGAGTGTAAAATACTGGACCGGGACTCCGTCCTCTTAAATGTCCAGATTACCGTTTCCAACGAATCAGAGGCAGAACGCCTGTGCAACAACTGGAAAGATAACAGCACAGATATTTATACTTATATTGTAACCAAGCTTTTGACTTCCGGCGGAAAAGACTCCGGTGAAACCGAGAATTAATCCTTTCCGCCGTTATACTTACTTTTCTACCGTAAACTTATACACGGTCATAGACTCTGCTTCCTCGTATGCCTTTACAACCGGAGACTTGAACTCCGGAATGTTCATGGCATTCGGGAAGTACTGGGTTTCAAAGCATACGCCGTGGCGCTTGCCGTAAGTACAGCCGCCCTTTCCCTTTAAGCCGTCCCGGATAAAGTTTCCGGAATACAGCTGCATACCCGGAAGGTCGGTAAATACTTCCATGACACGTCCGCTCTTCTTATCGTAAAGCTCTGCCACATATTCCGCTTCTTCTCCGGTATTGTTTAATGCATAGTTATGATCATAACCGCCGCCCATACGAATCGGCGCATAATCGGTATCGTTAATACCGTCTGCAAGCGGCTTTCTCACTCTGAAATCCATCGGCGTTCCGGTAACATCCGCAAGCTCACCGGTCGGAATCAACTTCGCATCCGTTGCCGTAAAAGCATCTGCATCAATATACACTTCCTGATCCGTTACAAGACCGGAATTATGTCCCGCCAGGTTAAAGTAGGAATGGTTGGTCAGATTTACAATGGTCGCCTTATCGGACACCGTCAGATATTCAATGGCAAGTTCATTCTCATCCGTCAGGGTATAGGTCACCGTAATATCCAGATTTCCCGGGAATCCCTGCTCCATATCCGGGCTGAGACGGGAAAACTCGATACTTAAGCCTCCCTCTTCCACAAAGGTCTCGGCCTCATACATGTACTTATCGTAACTCACGGAGCCGCCGTGTAAGCAGTTACCGTTGTCATTATCCTCTACCTTATATTCCTTACCGTCGATGGTAAACTTTGCACCGCCGATACGATTACCGCAACGACCGATGAAAGAACCGAAGAAAGTCGGATTCGCTTCGTACTCCGCAAGGGTATCAAAGCCCAATACTACATCCTCCAGCTTGCCGTTTTTGTCCGGTACCCAAAGTTCCACCAGAACCGCACCGAAATCGGAAAAAACCGCCTTCATACCGTTCTTATTTTCTAAAATATAAAGTTTTGCCTCTTCACCCTTTTTTGTCTTACCGAAACTCTTGGTTGTAATTCCCATAAAATCTCCTTTCCGGGAGTCGGACTGTCGCCGTTCTCCGCATAAACTCATGATACTCCAAGCCGGGGCCGATGTCAAGATTTACACATAAGCAAATCCGTTCTCCGGCCCCGGTTCGATACTATTATTATATTCTTCTTACTTTTTAAACAAACCGAACAAGCCTTTCTTCTCATACGGCTCTCTTGTAATACCGGTAAGCGTATATCCGGCTGTCGCTACCGCCTCCTGTAATTTTCCGTCCTCAATATTTTCTGCGGAAAGAATCACCGTTTCCTTGCTTTCATGAGAAGATGTTACCTTCTCCACCGCAAACATTTTGCGTACCGTCTCATCCATATGAGCTTCGCACTTTACACACTTCATACCGTCTACGCCCAGTGTAATTTTAACCATTATTTCATCCTCCGTTTATTGTTTTATTGTAAGGACCTTATAGTCCTCGGCTTCTACTGCTTTTTTCAAACTCCTGGCATCCAAAGCCCCGTTCAGTTCTACCTCTACCAGTCCCGTCTTGTGATCGGCTGTAGCACACTCCACCTGCGGTAATGCCTCCAATGCTTTTTTTACGCGTCCTTCACAGTGTTCACACATCATACCTTTCACCTTCAGGGTATAATGCAATCCTTCTGCTCCGACCGTCGCCTTTTGGTTTCTCCTGCGCCTTCTTTTATCATGTTTTGCACTGTACAGTTTAAAAAAATTCAGGCGCAACGCATTCGATACCACACAAAAGCTGGATAAACTCATAGCTGCCGCTCCGAACATCGGATTCATTTTCAAACCGAGCAACGGAATAAACACACCTGCCGCCAAAGGAATTCCGATGGTATTATAAATAAAAGCCCAAAACAGATTTTCATGAATATTTCGTAATGTCGCACGACTCAAACGAATTGCTGCCGGTACATCGGAAAGCCTGCTTTTCATCAATACTATATCTGCAGCATCTACCGCTATATCTGCCCCCGCACCGATAGCAATGCCGATATCCGCACCGGTCAACGCCGGAGCATCGTTGATACCGTCTCCTACCATGGCAACCGCTCCGTTTTGTTTCAACTCCCGGATAACACGCTCTTTCCCGTCCGGTAAAACACCGGCAATCACCTCATCAACACCTGCCTGTGCACCGATGGCTTTCGCTGTCCGCTCATTATCACCCGTCAGCATCACCACACGAATCCCCATATTCTGCAATTCTTTTATCGCCTGCGGACTATCGTCCTTTATCACATCCGCCACCGCAATCATACCCGCAAAGTTTCTTCCCTCCGCAAAAAACAACGGTGTTCTTCCTTCTTCCGCAAGAATTTCCGCCTGTCTTTTCACACTTTCGGAAACATCACATTGCTCTGAAATATAAGAAAGATTTCCTCCGCATACGGTATCGTTTTCCCTAATTCCGCAAAGACCGTTTCCCGGCAACGCCTGAAATTCCGATATCTCCCCGGCTGTCATTCCTTCTTCCTGTGCTTTCAACAAAACCGCCCGGGCAAGGGGATGCTCGCTTTTACATTCCAGATCCAGTGCCAGTTGCAACAAACTTCCCCGGTCATACCCCTCTGCCGGTAACACATCCGTCACCCGCGGTTCTCCGGCCGTAACGGTTCCGGTTTTATCAAGCGCTATCGTCGTCACCTTTCCGGCCTGTTCCAATGCCACCGCTGTTTTAAATAAAATGCCGTTTTTCGCTCCCACACCGTTTCCTACCATAATGGCAACCGGTGTCGCCAGACCCAGCGCACAAGGACAGCTGATTACCAGCACCGAAATTCCTCTTGCCAGTGCAAAACCAAAGCTTTGTCCCGCAAGCAGCCATACAAAAATCGACACTGCCGCAATTCCGATTACTGCCGGTACAAATACACCGGATACCTTATCCGCCACTTTTGCAATGGGCGCTTTCGTGGCCGCCGCATCGCTGACCATTTTAATAATTTTAGCCAACGTTGTGTCCTCTCCCACTCCGGTTGCCGCACACCGGATATACCCGGAGCGATTCATTGTAGCGGCAGACACAGCATCTCCCGCGACCTTATCCACCGGAATACTTTCACCGGTCAATGCCGATTCATCCACGGCACAGGTGCCTTCTATAATCACGCCGTCCACCGGAATGCTTTCTCCCGGTCGTACCACAAATATATCATTGACCTTCAACTGTTCTGCCGGTACCGTCGTTTCCGTTCCGTCTACCCACAAAACAGCGGTCTTCGGAGCCAGCTTCATCAGTCCCTTTATCGCATCCGTTGTCTTTCCTTTAGAACGTGCCTCCAACATCTTTCCCACGGTAATCAACGCCAAAATCATGGCCGCCGATTCAAAATAAAACTCATGAAGATATCCGTGAGCCGATTCAAACTCTCCCTTTGCCTGCGCTCCCGTCATGGCAAACAGCATCACAGTACTGTAGCCGAAGGCTGCCGCAGATCCCAGTGCCACCAACGTATCCATATTCGGTGCACGGTGAAGAAGTCCGTTGACACCGTTAATAAAAAACTTTTTATTAATAAGCATGACACTTGCCGCCAACAGCATTTGTACAAGACCGACTGCTACCGGATTATGCTCAAAAAAAGCCGGCATCGGCCATCCCCACATACAATGTCCCATGGACACATACATGAGTACGAGCAAAAAGCCCACCGAAGCAATCAATCTGCGGCGAAGCACCGGGGTTTCCCTGTCCTTTAACGTATCTTCCTGTTCTGTCTTTTTCTGACTACGGGAGGCATCCGCCCCCTTAGCTTCGGCATGATATCCGGCCTGCTCTACCGCCGCAATCACTGCCTCTGCGGAAGCTGTCCCTTCCACTCCCATGGAGTTGGTCAAAAGACTGACGGAACACGAACTGACTCCCGCCACTTTAGAGACTGCCCTTTCTACCCGGGCACTGCAGGCGGCGCAACTCATGCCGGTTACCGTATATTGTTGCATAAGTTTCCTCCGTTTCCGTTTTCACGCGCATTTCTTTATTTTCCTTCTACAAACAACACGCCCAATGTTCCCGGACCGCAGTGACTGGAAATCACGCCTCCGGCTCTTGTAATATGAATCGCCTCAAAATGATTCAAGGATTCCAGATATTTTTTTACTTCGTCCACAATCTCCTGCTCAATTCCGGAATGGGTAATAAACACGCGTCTCTTCTCGGCACGCAGCAGATCCTCTTCCATATCCTTTACATAATCCATCACGGTTTTCTTCCGGTTCCCGCGATATTTCTTGGAAACACCCATCTTTCCGTCCGTCACCGCAATACGCGGTTTTAACTTCAATGCATTTCCCATTAGCGCCGTTACCGCACTGCAACGTCCGCCTCTCTGCAAATAGGTCAGGGTATCTACCACAAAGCTGGCCCGAACCCGTTCTCTGTACTCTATTAAAAACTCTTCCAATTCCGCAAGGGAATATCCTCCCTGTACCAATTCCGCCGCAGCGAGCACCTGTAACCCGATACCTGTGGAAAGGTTCATGGAATCCATCACGCACACATGCTCCGTATATTCCAGTTCCTCCGCCGCAAGACGAAGCACCTGACAAGTAGCGCTCATCTGTTCACTGATTCCGAGATAACAAATCTCATCTCCCGCTTCCGCCACCGGCCGCAAAAACTCCACTGCGGCTTCGATTCCCGGTGCCGAAGTCTTCGGCGTGGTACGGTTGGCATCCGCCCATTCATAAATCGCATCCGGTGTGGTCTCCACACCATCCAGATACGAGGTATCATCCATAACAATATTCAACGGAAGAACTGTTATTCCGTAAGTTTCCAAAAGTTCCGGCGACAAATCACAGGTACTGTCCGCCATAATGCGAATGTTACTCATTTGGTCTCTCCTTTCGGATAAGCAATCTATCCAAAAAACAATTCTACACGAATCGTCAAAATAATGCAACGAAAAAACACCGTTTCTGCACAAAATTTACAGATATTTTATGAACTGACCAAATAAAAAACGGAGTCGCGCAGTATAAAACTGCGCGCCCCTTAAACTTACAACGTATATCGTTTTCTGTATTCCGTATAACGTTTATGGAACGGCGTATTCTCTCCCTTTGCCAGCTTATGAATATAATTGTGCATCTCAAAGTCATGTTCGGCAGTCTGAATCAGACAAGCCGCAATATTGGAGCAATGATCCGCAACACGCTCAAAATCCGTGGTTAAATCGGACAGTACAAAACCAAGTTCGATGGTACACTTACCTTCCCGCAGACGAGTCACATGACGTTTCTTTAACTCGTCTCTCAAATCATCTACCACTTCCTCTAACGGTTCCACCAGAACCGCCTCGTCCATATCTTCCTTTATAAAACTTTCCAAAGACAAACGGAGAATTTCACGCACCGCATCCGCAAACGTTGCAATTTCCTTTGCTCCTTCCGCAGAAAATGCCATGTTTTTCCGGTGCATTTCCTCTGCACTCTCCGCAATGTTTACCGCATGGTCGGAAATGCGTTCCATATCTCCGATACAGTGAAGCAACATAGAAAGAGCCGCACTGTCCTTTACCGAATGATCCTTACTGCTCAATTTCACAAGATACTGTCCCAGATGGTCTTCAAACCGGTCTGCTTCCGACTCCAGTTCAAACACTTTTGCCGCTATTGTTTCATCATAGCCCTCCAATAAATCCATGGAACAACCCAGTGCTTCCCCCGCGATTTCCGCCATGTGATTTGCCACCACTTTACAATGCTCTACCGCCAACGCAGGAGTCTCCAAAAAGCGCTCGTCCAACAACTGTAACTGTTGTTCAAACTTCTCTCTTGTCTTGTCCTTCTTCTCCTTTACAGTCAAAATCGCAAGTTTCTCCAAAAGTTTTGAAAACGGAAGCAATAAAAATGTTGCAAATACATTAAAACAGGTATGGACTGTTGCAATTCCCGCCGGATTTGCCGCAGTATCCAAAAACGCAAACTCAACAAACGCATTAACTCCGTAAAACGCAAGCATAAACGCCACTGTGCCGATTAAATTAAAATACAAATGCACCAAAGCCGCACGTTTCGCATTGGTCTTTGCTCCGATTGCGGAAATCAATGCCGTTACACAGGTACCGATGTTCTGACCCATAATAATCGGAAGTGCCGTTGCAAACGGTACTTGTCCGGTGGTACAAAGAGCCTGCAAAATACCTACGGAAGCGGAAGAACTCTGGATAATCGCAGTTAAAACCGCGCCGGCCAGCATGCCCAGAATCGGATTCGAAAACATCAGAAGGATGTTGGTGAATTCGGGAACATCACGTAATCCTTCCACCGCACCGCTCATGGCATCCATACCAACCATAAGGATAGCAAACCCTACCAGAATCATACCAAGGTTCTTTTTCTTCTCGCTTTTAAGAAACATAATAAAAATCACACCGATCAGTGCAAGAACCGTCGTAAAGTTTGTCGGCTTTAACAACTGCATAAAGACACTGTCGCCTTCAATACTTGTCAAGCTTAAAATCCATGCAGTCATGGTTGTACCGATATTGGCACCCATGATAATACTGATGGCCTGTGAAAGCTTCATAATACCGGAGTTTACAAAACCGACCACCATAACCGTAGTTGCGGATGACGACTGAATCACAGCGGTTACCGCCGCACCCAGTAAGACTCCCTTTAACGGATTGGAAGTAAGCTTCTCCAAAATACGTTCCAAACGTCCGCCGGACATTTTTTCCAAGCCTTCTCCCAGTAAATGCATTCCGTATAAAAACAATGCCAAACCACCAATCATCGACAACACATCAAAAATATCCATGTTTCACCAAACCGTTTTGTCTGCGGTCTTTCTCCTTTATTTTTTGCAACATTATTTTACCAATAAATTGTGAAGAATCCCAGAAAAAACGCGTTAAGAAAACGTTAAGGTTTTGTGTGCAGGCCTCGCGCTTTGCCTGCACGTAAAGAAGGAGCCACAGAAACTTCTGTGACTCCTTTTCTTAACCTAGTCCTACAAACCCAACTTCTCGATATTCTCAATGGTACGGATAATATGCTCGTGAGCAAGCTTTTCCGCCAATTCCTTGTCTCTGGAACGAATGGCATTTAATATTGCCGTATGCTCCGCTGTGGATCGCTTTGCACGTTCCTCCATGGAGAGGGTGATTTTTCTGACGCGCTCCACATAATGGTGGAATACGGAAAGTTCATGCTCCAAAATCTTGCTTCCGCACGCACTGTAAATCAGCTTATGGAACTTACTGTCCAGTTCCACCACCTGCTCAAAGTGCCCCTTACTTGTATGGAATTCGGACAAGTAAATCACCTCTTCAATAGCATCCAGCTGCTCGTCGGTTACATGCTCGCAAGCCCAACGGGCACACAATCCCTCCAGATAGGAACGGATGGTGTAAATGTCATGGATATCCTTTTCGGAAATACCGGTGACGTAAGCGCCCTTATTCGGAATGATACTTACAAGACCTTCCAACTCCAGCTGACGAAGGGCCTCACGAACCGGAGTCCGGCTGACGCCGAGCTCCGCCCCGATGGTATTTTCCTTTAATTCTTCATTTTCTTCATATCTGCCCGACAAAATGCCCTCCCGGATATGGTTGAATACACGTCCCCGTAAGGAATACTTATCATCCTTGTCGTTTTGCAGCTTGGCATCGCTCATAGGGCGACCTCCTCTTCTATTACATCTTCTCGATGGTTTCCATGATGTAATCCGCAAACTGCGCTCCGGTAGCACCGGTATCGCGTCCGGTCATCACAAGCTTCTTCTCGGTTACGGTACAAATATCAAGTGCTGCGTAAAGCTTATTCGCCTTATCATTAAAGCCAATATGTGCAAGAAGCATTGCTGCCGCACGGATTACGCTGCACGGATCTGCATAAATGTCTCTGCCTTCCTTTACCATACGCGGTGCGGAGCCGTGAATTGCCTCGAACATTGCGTACTTCTTACCGATATTTGCACTGCCTGCGGTACCTACTCCACCCTGGAATTCCGCTGCCTCGTCGGTAATAATATCGCCGTACAGGTTCGGAAGTACCACAACCTGGAAATCTCTTCTTCTCTTCTCATCCACAAGCTTAGCGGTCATGATGTCAATGTACCACTCGTCTGCGGTAATATCCGGGTAATCCTTAGCAATCTCACGGAACGCTTCAAGGAACTTACCGTCGGTGGTCTTAATGATATTTGCCTTGGTTACGGCGCTGACTCTGGTCTTGCCGTTTGCCTTTGCAAACTCAAATGCCGCACGAATAATTCTGTCACAGCCCTGGGAGGTAACTACGGTAAAGTCTACACCGAGATCCTCGGTTACATGAACACCCTTGCTGCCCACAGCGTAAGCCCCCTCGGTATTCTCACGATAGAAGGTCCAGTCAATGCCCTGCTCCGGAATACGAACCGGTCTTACATTTGCGAACAAGTCAAGAGCCTTACGCATTGCCACGTTTGCACTCTCTACGTTCGGCCACGGATCCCCCTTCTGCGGAGTGGTGGTCGGTCCCTTCAAAATAACGTCACAGGTCTTTAACTCTTCCAGTACCGCCGGCGGAATTGCTGCATTCTCAGCCACACGACGTTCGATGGTAAGACCTTCGATATTCTTAATCAGTACCTTACCGGATGCAATTTCATCCTTTAACAGATACTCCATAATTCTCTGTGCTTGACCGGTAATTGCCGGACCGATACCGTCACCGCCGCAAACGCCGATGGTAATTTGGTCCAGTGCCTTGTAATCCACAAAGTCTCCCTGCTTCTTCATTTCCTCTACTCTTGCCAACTGCTCGGTCAAAAGCTTGCCGAATGCTTCCTTTGCTGCTTCAATCTTAGCCTGCATGTTTATATCCTCCTTGTGTAACTTTTAAATAATACTGTTATATTTCTGTCGGGATAACTCCGAATCAGTGTTTATTGCTTACAACTCTACGGTAACCTCCGGAAGGTCCACACCATATTCACCCTTATACTGATTAATCATAGCTACCAACTCCGCATCGGTCATAACCGTAATACGGCCATCCTCGTACTCTTTATCTACCAGTTCCTTAATCTTATGAACCAACAGATTGGACTTATCCAACGCCGCATCTCCCTTCAAACGATAGAAGGTGTTCATCCAGTGTGCAATACCCGCAAGACCGGAGGTATTGGACACCGAAACCAGAACCGGACGATTTAAGAACTTCTCGGTATCAAAAATATTGTAAATCTCCTCATTCTTAAGAAGTCCGTCCGCATGAATTCCCGCACGGGTTACATTAAAATTCTTACCGACAAACGGAGTTCTGTGCGGAATCTTGTAACCGATCTCCTTCTTATAGTATTCCGCAAGCTCGGTAATCACCGTAGTATCCATACCGTCCAAGGTACCCTTAAGCTGTGCGTATTCAAATACCATTGCCTCCAACGGTGTATTACCGGTACGCTCACCGATACCGAACAATGAACAGTTAATACCGGATGCACCGTATAACCAAGCGGTGGTGGAATTGGAAACCGCCTTGTAGAAATCATTGTGTCCGTGCCACTCCAAAAGTTCGGACGGCACACCCGCATGGGTCATCAAACCGTAGATAATGCCCTGTACGGAACGCGGAATTACCGCACCCGGGAAGTTCACACCGTAACCCATGGTATCACAGGCACGAATCTTTACCGGAATATTGTACTCAAAGCCCAGCTTCATAAGCTCGAAACAGAACGGAATTACAAAACCGTAAATATCGGAACGGGTAATGTCCTCTAAGTGACAACGCGGGGCCACACCGGTTTCCAGACACTCACGCACCACATTTAAGTAATGCTCCATCGCCTGAGATCTTGTCATCTTCATCTTATAGAAAATATGATAGTCGGAGCAGCTCACCAAGATACCTGTTTCCTTCAAGCCGATTTCCTTTACCAACTCGAAATCCTTCTTGCTGGCACGAATCCAGGAGGTTACCTCCGGGAACTCATAGCCCCTCTCCAAACACTTATAAACCGCATCTCTGTCCTTCTTACTGTAAAGGAAAAACTCACTCTGACGGATAATGCCGTTCGGGCCGCCCAAACGATGCAGATAATCGAAAATCGTTACAATCTGCTCCGTTGTATACGGCGCTCTGGACTGCTGTCCGTCGCGGAAGGTCGTATCCGTAATCCAGATTTCCTCCGGAAAACAATGGGGTACAATACGATCGTTAAATGCAATCTTCGGAACCTCATCATACGGGAATAAGTTCCGGAATACATTCGGGGTCTTCACATCCACAAGCTCATACATGTGCTCCTCTAAAGAGAGCAAATTGTTATGAGGATTGCGATATACTTTTCTGTTTTCCATATGTATACACGCTCCTTTATCATCCACTATCGAATCATTGTATACAATTATACGTTTAATGTCAAGGGAAATTTACTTACTGAACTCTTTGAGTCTCTCCGCAATGGTCTTATTATAATTCTCCACCTTACGCTCGTACTCCGTCTCCATGTACTCAGAGTGAAGTAAAAAGTCAGCCGTTGCCAGATTGTTGGCAATCGGAATGTCGTATACGAGAGCAATTCTGAGAAGTGCCTTTACGTCCGGGTCATGAGGCTGTGCCGCAAGCGGGTCCCAGAAAAACACCACAAAATCGATGTTGCCTTCCACGATGCGGGAACCGATCTGCTGGTCTCCACCGAGCGGTCCGCTGTTGTAACCCTTTACCGGAAGACCGGTCTTTTCCGCAATGAGACGGGCTGTCGTACCGGTGCCGCTTAAGAAATGCCGTTGCAAAATCTCCTTGTTTCGCTCGCACCATTCTACCAGTTCCTGCTTCTTGCCGTCATGGGCAATAAGCGCAATACGCTTTTGTTTGCCGATGGTAAATTTAATAAAATCCGCTGCTTCCATATTAGTTCTCCTTTTTCTTTTTAAATATTTACGTTAACTTTTGCCTGTTTTTATGTATCACTTATACCGTTTTGTCCGGCTTACTTCCTACCCTTCTTTTTCCCTTTTTTCTCCTGCACACCGCTCTCCTTTTCCTCTCTCTTTGCAAGAGCGAAATTACGATACTCCGTCGGAAGAAGTCCCGAGTTTATCATAGACGCCAGTGTCGTCTCAAACTCGCCGTAAGGCACTGCAGGGTCCGCAAGGCTGTCAATCACCTGTTCCACCCGTTCCTTATATTCCTGCAACGTCAGGATTCCGTCCCTCCAAAGGAAGGAATCCACAAATACCTTTTTATAGTACGGACTGAGATTCAGCTCTGAAAGTCTCCGATCCGCAATCTCTATCCGGAAAGAAAACAGTTTCTTCAGCTCATTGACCGAGGTAGATGTAAATTTAATATCTTCATCCAGCACATAAAGATTTTTCATCAACACCGTCCGTCCGCCGATCTCTTTCTTTTGATAGCGCGGCAAATACGGCGTAAATGCCTTTTTCATCACTTCACTTTCCCGCAGCTCCACATACTCATTGGAAGCCTTTACCGCAATCCCCCGCTCCACTTCCATCTCTTGCAACCGTGAAAGCGGCCGTTCCAACATGCGGGGCTTCCGGTCGATTAAAAGAACCTTTAATTTCCCATCCTCCACCCATGCAAATCCCGGCACCTGCCGGATACGCTCCGGAATACATAAATCAATCACAACCGGTACATGTTCCTGCTTTACTTTATAACGAATGAGCAGTCTTTTTAGTTTTTCTACGGTCATGGACGCCAGCGCATTTTCTCCGAATTCCTCCTCGTCCTCCCGTTCCCGTTCTTCCTGTTCCTTTGCCTCCCGCTCTTCCTTTTTTTGTTCCTTTTTACTCTTTTTCTTCTTTTCCCCTTCGAAATCTCCGTCCTTCTCGTTTTCCGCTTCGCTATCGCCTTTTTCTCTCTTTTCTTTCCCTCTCCCCTGAGCGTTCCCGGTTGCTCCGCCGTTTTTCACTACCAGTGCCACATCCTTGGCCATTGCCGCCGCAATAATCGCTGTCACAACGGCTCCCAGTCCCGGCATAAACGACAGCGTCCCTACAGCTACCGCAGAAAGAACAACGGTCGCTAAAATCAACCCGGTTTCCCACAACAAAAAGGACCTTGTACGACTGTCCCCGTGCAATAATGTATTCCAAATTTTACGCAGCATACCGTTCTCCCTTCTTTTGCATTTATATTCTCCTATTAAATCATACAATATTATTTCTCTCCCCGCAAGAGATTCCTTCACAAAATTGTCGTTTCTTCCTACCGCCCCGACAAAGATTCCCTTTCCATAAATTTAACGTTAAATTTTCGTCGCTTTCTCCCGAATCATTGCGAAAAAAAAATAAACATGCTATACTGATTATAAGAAGGTTTGATTTTCCGGGGAGGTCGTGTATGAAAGAAAAGTATTCCAATCATTTGCGTTGGGCAATTACCGCCGTTTGTACGGTTTCCGTATGTCTGATTGTTTTTTTCCTATTGTTTCGTTCCAAAGAACTGGTAGAGTTTTTCAAAAAACTCAGCAATATTTTAATGCCGGTTATTATCGGTGCGGTTATTGCGTATCTGGTGAACCCCCTTGCCAATTTTCTGGACGGACTGTTGATAAAGCTTTTTCTGCGCATGAAACTCTCTTCAAAAAAAGCCCAGGGAATTTCTCTATGGATTTCCGTTTTTCTTTCCATGGCAGCTTTCCTTTTTCTGGTATACTTTTTGATATCCCTTATTTTACCGGAACTGTATCAAAACATCAAAAACTTCGTTTCAAACTTTGAAGGATACGTAACCACCATTACTACCTGGTTTTCCGAACTGGAAATATTAAAAGAAAATCCGGAGCTCTATAATAACCTGTCCACTACCCTGGATAAAATGCTGGAGTCTGTCGGCGACTGGCTCAGCAGCTCCTTACTTACCGGTTTATCCGGTATTGTAACCGGTCTCACCTTCCGTATCATCGGTTTCTTTAACATCGTTCTCGATGTTGTGGTCGGTTTAATTGTCTCGGTTTATATTTTGTCCAGCAAACGAAAATACACTGCAAAGGCAAAACGTTTTACCTATGTCCTTTTTAAACCGCAGACCGCAAATACGGTCCTTACCATTGCTTCCCGGTGTAATAAAATCTTCAGCGGTTTTATCTCCGGAAAGCTTTTGGATTCCCTGATTATCGGCATGATGTGTTTTATCGGACTCTCTCTTTTAAAAATGCCGTATGCCTTACTTGTCAGTGTTATCGTAGGTATTACAAATGTGATTCCGTTTTTCGGTCCGTTTATCGGTGCCATTCCATCTGCAATACTGATTCTTTTATCCGACCCTACAAACCTGAAACCGGTAATTATTTTTGTGATTTTTATTATCTGTCTTCAGCAGTTCGACGGCAATATTTTAGGTCCGAAAATTCTCGGTGACTCCACCGGTATCTCGGCTCTGATGGTAGTGGTTTCCATTACCATCGGCGGCGGTTTCTTCGGTTTTATGGGCATGTTCCTTGGTGTACCGACGTTTGCGGTACTCAGCTACCTGTTAAAATGTTTTATTCATTATCGGTTGAGAAAGAAGGGACTTCCTCCGGAACACGAGAACTATATTCACCTGACCTCCATTGATGCTCAGGCGGGCGAACTGCATTATTGTACCCCGGCTATCATTTCCCCTTCCGGTGTCGATGAGACCTATACAAAACCGTTTAAGGCTCCCGCTCCGGAAAACACCTCCTTCTCCGACACGGTACACGCCAACGAGCAGGTTCTAAAAGCAAAAGCACAAACATTCAAAACTCCCCGCACAAAAAAAGGGAAAGGCAAAGGAACCGTCAGTCAAAAAGACGATTCCGAGGAAAAACAGTAAGCTTTTCTCTCATTCCGAATCTTTTTTGTGATTCCACACAAAAAGCGGAGATTCGATGCATCCGTATCGAATCTCCGTTTTTATTTTGCTGATTTTATTCCGTATCGGCTTCCGCAGCCTTTATCATAATGGCGCACTCCATGCGCTTCCGGAACAATTTGCAACCGTATTCATAAACACCGGTAATATCTCCCGTTGCATGATATGCATTTGCCGCACAACCGCCCGAGCAATAAAGCTTTGCCCAACAGTCGTTACACTCCGGTCTGGAGTAGGCGTTACATCCCCGGAATTTCTCCTGCATAACCGTATTGGTCACGCCGTCCCATACATTACCCATCAGGTATGCTTCGTCACCTACAAACTGGTGACACGGGTACAAATCGCCCCACGGAGTCACCGCAAGATATTCCGTTCCCGAACCGCAACCGGAAATCCGCTTGTAGATACACGGTCCGTGAGACAAATCAATCATATAGTGATAGAAAGTAAAGCCTCTTCCTTCCTTCTTCCGCTTAATCATTTCCTTCGCCAAAAGTTCGTACTGATCAAAGAGCTTCGGCAAATCCTCCTCCGTCAGCGCGTACGGGTCCGTCGGTGCACACACTACCGGCTCCATACTGAGCTCCGTAAAACCGAGATCCGCCATATGGAACAAATCCTCGGTAAAATCTACGTTGTTATGGGTAAACGTACCGCGCATATAGTAATCCTTACCACCGCGGCTTTCCACAAACTTCTGAAACTTCGGTACAATGGTATCGTAGCTTCCCTTTCCCTCGTAATTCTTACGGAGACGGTCATGCACTTCCTTACGACCGTCCAAACTCAGCACCACATTATGCATTTCCTTATTGGCAAACTCAATCACATCATCATCCACCAGCACACCGTTGGTCGTCAGGGTAAAACGAAACTTCTTATTATGTATCGGCTCCTGTGTTCTGGCATAGGCTACCAGTTCCTTTACCACATCCCAGTTCATTAACGGCTCACCGCCGAAGAAATCCACCTCAAGATTGGTTCTGGTACCGGAATGCGCAATGAGAAAATCCAAGGCCTGCTTCCCCACTTCAAAGGACATAAGTGCACGCTCTCCCTGATACTTTCCCTGAGCCGCAAAGCAATAATTACAGTTTAAATTGCAGGTATGTGCCACATGAAGACAAAGTGCCTTAATTACATTACTTCTATTCTTTAACACACCTGCCTTGTCTCCGTAAATGTCCTTAGAAAACAATTGGCCGGAGGCTGTCAACGCCTCTACATCGCGAAGACACGCTCTTACTTCCTCTGCGGACAGACTCTGCTCCCGGTACTTTTCCGTTATCTGTTCCACTATCTGCTCTGCCGGTGTCGTCTCATATAAGGCAATAATATCGTATGCCACTTCGTCCACCACATGAATGGCTCCGCTGAACACATCGATGACAATATTGTAACCGTTCATCTTATACTGATGTATCATAATATCTCTCCTTTACAGCGCGCCTCCCATCTTACGATTTACGGAAATGTCCTCGTGGATTTCGGAATACACTTCACTTACAAATCGTAAGATTCGCCACGCCCGAGCCGGCGCGCGTATAATATCCATCAAAAAGCACTTTTACAGAAAAGACCGCCGGATTCCTTTATCGAAATCCGGCGGTACTTGTTTATTTTGCTTAATTAGCGCTCACACGGCTGATTTGCAACACCACAGGAAGTCTTACATGCAGACTGACAGGAAGTCTGGCACTCGCCGCATCCGCCGTCAACAAGGCTACCGGAAAGGCTACGGGTGTTTAAAGTCTTAATACGACTACCGGTATTCTCACACGGCTGATTTGCAACGCCGCAGGAAGTCTTACATGCAGACTGACAGGAAGTCTGGCACTCGCCGCATCCGCCGTCGGTAAGACTGATCAATAAGTCTCTGGTATTCAGTGTATTAATTCTGCTCATTATTTCATACTCCTTTATGTAGAATCTTCATCATTGCATCTATTATAGTCCAAAGCCACGGAATTTGTCAACCGCTATGTTAGGGGAAGTTGTTTTTTCTCACTCATTCTTCCCGGCTTCTTACTATCCCGCATATCCGATACCGTCAAAACACTCCTCTTCCGGAACTCCGTTCACGGTATACGGCCATCCTCCTTCTCTCGTCACACGACATTCCCGGCCATCCGGCAAGCGAAACTCCGCATAAGTGTTACCGTCGGTACGAAGGAAGATAAATTCCGTTCCTGCCGGAACTGTCGCTTTTGTATTGTCCCCCACCAAAGTAACCTCTAACGGAATCTTTGAGATTAACGGAAACATGGTTTCATCCAAAGTATAAACATCTGTCTGCGGAACCAGCGTTCCGGATTTCGCATCAAAAGAATAGCTTCTCGTACCTTCCATCGTGCCAAACACATCCACACGGGAGCTTAACCGAATTTCCGCAGGATTATTAAAAACTTCTTCCGCATAACTATAAGTCTCCGCATCCGTTGGCATTGTAACAAAGCCGGCGTTCATTTCCGACACAGGTGCTGTAATGCGGTCCTGACTCAAATCAAATACATATAAAATCTTATAATCATTGTCCATGATTGCATCTACGAATAAAAAGTCTTTTTCTTCCACAGCAACAAGGTACGCTTTATATTCATATGCATACACCGGATATTCCAGAATACTCTTTCCGTTCTTCTCGATTTCAAGCTTAAAACTAAACTCATCATCCTCTTCTCTGCACTGTCCGACCAAAACAGTATCCTTTGTACCGTTTGTACCTTCTATCTCCACATAGCTATGGAACGGAAGCGCCATCGCACTTCCCTGCTCCGGTACTGCCATGTACGCTTTTTTGAACAAGGCCGGCTCCATGGCAAAATCAATATCCACAGTCAGCACACCCGCCGCATAGAAAGACAATTCATACGGACTGAAATAGAAGGTAAGTCCTTCATAATCCAGAGTCCAGGAAAGCGCATCCGTTTCCATCTCGGCAAACAAGCTCTCCCATTCGTCAAACAAACAATCGGCATACTTTTCGGAAAGCGACTTCTTTACCAGGGCCCTGACTTGCTCCGGGTCCGTCACCACGTCCGAAAGAGAAAGCAGCGCTCCTGTTTCCGTAGAAAAATTATAGCCGGATACAAAACTCATGGGATGAATGCCCCCCGTATCGGTACTCAGATTACACCGCATGCTGATGATGTGATTATCCGCTCTTTGTACAAAATATCTTGTGGAATCATAACAGGCCACATCCATTTCATGGGCATACTGCTTCAAATCCTCCGCAACTCCCGCAAGGTTTGCCGCTACCGATTCCGACTCTCTGTCCTGCAACGTCTTCAGAGACCGAAATACCGTGGAAATTGCCGGATATTTTGACGCATCCTCCCCACCAATCAATGGGTTTTGCCAAATAACGGCATATAACTGTCTGCCGTCTTCCCATACATCAATCTTTTTACTCTCCAATAAAATCCGTACCGGAATTGTTTCCTCTTTCGGTACATCGGTTAGTTCGGGCGCCTTGGTTGCCTCCGGTATCGTCGTTGCTTCCGGTTCCTTAGTTACCTCCGGCGCAACCGCCTCCTGTGTCGGCATTGCCGTCGGATTGTTCACCGGTACTTCCGGTTCCGTTGCACACGCTGCCATACAAAGAGCTCCCAATAAAAATACATACTTCAGTTTTTTCTTCATTTCTCCTCATCCTCCGATAAAAAAACTCTGTCTACATCAGCAGACAACAAATTGCCTCTCCGTTCCCGCCTCCGGTCCTATGAATCCGTATACCGGCAGTTCCCTTTTGAAGCAGAAACAGAACCAGCTCTTCTGTTATCTCTTCTCCCGGAACCAAAAGCGGGATTCCCGGCGGATAGGCCCAGACATACTCTCCCGCAATCTTTCCGATTGCCTCTTTCCATCCATACTCCTTTACGGAAACCTGCTCTGCTTCCGCCGCACTCATACGCACCGGTGGCAGGTCCGGATATCGCATTTCCCGTACCTCGCCGGTTTCACACTGTACATCTAATTCGAGCAACGCTTGCAACAAACGTGCAAGACTTTCCTTCGTATCCCCCATTCCGGTCATGGCAATCACATACTGTTCCGCTGCCATCTCCGTCTCGATACAATACTCCTTCCGAAGCCGCTCCGTCAACACCTCACCGGAAAGATCGGTTCCGCGGGTACAAATGACAATCTTGCTCCTATCTCTTTCAAATTCCGACATCCCGACAATCCGTCTCGTACATTCCGCTCCGTCCGCCGACGCGCTCTCTACAACTCTGATATGCCGTAGCTTGCGTGTCTCTTTATAAAACCCGGCAAGTGCCTCCTCCCAGTTTCCGGTTAACGACTCTCCCTGTGTCTCCAAAAGTCCCATACATCCTTCAATGGATGCCAAAAGTAAATAGGACGGGCTGCTGGTCTGGAACATGTTAATTGCCGACTGTACCGCTTCCTTCCTCACCAATTCTCCGTTTCTGTGCAGCATCGCGGTCTGGGTCAGACATGGCAAGGTCTTATGTAAGCTATGCACTACCAAATCCGCACCGCATTCTGCTGTTCCCTTCGGAAATCCCCCAAAGCCGAAATGCGCCCCATGTGCAGAGTCAACAAGCACCGGTACCCCATAGGCATGAGCCGCCCGACAAATTCCTTCCACATCGCTGACAACCCCTTCATAAGTAGGGCTTGTCACAATGACCAGCTTCGCGTCTTTATGTATTTGCAGTGCCTCTTCTACCGCTTGCGGCGTCACCCCTCCGCAGGCTCCGGTTTCCGGGTCCTGCTCCGGTTGTAAGTACACTGCCTTTGCGTTTACAATGCGCACTCCGTTGTAGACGGATTTATGACAATTTCGCGCCATGATTACAGGCCCGCCATTGGGTACCGCCGCATAAATTGCTGCAAGAATCCCGCAGGTACTGCCGTTTACCAGCGGATAAGCATCTTCGCTTTTCCATAACCTTGCTGCACGTTCCTTCATTGACAGTAAAATCTCCTCCGGCTCCGCCAAATTATCAAACCCCGCAATTTCCGTAATATCACAATCCGCACCCAGTGCAGTCAGATATCCGTCGGTTCCGGAAAGCGCGAGGTTTCGTTTATGCCCCGGCATATGCATCGGGAGCATGGTTTTATTATATTCTTTTAATTTCTGATATAAAGATGATTCCATTACATCCTCCCTCTGCCGTACATTACTATATCCTCGCAATTTCTGCATAATGCGTAACCTGTAAGGTTATATCGTACGTACCTCTTCCTTCTCATACTCTTCTCTCAGCTTACGAAGCGCTTTCTTCTCGATTCTCGAAACATAACTGCGGCTGATGGAAAGTCGGTCCGCAATTTCCCGTTGGGTTAATTCCCGTCCGCCGTACAATCCGTACCGAAGAGCAATGATCTCCTTTTCTCTTTCCTCCAGCAGCTCCGTAATCAGACGGGGAAGCACGGAAAGCTTTTCCTTCCGCTCGTACCGATCCGTATAGTCTTCTTCCTCTGCCTCAATAATTTCCAGCAGATTGATGGCGTTTCCTTCTTTGTCCGTGCCGATAGGGTCGTACAAATACACTTCCTTTGCGGTCTTTTTCCCTGCACGAAAAAACATCAGCAACTCGTTTTCGATACATCGGGCCGCATAGGTTCCCAGGCGGATTCCTTTTGATTCGTTAAAACTGTCTACCGCCTTAATAAGTCCCACCGTTCCGATGGACAACAAATCCTCATTATCCCGTTCCGGTTGGGCATATTTTTTTACAATATGGGCAACCAGACGTAGATTATGCTCTATCAGCAAATTCCTTGCCTGCCTGTTCCCTTCGCGAAACTGAGCAAACAATTCCTCTTCTTCTTTTGCGTCAAGCGGCTTCGGATAAGATAACACGCCACGCCTCCGACCGTTCTTTCTAACAGCCTATGACGCAAAAACATGACCCGTGCCTGTCGCCCTTTAAAACATTTTAAATTATCGCTCCTTCTGTATCCGTAATACGGTAAGCGGTTCTGCCTTACAATCCAGCTTCACATATAACTTTTGCTGCGGATGCGGGCAGCTTTCCATCTGATTTCCCTCCGTATCCGTGATAGAAAGTACCTTTGCGTAACTGCTTTCCCCGCTAAAATGCATCACCTCTATGGTGTCGCCTACACAGAACTTATTCCTTTGTTCCATGTAAAGTCGTCCGTCTTCTGTAATCTCCACCGGGAATCCAAGGTAGGTATATTCCTTGTTATAATCGTTATTTTCATACACCTGGGCATCGCTTCCCGGCGCACCGAAGAAAAATCCTGTGGTATAACTGCGATATGTGCACTTTGCGATTTCCTCCCGGTAATAGTTTAGACGCTCCCTGTACTTTTCTTCGCTTTCGAAATAGTCATCAATAGCCTGCCGATAGGTCCGGGCCACCGTCGCAACGTACAGCGCCGTTTTCATACGACCTTCGATTTTGAAACTGTCGATTCCCGCTGCCACCAGTTCCGGGATATGCTCAATCATGCACAAATCCTTGGAGTTAAAAATATAAGTTCCCCGCTCGTTTTCAAATACAGGAAGATACTCTCCCGGACGACTTTCCTCCATAATGTAATACTTCCAACGGCAAGGATGGGTACATGCCCCGAGGTTTGCATCCCGTCCCGTAAAATAATTACTGAGCAAACATCTGCCGGAATAAGAAATACACATGGCACCGTGGATAAAGGTTTCGATTTCCAAATCTTCCGGAATGTTACGACGAAGCTCGGAAAGCTCCTCCATGGAAAGCTCTCTTGCTGATACCACACGCTTCGCTCCGAGACGATGCCAGAACCGATACGTACGATAATTTACATTATTCGCCTGAGTGCTGATATGAATCTCCGTCTCCGGCAAAATCTCCCGTGCAATTTCAAACACACCCGGATCGGAAATGATAAGAGCATCCGGCGCCACCTCTTTTAACTCCTTAAAATACTCCTCAACCCCTGCCAAATCGCGATTGTGAGCCGTGATATTCGCCGTCACATAGACCTTTACCCCATGGACATGGGCATAGGCAATTCCTTCTATCATATCCTCTTTGGAAAAATTATGCGCCTTGGCACGGAGACCGTACATTTCTCCTCCGATATACACCGCATCGGCACCGTATTTCACCGCTATTTTTAGCACTTCAAGGCTTCCTGCCGGGAGCAGAAGCTCCGGTTTCTTTCTCTGTTCCATACCAATCCCGCTTTCTGTTGTTATTCCTTTTCGCTGTTCTTTTTTTCTCGCTCCGCTTACTTTTCGCCGACAACTTCACGTTTTACGCTCAACGTCACACCGTCACCCACAGGCAACACCACGGTTTCCAATTCTTCCATATGTTTTAACGTATACACATATTCCCTCATCCGCATATGGATGGTACGTTCCCGTCTCGGAATCGTGTATTTGGACTCCACAATCGTACCTTCCTGCAGTACGTTATCCGTAATCAAAATGCCCCCTACAGGCAACAGTCTCATAAGATGGGGAAGAAAATTCATATACTGCCCCTTTGCCGCATCCATAAATATAAATGGGTAAGACTCTCCTTTGTCGGCAAGGTCTTTTAAAACCTCATTGGCATCTCCGCAAAGGAGGGTTACTTTCTCTGCCCGCGGAATTTCCGCAAGATTCTTCTTTGCCTCTTTAATTCGCATCTCCACCTTTTCGATGGTAGTAATCGTACAATTTTCCGGCATATATTCACTCATAAACGCCGAAGAAAAACCGACCGCACATCCCACTTCCAAAATCTTATGGGGTTTTAACAAGCACAAAAGGAAACGCAGCAAAGACTGCGCTTCCTTTCTGATAATCGGCACCTCATCCGCAAGTGCCCTTTGTTCCAGTTCATCCAGATAATCCGGCAAATCACATTCCAGTGCTTTTATATACTCTGACAATCGCTCACTGATAATCATTACGTCTCCTCCGGCAGTGCATTCGACAAATCGGTAATCACATCCAAAATCTCATCATACGTCATGGACGTGTTTAACATAAAGGTTCCCTGCATGATTTTGTACTCATACAGTTGTACCTTCAGGTAGAATGTGGTTTTGTTAATCACAATCTTATTCATATAAAGCTTTTCTGCGATGTCCATAGTGGATTCGCCTTCCTCGATATGAATCTCCACATCGCGTCCCGGGGCAGCCTCACACACACGATCTCCGAACACCTGATAAGAGAACTCATATACATTTGTCGCAACATAGTAAATGCCGAATGCTACCACGGCATAAAATACCAGATTTAACAATGCTCCGAGAAAGTAGCCGATCAAATCAAGCGCCGCTTTCGTCTGCTGTGACTGTTTTGCCATAATTACGCATCTACCTCCATAATAATCGGAAGAATCATCGGGTTACGCTTCATTTTTTTCCAAAGATATTCGCCTAAAGAATCCTTCATTGTATTTTTGATTTTACCCCAGTCGGACACATTCTTCTCCACGCAACGATCCAAAGCATCCAAAACAACGTCTCTCGCTTCGTCTAACAGGTTTTCCGACTCTCTGACATAAACAAAACCTCTTGTCACAATGTCCGGCCCCGCCAAAATCTCGTTGGTATACTTTTGCAGGGTAAGCACAATAATAATCAAACCGTTTTCGGACAAATGCTGGCGATCGCGTAACACAATGTTCCCCACATCACCGACACCGAGACCGTCCACAAAGATTCCCTGTGCCTCCACCTTATCCACTACGGTTCCGCACTCTTCATCCAACTCCAGCACATCACCGGAGGACAAAATAAACACGCGCTCTTTCTCCACGCCCATGCTCTGGGCCAGCTGACCGTGAGTCACACGGTGATGGTACTCACCATGTAACGGAATCGCATACTTCGGTTTTGTTAAAGCATAAATTAACTTTATCTCTTCCTGGCAGGCATGACCGGAAACATGGGTATCCTGGGTAATCACCTTTGCACCCTTTCTGGTCAGCTCATTGATAATCTTAGATACCTGCTTTTCATTACCCGGAATCGGATGAGAACTTAAAATCACCGCATCTCCCGGTACAATGGACACCTTCTTATGAGTGGAGTTCGCCATACGGGACAATGCCGCCATGGCCTCACCCTGACTTCCTGTCGTAATGAGTACCAGCTTTTCGTCCGGATAATTCTTAATCTGTTCAATATCAATCATAATGTTATCCGGAATATTAATATAGCCAAGCTCCGCTGCGGTGGATATGATATTCACCATACTGCGGCCCTCGATCACAACCTTACGGTCATACTTTTCCGCTGTATAAATAATCTGCTGCACACGGTCCACGTTGGACGCAAAGGTTGCCACAATCAATCTGTGATTCATGTTTTCCGCAAAAATCGTATCAAATGTCTTTGCAACCATTCTCTCCGACATAGTGAAGCCCGGACGTTCTACATTGGTAGAGTCCGCAAGCAAGGCCAACACGCCCTTCTTTCCGAGCTCCGCAAAACGCTGTAAATCAATGGTGTCGGAAAACATCGGCGTATAATCCACCTTAAAGTCGCCGGTGTGGACAATGGTTCCCACCGGTGTAAAAATCGCCAGTGCCGCCGCATCCGCAATGCTATGATTCACACGGATAAATTCGATACGAAACACTCCCAAATTTACGGACTGCCCGTACTTGATCACCTTTCGCTTTGTTGTTTTTAACAAATTGTGTTCTTTTAACTTATTATCGATAACGCCTACCGTAAGCTTCGTCGCATACACCGGCACATTGAGTTCCTTCAACACATAAGGAAGAGCACCGATGTGGTCCTCATGACCGTGGGTAATCAAGAAACCCTTCACTTTGTCAATGTTATCCTTCAGATAGGTGATGTCCGGAATAACCAAATCGATTCCCAGCATATCATCTTCCGGAAACGCCAAACCGCAATCCACAATAATAATACTGTCCTCGTACTCATAGGCGGTGATATTCATGCCGATTTGTTCCAATCCGCCCAACGGAATAATCCGAAGTTTCGGCTTCGTCACCTGCTCTTCTACCGATATCTGTTCTTCTTCCAGCGCAGCTACTGTCGCTCTGATACCTCTTCTTCTCAAAAAATTGCACCTCCGTTTCGGTGCATCGCAAAACAAAGCTTATAAAAAGCCTTACAAAAATCCTATCACGCACGCTCTGTCTCTGTAATCTCTCTTACAAACGCATGACAAATCCAGCCCCGTCGTCCTCGCAAACCGACAAACGCCCGGCTTTGGAAGTCACACGCCCGATTCGGACGCAATACCTGTTCCATCCTGTTTTACAATGCATCTATTTCTTACTAAATAATTCCCTGTTTTAAAAAAATAATTCAACTCAAAAACAAATTTAGAACACGAACTCCGTGTCTTCCAAAAGTTCACTGAACAGACCCGCAACGGCCTTTAACTCCTTCTCGTCATCCACGATTTCGTACACCGCTTCCGACTCGCCCTCTGCAGAAACATCCTTTAAAATCAAGGCTTCCTGTTCTTCATCTTCAATATCATCCAACACTAAAAGATAATCTCTGCCGTTAATACGAGTCTCCTCGATTACATGAAATTTCACTTCGTCTCCGTCTTCCGTTGTAAATGTAATGATATCCTGATTTCTTTCCATTTAAGCTTCCTCTCCGACTTTATAATTCATCCGGTCCAAATAACTCTGTAAAATCAAAACAGCCGCCAACTTATCCACGACTTCCTTCTTCTTCTCAAGCCCTGCATTTCCCGCATCCAGGATACGATGGGCCTCAACCGTAGTCAAACGCTCATCCTGTAATTCTACCGGAAGTCCGGTTCTTCTCTTTATTGCCTCTGCAAACTCTTCTGCCTTCTTCGCACGTTCTCCTACGGAATTATTTAAATGCTTCGGATACCCCACAACAATCCGCTCCACCTCGTACTCCTGTACCAATTCCTCAATTCTGCGGTAAGTTTTGCGAAGCTGCAACTCCTGCTCTCTCCGAATGGTCTCAATCCCCTGAGCCGTAAGTAACAGCGCATCGCTGATTGCCACACCTACCGTTGCCGCTCCAAAGTCCAATCCCATAATCCGCATATTGTTACCTCTCTGTCATCTGCAAAACTTACAACTCGTTTTTTATAAAATCACGCAAAAGTTCTTCTATTATCTCATCTCGTTCCACCTTCATGATCAGGCTTCTCGCATTCTCATGGCTGGTAATGTAAGTAGGATCTCCCGACATAATATAACCTACAATTTGATTCACCGGGTTATAGCCCTGCTCGGTAAGCGCACGGTGTACCGTTGCCAAAATCTCGCGTACATCCGGCGTTACGTTCTTTTCCACTTTAAAAAACTGTGTATGATTCGTTTCCTGCATAGGCCTGCACCCTCCTCCTTAATAGTCTGCCGCATTCTGTCCCATTATTATCCATAATAATATATTTCCTTGAAAATTTCAATCCTTTTCCTATAATTTTAAAGATTGGATTTTCTTTATCCGCACCGTCCGTTACATCATACGACCTGCAATCCCGTCGCCGATTTTCTCCCCGGAAACCGTCACTTTAACCGTACTGTTGGGCTGAAGATTTTGTCCCTCCTCCGAAACATAGACCTTTACATAACGTGTCGTATGCCCGGTCAGATATGTCGTCCCGTCTGTTTGCACCGTTTCTTCCAGCAACACTTCCTCTTCTTCCCCGTCAAAGGAGTCTACATAGGCCTCACGAAGCTCTTTTTCCAGCCGTTCCAGCACATCGCTTCGCCGGGATTTTATCTGTTCCGACACCTGCCGATCCATCCGGTCCGCCACAGTTCCTCCTCGTCTGGAATACTTAAAAATGTGTATTTGCGAAAACCCGATTTCCTTTACAAACCCGAGTGTCTCCTCAAATTCTTCTTCGGTTTCTCCCGGAAAACCCACAATAATATCGGTGGTAATGGCCGGCTTCACGAAATAGTTCCGCAAATATCCCACCGCATTTTTATATTCGTATGTGGTATATTTCCGATTCATACGTTTTAACGTGGCGTCACAACCGCTCTGTAAAGACAAATGAAAATGCGGGCATACCTTTGACAGAGACGCCAGTTCCCGAACAAAGGATTCCGTCATAATCCGAGGTTCCAGAGAACCCAAGCGAATCCGCTCAATTCCTTCGATTTGCTGCACCTTCTTAATCAGTTCCAGCAAAGGAAACACTTGACCCCTCTCCTTTGCTTCCTTTTCCAGTACTTCGTCAAATTCACGTTCCAAACCGTACGAAGAAAGATGGATTCCCGTAAGTACTACCTCTTTATAGCCTTCCTTTGCCAGACGACGGATTTCCTCCAAAATCTCCTTTTCCTCCCTGGAACGTACACGACCTCTTACATAAGGAATAATACAGTAACTGCAAAACTGGTTACAACCGTCCTCAATCTTAATATACGCCCTTGTCCGTTCCGTCACCGTTTCAATCGGAAGCTCCTCATAGGCACGTTCTTTCCCGATATCCAATAATGCCATACGCCGCACATCCTTTTTCAGCAAAGCCGCCAGAGTCAATTCCACAATCCGCGCCTTCTGATTATTTCCCACAACCAGGTCGATTCCCTCCTGCTCCAGAAGCTTCTCTCCCGCAGCCTGGGCATAACATCCCGCTGCCACCACCAGAGCTTCCGGATTTAATTTTCTCGCACGGTGTAACATTTGTCTGGACTTCCGGTCCGCCATATTCGTTACGGAACAGGTATTGACCACGTACACATCCGCCGCCTTGCTAAACTCGGTTTCCACGGCACCTGCTTTTAAAAACAGTTCCCGCATCCCTTCCGTCTCATAGGAATTCACTTTGCAACCGAGCGTCAGAAACGCTACTCTTTTTCCTTCCATTCCGCACATCTCCTTGCTCATTCCCATCGTTCCTTTCCCGAGTTTTCGTACATTTATACACTTTTCGACATAATTAACTAACTTTTTTATCACATTTGTATATTGACATTTTTATCCGCAAACGGTACTATATACTTATAAAGATGTTCAATTCAAAGAACATCTCAATCAATCAAAAAGGAGGAGTATTACTATGACCGTAAAGATTTCTTTAAATTCCATCGACAAGGTAAAGGCTTTCGTTAACGAGATCACCAAGTTTGATTCCGATTTCGATTTAGTTTCCGGAAGATATGTCATCGACGCAAAGTCCATCATGGGTATTTTCAGCTTAGACCTTTCTAAGCCGATCGACTTAAACGTACATGCGCAGGACAACTTGGATACCATCCTTGCTACCTTAAAGCCGTACATCGTTGAGTAGTCGAAAATAAAGGTATTGTTACAGACGGGGAGGATACTGTGGTATCCTCTTTTTGTTATGCTCTCACTTCAATCACTTCCGTCGTCTCGATTGCTTCCTTCATAAGATCATCGATAACATCCGCAAGCAACTCCTCGGACTTTTCGATTACGGACAAAATCGGCTTCGTTACCGGATGTTTTGCCACAAAAATGGTACAGCAATCCTCGTACGGTAAGATAGAGGTCTCGAAAGTACCGATTTTCTGGGCGATGTCAATGATTTCTACTTTATCCATACCGATAAGCGGACGGAATACCGGAAGCTCACACACCGCATTGGTGGTAAGGAGACTGTGCATGGTCTGGCTTGCTACCTGACCGATGCTCTCACCGGTAATCATACCGAGACAATCGCTCTTATTTGCAAAATACTCCGCAATACGCATCATGTAACGACGCATAATAATGGTCAGTTCCTCATGCGGACATTTCTCGTAAATCGCCAGCTGGATGTCCGTGAAGTTTACGACATTCAGGCGAATCGGACCGGTATAACGGCTGACGATTCTCGCCAAATCCACTACCTTTTCCTTGGCACGGTCGCTGGTGTACGGCGGCGCATGGAAATAGGTTGCCTCCAGTGCAACACCTCTTTTGGAAATCATGTAACCTGCCACCGGACTGTCGATACCGCCGGAAAGCAGTAACATCGCCTTACCTGCAGTGCCCACCGGCATTCCGCCCGGTCCGGCCAGAACCTTGGAATAAATGTAGGCACGACCTCTGATTTCCACGGTAATGACTTCCTGCGGCTCATGCACATCCACGGAAAGCTCCGAAAAACGGGACAACAAATACTCTCCCACCTTGGCACAAACCTCCGGGGAAGTAAGCGGATACTGCTTATCCGCACGCTTTGCCGCTACCTTAAAGGTAAAATTCTTCTGCGGATACATTTCTTCCACAAAATCACCGGTTGCCTGCTTTACGGTCTCCCAATCCGTAGTCTCTACTACCTTTACCTGGCAAAACCCGGTGACACCGAATACACGGCCCAGTGCTTCTACCGTATCCTCGTAGTCATAGCCCTGCGGACATTCTACAAAAATTCTACCCTGCTCACGCACAACCGTATACTCACCGAGCGGACGCAGGCTGTCCATAATTCTGTTCTTTAATGCATTCTCAAAAATGTGACGATTATTTCCCTTTAATCCGATTTCACCGTACTTTACCAAAAAAGCCTGATACATAATTTCCTCCAATTTTCTCTCTGCCGTCCGGCAACTATTATCCTGCCTCCCGGCATTTGCCGCTACTGCCACCTACATGCTCTGTCTTACTTGCGCCAGAACCTGCGTAACTGTGGCAACAACTCCTTTAACACCGTAAGCGTATACTCCAATTCCTCTTTCGTGGTATCTTTACAAAAACTGAACCGCACCGTGGCATCCAGTAATTCTTTCTTCACATCAATTGCTTTAAGCGTGCCGCTGACTGCCGGATGATTGGACGAACAAGCCGAGCCGGAAGATACATAGATTCCCTTCTCCTCCAACGCATGAAGCAATACCTCACTGCGCACTCCGGCAAAACCCACACTCATAATGTGCGGTGCGGTTTTCTTTAAACGTTCCTCCCGCACGACAGCATCCACCGGCGAACCGTCTTTGTTGTCCACCAAATGCACGGTCACATCGGTCAGTTCCGCAAGTCCTTCCGCAAAATACTTCTTAAGCTCAAACAAGTATTCTTGTACTCCTTCGATATCCTTACAGGCAATCTCTGCCGCCAGACCGAGACCTGCCACTCCCGGAACATTTTCCGTACCGGACCGCATGCCCTTTTGCTGACCGCCGCCGAATAAAATCGGCTTTATCTTTGTCTTTTCTTTTACATATAAAAATCCGCACCCCTTCGGTCCGTGTAACTTATGGGCACTGACCGAAAGTAAATCGATATTCTGACGCTTCGGATAAATCCGGAACTTTCCGTAGGCCTGAATGGCATCCACATGGAACAAAATCGCCGGGTTGTACTCCTTTACCGCGGCTCCCAGTGCCGTAATATCCTGCACCGCACCGACCTCGTTGTTTACCGCCATCACCGATACCAAAATCGTATCCTCACAAAGAGCCTCCTTCAAAGCCTCTACAGTCACAACGCCCTCCGGGCCCGGGGTCAGGTACGTCACACGAAAGCCCATCTCCTCTAAAACAAACATCGGCTCATATACCGACGGATGCTCAAAGGACGTGGTAATGATGTGCATGCCGCTACGCTTATTGGCTAACGCCGTACCGATTAAGGCCATATTGTTGGACTCGGTACCGCCGGAGGTAAAGAAAATCTCTTCCGGCTTGCACTTTAGAGTCGTCGCTATCTGCTCCTTTGCGATCTTGATATAGCGCTCCGCTTCCATGCCTTTTTTATGACGGGATGACGGATTACCGAAATCCTCCCGGTACACCCGTTCCATCAAAGCCAGTACATCGTCATTGATTTTAGTTGTGGCCGAATTATCCAAATACGCTTCCATGAACTCTCCTATTCCTCACTGCATTCAATCGCAAGCATCAGCATGGACAGCATGGCAAGACCCGCCGTCTCTGTCCGCAAAATCCGCTTTCCGAGAGAAAGGCACTCTGCCCCGTGGTCCTTACACTGTGCCACCTCGTCTTCCGTAAAACCGCCCTCCGGTCCTACGAAAATACCGATGCTTCCTTTTTGTCCCGCTGCTTTCAGGCATTCCGCCGTAGGCTTCATGCCCTCCGCATTTTCATACAGAATTACATTATAGTCTAAATTCTCCATGGACGCAAGTGCTTCTTTCCAGGTATGTACCTTCGCTACCGTCGGAATCACACCTCTGCCGGACTGTTTTGCCGCACTTTCCGCAATCGCCTGCCAACGGGCCAGCTTCTTTTCTTCCTTGCCTCCCTCGGTCTTTACAATGGTACGTTTCGTCACCACCGGCACAATTTCCGCAGCACCCAGCTCCACCGCCTTTTGGATAATCAGTTCCATCTTATCCTTTTTCGGCAGTCCCTGATAGAGCACCAGACGCACGGGAAGCTCCGTATCGGACTTTTTCTCTTCTAATACCGTAGCCACAAGATTCCGCTCCTTACTCCCGGCCAGCTCGCATAAATAGTCCGTACCGGCGCCGTCGCACAAAATAAACTTCTCACCGTTTTTCATGCGAAGTACGTTTTTGATATGATTCACGTCTTCTCCGATAATTTCAATGGAATCGCCCTGCTTTTGGGACGGTTCGATGTAAAAACGATACATAGCCTTTCCTTTCCGAAACACTGCATTCACCGGTCAAACCCGGTACTGCTACTACTTCGCCACGATAGATACCCAGTCTCCCTGTGTCACGACTTCCACGATTTCAAAACCGTTCTCACGAAGCGCTTCTTCCACCGCATCCTGCTTCATGTTAATAATACCGGAGCTGATAAACAGTGCCCCCGGCTTCATGAACTCACGTACCACACCGGACAGCGGAATAATCACGTCCGCCAGAATATTCGCTACCACAATATCAAACTTGTGCAGACCTACCGCCGCGCGTAAGGCTGCGTCTCCGATGACATTCCCGTCGGACACCTCAATAAGACCGCTCTTTCCGGTAAACACAGGAAGGCCCTTCTCATCCTTTTCACATACCACAGCCGCAAGCTTATTGACTTCTGCATTCTCCGCCGTCACGCCCACAGCAATCGGGTCGATATCCACCGCTGCCGCATACCCTGCACCCAAGAGCATGGAAATAATAGAAAGAATACCGCTTCCGCAGCCCACGTCAAATACAAGATCATCCTTCTTCAAATACTTCTTCAAATTCCAGATACAAAGCTTTGTGGTCTCGTGAGCGCCGGTACCGAAGGCTGTTCCCGGATCGATTTCCACCACCAGATCTCCGTCCTTTTTCTCCGTCAACGTCTCCCAAGTCGGCTTAATCACAATACTGTCATCCACCCGGAACGGCTTAAAGAACTCCTTCCAGTTGTTAATCCAGTCCTTATCCTCCGTTTCGGACACGGAAAGTTCTCCGCTTCCCACATCAATGAACTGACGAAGCTCCGCAAGTTCCACCGCAATATTGGCCTTTAACGCTTCGATATCCGTATCGGTATCCAAATAAAAGCTTACCGTCGCACTTCCGTCATCCTCCGGAAGCTCCGGTAAAATATCAATAAACATTTTCTGCTTGTCCTCTTCGGAAAGCGGTACAAAATCCGAAATCTCGATTCCTTCCACACCAAGGTCGGCAAGCATCACACTGACTAAATCCACAGCCTCGGTGGTTGTCTTCATCTCCATCTTAATCCACTTCATAATCTTCTCCTTAGGCACGCAGAAAGGTAGGGCTGCCCTAGTTGCAGTCCTACCTCTCTTACTTATTTACTTTCCGAAAAACTTTGATTTCTTTCCTTTGCCACCCTTATCACTCTTGTCTCCGTCGTCGTTACGTTCTCCGGAGGCTTCCGCATACTTCTCCAAAAGCTCCTTCTGCTCGGAGGTCAGCTTCGACGGTACCTGAACCACTAAGGTTACATAGTGGTCACCGCGGACATCCTTGTTCCGAAGGGTCGGCACACCCTTGCCGCGAAGACGAATCTTCGTGTCAGTCTGGGTACCCGGCTTAATGGTATATAATACATCGCCGTCTACGGTGCTGATACGCACGTCACCACCCAGCGCTGCCTGAGTAAAGGACATCGGTGCAGTAGAGTAAATATCGTACTCCTGACGCTGGAAAATCGGATGGGAGCTAACCGCTACCTCAACCAGCAAATCTCCCTGCTCGCCACCGTTGACGCCCGGCTCGCCCTTACCGCGGATGCGGATGCTCTGGCCGTGATCGATACCCGCCGGCACCGTTACCTGAATCTTCTTTCGCTTGGTCACATAACCGTTGCCGTAGCAATCCGGACACTTTTCCTTAATAATCTTACCGGTACCGCGACAATCCGGACACGCCTGTACGTTACGTACCATGCCGAATAAGGACTGCTGGGTATATACTACCTGGCCCTTACCGCCACACTTACTACAGGTCTCGCTCTGGGTACCCGGCTTTGCACCGCTACCGCTACAGGTATCACATTTATCCTTCAAATTCAAATCCAGTTCTTTTTCGGTACCGAATACCGCCTCGTTAAAGGTAATACGGATACCGGTGCGGACATTGGCCCCCTTCTGCGGGCCGGTATTTCCGCCTCTGCTGCGTCTGCCGCCGCCGAACAAATCACCGAAAATATCACCGAAGATATCACCCATATCCATGCCGGAGAAATCAAAGCCGCCGGCTCCGCCTGCGCCGCCCTGTTCAAAGGCCGCGTGACCGAACTGATCGTACTGTCTTCTCTTCTCCGCATCACTTAAAATCGCATAAGCTTCGGAAGCCTCTTTAAACTTCGCCTCCGCTTCCTTATCCCCCGGGTTCATATCCGGATGATACTTCTTTGCCGTCTGGCGGTACGCCTTCTTTATTTCATCGTCCGTAGCGGTCTTGGACACGCCAAGGACTTCATAGTAGTCCCGCTTACTGTCAGCCATCTTAAACTCCTCCGTTTTGCACCGTTCCCCTAGGAAAGGTGCTTCTTCCATAAAACACTTTTATGGCACAGGGGGATTTTCACCCCCTGCGCCATAGTCATTCAAATCCTCGGAATAGGCGCATTTTCCGCCCTTACTCCACTATTCAAAATCAAACTCCTGTGAAGGATTATACCTCACGATAGTCTGCATCTACTACATCATCTGCTGCGTTGCCGCCTGCATTGCCCATGTCCGGACCTGCACCTGCACCCATATCCGGGCCTGCGCCGCCTGCACCCTGCATCTGCTCGTACATCTTGGTGAAGAGAGACTGTGCACTGGTCATGAGCTTTTCCTTAGCAGCCTTGATATCCTCTACTTCGCCCTCGGACATTACTTCCGGATTGCTCTTCTCAACAAGCTCCTTTAAGTGAGCAAGGTCAGCCTCAACCGCACTCTTATCTTCTGCGGAAATCTTGTCACCTACATCCGCAAGAGCCTTTTCGGTCTGGAATACCATGGAGTCTGCATCGTTGCGAACTTCTACCGCTTCCTTACGCTTCTTATCCTGTGCCTCGTACTCTGCTGCCTCTCTTACCGCCTTATCGATATCGGCATCGGAAAGGTTGGAGCCTGCGGTAATGGTGATGTGCTGCTCTCTGCCGGTTCCCAGATCCTTTGCGGATACGTTTACGATACCGTTTGCATCGATATCGAAGGTAACCTCGATCTGCGGAACACCTCTTCTTGCCGGCGGAATACCGTCGAGACGGAACTGACCGAGACTCTTGTTGTCCTTCGCAAACTGACGCTCACCCTGAACAACGTTAATATCTACTGCGCTCTGATTGTCTGCTGCAGTGGAGAAAATCTGACTCTTCTTGGTCGGAATGGTAGTATTTCTCTCAATCAATCTGGTAGCAACACCGCCCATGGTCTCAATGGAAAGAGAAAGCGGAGTTACGTCAAGGAGAAGGATATCGCCTGCACCTGCATCGCCTGCAAGCTTACCGCCCTGAATGGAAGCACCGATTGCTACGCACTCATCCGGGTTTAAGCTCTTGTTCGGCTCATGACCGGTAAGCTGCTTAACCTTATCCTGTACTGCCGGGATACGAGTGGAACCACCGACTAAGAGTACCTTGCTAAGCTCAGAAGCGGAAAGACCAGCATCCTTTAATGCGTTCTGTACCGGGATAGCGGTTCTCTCAACTAAGTCGTGGGTTAACTCATCGAACTTTGCTCTGGTTAAGTTCATATCGAAATGCTTCGGTCCCTCTGCGGTTGCAGTAATGAACGGAAGGTTGATGTTGGTGGTCATCTGGGAAGAAAGCTCCTTCTTTGCCTTCTCCGCAGCTTCCTTTAATCTCTGAAGTGCCATCTTGTCTAAGGAAAGGTCTACGCCCTCTGCCTTCTTGAACTCGTCGATGAAGTATCTGGTTACTCTCTCGTCGAAGTCATCACCACCGAGACGGTTGTCACCGGAGGTAGCAAGTACTTCAATAACGCCGTCACCGATTTCGATGATGGATACGTCGAAGGTACCGCCGCCCAGGTCGTATACCATAATCTTCTGCTCTTTTTCGTTATCCAAACCGTATGCAAGAGCTGCTGCGGTCGGCTCGTTGATAATACGCTTTACTTCAAGGCCTGCAATCTTACCTGCATCCTTGGTTGCCTGACGCTGTGCGTCGTTAAAGTATGCCGGAACGGTGATAACTGCCTCGGTTACCTTCTCACCGAGATAGCTCTCAGCGTCTGCCTTTAACTTCTGCAAAATGAATGCGGAAATTTCCTGCGGAGAATACTTCTTATCGTCGATGGTTACTCTGTAATCGGTACCCATGTGACGCTTGATGGAAGAAATCGTCTTGTCGGAGTTGGTAACCGCCTGACGCTTCGCAGCCTCACCTACAATACGCTCTCCGGTCTTTGTGAATGCCAATACGGACGGGGTGGTTCTGACACCTTCCGTATTTGTGATAACTACCGGCTTACCGCCTTCCATAACGGCTACGCAGGAGTTTGTTGTACCTAAGTCAATACCAATAATCTTTCCCATATCTTTGTCCTCCTATAATTATTTTTTAGTTCGCTACTTTAACCATACTGTGACGTACCACAGAGTCCTTATACATATATCCCTTCTGGAACTCCTCTGCCACTATATTCTCACCAAGATTTTCATCTTCTATGTGCATAACCGCATTATGAAAATCCGGATTGAACTCTTTGCCTACCGCTTCAATCGGCGTTACGCCCGCTTCCGCAAGCTCTGTCAGAAGCTGCTTGTAAATCTTTTCGATGCCCTGTGCGAATGCCCCGTTTCTCTCCTCTTCGGAAAGTGCAGCCAGTCCGCGTTCAAAGTTATCGATGACCGGAAGAAGCTTTTCTACGATGCTCTTTGCACCGATTTCAAACATTGCCGCCTTTTCCTTTTCGGTACGCTTTCTGAAATTCTCGAACTCTGCCATCTGGCGAAGTACCTTATCGTTTAACTCCGCAATCTGCTCGTCTTTCTTATCTTTCTTTTCCTTTTTCTTAAAAAAGCCTTTGCCTTCTTTTGCATCTTCGGAAGCCTCTGCTTCTGTTTCTGCTGTCTCTACGGTCTCTTCCGCAACTTCGGCAACCGTCTCCTCCGTCTGGGCTTCCATGGTTTCTTCTACTGCTTCCTCCATGGTCTCGTCCGGATTTTTCACTTCCTGCTCTGCCATTTTCTTCACCTTTCTTCGTTACTCTTTATTCTTCTTAAAAATATCATCTAACTGACTCTTTAAGGTTTGCAGCGTACCTACTACCTTTTCGTAATCCATACGCTTCGGACCTACAATACCGATACGGCCGTAAATACCGTCCTCTATCTCATAGGTGGCGGTCACCACGGAACAATCCTTCATGGACTCCACCGAGGTCTCCTGACCGATATAAACCTGAATGCCGTGCTCTTCGCTGTTCTCGTTTAAAAGCTCCGTCAAGTACTTCTTTTCCTCCAGCTCATAAAGCAAATCGCTGGCCACATGATGATCGGAAAGCTCCGGATACTTTAAAATATTCGTTGCACCGCTGGTGTAAACCGGGATGTCCTCTTCTTCGCTGATGGCCTGCGCGATGGCATCCAACAACTCAGAAATCACATTTCCGAGCCCCCCTGCCTGCTCCTTTAACTTTGCAATGACCGAAAGATTAATCTCGGACATATCCAGGCCCGTCAGGTAGGTGTTTAATACTATATTTAACTTTAAGATGTCTTCTTTATTCAGACCTGCAACCAATGGAAGCATCTTGTTCTTTACGATGTTGCCCTCCAGAACGATGACCGCCAACAGCTGGGTCTCATCCACATCCGTCAACTGGATAAACTTTACTTTCCGGCTGCGGTACTGCGGTCCGGTCACCAGTGTCGCATAGTTGGTATTTACCGCCAACAGCTTTGCCACCTGCTGAAGCAGGGTCTCCATCTTATCCGCCTTATCATTCAGAGCATCCCACATCTGCTCCACTTCCTGCATGCGGCTCTGCATCATGGTATCCACATAAAGGCGATAGCCCTTATCGGAAGGAATGCGGCCTGCGGAAGTATGAGGCTGTACGATGTAGCCTAACTCTTCCAAATCGGACATTTCATTTCGAATGGTAGCGGAGCTTAAATTCAAATCAGTAAACTTCGAAATGGTACGGGAGCCTACCGGCTCACCGGTTTCAAGGTAGTTCTTGATAATCGCTTGTAAAATCTTAAGTTTTCTCTCGTCTAATTCCACCGGATACCTCCTGTCCCCTTCTCCTTGGTTTCCATGCTACTCGGTGTCCTTTTTACTTTGTTAGCACTCAACTCGATGGAGTGCTAATACCTTGTGTCTATAAAATAACACCACAAGAAACATTTGTCAAGTGGTATCCCAAAATAATTTTTAATAATTTGTTCGATTGACATCTATTATCATACAACCTATAATAAAATAAAGTGCTACTAAGTACGGTAGGACGGTTTCCCTCCCCCCGGAGAGTACAAGCTCTGTTTACATAGATGCTTCATCCATCGAGATTTTTCCCGTGGAAATATGTAAATGGGAGGTTTTGCGCATGATAACAATTTCTGTTCAAACAATTTATTATTTCGTTGCCATCATAAGCATTGTTTGTGGTGCTGCGTATAAATTAGGATACGAAAACGGTAAAAACGCAAAAAAGTAACTGTCCACGCCTCGCAAGCTTGACAGTTACTTTTTTGTAATTGATTAAATTTCAGGGCAACCGTTCTATCGGTAGCACTTTCTTTGTTTTATTATAGCACGCTTTCTAATAAAATGCAACCAAGAACTTTTCTATTCCTTCCCCAACATCTCCATCGTCATCCTCTTCCACCGGTACTTCTTCAGGTCCACCTTCTTATCCACCACTTTCACGCCTTCCTCCCGCAGAAGCTCCACCTGCCGGTTGCCTCCGCCAAAAGCAAAAGCCTCCGATACCATTCCTTCCCGGTTTACTACTCTATGGCACGGAATATGCGCCGGATCCGGATTAGCGTGCAGGGCGTAGCCTACCACCCGCGCCCAACGTTTGTTGCCCGCAAGGGATGCTACCTGACCGTAGGTAGCAACAGTGCCTTTTGGGATTTGTTTGACGACATCGTAGATAAGTTCAAATGTGGATGATTGGGATGGCTGCATAGTAACTACTCCTTCTTAATTCGCTGAGACTTCTTCTCTATAGTATATCCTCCCTCAAAAGAGAGTAAATATTCCCGTCTTCATTTCTATCGTTCAAGCAAAACCGTCGACGTAACGTACCTTCTTTTGTAAAACCGGCCTTCACTAAGGTCCGATTGGACCCGATGTTATCCACATGGGCATTTGCTTCAATCCGCTCCAGTCCCATAACTTCAAAACCGAACCGGCACACAGCCTTTAACACCTTTGTGTTAATTCCCTGATTCCAATACCTTCGCTTTATAAAATACCCTACTTCTGCCAAGGTATTATGATTTCCGAAATTAAAAAGCTGAATCTGTCCTATGGTTTCTCCTTTTAACGTAACCACCCAGGTATACTCCCTCTTTCCTTTAAAGCCCTTGAGACGACTTTCCTGTACTCTGAGCTCTCTTTCCTCATTCCATTCCCCCGGTCTTTTATACAAACCGAAATATTTGAAATTTTCCTCATCATAGTAGATTTCCCAGAAAGGTCTGGCATCTTTTTTGGGGTCTGTCTGCCGTAAATAAATGTCCTCATCCACACGAATCGGCTGAAACTCTTTAAACAAATCACAAAATGCCATCGCTATTCCTCCAATCTTCTCACCGGAATATAAATCTCCATCTGGGCCGCTCCCGACTGGCAGTCCCAACGTTCATCGTAATATTCAAAATCCGCAAGGAAGTTTTCATCCAGACAATACTCCGACTGCGGAAGCCATACCCCATAAATATATTGAAAGGCCTTTCCGATTTCTCCGTTCCCGTTATTTCCATTCACCGTAAAGACCGCATACAATGCTTTCGGAATTTGCTTCGCTACCATTCCCTCCGGCACCGCAGAATCCGGCTCCGTTTCCACCGCTGCCATATAATAAAACTGTAACGGATCTTGAGAAAACTCTTCCATATAATCCTCAAAGCCGTACATGGTATTCGGATTCTTTCGTGGAATCCTTGCCATGCTATTTTTCAAATTGTACCACGCGTCACCGATCACACCGTATCCGTCCCGTGTATGGCCGCGATACCCTACCAATAAAAACGCATCCCGTTCCTCAAAACGGGGTGTAAGCGAAAATTCGCCTTCCATATACACACGTTTTGTATACCCTGTAACAATGGTTTCTACGCTTCGATATGTAATCTTCGGTTTCTTCTTCCTTGCTTCCAACGGCGTCATCCCGAAAGTCTCTTTAAAGGTTCTGTTAAAGGACTGTATACTGTTAAAACCGTTTGCAAGGGCAATCTCCGTCACCGTCTTCTCTGTCTCACATAACTGCATATGCGCCAACGTCAATCTGCGCTTTTTCATATAATCCGTTATGGTTTGCTCCGTCACCGTAGAAAATATCCTATGAAAATGAAATGCCGAATACCCGAACTGCTCCGCCAAATGCTCAAAGGTAATCGGTTCACTGATATGTTCATCAATATAATACAGTACCTGTTCAATTAACTGTATGTTATTCATCTGTTAACCGCCTTTCGTAAGTAGTATCGATCCGATAACTTCAGTATACTACGATAACGAAACAGGCGTCTTCTCATTTCTTGCGGTTTTTTGTACAGTTCTTCCATCGTCTCCTCCTTTGCGCGTTCTACTATGTTAATCCGAATTTGAGACAATTCGTTACAAGAATTTTTCCAATACCTTTCTCACGCCCTCTTCATCATTGGTATCCGTAATAAACTTCGCATTGTCCTTCACCTCTTTTGCCGCATTTCCCATGGCCACTCCAAGCTCCGCGTATTGAATCATGCTTAGGTCATTCAATCCGTCTCCGATTGCCACCATTTCTTCTCGGGCGATTCCTAAAAATTCTCCGATTTTTTCCATTGCCACAGCCTTGGACACTTTATCACTGAAGAACTCCAGAAAGGTCGGCTTTGATGTACAATAGGATACTTCACAAAATAAATCCGGAGAAAGCCGTGCAAGAAACCATTCAATTCGTTCCACCTCATCATACCACAGAATCTTGGTAATTCCTATATCCAATAATGTTTCAATGTCCTCTGCAAGAGCCGGCTCCACTCCCGATAGTTTCTTATAGTCGTGTATTTTTTCATCCAAACGATTCCCGTATAACCGATTCCCTGCCCAGATGCACATGGTTGTATCATATTTCAATCCCAATTCCCAGATTTTTCTTGCGTCCTCCCGCAACAATCCCTGCTCGAACAACACCTTATTATCTTTCGCATTGACAATCATGGCTCCGTTATAAGTAATGACCGGTCCCGTAAGGCCGAGAAGTTCCTTATACTTTTCCACACCTTGTATCGGTCTTCCCGTAGAAACAGTAAACATCACATTTTTCTCCGCAAGCTTCCGGATTTCCGCTACCGTAGCCGGCGTAATTTCTCCGCGACTGTTCAACAACGTCCCGTCCATATCCACTGCTACAAATTTATATTTCATCAGAAATGTTCTCCCTTTTATTATTTTTGCTTTCGACTTCTGCCATTGCCCGTCCCTGGCCTTGTCGTTTCGCCATTCTCCGCCAACTGATAAACCCGTACATATCATTTACGAAGAACACCACAAAACAAACCACCACCGACACATAATGAATATCCTCCAGACTTGCCAGCATCCACAGCACAATCAGCACAATATCATTTGCCGCATAGGCCAGCGCATAATACGGACTTCTTCGGAATGTCAAAAACACCGCCAGAAAGCTTGTGGTCACAGATACGGTACTCGGCAACAGATTCGCTGTACCGAACGCTTCTAATATGAAATAAAATGCCACCGTCACCCCTGTTGTCAAAAGCATCATCCATATCACATCTGCCTTGCCGATTCGATTTACCTGTACTTCCGCTTTCTTTCCTTTATAAGGATGTCTAAGCCACGCCACCAGTGCCACCACAGACATCGGCAGCGTCATCCCCAGATACGTTATCATTTCCCCATAATACGCAAAGGAAAAAGAAATAATCCCGTACAAAACACTGAATACAATCATTAATACCTGAGACACCGAATTTCCCTTTGCCGCAAAAATCAAGGAAGTGACTCCGATTAAGGAAGCAATCAGCGTCAAATAGCTTTCCCTGTCAAACAGACAAAAGGCCGTCAATATTAGGGTCATAGAACCGAACCAGAGGATAAGTTCGGTTTTGGTAAAATAGGTCGTCAGTTTTTTCATATCACATTCTCCTTCTCTCTATCTTATCATATCTGCCGCCAAAAATAAAAGCATCCGCAGACACATCTTCTAAGACCTAACGATGTGCTACGAATGCTTCGCATTCACTACCCGGTGGCAGTTAGACTTTATTCATTTCTATACCTATCTTTATACACAAAATCAATAAAAAACGCAAGACCTATTTTATCTAATTTAATGCTGCGTACAGTTCCTTTAAACTTCCTACACAGCCTTCCCTCTCACCGCTCCGGTCAATCCGCACAAACTTACAGCCTGCCCGTTCCGCCGTCCGTGCATCTTTTTCCTCGTCTCCCACCAGAACAAGTTCCGCAAGCGGCACAGCAAACTTTTTGGCTATCATCCGAAGGCCGCCGTCATTTGGCTTTCTGACACCGGAAACTACAGAAGAAACATAATAATCAAAGTGTTCCATAAGTCCCTCGATGTCCTGTCGAAACCGCTCGTCTGGGAATCCGCTGGGTAAATCCGTTAAAGCTGCTATTTTATATCCTTTTTCTTTCAAATTCCGCAACACAGGAATGGTATCCGGATAAAGCTCGGCCTTTAATTCCAAACCGTCCCAAAACACTTTCACGCATTCCACTATCGGCAATTTGCCTGACCAATGAGCCAGTGCCTTCGCAAACATTTCCTCCGGCAAATATTCTTCTTCCCGGTAATTCACTCTGGGATTCATCTCTGTTAAACATTGTATAGACTGCTCAACCGCCGCTTCCGACACCTGACACCCAAAGGTTCGGCAGATTGCTTCGAAGCCCTGTTTATAAAACTCTACCCAGGAATGAGGCATCCCCACATATTGCATTAAAGTACCGCCCAGGTCAAATACAATCACCTTCATAAAGATCTCCCGCTTATCTCCTTACAAACTCATCCAGCAAAAATTCCGCCAGTACCACGTTGCTGACATCAATTCCTCTAGGGGTAAGGAACACTCTGCCCTCTGCTTCCGCCAGCACACCTTGGAAAACCAGACGCTTCATTACATCCCCGTAAATCGTTTCGATGTCACATTTAAACCGACGCTTGAACTCAGCTTTTTCAATTCCCTTGCACATACGAAGCCCCAGGAACATGAACTCCTCCATCAGTTCCTTCTGTACCAGACGCTCCATATCTTCTCGCAAGGAGAACGGATCACCCGCTCCCCCGATATACTCTTCCATATCCGTGGTATTGTGGAACCGGGCATTGGACATCAGGGACGATGCTCCGAGACCTACACCCAAATACTCCGTTCCTACCCAATAAGAACTGTTGTGGCGGCTCTCAAAACCCGACTTTGCGTAATTAGAAATCTCATAACGCTCGTACCCGGCTTCCGCCAAAAGCTTTCCGGTCAATTCATACATCGCCCGTTCCTCATCCTCATTCGGAAGCTTTGCCTTCTCCGGACCATCCTCACCATACCGCTTATAAAACTCCGTACCATCCTCAACCTGCAAACTATACACCGAAATATGTTCCGGCTGTTGTGCCAAAAGAAAACGAATACTCTCGGTCAGAGTTTCTTCGGTCTGCTCCGGAAGCCCCGACATCAAATCCCCGCTAATGTTTCGGAAACCGGCTTCTCTTGCCGATTTCACGCACTCCGCAAACTGTTCCTTCGTATGAATTCTTCCAAGGCAGGAAAGCTCCGATGAAACTGCAGACTGTAGTCCCATACTGAGACGATTAAAGCCCATTCCATAAAGTGCGGCAAACTTCTCTCTATCTGCCGTTCCCGGATTCACCTCGATGGTGACCTCCGCCAGTTCGCCGCCCATGACACATTGCAGACGTTCTTCCGGAGTCTCCGCAAGTATCGGTTCCTCTGCGTTTTTCTTTCCGAAACGTGACTTCTTTTTTTCCTTTTTCTCTTTCTTTCCTGTTTTTTCGTCTTCGAAGCCTCGTACGGAAAAGGTATCCAAAACAGTTCCGAATACCTTTCCAATCTGCTCTACCGACAGCACGCTCGGCGTACCGCCGCCGAAGTAAATTGTCTCCACCGTATATTCTTCTACATTCTCTTTATTGGCTTTGATTTCCTCACAAAGAGCATTCACGTACCGTTCCTTCGTAGCATCGTCCGATGCAAAGGAAAGGAAATCACAATAGGCACATTTTTTTACACAAAAGGGAATGTGGATATAAAGTCCCAGGGGACGTTTTTCTGTTATTTCTTTTTTCTTCATACTATATCCTCTTTTCAGATTTGAACATTTGTTCTGATTGTGTTGTAATAGACTTATGGAACAATCGTGTTGCAGGGTGGATTTACCTTCATTCTCAAAGAATGATTACTGTTTCTTTCGTCTTTCTTCATCATTCGCTAAACTCCTTTGGAATTAAGGCTTTGCGCACTTCAATGCTTTCATCTTATTTTGTCTTGCTTTGTCTTCCAAGAAAAAAAGTGCGTAACATTTTGCGTAATTCCCCTATATGATTCTAACCAATTCTAAACTTTGCGTCAAGGTTTTTATATGTTTCTTCCATCTCTTCTTTATTTACCTTTGCATATACATCCATTGTTATCTGAATACTCGAATGCCCCATAATCTTTTGAATCTTCTTTAAGTTCGTTTCATTCATACAAAGGAAGGTCGCAAATGTATGCCGAAAGTTATGAACAGAGAAATGTGGAAGCAACATAGGCACTCTATTTTCCTTCTTTGCGTTCTCCGTCTCTTCTTCATTATACCATTTCACAATTTTCACTATAACTTTGTTGATATTGGTTGACATATAAACACGCTTATTTGAATTCATAAAAACAAAATCTTTGTGACCGTCAATTACACTTTCACTCATTCCCTTGATTAATCTTTCCTTCTTCAGTTCAAGCAAAACCTCTCTAACATCAGAAAAAATTGGAACATCCCTTTTCCCTGCTTTGGTTTTAGGTGGATTTATTCTAAAATCCGCCTTGCCGTCTTCCATTACTTTATATGTAAGCGTCTTATTTACATTGATTATGTTATTTTTTAAATCCACATCAGACCATGTGAGTGCCAATGCTTCCCCTATACGCAATCCAGTACCAAGCAACACAACAAACAACGGTACATATACGCAATAATCCGGGCTTCTCCTAGCCCATCCCAAGAAAGCCGCCTGCTCCTCTTGTGTTAGCGCGTGCTTTTCTTCTTTCTCCTCTTCCGTATTGAAATCAACTAATTTTATCTTTGTTGGGTCTTCTCTGATTGCTTTACTTTCGATTGCCGCCTCAAACGCTTGTCTTAAGCAACTATGAACAATCTTAAGTGTTCCAAAACGTATCGGAAGCCGTTTATAAAGTCTCTTGATATCTGCCATCAATACATCCTCTATCTTTTCATTTCCGATGCTATCACGAACAAATCTATTATAGTAATATATATAATTCATTCGGGTGCTTTCCCTTATACTTCCTCTTCGCTCCTCCATTTTATAATTAAACCAATAATTAAGCGTTTTCTTTGCCTCTCCAGACTTAATTTTTGCTTTTTTGTCTTCCTTAACCTTCTCCGCCTTTGCTTCTAAGTCCTTCAAATTCTTATCATAGATAGAAATTGTCTTTCCGTCTTCTCTATATCGGTAGCAGTACCGACCATCTTTGCGTTGTGTGAATCCCGGCTTTAATACTCTGCCTTTATTGTCCTTCTTATATGCCATACAATCAAGCCTCCTTTTTGCTTTAAGGGGATAGCCAACCGCTACCCCCTTCTATAGTCTCCTTAATTTTTCTGCTTTTTGGTTCTCTTTAAAAAATTCTTATAAGCTAATCTGTTCCATTCGTCATCAGTCATCATCCGAACATTATATACCGGGACTTTCTTTGTTTTGTCAGCCGTCTTGTCTTTAGTCATATTATCAATCTCCTTTGTGAAAAAAGGAGTGGGAGAAGTGCAATAGTATTCTTTAATGCCGCTATTGCTCAGCATAGGAATTCGTTGTGTTTGTGTTCGTGTTTTAATTGTCTGTTGTGGTCTTCTCCCTGCTCCTTCTGCTTGCCAAAAGAGAAATGCAGTGCTATAATTTACATATCTCCTTTGGGAGTGTCTTAGAGGGTTGCAATCTGTGGTAGGGGCGCAACTCTCTTCCTTTTATTTCTTCAATTCACTTTCCAACCGTTTCAATCCTCTGCGTACCGTTTCCGCCTTGTCTATCCCTTCCTGCTCGCAATATTTTTTCATAATGTTTGCGGATTGTTCGTCAAGTCGCACCGTTATACGCTCTCCTTTCGGATTGTCTGTTGGTCTTCCAGTTCTCGGAGACATTTCAGCCCTCCTTTCTTTTGTCTGCCATAATTCAATTATAGACTTTTGTCTGCCAAAAGTCAAGTATTATTTTCTTGCTTTTATATCGTTTCTGTGTTATACTTATCATAGAACAACATAATAGTGTCTTTTTTGCTCTTATAAAGCCGTCTCCGTACTCCTCGGGGACGGTTTTCTGCCGCTTATAACCTCTTTTCCAATTCATATTTTTTAATTGCGATAAGTTCTGGTCTTGCAGTAAATTTGTTGTCGCAAAATGAATTGTAGCTTGTGGAATACTCCCTTGCCTCGACAATTTCAAGCCTTTGCTTCAACCGTCTTTTTAGCGGTGAATTTCTAAGATTTGTAATACCTCTTCTTTTGATTTCGTCAATCCGTTGGTGTGTCAAGCCCACCTTTTCCGCAATCTCCTTTAGTGTCTTACCCTGTCGGTAATACTCTTCTACAACCTCAAACTCCCGAGGGCTTAAAACAGCCTTGCAATATTGCCATATAACGGTTTTTAGGTCTGAGGTATAGTATTCCTCTATTGCGTCCGTTTCAGGGTCAGAATCGGCTTTCAGCGTGTCTACAAGGGATGCTCCGTCATTGTCTTCCATATCGTTTACATAGTCAAGGCTTGTATCTCCTACGCATAACAACTGCAAAAATTCCACCTCAGACAATGGCAGCTGCATCCGCTCCGCAATCTCTGCCACTGTCGGTTCTCGGAAAAGTTCTTGTTGCAATGCCTCCACGGTCTTTCTAAGAGTGTTCATGCGTTCAAGTGAAAATTGTGGTATTCCTCTTTGATTGCGTATCTCGTCACGGATGCTCCGACGCACATAAAAAGACAACACCGTTAAAAATTTACCCCTGCTTTCGTCAAAGTGGCGCACCGCTTCCACCATACCGAAAAATGCCGTTTGCATAGCGTCTTCTATATCCAAGAATTTTTCATATCTCCTTGCAAGCATCTGTATAAAAGGACGGTTTTTATCATAGAGTTTCTTTTGGCACTCCTGCACATTTACTCCATTCTGTATGCTTTGCGCCAGTTGTTCGTTTGATAAGTCCATTTTACGCCTTTCTGCGCCTTATTCCGGCTCACATTGGCACATAGATTTGATAAGTTGTGGCGGTATAATAATCGTATAACTTTCGCCAGTGTACACCGTGCCTCTTCGGACAATTTTCACTCTTGCATCGTCAATCTGTACCAACTTTTGACCGCAGGCGCACACCAACCAACCATCAACCACTTTTGCGGTTTTATGCTCCATAATCAGACACCACCTTTGCACACTCTGAACCGTTCCAAAAAGTATCTATCTCTTATGGCGTCCAATACCTCCGCATCCGAAAGAGTGAGGAACATTTCAACCGCTTCGAAAAAGAAAGCATTGCTTTCCTTAAACTCTTTCACGGTTGCATCTAACACCAACTCCATAGCTTCACCGTAGCTGATACTTCTTTCTTCGGAAAGATTGTCCGCCGCCTCTTTGATGATGGAAACTTTGTCCAAATTGCGCTTGAATCTTTCTTCGCAATCATCCTCAAAGGACTTTACAAGCGTTTCTGCGTGGTCTTTTAAAATACCCCACAATTCTGCGCCCATGTTCTGAATCTTGTTTCTCATTGCTTTCATGTTGTAATCGTTTACTTTTCTCATAGTTTGCCTCCTGTTCTGCTTTGGCGTATCTTGGGGGGACATTGCCCCCATAGACCGCCTTTTTTGTTTTTAGATCCATTTTTGAAAAGTGCCTACTCTGCTACCTCTGCGGACGCTCCGCCGATTGCTTCTCTGATATTCGGATTTTCTCCTGCTACTGCTTCTAAGAATCTACCGAAAAACTCATTTCCTGCGTATTCGGTAGCCTTTAACTTGATAGCCTGCTTGTCTCTCATGCCCTTAATATCAGCAATAGCCTGTTGCGCCGAAGCATATTCCCTAGCCTTGCCACCGCTCCACTCGTTGTACTCGGTTTCAAGCCCTGCCATCTGCCATGCAAACTCAGACACTTTATTTCTACCGTCTGCCGTAACAAGCTGATACATCAACGCTTCTCTGTTCTCCGGCGCCATATTCCGCATGGTGTTCTGAATAAGTACCGCCTTGGTGCTTTCGCTCGTTTCCGTAAGGATTCGGGCAAGTGCAATCTCTAAGGACTGCCGCCCCTTTTTCTTTTCCATTGCGCCGTTAGTATAACGGTTTACGGCATCTTCCAATGTTGCATCACCCAACGCCGCATCAAATTTGGCATTGCTTGTCTTACTCTCTGGATTCCAACTCTGAATCATCATATCAAACTGCGTCTCTAAGCCTTGCAGAATCTCTAATTTGGTATCTAAGGACGGCTCAACACCGATTTCTGCCGGAGAAACACCGTTCTTTTCCGCAATGCTCGCAATCGCACGACTTAGCCAGTAATTTGTTCCCGGGTTGTACTGTCCGCCTAGTGCCTTAATCTCTTGTGCGGTCATCGGGATGTTTGCCACCGCATTGATTTTGTTCATTGCGGCGGTATCAATTTCGGTCACTCTCTTAAGTTCGGCTTTACGGAGTGCATCAAACGCCGGAACAATGGACGCAATCTCCGCATTTCTTAACTCTGCGATTCGGGAATCAAATTCCTTTTGAATCTGCTCTTTTCGTGAACGCAGAAACGGTGAATTTTCCTTAAAATTGTCCGTTGCTTCCTTCAATTTAGCGTTGCGCTCATCCAGTGCTTTGCGATACTCGTTTTTATAGTCAACACGGCTCGCAAACAGTAAATCTCTTAATGCTTTAATAGTCATGGTTTTACCTCTTTCTGCCCTAAAAGGGACTTTTCAAAATTTTGTCTCAGTTCGTGGGGGTTAGAAGTAGGTGGGGCGGTCTTTTCCCACAGACCCCCACACGGTACTTTCTGCCCCTCCATTTCCGCTTGTTTTGTGTTACCTTCATTCTCCGTGAATGAGGTTGTTGCACCGTCAAACCATTGATTTTACTAGGCTTTCGGTCTTTCATAGTGGTGGTTACGCATTCAATTACGCATTTCCACTCCAAAACATCATTTTTACTCTCCGTCTTCGGTCAATCTCGGAAGGGTGCTTCCTTGCGTCAGCTTTCGCATATCTGCCAAAAGTTGTGATGATGTTCTGACGGCCTTCTCTTCCGGCTCTGTCACACCAAATTGAAATTCTTGCGCATTACTCCATCTTGAATTTGAAGAGTTAAGCAACCAAAAGATTGAACCGCTATTATTCCTATTCTCGCCAAGCTTGCTTTCGTAAAAGTCTTCGATAATAAGAAAAGCCTTTCGCAACACATCAAAGTCCTCTGTTGCACATATTCTCTTATAATCGGGATTGTCGCTTGAATATGGATTGCCTACGCTATTCTTACCACGAACATAATCTGAAAGCGTTTGCGTGGTTATTCCCAAGGCAAGTGCAAGTCCTGCCTTTGTTGGGTTGCGTTTCCATGTAGCTATTATCTCGCCGTTTTCATCGTCAACCGAATGGCTCAAACATGACTTGAAATATCCGGCGCAACGGTCAATTAACTGTTGTCGTGTAAACATCTCTTGTTCACCTCCCTTTAATATTTGTTCAATTTCTGCATCATTGAACGACAGACCGCCGCTCTTCCGTAGTTCAGCCCATTGCGTTACCATAAACCGGGCTTTTCTACCGTCTGAATCACTCATTTTTATGTACCTCCTTTTATAATGCGTGTACTTGCGCCGTGAACCTAGTCCCAAACCCTCATATTAGCCCCTAGAACGGTTTATAATCTATTAGCCCATACTGCATAGGATTACACTGTTTCCGCTATTCTAGGGGCTTTTACAAGGTCAATCAGTTACTCTTAATCGTTGTCGTTCTGCTCTGCTTGTTTGCTTTGCTGATATTCCGTAGCTTTTCCCATGTATTTGTCAAAATCTTCTCTAAACCATCGGGAAAAACCGTTCACATAGGTATGGTTTTCTGCATCGTCTGGGTTCTTTTCATCATAATCGGAATGGTACATAATAACCGCAATCTGTAACCTATGCGCCATAGTGTCCCGGTCTTCAATCGGTACTTGCTCGATAAACTTAACAAACAAAGGTTTTGCCGCTTCTGCTCCGTCCTCTCTTGGATACTTGGACTTGATTTTTTTCCACGCCCAATCAATAAAGCCTTCATCACTTGGGAGAGGGGCGGCATTTTCTGTCTCTCTCTCTGAATATAGGTCTGTTTCTAGGTCTATCTCTCTCTCTTCCTTGGACACGCTGGACAGTGTCGGGACATCACTTGGACATTGTCCAGTTTTGTCTTGTTTTGCCCTCTGTTGCCTCTTGCGTTCAGCCCAATATGTTTCCGAACCCATCATTTTTTCAGATTCAAGCATGAAATAAGTTCCATCGTCCATAAGTTCCATCATTTTTAGATTGGTAAAGACCTCGATTGCCTTTTCAATAGTCCCTCTGTCCGTATTCGTAACAATGGACAACATATCCAAGTTATACGGTATATTGTCGTTAAGCTTAAGCAAACCTTTGTATTCAACGCTTTTACAAAGCAATTTCAGATAGAAAAGAATATATTCTTTTCCGTCCTGCATGACCTCGACATACCGTATCTCGGGACGCTCAAAAAAATCATTCTTCAGTTTTAGCCAATAATATCTTTTGTCTTCAATGTTTTCTGCCAAAATTGCACCTCTTTTCGGTCTCTAAGTTGTCTCTTTTGCTCTATCAATAAGCAAGCATCCGCCTGCTTTACTCTTTTGTTAATTGTGCCGCCTATGCGTATTCTCGTTCGATATACGAAAGAAACGCTTGTCGGTTGATACGGTAGCATTTGCCGATTTTTCGGCTCGCTCCGGCTTCTTCCGCAAGTCTGCGAACAGTAGCCGTTCCAAGGTTCACAACCTCCGCCATCTGCTCCACCGTCAGCAATACGCCGTTGGGGTTTCCTGCTCTTGTGCGGTTCATATAGTCCCTCCTTTCCTTACGCCTGCTTTGCCACTAATCTGTTAATGGCGTCCACAATTTCCGCTTTCTTGTCTGCCGGAAGTTCTTTCCTTAACCAACGAGACAAGGTGCATTCGCTCACGCATAACTGCGCCGATACTTCGTAATGCCGCAAACGGTGTTTTAGTATCAAATCTCTAATTTCTCTGTTTGCCATGGTCTTTTCCTCCTTTCAAAAATCAAGCGTTGTTATCGTTTTGTTTCAAAAAATATATCCTATCGGCTATGCCGTGGATTTACAAATTTTATACCTCATTTTAGACTGCGTAATAGGTTACGTATATAATGTGAATAACTCCACCAACACATTAAAAGAAACAATGGACTGTATCAAATATAAATCATACTTTAGACTACGTCTTAGTATAGGTCGATTGTGAATGACGGTGGATTTACATTCCACTTCTTCACTTACTCCCTTACCGATGATAAACTGGATATCGTCGATTAAAAACATATCCATTTTTGTTTCATAATCCGGCGTCTTTTCTATTCCCTTGAGTCCAGTTTACTAAAAAGGTTGCATGACATTCAATGACATTGGGTGACAAGTTTTAGTTCCTTCTAAATCTAGCCTAGCACCATTCCGAATCCCTTTCAAGGGACACACTTGGACATTTGTGGACATCTTTTTGGATTCCCAAAATTCGACAAAATTAGAAAACAAAAAAAGGACACAAAGAATAGAGGCTTTTAAGCCTTCTTTCTCAATGTCCTTAGTTCCGCAGTTATACCCCGCAAGGGTTATTCAATTTCATCTTTGTTTATCATTGTCTTTCGTGGTTTGTCTTTACATTACCACGGATATATTATTTTTGTCAACATCTATTTTCCCGCTTTTTTGCGTCATTTCTGAAAGTGCGTAAAATGTGCGTAAACCAACAAAAAAGAGGACTCCGAAAAGTCCTCTAATGCTTGATTTTCTAGTGTTTTTTAGTTTTAAACACCTTCATTCTCAAAGAATGGAGGTGGAGCTTATGAAGAATCAGAACAAATTTGATTTTCGAGATTTGTTGTCCTTCGGACTCTTTCTTTTAGCTTTGCTTACATTCGTTTTTACGTTTTGTAAGTAAATAAACATAGAAAAACCACCCTCTTAACTTTGACCGGTTGACTGGGTGGTCTTTCTAACTCATCAATTAGGTCAACCCACCTTGTGGGCGGTTGTTCCTTTTCTGATTTCAGTTTAACACATTTCTTCTGCTTTCGCAAGTATTTCTTATTCTTCGTCTAATTTAAGCACACTCATAAACGCCTTCTGCGGTATCTCAACGTTACCTACCTGGCGCATACGCTTCTTACCTTCCTTCTGCTTTTCCAGGAGCTTCTTCTTACGGGAAATATCACCGCCGTAACACTTTGCAAGTACGTCCTTACGCATTGCCTTTACGGTCTCACGGGCAATAATCTTGCTACCGATGGCCGCCTGAATCGGAATCTCGAACAGCTGTCTCGGAATCTCGTCTTTGAGACGCTCGCACATTCTTCTGCCGCGCTCGTAAGCGGTTTCGCCATGTACAATAAAGGACAAGGCATCCACTTCCTCACGGTTCACTAAAATATCAAGCTTTACCAATTCGCTCGGCACATAGCCCTTAAGCTCATAGTCAAAGGACGCATAGCCTCTGGAACGGGATTTCAGCGCATCAAAGAAATCGTAAATGATTTCGTTTAACGGAAGCTCATACTTAAGGAGCGCTCTCGTCTGCTCCATATATTCCATACCGAGGTAAATACCGCGACGCTCCTGACAAAGGGTCATAATGGCACCCACAAACTCCGTGGTCACCATAATCTCCGCAGAAACAAACGGCTCCTCCATATGCTCAATCTCCGACGGATCCGGAAGATTGGACGGGTTGGTAATCTCGATCACCTCACCGTTGGTCTTATATACCTTGTAAATTACGCTCGGCGCGGTGGTCACAAGGTCTAAGTTATACTCGCGCTCCAAACGCTCCTGAATAATCTCTAAGTGGAGGAGACCCAGAAAACCGCAACGGAAACCGAAACCAAGCGCAATGGAAGTTTCCGGCTCAAACTGCAATGCCGCATCGTTTAACTGAAGCTTCTCCAAAGCATCTCTTAAATCCGGGTACTTTGCACCGTCCGCCGGATACATACCGCAGTACACCATCGGATTTACCTTCTTATAGCCCGGTAACGCCTCGGCGCACGGCTCCTTCGCATTGGTGACCGTATCACCCACACGGGTATCCTTTACATTCTTAAGACTGGCGGTAATATAACCTACCATACCTGCGGAAAGCTCGTCACACGGGATGAAACGCCCCGGTCCGAAAATACCAAGCTCCACAACTTCCGCCTCCGCACCGGTTGCCATCATGCGGATACGCGTACCTGCCTTTACCGTACCTTCCATCACACGACAGAAAATAATAACGCCCTTATATGCATCGTATACAGAGTCGAAAATCAGCGCCTTTAACGGTGCATTGGCATCTCCCTGCGGTGCCGGAATCTTTGCCACAATCTGTTCCAGCACATCCTCGATATTAATGCCGTTCTTTGCGGAAATCAGCGGTGCATCCTGTGCTTCCAGACCGATAACATCCTCTATCTCATTCTTTACTCTGTCCGGGTCAGCGCTCGGCAAGTCAATCTTATTGATGACCGGCATAATATCCAAATCGTGGTCCAGAGCAAGGTACACGTTCGCCAAAGTCTGGGCCTCAATACCCTGTGCCGCATCCACCACCAGAATGGCACCCTCGCACGCCGCAAGAGAACGGGAAACCTCATAGTTAAAGTCTACATGGCCCGGCGTATCGATTAAGTTAAACACATACTCCTCGCCGTCCTTGGCTTTATAAACAGTACGCACGGTCTGGGCCTTAATGGTGATACCGCGCTCACGCTCCAAATCCATATTGTCCAATACCTGCGCCTGCATTTCACGACTGGTAAGAAGACCGGTCTTCTCGATAATTCGGTCCGCCAAAGTAGACTTACCGTGGTCGATATGCGCAATAATACAGAAATTTCTAATCTTTGTCTGGTCCGCTGCCATACAAAATCCTCACTTTCAAACAAGACAACCGGCCTCCCGCCGCGCCTTGTAAACTAATTCACGTTCGGTTTCATGTGCATCAGAGCCCACGAACCCATAATAATGGTAGTATAACAGAAAGTTCGGAAGTTTTCAAGTATCGGCTTCACAAAGTCCAACATTCAAAAACGATCCGAACCACATCAAAATCCGTATACTACCGCATCAAATTTTCTACTGCCCCTTCGTCGCAATCTCTACCCAGGCCGGATAAAACCCGCTGCCCAGCGCTACATGCCAGGACCCTAGGTTGGACAGACTCGTTCCGTAAAACGGTATTGCGTCTCTGCGGAAAACTTCATTCTTCAGAAGCTTCACCAGTGTTGTCGCCACGCCTTTACCCCTCCATTCCGGCAACACATCAATCCCGATTTGCCAAAACAGCTTCGTATCCGCCGAGCAACCCGCCAGTCCGATGAGCTGTCCTTCATGTACCGCACCTACCGCCAGCACATCCGGACGCTCCGGCTTGAAGCAGTCGCACAGTGCATTCGGGAACTCCTCCCGACCATACAGCGGCTGAATCTCCTCCTGCTCAAACCATCGTATCTCAATACCCGAGTCCGCCTTTTGCCGCTCAACAAGTACATCCACATCTTCCGTTCGTGCCTTCGGTAAAAACATATGATGCGTCTGCCACAACCGCTTCCCGTACTTTGCAAGCTCTCCTTCCAATTCCATCAGATTATGATGCTCGAACAACCAAATACCTTCCCTGTCCTTACACCAATTCTCCAGCCACTCATGCATTTCCTCCGGTGCATTGATGACCGCATTCTTTCCCATAGTAACCATGGAGAAAAAAGCTTTTTTCGGCGAATATTTCCGCCGCCCCGGATGTTCCTTTGGAACCACAATAACATTTTCTCTTTTTTCAAACTCATCTGCTTTGCAATTAAAATCAAGGGCAAGAAGCTTTTTCAGTTCTAATTCTATCGTAGTTTTCTCAAACATGTTCCCTCCGTCTGCCTATTTTTCTTACAATCATTTTTTACCTGAATATGGACTCAAACCACTTCATACATGGGTCACAGAAATTTTTTTCAGCGTTAGTATACCAGCCCACTTTTGTCGGTTGCCCACACCGGGTACATCTGACTTCTTTTTCCAACGTCATCAAGCCCATTACCAATAAAATTCCGCAAACGATAAAATAAAAAACACCTAATTTCCTTATTTTCTTTACTGCCGTCGCATCGTCTCTGTTCGCCTGCTTTGTTGCCGCCTTCGGATTGATTACCGTAAACAATCCCATCACTCCGATAATTACTCCAAAAATAATCGGTATCATCGTTCATCCTCCTCTTGTCTTTCGCTTTGAAGCTCTTCCCACAACTTCTCATAAATTCCGTTCATTGTTGTCACAATCTCGTCACTCACCGGCACCTGCTTATCCCCAAACCACATGCCCCGTTCTCCCATAAAATCCACACAGCACAGTAACGTATAAAACGCAAAGGCCTTTTTCTCCATTTCCGTCAAACACATCTCGTCAAGCAAATAGGTCACATAGTCCGTATCACAACCCATATTCATAAGCGCCATTTTCGTCAATGCCACGAAGGTCAGCTTGTCCCCCTCGCCCATCCAGTCAATATCAATCACACCGGTTACCCGGCCCTCATGGATTAACAAGTTTTTTGTACTGATATCATCCAGATACGCAACCGGCTTGATTGTTTCAAAATACTCCGCCAGCTCCGGCTCCTTTGAGACTTCCATAAGCCGATCCACCTTCTCCGGCTCGAAATAACATCCGTTTGCAATGATGCGCTCCTTCGACCTATTCAAACTATCCTCCACATAAGACACCCTCCAAGACCAATCCGCAGGAATATCCTCTAACGGAAGCACCGCCACCCTCTTTTGGATCTCCACTACCGTTTTCGCAATCTCCCGTTTTTCTTCATCCGTCAACTTTGTATATACAAGACCGATATCCTGCCCCTCAAAGTAAGTTAAAATCAAATATTCATAGCCTTCAAACGTACCCTTTCCAAGTACTCTCGGCACAGGAATATCAATCGTCTCGAGCTTCTCCAGCCAGTAAATCGTGTCCTTATATGCTCCTATCTCCTCGCTGCAGCGTACCACGACTTTTCTATCCGCAAGTTCTGCGATATAAACATAGTTTCCATGACCTACGGTGCAGCGTTCTACCTCTTTCGGTCGTTCTTCAAGACATTTCAAGCAGAGCTTTGCAATCTTTTCTTCGTCCATTTACATCCTCTCCTTATCGCAAATAATTGTCTACACATTATTTGTCACGTTTCCTCTAGTCTATCATATCAAAAATATTGCTTCAACATTTTTTCCACAATTCGCATATCTAACGGATTCTCTGATGTCTCAAAGGTACATAAAAAGTTGTCCCCAAACCAATACCCACTCTCCTCGTACTTTGCTATTTTCTTTATTGCTTTTGCACTGTACTCCGGATAATCCATCATTCCAAAATGTTCAAAGTAGATTGTTTTTCTCTTTCTTTTATGTAACAATGCAAAGTCCGGGTATATCCTGCTGCCATCCGCAAATTCCAGTTCCGGCTCATACACATACGGAATCCCCATACGATTAAACCCGTCTGCCAGAATTTTCTCTGACTTTGACCTTACACTTTCTCCGGTTTCTGTATAGAATGCGATTTCTTTCGGAAATTCGTTTGCGCTCGCCCGCATACTTTCCTTCCATTCACACTCAAACATTTCATCCGTCTTAATCACAGGACTGACCAGCGATTTTCTTTCCTCCGACAAATTCTCATAAATTGTTTCCGTATCATTCTCTTGATACTTCTTCAGAAAAACAGAAATTGCTTCTGCTCTCTTCTTCACACACTCCAATATTTCCATTTCATACTGCTTTTGTGCAAGGCGTTGTACAAGCTTTGATTCCTTCTTAGGCAAATATCTTCCATTCCCCCCTTTTTCTCTATCGCCTTCAATATAGTGATAATACTGAGGATACCTTCCTCTTGCCTTCAACGTCACAAGACTTCCTTCCGGCGCCTTTGAAATGTCCTTTTCAAGCCTCGGCACAAGCTTAATTAGATTTTCTCTTTCCTGTTCCAATTCAAATCTACTTTCTCTGTCCATATCTCTCCCCAACCTTTCTTATTTCTTTACATATAAAGCGTTTTACCATGAATATCTACTTTTCTTTATTTCTCATGGTACACATCAAATACTCCTTCTTCCTTTTTGCCATGAAATACTTGTTTTCAATCTTTTTCATGGTACACTTTCTTGTTCCCATCACTAACTTTACCATGACAAAATGCTTCAATTATTTCTTCATGGTACTTTTTCACAAGTACCTCCTTATTGTTACCATGATAACGTGTCTTTTCCATTATTTCATGGTATTATTCAAAGATTGTCTTAGCATCCGTACCATGACATCTCATATACTCCACTTTCTTCATGGTAACGTCCGAAAGTATTATTTTATTCATACCATGAGAAAGCTCTTTTACAGAAATCTCATGGCAATCTCGTTCCCGGACTTTTTATGAGTACCATGAAAAAACCATATATGTCTTACATCATGGTAATTGGCGCCATATATTCAAGACTATCCTATGTTCTTAATTCAACGCTTTTCTCTAATTCCAAGTTTTTCTTATCTTCATGAGAATCAGTGCCCGAACCGAGCAAAACAAATGAAATTAACAAGAATCAAATAAAAGAAATCTCCAAACACCCTATACTATATCTTGGTTGTCACCTCGTGTTCAAGAAAACACAAGGTGACAACACAATATAAGTTTCCGAATCACGAACTAAATCACAAAAGTTCTCTTACTTTACTTCAACTACCCAGCCCTTGCTCTCCTTAATCTTACCGAGCTGAATACCGGTTATAGTATCGTACAACTTCTGGCTGTACTCACCGATGGAACCGTCCTTAATCTGCATTACACGGTCGCCGAAACGAAGCGCTCCTACCGGAGAAATAACCGCTGCTGTACCGGTACCGAATACTTCTTCTAAGGTACCTGCTTCGTAAGCATCTACAAGCTCCTGTGCGGATACACGACGCTCCTCTACAGGAAGTCCCCACTCCTTACAGAGCTCAATAACAGAATTTCTGGTGATACCCGGTAAAATACTACCATTTAACATCGGGGTCACGATGGTGCCGTTAATCTTAAAGAAGATGTTCATTGCACCTACTTCTTCGATATACTTACGCTCTACACCGTCAAGCCACAATACCTGGGAATAACCTGCATCGTGTGCCTTCATCTGTGCTGCCATGGACGCTACGTAGTTACCGCCGGTCTTTGCCTCACCGATACCACCCTTTACGGCTCTTACATAGTCATCCTCAATCCAAATCTTAACCGGGTTAAGACCTTCCGGATAGTACGGACCTACCGGGGAAAGGATGATGATGAACTGGTACGTATCGGACGGACGTACACCGAGGAACGGGTCGGTTGCGATGATGAACGGACGAATGTACAGGGAGGTACCCGGCTTATTCGGAACCCATGCCTCATCCACCTTAACCACAGCTTTAACAGCCTCTACGAAGTCCTCAATCGGAAGCTCCGGAATGCACAGTCTCTTGTTGGTGTTGTTGGTACGCTTTGCATTCATGTCCGGACGGAACAAAAGCACTCTGCCGTCATCGGCGCGGTAAGCCTTTAAGCCCTCGAACATTTCCTGACCGTAATGGAATACCATTGCGGACGGCTCTAACACGATCGGCTGATACGGTACGACACGCGGATCAAACCAGCCTTTGCCGGTCTCATAATTCATAATAAACATGTGGTCGGTAAAAATGGTACCGAACTTTAACGGGTTGTCCGGAGTCGGCAACGGCTTCGGATTGGTAGTCTTCTCGATTCTGATGTTTAACATGGTAACATCCTCCTTCAAATATGTTCTTTTTCACGGTTATCTGACATAGGACATGCTCACACAGTCCCCTTCATCTAACCTTTCTTACGGACATACCGACAGCGCTCGTAAATCAAATCGTAATACGTCTGTTCGTCGGAAACATCTGCCAGTTCCCACTCCGGATCCTTGTCCAAATTCGGGAAATACGTGTCCGCATCATATTCATAATCAATTTTTGTAATAAAGGCTTCGTCACAATAAGGTAAAAACTGCTCAAATACCGACGCACCTCCGATAACATATACCTGATCGGTGGGATACTGCGAAATCTCTTCCATTGCTTCTTCAAAACTATGTACCACAGTTACATCGTTCAACTTCAGGTCTTTCTTTCTCGTCAAAATGATGTTGTTACGGTCACGAGGCGGTTGTCCCGCAGAAAACTCTTCCTGCACACAGCGTCCCATTACCACGGTCTTGTACATGGTTTCAAAACGGAAAAACTTCTCATCCGTCGGAATCCGAACCAAGCGTCCGCCTCCTTTTCCGATGGCCCAATTGTTATCTACGGTAGCAATCAGCTTCATCTGCGCCCTGCCTTTCTTACTAATATGACAAATATTGTAACTCTACTTTATCCAGAATGCAAGCACTTTTTTACAGTAACGTGAAAAAATACATAGAAAGCACCCGGGATTTTACCATCAGTTTCTGAGAATAAGATTCTCTGCTCCCGTGCAGGCTTTAATATCCTTCTCGGACTTTCGATAAAAGTCCCGGAATCGTTTCGGACAGGTAATAATCAATTCCGGAATGGAGTCCTTCATGGACATCTGGCGTTCCGTCTTGTTTTTTCGTACCTCTGCGATAATCTCTTTCAGATGTTCCCCGAAATCGATATAAATTCGCTCCTCATTTTTCATCTCCCACCGTGTCTCATGCAACGACTTCTCTTTCTCCTGCTTTCTGTAAAAATCCTGATAAATATAGTCCGTCACGTACGGTGTATAAATCGCATACAGCTTTAAAATACCAAGCAAGCTGTAGTAAACCGCAATCTGTCCCGAATAGCGGTTTTCCGCACCGTGCTTTTCCGGCTGATACAGTCTTTCCTTTGCAATCTCGATATAATAATCGCAAAAATCTCTCCAAAACAGCGTGTCGATTTCATGTCTTGCCTGACCGATTTCATAATGTTCCAACAACGCAGTCGCTTTCTTTGTCGTCTCATTTACTCTCTGCAATATCCAACGGTCAATCGGCAACAAATCCGCTTCCTCGTAATGCTCCGGCTTCTTAAAATCTTCCAGCTGTAAAATCGCAAACTTTGCAGCGTTATAAAGCTTGTTAATGAATCGTTTGGAAACTTTCAACTCCTCTTCACTAAAGAAGGTATCGGTTCCCAGCTTACTGTTTGCTGCCCAGTAACGAATAGCATCCGCAGAGTGGTTTTCGATTAAAGCCATCGGAGAATCGGAAGCATTACTCTTTGATTTACTTATCTTTTCTCCCGGCTTTGCCAAAACAAACCCGCTGATCATAATATCCTTCCACGGAATTTTTCCGGTATGATACAAACTCTTAACAATAGAATAAAAGGCCCAGGTCCGGATAATCTCATGTGCCTGACAACGCATGCCCATTGGGAAAATCTCCTCCGTAATCGCATCCTTTTCTCCGTACTTTGCATTAATCAATGTAGTTACGGAAGAGGTCGCCCATGTATCAAATACCGCTTCCTCCGGTAGAAATTCATTGCATCCGCAAGGGCATGCATGTAACGGCGAAGCTTCCAACGGATTTACCGGCAACTGCTCTTCCTCCGCAAAAACCGGTTCCTTACATTCCTTACAATACCATACCGGAAACGGTACGCCGAAATACCGCTGCCTGGAAATGCACCAATCCCACTTCAGGTTTTCTACCCATAAAATATAACGGTTCTTCATATGCTCCGGATACCAGTTGATTTCATCCGCTGCCTTTAGAAAACGCTCTTTCTCCGTCAACACATCAATATACCACTGCTTGGAAGGAATAAATTCAACCCCTTTTCCGCACCGTTCATGAATTCCGATCATATGACTGATGGTTTCCTGCTTTACCAGAAGCCCCTTTTCGCGTAAAAGCTCTATGATATGTTCTCTGGCTTTTTCCACCGTCATGCCTCCGATGAAACTTATGCTGTCCTCAATTTTTCCGTTCGGCAAAATTATTTTTTTGTAAGCCAAATTATGTTTCTGATACCACTCTGCATCCGTGGCATCTCCGAAGGTGGCACACATTACCGCACCGGTTCCCTTCTCCATGGAAACGGATTCGTCCGTTAAAATCGGAATTTCGAACTCATACAACGGTACCTTTGCCTTTTTCCCTACATACTCTTTAAACCGCTCATCCTCCGGATGTACAAAAATGCAAACACACCCCGCCAAAAGTTCCGGTCTTGTTGTTGCAATGAGCAAATTCCCCAAGGATGTCTTAAACTCCAAATAATTAAAAGTAGTCTCGCATTCCTTAGTTTCCAGCTCCGCCTGCGCAATGGAAGTCCGGCATTCCGTACACCACAATACCGGAGATTCTTTCATATAGGCTTTCTTGTTTTTAGCCAACTCAATAAAAGACTTCTGAGAGATTTTCTGGGACAAATCCGATATGGTCTGATATTGCAAATCCCAGTCTACGCTAAAGCCCAACCGCTTCCAGAGTTTTTTAAATTCTCCTTCGTACTTATCGATGGTACACATACATTTTCCGCGGAATTCACTTCTCGGCAACATACTTGCGTAAATCTTTTCCTCTTTTTCTACCAGTCGCTCCGTCGGCAAACCGTTGTCATCAAATCCGAACGGGTAAAACACATCGTATCCCTGCATTCGTTTGAAACGTGCAATCATCTCTGCCTGGGTATAGGAAAACACATGCCCGATATGCAGTTTTCCGCTTACCGTCGGCGGTGGCGTATCAATGGAAAATACTTTTCCCGCCGTTCCGTGCCGATACCGGTAAATTCCCTCCTCATCCCAAAACCGTTCCAGTTCTGTTTCCGCGCTCATAAAATTGTACTTCTTGTCCATGCGGATACCTCCTTATAAAATAAAATTATTTTACAAAACAGACAAAAAAAGCCGCCCTAAGCAAACGCTTAGGGCGAACTGACATGTCCGTGGTACCACCTAACTTCAGAAATACTTCTGCACTCACTACAATACGGGAATCATGTACGCATTCCGATATTGCTTCCCCAGATAACGGTGGGAATCTCCGTTGGAGCCTACTTAGAATCATCCGTTCGGTCCAAAGCTCAAAGGCTACTTCCATACACCCTTCACGAAAGTTTTCACCAACCACTTTCTCTCTGTCATCCGGAATTGTATGTACTCCTCCTCGTCAATGCTTTTTGTCTGTAATTGTTAGTTCATGATTATAAAGGAAACTCTTCCTTTTGTCAACCACTTTTCTTTCATTTTACTTATTCTCGTTATAGAACGCTTCCAGTTCCGGTCTGCACTCCAAAAACACCCTTCCAAGGTCCGGATCAAAATGCTGTCCCATGGACTCTTCCATAATACGGAACGCCTCCTCGTAAGAAAACGCCTCCTTATAGCAACGCTTACTTACCAAGGCATCAAACACATCCGCCAGCGCCATAATGCGGGCTTCCACCGGAATTTCCGTCCCTGCCTTTCCTGCCGGATAACCCGATCCGTTCCACTTCTCATGATGGTAATATGCCACGTTTTTTGCCACTTCCACAAAAGCCTCATCCTCCACGCCTTGCAGAATGGACTCCACAATCCGGGCTCCTTCCGCAGAATGACGTTTCATTTCCGCATACTCCTCATCCGTATACTTCCCCGGTTTCCGAAGCACCGCATCATCAATGGCAATCTTACCAAGGTCATGCATCGGCGCTGCCTTAATAACGAGCTTCAAAAACTCATTGGAAAAACCAAAGTGCTTCCCGTAATCCGCCAATTTTTCCGTAAAAATCCGAACCACCCGACTGGTTCGTTTGATATGACCGCCGGTGTTGCTGTCTCTGTTTTCCACCATTTCCGCCATACCGAGTACCATCATATCCTTGATATAGGTAATATGCTCTGTCTTCTCCTCTACTTCTTCCTCCAATTTGGAATTATACTCTTCGATTGCATTGTAATATTTGCGCTCTGCGGTCCGGTCAATAAATTCGATTAAAAAGCCGGCAAAGGTCTTTTTTCCGTGTACCAATTCCCTGACATCCACATGAAAATAACGGTCCTCCACAGCAATCGTCCGGCTTGTTCTGATATCATCGTCATCCCGTAACAGCCCGCGAATTACCTTTTGATACAGACAACTTTCCGAAACAGGTATTGCCTTATCCACAACCCAGCTTTTTACCTCCGGAAACAATTCTTTCACATTATTATTTGCACTGATGTACCGGCATTTACTGTCTATTACAATATATCCGTATTCCTGCAATTTTTCCACGGAACTGAGAATATTTGCAGACATATCATACATATTGATGCGGTCGAAATATCGCATCAGTAACACCATTCCGATTACATACCCCACCGTAAGATAACTCACTTCGCTCCCGATCAGCCTCTCTATAATGTAGGTAAGAAACACCGCACAACAAATAAAACTCATCGTCACTACCGTTCGTGTGGGAATTTCTTTCCTTTTTCTGATTGCGTAGATAATAAACGAAATCAACATAATACTGTACAATATCATCATAACCGGATACAGGATATGAATCGGCCCGTATTCCTTCACAACATAATTAAATCCGTTTCCGTGTACCAGCTCCACTGATTTATAGTACCATTTATTATGTCCGATTGTCATAGCAAATCCCAAAACCACGGTGGCATAGCCCAACAGAATATATTTAAAACAACGGTTTACACGGATATTGCTCAATCTTGTTACAATCAGAAAAACCAAAAAGGGCAGATAACACCCTCCCACATACATGATTTTATTTGCCCAAATCGCCGATTCCACAGTCTCGGAAACAGAAATCATATAATGGCCGCCGCAATTTACGGTCAGCAAAACACTGAACAAAACAAACGCATTATCCACTTTCCTGTTTTTAATGAGAATCCCTGCAGTCATTACTACCGCAATCAGAAATACAATCAAATAAAACCATGTAACCATAGGCGTCCTCCTTTGTATACTTCAAAAGCGGCCCCGGTTCCTATCGGTCCCGAGGTCCGCTCCAAACACCAAACCTACATCAATTGTTGTCCGTTAATTACCAGACGAAATGCCTGTCCCAGATGTTCCGCTGCCTTCTTACAGAGAATCATACGGTTTAAGAAAATCTCAAAATAATTCGCCACGGAACACTCCTCCGTGTCAATGGTCAGCTTCAACTCGATACACTCTCCCTTACGGACAATAACCTCCGACTCCTTCACGGAATAGTTTACCCGGTCATGAATATCAAAGGTAGCAAAATCCTGGTTACGCACACGGGTATAGCGCACATCGGTTTTATCCGCCAGAATAAGTGCCGCAGCCACCGGATTTACCGGATATGCGGTGGATTCATCGTGATTGCCGATGGCAGTAATAATGGTAGCGATATCCTCATCGTCCGCTCCCATTTTATCCAAAATACGGAAGGCCATCACGGCCCCGCTCTGGGCATGGTCGATACGATTGATGACATTGCCGATATCGTGCAAATATCCGGCAATCTTCGCCAACTCGATTTCCCGGTCGCTGTAACCCAAAGTTTCTAAAATATCACTGGCCACCACAGCCACCTTCGTCACATGGGCAAAACTATGCTCCGTATATCCAAGAGCCTTTAAAGACTCGTCTGCCTTTTTAATGTAAGTATCCACACTGGGATTTGCTTTTACTGCTTCGTAAGTAATCTTCATCGTCATTAATCAACCCGCGGACCAAGGTAAGACTCTTTCACCGGTTTTGCAAGCGGATATACAACAAGCTTCTGTACTACCACACCGGCATCCACCGCTCCCATGGTCAGGCGGTTTTCCCCTTTCTTTAATGTTACGGTCACTTCACATGTTCTAATATTATCCAGAACATTCTCATTCCATTCCCTGTTGTGACAATTTCCCGCCAGGAAATTGTTCGGAAGAGTCGAGAATACCTCTGTTGCACCGTCGTTTGCGGTCAATGCCAGACGTTGGGCGTCTCCCGGATACAGCGGATTGGTCGGTGATACATATACCGTCACACCGTATTGTCCGTCCTGTGCCGCTTCAAATAAATAGGTAAGCTCCGCCGTTTCGTGCTTTACTGCCTGCTCTGCCGTAAAGCTCTCCGTTGTCGGATATACCTTTACGGAATCCTTCGTACGTCCGTAATTTGTCAAAAGCTTATACTCTGCAGAACCTTCCTTGCGGCTTTCCGCAAAATCTCCGGCCTCAAACACCACGTACTCTCCGATGCCCTGCACCTGCTTGATATAGTCCTTGGCAAAGCTCTCCTTCCGAAGCTTCACAAGGGTCGGCGCCACACGCTCCACCTTAAGCTCAAAGGTTCTTCCGTTTGCGGAAATCTTCACCGTACCGGCGGCTCCCGCTTCTCCGCCTGCCACCTGAATCGTAAGCCAGGCGTTCCGCTTGTAGGACCCCTTTGTTGTCTCTGCTGAACATTCACCTTCCGTTACCACGGAAAATTCCACCTTCTCCGCACCGCCGTTTAACAGTTCCACCCGGACCGCACCGCCGGCACGCGGTGTGGTGACGCCGATACTTCCGCCGAGATAAATTCTTCCTTCACCGAACAAACGAAGAGCCGGTCTTGCACCTTTTACTCCGTACACGGTCTGTGCCACCGGATACTGCCAGCCTTCGTCGTTCCACGCCCGGAACCCGATATGAGCGGAGGACATCATGTGATTCCATTTCCCCTCGGCTACACTGTGATATTCCCGGGTCAGCTCCGTATCCTTTAAAATGGTACTTTCAATTTCCTTTGCATAACGGTTTGCCACCGTCATACCGCTTCTTGCATAATACTGATTCAACCCTGCCGCCGTTTGCATCAGAATCACGTTGGCAGATGCCACCGCCGGAAAATACACCAACTGGAAAAAAGCTGCTTTATACTCTTTTTTACAGGACTCATACAACTTCACAGCAGTCTCGATAAGCTTTCTGACACGGGAACGAATCCATTCCGTCTCTCCGTAATGTACCGGATGGTACACATTTGCCCCCATCACTTCCGGACGACGCATACCGTTTAAGCGCGTATATTCCTTTAACACATAAGAAATCTCATTTAACTCACTTTCCGTAAAGCCGCCGGAAAACTGCTGTTTCACAAAAGCATCCGTAAACTCCTCGGTCCGGTTCGGCGCAGACGTACCGTTTTTCTCAAAGTCATAGGCCAAATCCATAAAATATGAAAGCGGAAACTCCTGGGGCTTTAAGTCGCCCACATTCACAATCCAAATATCCCGGATGCCGTAATCATAGGCCATGGACATCTGCTCCCATACCTTGGCAATCGGTGTAGAATTCACCCACTCGTAAGACACCGGGCCGCCGTGGTAATCAAAGTGGTAATACATGCCGTAGCCGCCTTTACGGTCCCGAAGTTCCTTTGTCGGCAAAGTACGCATATTACCGAAATTATCCTCACAAAGCATCAGCGTCACGCCGTTAAGGCCGTCCCAGTCCCTAAGGCCCGGCGTATCCGCATCTCCGTAGTAATACTCCTCCACTTCCTTATAAAGGGCCAGCATTTGCGGCACCTGCGACGTATCCTCGTTCACATGCTTTGCGATTAACTTCCTCTGCTCCGTAATAATATCCTTCAGCAGACTGATATTCTGTTCCAAGGTCGCATCCGGCCCCAGCATGGAAGAATCCCGCTCCCCCCGCATACCGATAGTAATAATATTTTCAAACTTACCGCTGCGAGCAAGACCTTCCTCCCAGTAAGTGAGAAGCCCCTCCCTGTTGGTATAATAGTTCCACTCGTTTCCGAACCGGCTCTTTGGTCCTCTTACCTTGTCCCACTCCTCACTGGCACGTAGACACGGCTCATGATGGGACGTCCCCATAACAACTCCGTATGTATCCGCCAGTTCTGCGTTTGCAAGTCCCGGCCCGTCAAGCGGGAAAGACGCAGACCACATAGCCGGCCATATATAATTTCCTTTCATACGAAGCAAAAGCTCAAATACGTGGTCATACATCTGCGCATTGAAATCTCCGAACTTCTCCACTGCCCAGTTTCCGAAGGATGGCCATTCATCATTAATGAAAAAGCCTCTGTACTTTACGGACGGCTCCTTAGATGTAATCATCTGCGCATCATAAACAGTCGGCTCCTTGCATTTTACCGGAGGCACATCCGCCCAATACACCAGATGCGATACTCCGATACACTCGGAAATATGAAACAGGCCGTAAATGGTACCCCGCTTGTCACTGCCGGCAACAACCAAAACGGCCTTATTCCCCTCGCCTACCACGGTGATTTTATATACTTCTCTCTTCCCCTTAATTTCGGACAAATCAAGGAGCCCCTCCTTCTCATACAAATCCAGAATCGGACTCTGCCCCACCGTAGCCGCCAACACGCACCCCGACGGTTTCTTCACCTTCTTCGGCTGCTCTACCTTCGGCAAACGGCCGGATACGAGTTGCACATCCTTACAGACCTTTTCCGCAATGAGACGCACGCCTTCAAAGGCTTCCTTTTCTACCACAAACGGGACCGCACTGTTCCCGTGAACCAGCTTAAAACCCATGATAAAGCTCCTTTCCCTCTATCTTTCGTAACTAAAACATACTATCTTAATGATAGCACACTTAGAGCAAGGAAACAACCGAATTTTGCGGAAAAAAGACAGTTTTTATTTAAAAAAACGACCCTCCTTTCTCCGACATGCACACCGTTTACTGCCCAACCTTCTGGTTCTCACTCTTCGGCAACGGCACGCGGAAAATTCGTTGTACAAGCTGTCTCGGTTTTAACGGCAAAAGCGGATACAAATAACTTCTGCCCCCGATGGTTTTGTTAAAGGTAATGGCCAGTACATCGAGAATAATACCGCCGATATAGCCCCACAGACCGAAGCAATGGGTCAAAATCAACAATACAATTCGCATAAACTTCAGTGCATATCCCAGTTCCAGACTGACCTGAGTATAGTTTGCGATTGCCACGAAAGCCATATATAACATTGCCTCACTGTTAAACCACCCGGACTGCACCGTAAAATCACCGATTATCACACCGGCAATCACGCTGAGGGGCAAACTTAACGTATTTGGAGTATTTAAGGACGCCAGCCGCAAACCGTCCAATGCAAATTCCAGAATTAAAAACTGTAGCAAAAGCGGGATATTGAGCGGGTCCTTCACCACAATAAACTGCCACCGTTCACTGATCCATTCGGGGTGCTGCATCAGAAGCATAAACGTCGGTGTCAGAATCAATGCCAGAATATTTGTTACGAACCGGGTCAAGCGCAAATACGTTCCTGTAATCGGCGGAAAATAATAATCGTCCGCCTCCTCGACAATATCAAAAATCGTGGTCGGAAGCACCATGGCCTGAGGTGCGTTATCCACCAGAATGATGACATCTCCCTCCAACACCGCCGCTGCAGCCGCATCCGGCCGCTCCGTAAACTTAAACTTCGGAAAGGGATTGAACCACTTCCCGTGGTACAGACACTCTGCCAGACTCTGCTGGTTCATGGTCAGACTTTCTACGGAAATCTTTTTGATACGTCGCTTTAACTCCTCCAGAAACTTTTTCTCCACCCGGTCTTCCATGTAGCAAAGCACAATATCCGTGTGAGAAACCGTTCCGGCCTCCGTAATATACATGGTAAGTCGCGGATCGCGGATACGTCTGCGGATGAGCGCCGTATTAAACACCAGCGTCTCCACAAAACCATCCCGGGACCCTCGCATGACTTTATCCTTTTCCGGCTCATCCACACTACGGGCCGGGTACGTTCTGGCATCGATGGAAATGATTTTATCGTACCCTTCCAGAATCAACACCGGCACGCCAGACAAAATATTCCGGATGGCCTCGTCTGCCGACGTAATTAACCCCACCTCCACATAAGGCATAAACTTCTTTAACACCCCGTGGACATCTTCCGGCATATCCTTTGCCTTCAGCCCGAAAAAATACTGCAACAGCTTCTGCATGACTTCATCCTTCACCATACCGTCGATAAAGTACATACAAGCCTTTTTCCCACCCATCTCAAAGGTGTGATACAACACATCAAAATTCTCTGTCACCCGTAACGTATTATTAAAATACGCCACGCTCTCTTCAAAATTCTCCTTTAAACCGGTCAAGACACGCCCTCCTATCTTTTTGAACTGTGCTGTCGTGTATGTGCCTTGCATTTCTGCCGTGACATTCACATTGCTCACATCCAAAAATTCACTCCGGAATAGCGTGTCTTGATTTCTTTTTAATTATTCTGTTTTTCTCGAAAATCTCCAAAATCTGTTTTTAGTAACATCTTCCATTTCAGACTTGTATCTTTACTTCAGCCTTCCCTGCTCTTTCAAGTACTCCTCCAGAATATCCGCCGCATCCGCGATAATATCCGGGCACGGGCGTTTTTTATAATACTCCGGCGTCCGTTCCTCCGGCACCGGCGCACTCACCTTCTCCGACAGTCCCAAAAGCTCTCTACACACGATGGAACCGTTACGTTCACGAAAACGTTTCGCCAGTTCCTGTACTCTGGCATACAAATCCATCTTCCCATCCTTTTCCTTCGGGTCCGCATAACCGTACAGCTTACTCAACACAAAAAACATTCCGCTGACGGAACCGCACACCTCACGAAGTCTGCCCATTCCGCCACCGAAGGCCGACACCAGCTGCGCCAGCGTCTCCGGACTTTCGTCAAAAAAATCCTCATAAGCCAGCACCACCGCCTGGGCACAATTGTAACCTTCTAAAAACAATTCCTTTGCACGGGTTCCTCTCACACCGTATGCTCTGTCCATGTTTCACTCCTCCATATCTATGTCTATTTCGTTATTTCATTTTTATCTGCCACTTTGGTCTAATCCTCTTTCGGTACATGCAACATCCGCTTTTCCGTCACAATCACATCTACCGGCTTATCATGCGCCTCCCGCGGCACTTCCGCCACCAACTGCTCCTCGTAAGCCAGCGCCACCCGTAACACATCCGGATACTTCTCCATAAACCGGTCGTAAAATCCGCCGCCGTAGCCCATGCGACCGCCCTTTTTATCAAAGGCACAGCCCGGGACAAAGAGGAGGGTACGTTTTGGGAAAGTAAGGCCGTTCAGCGACTCCACTTGCACGCCGCCTGCTCCCTTCGTTCCGCTTACCGCCTCACAGCGTTCCGTATCCGGCTCCAAAATCCCTTTATAGCCTTCCACCAACTGGGTGAGTTCTGTAATTCGGTAAAAAAACATATCCGTCCCAACCACCTTCGGTACCGCTACCTTGCTTCCCGCCTCAATCGCTTCCTTTAGCAGCTGTAACGTATCCGCCTCAGTGCGATAGCTGACATAAAAAAGCAACAACTCCGCATTTTGATAAATCTCCCAATTGCGGACGCGCTCGTTCCGAACCTTGTCCGCTTCTATTCTGTTTTCGTAAGGAATGGCATCCCGCTTTAAAAGCATGGCTTTGCGGAAAGCTTTTTTGTCGTCTATGTTCATAAAAGTCTCCTCTACAAATACATCTTTCCGCTCTGATGACCTTCCTTCGCCACAACATACATCCGCTCACACTCCGGTCCCGGTGCCTCATGAGTCAACACATCATAGGCCGCCACAAAGGTCATCCCAGCCTCCGCAAGCAAACGTTTCACCTCTTCTAACGGATAGGCCCTCTGCAAGTGCACCTCTTCGTACTTTTCATAAAGCGGCGCACCGCCCTCCTCGTCTTCCTCCGTCTCTGCTTTGGCAAACAAAGTCAGACAATACTCGTTCAGACGCTTTTCCTCGTCATACAAATTCTCCCAAATGAAACTGACATCCTCCCGGTTCTCCGCAATGGTGGTGTCGCCCATCAGCTCCTTGTACTTATATTCGGTGTTCATATCAAAAATAAACACGCCGTCCTTGTCCAAATAGTTATTCACCAGCCGGAACACCGAGAGCAAATCCTCGTCCGAGGTCATATAATTCATACTGTCGCAAATGCTGACCACCGCTGACACGGTGCCGTATAACTCGAATTCACGCATATCCTGCTGAAGATAGAGGATGGAAGGCTCGGAAATGTCTACGTCTCCGTTTTCCTGCTCGTCTGCACTATCCTCTTCGAAGATATCCCCGCTCTCTTCATCCGGCATATCTGCCTCTTCGTCTATATCCTCGAAATCCCCCTCATACGCTCCGTACTCCTGCTCTCTGGCCACATCAAGCATCTCCTCCGACAAATCGATACCGATCATATCGTAACCCGCTGCCGCCAGACGCCTTGTCATCTGTCCGGTACCGCAACCCAGCTCACATACCAGTCCCTCCGTCACACCGTTCTCCTTCAAAAGACCGATTAAATACTCTGCCCACTCATCGTAAGGCACATTATCCATCAGTTCATCATATACATATGCAAATGCGGAATAACTGTACTTTTCCATAAAAAACCTCCCGAAAAGCTTCGTGTAAATTTACCATCAGAATACCACAAAGCCTTTCGAGAGTCAAATTGGGAACGCACATTCTAATGCCCCACTTTCTTAACACCCCCTTTACACAAAAAGTACTGGATTTTTTCAAAGTTCTAAGGTATAATACATTTATGAAGGTACTCAAAAGGGAGTAGCCGGCACATAGTGTGCATTCCGTTGCGTCAGAACGATTGGCGACAATCCGCAGGGAATTGAAATGGCGAGACTTTTGTTACAACATTGATTCGTTGTAATGAAGGTCTTTTTCTTTGCGCTACTCTACTACTTACTCAAAGGAGAGAAACTATGGATTTCTTAATCGAAGGCATAATGTCTGTCACCTGGCAGCAGTGTGTCATGTACGTAATCGGTGCCCTGCTCATCTGGCTCGGTATCAAAAAGGAATACGAGCCGTCCCTCTTGGTTCCGATGGGCTTCGGTGCGATTTTGGTGAACTTTCCGTTTACATCCGTACTTAATCAGACCATTGAAGGCGTAGATGCGGCAGGTATTATCGAGTGGTTATTCGATGTCGGTATTCATGCTTCCGAGGCAATGCCGATTCTTCTGTTTATCGGTATCGGTGCAATGATCGACTTCGGACCGCTTCTTTCCAACCCGTCCATGTTTTTATACGGCGGTGCGGCACAGTTCGGTATTTTCTTCGCAATTACCCTTGCCGCAATTTTCGGCTTTGACTTAAAGGACGCTGCTTCCATCGGTATCATCGGTGCGGCGGACGGTCCGACCGCGATTTTGGTATCCCAGGTATTAGATTCCAAGTACGTAGGTGCAATCGCCGTTGCGGCATACTCTTACATGGCACTTGTTCCGATTATCCAGCCGGCGGTGATTAAAGTTTCCACCACGAAAAAAGAGCGCCGTATCCATATGGAATACAATCCGAAGAACGTTTCCAAGGTAACCCGTATTTTGTTCCCGATTATCGTTACCTTTGTGGTAGGTTTCATTTCCCCGCAGTCCGTTTCCCTGGTTGGTTTCCTTATGTTCGGTAACTTACTGCGTGAGTGCGGAGTTCTCGGCACCATGTCCGACACCGCTCAGAACGGCCTTGCGAACCTGATCACCTTGCTTCTCGGCATCACCATTTCCTTCAGCATGAAGGCCGAAGATTTTGTACAGGTAGATACCCTGTTAATCATGGGTATCGGCTTACTTGCCTTTATCTTCGATACCTTCGCCGGTGTTATGTTTGTTAAGTTCATGAACCTGTTCCGCAAGAAGAAGATCAATCCGATGGTGGGTGCAGCAGGTATTTCCGCTTTCCCGATGGCTTCCCGTGTGGTTCAGAAGCTGGCACAGAAGGAGGAGCCGGGTAACATCATCCTGATGCATGCAGCCGGCGCAAACGTAGCCGGTCAGATCGCTTCCGCAGTTGCGGGCGGTCTCGTTATCAAGTTAGTTCTCGGTATGTTATAAGGAGGTGCTGTGATGAATATCAATTGGGATAATGTAATGGACACCCTTGAAATTATGGGAAAAGGCATGCTCGGTATTTTCGCAACAATCATCATTGTTATGATTGTGGTATTCCTGCTTTCTAAGACAGGCAAGAAAAAAGACGCCGAATAAAGCACAACTTACTCTGTAAACCGAAGAAACCCTCCGGAGGTCTACTCCCGGAGGGTTTCTTTTTGTATTTACTCTATCACTTAAATTCATTTGCGTTACATCGGAGAATTCACGCTTCCTTGCTTCGTTCTCTCTTACCGATCCCATACGCCAGTAAAAAACCCACCGCCACGCACACACCGCACAACAAATAGTTTCCTGCCACATCCTTCGGAAACAGCTCCGGCAGCGACCCCAAAATAAACCCGAAAATAATTAAAAACGTCTGCTTCGGATATTTGGTCATCAAAGTATCCAATGTCTTTGTAATAAGGAGAATCCCAAGAACCGTACCGATGCCCAGTGGAATCAAAGGAACGACTCTGAACTCGCTGATACAAGCAAGTAACTCTTCATAGATGCCCAGCGTGTAGAGCATCTGGGAAGCACTAACTCCCGGTAATACCAAAGCTATCGCCAGAATAACACCGCCCGCAAGCTTCAAAAGAAACGCTCCGATGCCGCCTGCTGCCTCCAGAGAAAACATTTCCTCCGGCAAGAAGGTCAGGCCGTAGACAAGCCCGGCTCCAATCACCGGCAATAAAATCAACCATACCGAGAACTTTTTTACCTTTGCGGAGGCCAGTATCAACGGAATCCCGCCTGCCACCGCCCCAAGGAAGAAAAATCGCACATAACCTCCCGCCACCGGTTGCTCCAAAAGTCCGGAAATCAGCTTTGCGAACAGAAGCATGCCCAATCCGGCACCAAGAAGGAATACGGTCAGAAAGAGAATGCTTGACAACGCCCGCTTTCGGTAAGAAGTCCAATCCATCTTATACTTTTCTTTTCCGTCAACGCTTACCTTCCCTCCGGCGGTCTTCTCCGTTTGTACCGTTCCGTCTGTCTCACCCTTTCTTCCGGGCACCAGTCCGCTGACCGCACTAATGAGCCGGTCATAAATTCCCACCAATATGGCCATGGTTCCGCCGGATACTCCGGGCACTGTCATGGTACCGCCGATCCACAGCCCCTTTAATAGAATTTCCAATTGCTTCATATCGCCACTCCTACGAATTCTTCATAATCACCGCTTCCACGATATCCGCCGCATGCTCACAGGCATCCATACAACGTTCCAGGTAAGAATAGATGTCACGCCATGCAATCACGGTTAAGGCATCCTCCCCGCCGGTATGAAGTGCTCTCATCCCTTCGATAAATAACCGGTCTCCCTTCTCCTCCAAATCATTGATACGGATTAAATAGTCCTTAAGCTTCGTAGATTTACGGAACTCCGGGAACTCCTCCATGGCAGTCTTAAGCGCTTCACAGGCAGCAATCACCAAGTCCGTCATTTCGATTGCATTCTGCTTTACCGTATCAATATTGCAAATGTAAATCCGCAAAAATACATCCTCAATGGTATCTGTAATATCATCCAGATTTTGTGCCAGAGATACGATATCCTCCCGCTCGATCGGAGTAATAAATGCCTTATTTAACATATTCATCAGTTCATGCTTTTTCATATCGGCCTCATGCTCGATTTTATGAATCTGCTCCTGCTTCTTCGCCATATCTGCCTTAGAATAATGCTTTAAAGATTCCCCCAACAGCGTTGCCGCACGCTGAGAGCACTCCACGCACGCAATAAAATTATCAAAATAGTAACGGTCACCTTTCTTTGCCATAATTTTCTCTCCTTTTTAAACTATGTATTCTTCTAACGTTCTATACAGAACAAAGCGTCCCTCTTCGGGAACTCTCGCGCCGCACGGTCACTTACGCCAACACCATGAACAACTGTGCCATCAAGAAGCCGATAAGCCCGCATCCCGGAAACGTCAATATCCAGGTCAGTACCATCTCCTTCACCACGCCGAAATTAATGGCCGACAAACGTTTTACCGCACCAACGCCCATAATCGCCGTAGTCTTCGTGTGTGTCGTACTGACCGGAATACCGAAGGTGGAAGATAAAAACAAACAAAAGCTCGCCGCAATATCTGCGGAAAAGCCTTGGAATTTTTCCAAACGAACCATATCCATGCCGACGGACTTAATAATCTTCTTACCACCGATGGAGGTTCCCAGTCCCATGACCACGGAACACAATAACATCATCCAAAACGGCGGCTGTACCGCTGTCGTCGTATCGAATCCGTTCACCAGAAACAATGCCAGCAAAAGCACACCCATAAACTTCTGTCCGTCCTGGGCACCGTGCATAAAAGAGGTTGCCGCACTGCCCACGATCTGTGCTCCCGTAAAAAACTTATTGGTCTTCCTGCGTTCCATATTCCTGCAAAGAAAAATTGTCATCTTCGATGCTCCGTATCCGCTGGCAAAACCGAGAATACTGGAAAGGCCCAGCCCGTAAATCACTTTCATCCATTCTGCCGGATTAATTCCGGAAAGACCGCCCTGCAAGGAAATTGCCGCACCGGACAAACCCGCAATCAACGCATGACTTTCACTGGTAGGAATACCGAAATACCAGGCGGCCACCGCCCACACCACTATGGCAAACATGGCCGCACACAGGGCAATCAATGCCTTTTTATTGTCTCCGTTAAAATTCACCATGTTCTTAATGGTCATAGCCACTGTGGTGTTTACCAAAGACATTACCAACACACCTAAAAAGTTACATACCGCCGACATCAGAATCGCCGCTCCCGCCGGCATACTTCTTGTGGCTACGCAAGTGGCAATGGCGTTGGGCGCATCGGTCCACCCGTTTACAAAAATGACCCCCAACGTCAACAGTACCGCAATGAGCAGTACCGGGTTCTCCAACATCTGTGTGAGGAAGTAGGAAAACGAAATATTCATGTACAATCCTCCTAAAGCCGGTCTTCGACCGGTTTTTCGTTATGTCCTCGCTTTCGTCATACTCGGACAATCTCAGTATACAGGAAAAAGCTGTTAAATCTCTGCAAAGCACCCGGCAACTTCTGTTAAAAACATATAAAGAGCGAAGCTCTTTCTCAAGAACTTCGCTCAGCAAAACATCACCTATTCTCCCACAACAGCATCGGGTGTGGCGAATTCTTGCAAGTGTCAGGGAACTTGCCTAAACCGAAAAAAACGGACAGAGGAATCTCTTTCGTAGCCTTCCCGAAGGGGCGCGTCCTTAGCCGAGTCGATATCACCTCTTAACGGTTCTAAGTCTCGAGGCCACACCCGAGAGACGTTTAGAACCGATTAGAGGAAGATTGACGAGGCGTTGCGCCCAGCAAGAAAGATATTCCTCTGTCCGTCTTTTTCGGTCTTAGCAAACCTCCCACTTACAAGAATGGGACGCCGCCCTATTCAAAGCGGAACCACTTAAAGTCAAATTCGCACCCCGGCAAAAACACAAAGTTCACCGTTGCTTTTCCGCTCACTTTAGAAAATTCGAAAACTCTCTCCGTATACTCCTCCGCTCCGACAAATTCTGCCACCTCATTCACATTGCCGTTTTCCGTATTAAAACGTACGTGAATGGTATTCAACGGCAGTTTACTCTTTCCGCAGATAGTAAGCTTTGACGCCCCTATTTCTCCGAAGTCCATCTCCTCAAATACTACCGTAACATTATTTCCGATACCGGTAATCGCATCCTCTTCCACAGTAAAGGTATCACCGTAAATCGAAGAATTTTCTTTTACGGACAACGTTTCATAGGCTTTTTCCTTTTTGGCAAATACAAATCCTTTCAGATGTATTTTGTTTTCCGTGACAAAACTGATACTTGTCACACCTTTAAACTTTCGCGGTAACTTATAAGTCCGCTCCTGGTAGGTATTCCATATAGACGGCACATGGTAAGTTACCACATCCACAAGGTCGCTTCCCTTATCCTCCGGCGCGCCTTCCCAGATTTCTATTTTCACTGCTACGCTGCCCAGTTCAAAAATCGGCAACGTGATTTCGTCGGACCCAAAATCCCCGAAATCCACATTATCGTAAGTCACCGTGGTCTTTCCGTCTCTGGCGGTAGCCACGCCTCGCTCATTTCCGTTGGTTACCACACCGTCGTACCGGCTGAACAAGCTGCCGGATACAAGCTCGTACGGATTTAAAAATGCGGTTCCGATTCCTTCTATCGTAAAGTCCGCATCGGAAATCAAACGAATCTTATCTTCTCCGTTTTTCGAATTACAGCGTACCCGTATTTCTCCGTCTCCGAGGGCAGATAACCGGACCTTCTTACCGTAGGCAAGACCACCTTCTTTACTGAAAGAGGACTCTCCCGTCTCTGTGTCCGTCAGTTTCGCAATGTTGGAATCCACACCTCCGTTATTGGTTACACGCCATAAAATATCCTGATAAGTAGCATTTTCCGGATAAATCCGCGCAGTCAGTGTCACTTCTTTTTGATTTGCATCCAACCGGTTTGTTCCTTCCGTCATAATATCGATACGACGGACCGGTACTTCCTCCGCCATACGCTTCTTCCACTGCGCCACGGTTTCTCTGACATTCTGCGCCTCATGCAAACGCTCCTTCTCTTCCCTCTTCCCGAGCCACATTGCTTCCGCTGCCTCATTGTTCTCTGTCGCAGCCACGCCCTCCGGAACTTCACATTCCTCGGCCCGTAGCGTAACTTTTGCCTCCGAAAGCCCCACGGAAGTCGCCTTTACCACAATCTCTCCCGCTTCCTTCTTTGCGGCAATTACCGCCAGAAGCTTTCCCGAAAACAATCGCCTGCTTGTTGCCTTATATTGATCAAAATCCGTGCTGTCCCCGTTATCAAGGCCCACCAGACGTCCTGCACCCTCCACGGAAACATGCACTCGATTCGTTGCATTCTTTACCGGATATCCGTCACGGTCCTCCGCACCGATTTCCACAAATATCAGGTCCGTCCCGTCTGCTTTCATCGTCCTGCTCTCCGGCTTTAATATAATCCTTGTCGGGTCTCCGAAGGAATGCTCCGTATCTCTTGCAATCTCCGCACCGTTCTCATCATAGGCCACGGCTGTAATCTCCCCCGGTGCATAAGCCACCTGCCAATGACCGAGAAGCTCTTTCCCGTTGGCATGATTGATCTCATACGCTCCCTGAGACACCCCGTTTACAAACAATTCCACCCGCGGCGCATTGGAGCACACCCGCACATCCACCGTCTGCCCCGGAGAAAAGTCCCAGTACGGGAAAACATGTACCATAGGCGTTTTCTTATAATCCGTCCACTCCGCCTGATACATGTAGGCCTGGTCTTTAAAGAATCCCGCCGTATCTATCTGACCGAAATAAGAATTCTTCGTATGGTACGGGGTGGGTTCCCCGATGTAATCAAAGCCGGTCCAGATAAACTGCCCCAAAGAAAACTTCGCGTCTCTGTCGGAAGTAATACACTGTTCCGTAGATTTTGCTCCCCAACTGGTGGTGGCATTTCCGAGAGAGGAACATTGTTCGTCATCATCACACAATACCGACTGGGCCAGCGGAAAACGATAAATTCCCCTGCTTTGTACCGTGGAACAAGTCTCGCTGCCGTAAATATACCAGTCCGGATGCTCCGCATGATGCTTCTCGTAACACATTTCGCCGTAGTTGTAGCCCGCATATTTTACATAGTCCGCACACTTTTGTGCATTCTCCCACGGCATATAATTGGAACCGATGGTCACCGGTGCATTCTCTTCCGAGTCGTGTATACGCACCGCCTCCGTCAAATATTTCGCAATTTCCAGCCCGTGCTCATCCGCATGAGTATCGTAAATCTCGTTACCAATGCTCCACATCAGTAATGACGGATGATTCCGGTCTCGACGAACCCAGCTTGCCACATCCGTCCGGTACCATTCCTTAAAAAATCGGGCGTAATCATAGGTTGTTTTCGGACGCTCCCACATATCAAAGGCCTCCGCCACTACCAGGAATCCCATTTCATCCGCCAACTCCATAAATTCCTTTGCCGGCATATTATGAGAGGTACGCAGGGCGTTCACTCCCATTCTTCGCAACTTCTTAAATTTTCTTCGTAATGCGGATTTGTTAAATGCCGCACCGAGGCATCCCAAGTCATGATGCTCGCAAACGCCGTTTAGCTTTATGTGCCGTCCGTTTAGGAAAAGTCCTTTTTCGGTAGTAAAGGAAATCGTACGGAATCCGATGGATTGCCTTGTCTCATCTACCACCGTTTCGTCCTTCACCAACTCCGTTATCAGTGTATACAGCACCGGATTTTCCATATCCCAGCACTCCGGTCCTTTCACCAAAAACTCCTGTGTATCCGTGGCAAAGAAGCCTGTAAGCAGTTCCCATTCGCTTTCCGCCGCAATCTCACCCTTCGACGAAAGCACCTTATGTCTGACCTTTACGCCACTTACATCACCGTCCGCGGACAAGACTTCCAAGGAACTTTTTCTGAATGCACCCGCCGTATCCGCCACGGACAACGCTCCCAAATTCGTTCCGGCACCGCACTCCACCTCCGTTGTCACCGTCACCACATAATCCCCGTTGTGTTCCGACATATGTACATACACACCGTCACTTGCCAGATGCACCTGCGGTCTCGTAATCAACCACACATTCCGGTAAATTCCCGCGCCGGAATACCAGCGGGAATTGGGACTCTGATGCCGCACCTGCACATAAACCGTGTTCTCTCCGTCCCGCAAAGCATCCGTAATATCAAACTCAAACGCAGAATACCCGTACTTCCAGTCATATACCCGCTTCTCGTTCACATACACGGTACAATTCATATACACCCCGTCAAATCGCAAAAACACTCTCTCCTCCGCCGGAATATCAGATAGGTTTCCACCATCGGAACACTTTCCGATACTATAAGAAAAACATTTCCGATACCAGCCTTCCCCATCCCGATATAAGTCCTCCGTATCATAAATCAGCCAATCGTGAGGTAAATCCACCGGTTGCCAGTCATTCTTTTCGTTCCGTATTTCATTCGCCGGTGTTCCCAACGCCTTCTCGCAAAACATCCAGTCATCATTCCATAATCTCTTCTTTGTCATACAAACGTCCTCCCTTGAATTCGACTTCGAACCGTTATCAACACTACCGTTTCATCCTTCTTCACCCTATACACCTATCATATCATATTTTCTGTCAAGCATCAATGATACCACATAAAATCCGCCCTTTTTATTTTGCAAAACTTTTCACTTCCACTTGCAACAAGAAATATTTTTGTGACATAAACCGCAAGATTGTTATATCTTTATTTCAAAAACATGCTATACTGAATAACAGCGAGATGAAGGATTCATAATAAATTACTCCCCCCTTCACAAAAAGAGAGTGCCCGTTTATCGACACTCTCTTTTTCGTATCCGGACAGCGAAACATACCACCTCCGGTTCTCTATTCCTTTTTTACTTCCTGAATCGCATGATGCAACTGATCAAACAAATCATGATACCGAATACGGTCCGAAGAAAACTTTGTTACCGCAATGTGAAGTCCCAGCGGAATCTCCCGGCCTTCAAACACAAAGGGGGTTCCGTTCAACGCTCTGAGTCTCTCGGCGATTCCTTCCGCATATGCCACGTCTTCACTATTGGTTATCAACGTAAACTCATCGCCGCCGATACGGAAAATCACATCCTCTTCCCCCGCTTCCGACTCCATCCGGCGCAGCGACTCCAATATGGCCAAATCACCGGCCTTAGAAGAAATCTCGTTAATCGGCACCAAATGGTCAATGTCACTGCATACAAAATAACAATTCCTTCTCGTCTGAAACAACTCATACAGTTCACTGATATCTACATTTTTCCGCATAACAGTCTCTCCCTCCTGCTGCAGCGGAATAAATAACCGCGGAAACAGTGCAAAATGTCGCGGATTTTCTTTAAACTCCGACGGATTACAATCCCACACCTTTTTAAAGGCTCTGGAAAACGACTCATTGGTACTGTATCCATAGGTAAGTGCCACATCCAGCACACTCACTTCCGGCCTCTCCCGCATCATCCTGGCCGCCAGCGTCATCCGTCGCCGTATGACATAATCATGGACACTCATATGGTTCAGATTCCGAAAAAGCTTCTCTAATGCCGCTTTGGAACAGTAACAAGCCTTAGCCACATCCTCCGTCTTAATCTCCGAAGAAAGATTGGCCTCCATATATTCTAATGCCGCTGTTAACAGTTCCATTTTATTCACGACTTACACCTCCGTCTCCTGATACCAGTTCGCCTGCAGCGCAAACATCCGGGCATACGCCCCGTTTTGTGCCATCAATGCGTCATGGCTTCCCTCTTCCGTAATCTGTCCTGCTTTCATAAATAAAATAGTATCACAGACAGCCGTACTTTGTAACCGATGGGAAATCATCAGCATAGTTTTTCGATCCATCATAGTATATATTTTATCATATAATTTCTTTTCTGCAATAGGGTCAAGAGCAGAAGTCGGCTCGTCCAGTATCATAATCGGTGCGTTTTTAAAATCGGCCCGGGCAATGGAAAGCTTTTGCCGCTCTCCTCCGGAAAAATTCACTCCATCCGGCAAAAACTCTCTGGTAATCGGCGTATCCATTCCCTTCGGCAGCTTCTCGATTTTCTCCCAAAGCTCCAGTCGTTCCAATACTTGTCGTATTTTCTCCTTGTCCTCCGGATTTTCCGTCAAACCGATATTTTCCCCGATGGTAAACGCCATCAGATTAAAATCTTGAAACACAGTAGAAAACAACCGGTAATAATCCTCCTGCCGAATCGTTAAATAATCCTTTCCGTCCACCAGAATGCGTCCCTTGGTCGGCGTATAAAACCGCATCAAAAGCTTAATAAGCGTCGTTTTTCCGGAACCGTTTTCCCCTACTATGGCAAACTTATCCCCTTCCTTTATGACCAAATTGATGTCTTTTAAGGTATACTCCTCCGCGCCTTCATAACGGAACCACACATGCTCAAACACAATGGTACCGAACCTTTCGGATACCGGCTCCGTTTCCAGTTCCTTCTCCCCGTCCTCCAGTGCCAGATAATCTTTAAAATCCTTTAACCGCTCCCCCTGCCAGCTCACTGCCGCAAAACTGGTAAACAGCCCGCTAAAGGCCCCGGAAAACACCAGTACCAAATTGATATACAAACTGATATCTCCGATATTTACCCGGCCGTTAAAATACTCTCTTCCCACCAATAAGTACAAAAACAACAGCTGGATTACCACAATTCCCACACCGATCAGACGATCCGCCAGGGAATACGTCTGCTTCTGTCTTTGAATCCGAAACACCTCTTGTTCCCGGTCACAGTATTTCTTCTGAAAAAAGTCGGTAGCGGAAAACACCCGGATTTCTTTTCCGGCCACATAATCCAGCATGGTATCCAGAAAATAATCGATTCTCCGTTGCGGCTGATAGCTTTTCTGCTCCTGCTCGTAATTCTTTTTTTGAAAATAGTTACTTATCAAATAATTCAATCCGGCAAACGGTACCACAACCAGCAGAATCAACGGATTTACCATGGTAAACACCGCGGCACAGCCGACCATTTTTATCAAATTGGAACCGAAGTCCGTCACGGATTCCCCCACCAGCTGTACCGCAGATGCACCTCTGGCCGCCCGCATCCGCAGCTCCGCAATTTTCGGACTTTCCGCTTTTTCATAACGCATACTAAGCGTCTTGTCCGCCAACATCACGTCGAAGGTATTGCACATAGAGAGATAATGCCGGCTGCGATGCCACATAACAAAGGAATCCGCAATCTGTAATATCGTCAGTATTCCCAACAAAATACCGGCTGCGAGAACCGCCTTTTTCACATCCTGCTCCGACACGGCCAGATTAATCACTTCACTGACCAAATCGGCGTTTACAAAAGGAATCAGCGCCATAATTACCATGGAAGAAAGCAAAAAGCCCAAATAAGGTTTGTCCATCCGGAACAGGATTTTGATGCTGTCCGCCATAACCGAAATAATTCTGCTACATTTCTTCATACGCACCCCTCCCGTAAAACTTCTCCGCCTGTACATTCCACATTTCACAGTAACAGCCCTTTCTTGCAAGAAGTTCCTTATGAGAGCCTTCTTCCGTAATCCGGCCGGAATCGAACACTAAAATCCGGTCACAGAACCGGGCACTGGCCAGACGGTGAGAAATAAACAAGATTGTTTCGCCCTTTGCCTGCTCCATGACGCTTTTATACATCTTATCCTCCGAAACCACATCCAAAGCGGAGGTCGGTTCATCCAAAGCAATGACAGGCGTCTTTCGGAAAAAACTTCGCGCCATGGCAATCTTTTGAGACTCTCCGCCGGACAACAGCAAATCTCCTTCTTCAAAGAAACCTCCTATCACTGATTTTTCCTTTTTCGGAAGTGCCTCCACTCTCTCTTTTATGCCGGCACGTTCCATGCTTTCTTCCAGACACTGTTCCGAACCTTCCGCCCCCAGCGTAATGTTTTCTTCCACACTCATGGCAAAGATTTTAAAATCCTGAAACACTGCACTCATATATCGTCTAAGACTGATTTCCGTGTATTCCTTTACGTTCTTTCCGTTAATTAAAATCTCGCCCTTTGTCGGCTCATACAACCCCAGAAGAAGCTTGATAAAGGTGGTTTTTCCCGCACCGTTAAAACCCACTACGGAAATCTTTTCTCCCGGGCGCAACACCACATTGATATTCCTTAATGCGTAGGTCTCCTCTGCCGTCCCGTTGTAGCGGTACCACACGTCCTTAAATTCGATTTCGCAAGCGCCCCCGCCAAGTTCTTCCCGCGCTTCCTTGCCGAAAACCGTCTCACTCTCCGGTAATTGCATGCACTTTCTGTAATCCGTCATAAACCCGGAAAAAACATTCAGCGCCAGTACCGCCTGTAACAAATCCTGCGCCGTATCGGAAAAAGTCAGAATCGCAGCAAAAATCATGGTAAAATCACCTACGGAAATTGCCCCGTCTCTAAGCTTATAAATCAGACTGACCAACACAAGAAAACGCATCCCGTTATTCACAATAAAAAACAAAATCGATGCAAACCAGCAACGCTTCTGGTAATAATCCCGCACCGATAAAAACTCATCGGTACAGGCCTGCCATTTGGAAACTACAAGTTTGTTCATGCCGAACACCCGGAACTCTTTTCCGTACTCAAAGGTACGTAACAACCGGTTACAGTACCGTCTTCTGGCATGGGCAGGTGCCGCCTTATCCCGTACTGCTATCTTAGCCCTCATCTGAATCATACTGAACACGGTGTTTAAGGCAATACATACGAGCACTAACACAAGGGTCGTCCATTCCATGTAACGGAACACGTACAACATACCGAACAACAAAACAATATTCTTTATCAATCGATACAACTGCTCAAAATATCCGGAGATTCCCTGTTCCTCGATTACGCCGATGGTCTGCAAATCACTGATTCCGCCGGAAATGGCCGTCTTGGCCCGTTCAAACATATCCACGGCGGCGTGCTCCTCCAAAAAACTGTAATCCGTCCGCATAAACTTTTCTCCCAGTTTTACGTTTAAGCGCACCTTCAGCTTCATCTCCAACACTTTTTTCCCGTAAGTCAGACCGTGCAGAATTCCGTGCAAGCCAAGATACAGTGCCAAATAAACCAGAACCGGCAAAAGAATCGCCTGAAAAGAACCTCCGAACTGCATCGCATCAAAAATATACTTGGGTGCTACCACCAGTGCAATGTCCTTTGCGTTTGCAATCAAAATCGTCACAAAGAAGACGCAAAAGTAAAGCTTGCTCTGTTTTAAGGCAACCCCAAGTATATAACCGTGATTCTTCAAACTGTCAAGTATTCTTGTTTTCATGTCCGTCACCACGCTTTCGTAAACTATCTTGCTTAATTTCACTGTAACACAGCAGGAAAACAATCTCTTGACTTTTTGAATTTACTATTCTGTTTTTTGTTCTTTATTTTGTTTCCTTATCTTCCTTTTTAAGTCCCTCTTCCGTCAGCCGGTAAATCGTATCGCACACTTCGTCTATATATTTCCGGTCGTGGGAAATGCTGAGGATAGCGCCCGGAAACTCCGCCAAAATCTTTCGGATGACGCCCCCCGACAAAGGAGAGAAGTTTCTCGTAGGCTCGTCCAATATGAGCACATTGGCCTTGGACAAGCTCATTTTAAGAAGCAATACCTTTGCCTTTTGCCCGCCGGAAAGCTCCGCCATCGGATGGTCCATTTCGTCAGCGGTATACTTAAGTGCCCCGAGATAGGTACGAATCCTGGTACGCTCCTCCTTATCTCCCGTGGTATCCAGAAAGTCCACCGGCGTCACGGACAAATCCAGCAGTTCCTCGTAATTTTGCGGCATGTATTCCGCATGAATATCCTTCCGGGAAAGAAGCTCCTCTGCTATTTTTCGGAGCAATGTGGTCTTTCCTGCGCCGTTTTTTCCGATAAAACAAATCTTTTCCGAGCCCCGGACCAAAATCGTAATATCTCTTGCCAGCACCCGCTCTCCGTCCGGTGTTTCCAGACGGTCCAGACTGTACTCAATCACCGTTTTACCGGCAGGAACTTTCGATTCCTTATCTCCCAGCTTAATGAAGATTGCCTCCTCTGTCTCCGGCATCTCGGTCATGTTCTCATCTTCCCGCTCGAACCGTTTTTCCATGCTCTTTACGGCCTTCATTTTCTTTTTCATCATGCTGCCGATGAAATCCCGTTCCGCCTTGGAAATGTTATTCAAACCGCTTCCTACCTTTTGCTCCAGCTTCCGCAATTTTTCGTCCCGGATTTCCTTCTCTCTCCGGTCGTTTTGCGCCAGTCTCTCCTGCCGAAGAAGACCCGCCTTCCGCTCCTCAATATACTGCGTATACGCTACCTTCGCCACCGTATATTTGCTCTCAGTCTTCCGCTTTAACTGCTCCATGTGGATGACCATATTGGCGGTACGTTCAATCAGCGTCTCGTCATGGGAAATATACAACACAATGTGGGGCCAGCTCACAATAAACCGCTCCAACCATTCCAAAGTTTCGATATCAATATCATTGGACGGCTCGTCCAAAAGCAACACTGTCGGTTCTGACATCAAAAGACGCAACAACTGGGCTTTAATCTTCTCTCCCCCGGAAAGTGTGGAAAGCTTCTGGTCTCCATAGAAAAACTCTGACGTCAAGCCGAATTCTCCCGCCATCCTACTCAAATCCTTCGGCGTTTGCTCCCAAAACGCCGGCTCCTCCGAGAAAAATTCATACAAGGACTTTTCCTTATGCTCCGCCGGTAACTCCTGGGCAAGATACCCCATCCGTTCTCTGTTTAAAATGCGCTCTCCCTGTCCCTCCGCATAGTCTTCCACCAGATCCGGGTCAAACATCCACTTTAACACCGTGGACTTTCCGTTTCCTTCCTCACCGATCATCACGGCCTTGTCCCCATCGTTTAATACCAGGGAAAAGTTCTTGACGATGGAACGTAAATCCTTTTTATGGGTAATGGTTAAATTTTTAATCTGAAACATAATGCCTCCTAACCGAAGCCTATATAGATTTAATGTATTGCCTGCACTATCAACATAGAGTTTCGCTTGCGGAACTCTTGCAACCAGCGCGGTTGCTTGCAACATCTTCCGCTCACGCGAGTACGCATCCAACAGACTTTGTTGCATTAAAAATGAAACAAAGTCTGCTTCCGTTACCGAAAGCAGACTTACACAAATCAAACCTATTTTACGTATCTGTGAGGCCGGAACTCTATGCAAGCTCCTTGGTCATAGACCCTCACACGACACCTTATAAAGGCTCGGTCACTTATGTGCGATAGTCTGATTTCGGCATACACAAACAAACCTATACGATATCCTAGGCTTCTTTCTATCCTGTTTGTCATGTCCGAAGTAAACTATCTGCTACTCATTGCCTCACCTCACGCAAATTGCGCCTTTCTTTTTATTAATTTCATCTTACCACAGGTGCTTTTAAAATACAAGCACTAACTTTTCCCCACCCTATCCTACGCTATATTACATCCTATTATCGGAGGAACAACAAATCACAATCGCCACGTTCGATTTCATCTAAGGAGAACACTTCCGGTTCATTGGAATACGTATTCTCATCCTCTCTGATTTCCGCGTTACAGGTTACATAAAAGACGATATCATCAAAATCCTCCGGACAGATTACTGTACAGGAAAACTCAAGTTTTCTTTTCCCGTCATCCGTATCTTCCTCCACATTCTCCATTGCCACTACGATGGATACTTCCTTTCCGTCCTTCTCCAGCACATACTCTTCTGCCAGCCCATATGTCCTCGGATTATATACCACACCTGTCGTCTTATCAACCATTCCTCCTCTTGTGTACGGCACTTTTGCTTCATTCTCAGATAAATACTCCGCCATATCGACCGTAGCCATTTTAATTCGTTTGGTTCCGTCTCCCAGAGACTCTTCTTCTATGGAAATCGTATTCGTAAGCTTCTTTTCTTCCAGAGAAACCGACCTCCAGCCTGTCTCGGCACTCCATTTTTTCAGTGCTTCCATTCCCTTCCAGGTATATGTTCCTTCTCCCAGCGTGGAATATCCGTTTACTTCAAAATAGTTTTCCACCGCTAATTCCGCTCCGACTATCGTTTTTTCCGGCTCGGCTTCCAATCCCTTGTTTACGCCGAACACCAACAGTTCAGAGTCTCCGTGGCGGATAAAATTCAACATCTTCCAAAGGCCGGCACGTTCTATAAAGGTCTCCCAGTCAAAATTATATCCGGTCATATAAAAACCTGCATCCTCATAATCCGACGGACATACCAACGTATAACGCTCCGTATAGTACGGATGGGTTAATGACGGATACTCGAATTCACATGTGAGCTGTAGCTCATATTCCTTATCTCCATGCTTTATCAGTGTAGTATGCGGCAGCTTCTCATCCATCGGGAAGAACGCCTTTCCCGTCTCTAAATCCACAAACCCGCCCATAGCAAACGTAGCCCAGCCACCGTACTCATTTACATAAGGTATCGCATGTAACGTTACTTGTAGCACTCTCGTACCGCCTTCGTTCTCCTCTTCCGTGACATCAAAGTAGTACTCGCGGTCTACCAGCTCCATAATCGGATTTCCGTTCTCGTCCCCCTCCTTTGCCATAAAGCCCTTGCAGGTGTGCCAGCCCGCACCCAATACTTCAATCCCGTTGGCCTCCATATAATTCGCAGGTACCGGAGTGGCTGTCGGTTCCGGGGTGGCCGTAGGTTCCGGCGTAGCAGTTACCGCCGGTGTCTCTGTAGGCGATACTGCCTCTGTCACCTGATTCTGCGGCTTCTCTTCTCCCTGCTTACCTCCGCAGCCTGCTGCCAAAGCTAACATTGCTACCGTTGCCAATACAAAAAGTCCATTGTGCTTCATAATGGTGTCCTCCGTTTCGTGTGTAAATCATGAGGTAAATTTTGCTTACCCTATATTATCATCCGTTTACCCTTTTGTCAATAACATTTACCAAGTATCTTTGAGTTTATTAAAGAATATTCTTCCTGTTATCGCATACCTTCGGTTGACGGCACCTGAAAAAGTCCGATTTCCGGGGGATATACCGTAAATATCATAAACGCAACCGCCAATGCGTACATTACGATTCTGAGCACCTTTGCATCCTTATTCTTACATGTCATGGTCACCCGGTACACTACCAGATATGCCGCCAGTACGCTAATCACATACACCGCAATATTAGCCCAGGCCACATTAAACCCCAGAATACCGGTGTAGGTGTAAAACAACGTAGGAATCATAGCCAGGCCCACCAATATTCCGGTAAACATGGCATTATAAATGCAGGGATACTGCCGTTCCATCCGTTTCCCCGCCACCAGCGCAAACAAGAACATAGGGAAGAACAAAAGCTTCATATGCTCCCAGGTAGACTCATTTACAGGAAAAAATAAGCCAATCAGGAATCCTCTTCCGGTCCAGTCGTACACAAAGTGAGACAGAATACCGAGTATCACAGTCACAAAAAAACCTATAACGCAAAACTTTTTCAAATCACTCATAAAACGCCTCCTATACCATGGAAACTGTAATAGTAACAGTTTATACAAATCAAGGGACGATTATTACATTTTCCTTTTCGGAAACACGCACAGAAACCGAGCATCAGCCTTGACAATACGCCGTTTTCATGATAGTCTATGTAGGTGGAAATACGCTTTACATAAGGAGAATCGAGCATGTACCAATTCATAAAAAAAGGAAAAACGTTTTGCCTGATTGTTTTTGTCGCATTCACCGTTTTCCTTTGTGCCTGCGGTAAAAAAATCCCCGAATATATTGCAACTTCTGCAACCGTAGAAGCCGGAAACACGTTCTCGGCAAATGACTTCGTATTGGAAGGGGGACATACCGCTACGTTTGTTTCCGAGTTTGAGACTCAATTTGTCCGGGACGGCATTGCCCAAGTAAACCAGATCGGCGAATATTCCGTAGGCCTCACCGTTGACGGTGAGCTCTATAACATTGACTTAACCGTGCAGGATACCGTAGCTCCGAGTGCTTTGGCACAAACAATCACCCTTTGCCAGAGTGATTCCCTGTCTGCGGAGCAATGTGTTACCGATATCAAAGACCAGACAAACGTCTCCTGTTCCTTTCAGGCTGAGCCTGATTTGACAAAAGTCGGTTCGGTCACCGAAACCGTTATATTAACCGATGCGGCAGGAAATCGCACCGAGATTCCTGTTACCATAACCGTTCTTGATAAAAACAATTTCCTTATAGACAGCTATACGATAGAGGCCGGCGAAACCATTCCTTCCATAGAAGAACTGATTGTTTTCAATCGGACCGGGAACTATATCACCGATATTTCCGTTATCAATACATCTCTGGTGGGCAACTACACTTTAGAAGCGGAAATCGACGGCACCCTTCACACCACCGAGCTTATTATCGAAGATACGGTTGCTCCGACCGCGGTTATTACACCGGTCACTGCTTATTACGGTGCAGCCTTTCCTCCTGCGGACACTTTTGTTTCCGAAATTACGGACGAAGGCCCTGTTTCCGTTTCCTATGAAACCGACCCGGGAGCTTTTGTAAGCGACCAAACCGCCGTTCGCGTTGTTTTGACTGACCAGGGCGGAAACCGTACTATCTATGACGGTCAGTGCTGTATTGCCTACGATAACGAAGCGCCGGTGTTTACTACCTTCCCTGAGAAACTGGAAGCAGATGTGGATTCCACGATTATCTGGAGAGCAATGGTCGGTGTTGAAGATAACTCCGGTATTGTCGATGTATCACTGGATACCACCGGTATTGATTTGACAAAACCGGGCAGATATACCGCATTTTTTGTTGCGAAGGACTCTGTCGGAAACGAAACCAGACAGGCAGTAGAATTAACGCTTCACGACAATTCCGTAACCAAAGAAATGATGGACCTTGTATGTGCGGAGATTCTCGGTAAAATCATCACCGAGGACATGACCACACCGGAAAAGCTACATGCGGTTCACCGATATGTACGTAACCATGTCAGCTATACCAGTGCGGGCGTTCATGACGATGTACGCCGAGAGGCTTACCTTGGCTTAACCACCCGCCGGAGCGGTGACTGCTTTACCTACTGCGCGGCATCCAAGGAACTGCTTGCCTATCTTGGGTACGAGTCACAGATTGTAAGGAGAAGCGAGCCTTATTCAAAAGAAGTGGGCAATCACTTCTGGCTTCTCGTAAATTGCGGTACGGAAGAAGAACCTTTGTGGTACCACCACGATGCTTGTCCGCAGTACAGACATTTCAGCCGTGACACCTATATGATGACGGACGCTCAACTGGAAGCTTTCACAAAATATCGTGCCGATGTTTCTCCGAGAATGAAATATTACTATACCTTTGATACTTCGCTTCATCCTGCTTCCGCAACAGAAATCGTAGCAGACTTAAACCTCGATTCCAAATATTACGAATAAACGGAAGCAAAGCACAAGGAGGAGTTCCTCATGGAAACAACCATACAACATACAAAACGGCATATAATTATCGAGGTCCTTTGTTATATTCTCCTGACACTGATTTTGTGTTTTCTGTTTCAGGAGCTTACCAGACCGAAATATATGTCTCACCCGTACGAAGGTGCCATGATGGCAGAATATTACGAAGCGGAAACCGAGCATGATGTCATCTTTCTCGGTGACTGCGAGTTTTACGAAACCATCTCTCCTGTTACATTGTGGGAAGACTACGGTGTATCTTCCTATGTCAGAGGGTCGCCGCAGCAGCTCATCTGGCAATCCTATTATGTCCTTCAGGATACCTTAAAGCACGAAACACCGAAGGTCGTCGTTTTCAACGCAATGGAAATGAAAATCGGCGAAGTTCAAAGCGAAGCATACACACGTCTTACCTTAGACGGTTTAAAAGACCTTAGGTATCGTTTACAGGCAGCCGAACTGTCCTTAAAGGATGAAAACGAATCCCTGCTCAGTTATGCGGTTCCGCTATTGCGTTATCACAGTCGTATAACCGACTTGCAAAAGGATGATTTCAACTATTTCTTTCGTCGGGACTTGATTTCTCACCATGGCTACTTGATGCAGACTTCCATCGCCCCGCAAACGGAAGAACCGTTTCAGACACCGCTGTTTGATTACAGTTTCCCGGATACCTGCTGGGAATATCTGGACAAAATCGCAGACCTCTGCGAAGAGAACGACATCGAACTGGTTTTATTTAAGGCTCCGACCATAAGCTGGCAATATCCTTGGTACGAGGAGTGGGATGCTCAATTGGTTGACTATGCCGAAGAAAGAGGTATTCGTTATATCAACGGTCTTTCTTATGCGGATGATATGGGACTGGACATGACCACGGATACCTACGATAAAGGCGTACACCTTAACGTATACGGTGCCGAAAAATGTTCCCGGTTCCTCGGAAATATTTTAAGAAACGATTATTCTGTTCCTGACGGCAGACTTGATGACACACAAGCAGCTGCCTGGGCCCCGGTCTGCGAGCGATATCATGCCGCCCGGGGAGATAAATAAGTAATCGGAGACTTGCTATTAATCTAATAAACAGAATCTATACACAGGAAGGAGTCTGCACTTTCTCGTGCGGAAATAAAGAAATTATGTTCAAAAAATACTTGAAACTACGGGTTTGGGGAGCAACTTTGGCACTGTCGGTTTGTATCATTGCGGTCGGATGCGGGAAAGAACCGGAAAGAACCGTCGTCATCGGTGAAAGCAATTCCGTTTCTGACACCAACGAAGAAAAAGAGGTATTGGACGAAAGCTTTGCCTTTGTCCACAACAATGTCAAAATCACTCCGAATGACCTGGTAGACCCTCTCGTTACAGCTCTCGGTTCCGATTACACTTACTTTGAGAGCCCGAGTTGTGCTTACATCGGACTGGACAAGTGCTATGTATATAAAGGCTTTTCCATCTATACCTATCCGGACGACAATGCAGTGGACCATGTGCTTCAGATTGTATTAACCGATGATACCCTGAGTACTCCGGAAGGATTGATGATCGGCGATACAAAAGAAAAGGTACTGGAATTGTATGGCAGTGATTATGTAGAATCCGACGGTTCGTATGCTTATACCAAAGGAAAGACCTCTCTGATGATTATCATGAAAGACGACAGAGTACTCTCCATTCAGTACAACTACACCGATTCTTACTAGTACAAAGAGTCTGCAATTTCTATAGAGTAAAATAACAACGGAACGACTCCCTTTGTGGATTCGTTCCGTTTTAATATTCTTTGCTATTCTAATCCGGTATATCCTCCGGTATTGATATAGAGAACATCTCCCATCCCGGGGGTCTGCATAAGCTCCTGTACCATACCATAAAAAGCGTTAATGTTGTAGGTAGGGTCAAGCTCAATTCCCTCCCGCTCAAAAATTTTGGCACGCAAGGCAAACAACTCTTCGTCCGGATGACCGTAATCATTTTTCCCGCAGTCATTTACCGATACTTTATCTGCTGTGAATCCTTGCGGAAGGTATTCCGCCGCAGAACGAATCAAACGACTGATTCCTTTTTCTGCCTTTGCCGGAGTATTGGCCACCGCAAAGGAAGTCACCGGCGGAAGCTTACACTTTGCCGCTCCGCACAGAATTCCCGCCTGCGTAGTACCACTGGCACACGGCAAATAAATTGTTTTTGGATAAATCTTACTGCGTTCCAATTCTTCCAAGGTTTCATTAATCACCTGTGCATACGCTCTCACTGCTCCCGGTGTATGTCCGCCGTTGGGAACCAGAAAGACTTTTTTACCGCTCTCTTCCAGCAATTTTACCTGCTCACTTATTTTTAAAAGTGCCGCAAAATGTCCGACGCATTGTAATTCGGCGCCATAACTTCTTGCCAGTGCGGTGTTCCCGAATAAAGAATCCGGGAGCTCCTCTTCTGTCAAAAACAACTTGCAGGGAATATTAAGATGTGCCGCCACTTGTGCGGTTACCCGGATATGATTGGAATACATCGACCCGGAGGTAACCAGTACGTCGGGCTTTTCTTTCAAAATTTCAGGAATCAGATACTCAAAAAAGCGTACCTTATTTCCACCGAATCCAAAATCTTCCGGATCGTCCCGATACATAAAAATACGATGTCCGTTAACTGTTTCCGATAACGGAAGCAATTGCGGCTTTTTGGTCAACAGCCGATAACGATCATTGGGCATACCCATTCCCTCCGTTTTTAACTTACTACGAATTGTTTTTTATCCATTCCTGTAACAAACCGGCACGATCCAACTTACCGTTGCGATTATGCGGCAGTTCCGGATAACAGATATAGTCATGAGGCAACATATACTTCGGAAGCTTCCCCGAAAGATCTTTTCTCAATTGCTTTCTTTTCTCTTCTTCACAGGCACAGAAAAGAACAATTTTTTCTGCGGATGCTGCATAAAGACAACAGCATTCATCCACATAATCCAGTGCAGAGGCGCATACTTCAATGTCACCGAGTTCAATGCGATGCCCCATATGCTTTATTTGTGCATCCTTTCTCGCAACACAGATATACTCCCCATGCTCATTAATTCTGCCGTAATCACCGCTGTGATAGATCCGGCCGCTAAACGACTCAAAACAAACGTTTTGAAAGGCTGCACCTGTTTTTTCTTCATCCTTATAATATCCGAGCGCAAGACCGTCACCCGCAACACAAATCTCCCCTTCGGAAGCCCGCTCCCCGTTTTCATCTAACAGGAAAATCTGTGCCGTATCAAAAGCGCGACCGATCGGTAACACATCATCTTCATTGAACTCTCTGTCAATTACATAAAAACAAGAGTTACCTGCCACCTCGGTGGACCCGTAGAGATTCACAAAACGCACATGCGGAAGCGCGGTCCGCCAGTAATTTAAATGACGCACCGGCATACGCTCTCCCACAAACAAAACATTGTTCAATGTGGTAGGCTCCACTGCGGAAAACACATCAAAACGTGCGGTAACCGACAATACGGAAGGTACACAAACAAAAGTAGATATTCTTTCCTCATTTAACATTTGTACCAAATGCATCGGGAAGGAAAATACCTTCTGCGGAAATATTACGGTTGTGGCTCCCAGATATACTGTAGCGAAAATGTCTTTTGTGGACGCATCGAAATAAAACGGAATCTGATTACCGAATACTTCCTCCGATGTCAACGAAAACGTGTTGCAGTATGTTTCGATAAACATTCGAATTCCCCGGCCGTCCTTTACCACCAGCTTAGGAATCCCCGTAGAACCGGAGGTAAATATTCCGAACATAGGAAGTATTTCTTCTCTGGCCGGAAAATCAGTCCGACTGCATTCTTCTGCAGTATCTGCAAAAAGCTTCGGAACATCGCTCTGCGGAAACGGCTCTTTCTCTGTTGCATATAACAGAGCTGCCGGAGAACAAACCGATAACAGAAGCTCAGCCCGGTCTGCCGGAAGTGCACTGTCCACCGGTACATACCAGCCGCCCGCCGCACAAACGCCGAACATAGAAACCAACGACTGCACATCTCTGTCTACTGCCACAGCAATCGGCGTTTCCGGCATTTGCCCTTGGAAAAAGCGTAAAAGACCGTTTGCAACACTGCAAACCTGTCCATAAAACTGCCGGTAGGTCAGACCTTCCTTTCCGGCTTCTTTAAAAACCACTTTGTCCGGCTGAACCTCGGCCCAATATTCCAGGCGATTCAACCAGCTGTTATTTTCATATTCCATACAATTCACCTAAGTCTTAATAATTACTATAGATAAAGTTTGACGCCACATAGCCGATTCCGTAAGCACCGAACAGGATAATTGCCACCGTCCCTAGGGACGCAATCGCCACCCGGACAAACATCGGCTTCGCATTAATAAGATCACGTACACTATGTCCCTTTTCTTCCAGGAACGACACGATAAAGAGAAGGATACATCCGAGCAATGCCGGCAAATACCTCATGAAATCTCCCGCCTGTACCATCTGTCCGGTAAAAGAAAAGAACGAAGCCCCAGAAGAGCGGATTCCGAACATGGTAAGTAGCATACTGCCTGCAATTGCAATATTGGAAGGAAGTGAAATCACTCTGGCAATCGTAATAATCAGGAACGTACGCACACTGCGGAAGATTCGGAAGAACACCGACTCATCCATATGTAACGGTTTGCGGATTTTCACAAAAAGCGGCTCACACAGTGTGGATATGAGTACGACAACACCGTTGAACACACCAAAAAGAACCTCTCCCCAGTTTGCTCCGTGCCAAATTCCGATAATTGTAAATAATATCAAAGAAAGAACACCCACCGGAACGGTCTTCGCAATAAACTTTCCGAATTTCTTCTTTACAAACTTATTCACCTTTGAATATCCCTTTGACAAAGCAACCGGATAAAAGAAATAATCCTTCAACCAGTTACCGAGAGAAATATGCCACCGGTTCCAATAGTCTGTTAAGTTAATTGCAAAATACGGACGTTTGAAATTAATATCCAGTGTAATACCAAACATCTGGGATACGCCTCTCGACACGTCAATACCGCCCGAAAAGTCAGTATAAAGCTGAATTCCCCAGACAAACATTCCGAGCCAAAGCTCAATTCCCGAAAGCGTTGCCGTATTCTTAAGCATTGCGCCCACAATAGCCGCAACACTGTCCGCTATCACCATCTTCTTAAAAAGTCCCCAGAGAACCAACTGAAATCCGTCACGTAAATTTTTATATTCTGCCTTACGTTCCGCAAAAAGTTGTGAAGCCAGCTGATCAAACCTTGGAATAGGTCCCTGTATGATTTGCGGAAAATAAGTAAGATAAAGAAAGAACTTTGCAAAATTTCTTTCCGGTTCGTATTTTCCACGGTTTACATCTACCACATAGCCAACCGCAGAGAAGGTATAAAAAGAAAGACCGAGCGGAAGCACAAAAGAGAAAAGCGGGAGTGCGGATTCTTGCGGCAAAAACGTATTGATATTGGATAATACAAAATCCAAATATTTCAATACAATCAGGATGCCCAAATCTACCGCCACGGCACAAAGCATGAACGCTCTGGATTTGCGTTCGTTCTTTTTTATGGCAATACGCACTTCGTCCGCCGATAACGTTTGCTTCAGTTCAGGCAGTTTCCCGGCAAATTCCCTCTTATTTTTGTGTGCTAAAATTGCCGTGATATACGTTGTAAACGCCGTAATCACAACATAAAGTATATATTTTACTCCCGAAAAAAGATAAAAAACAACGCTTCCGATCAGTAAGACAATCCATTGGATTTTTTTCGGAGCCACATAATAAACCAGGAGCAAAACAAGACAAAACAGTGCAAACACAAGAGAAGTATACGTCATGATTTTCCCCTTAGTTACCGTTTGACAAGCGTTCTACCAAAGCTGTCATAGCGGAGAGCGTATTAAAGTTTTCCGGTACGAGGTCCACTACAGTGATATTGATATCAAAGGTGCTGTTTAACTCACTTACCAGAGAAACAATATCAAAGGAGTCCAGCAAACCGTCATCAATCAATGCAGTCTCAGTCTCATAATCATTATCCGAGTTGATGTCAATAAGTATTTCGAGGATTTTTTCTTTCATAGGTAAACCTTCTTCTTTCTGTAAAATTTGTGCATAGTAAACGACAATACACAAATTTAATTATAGCATATCGTGTCGGAATTGAAAAGAACTTTTGAAAAAATGTAGGTTGACTGGAAGGGGCGGCGTATTGGTAATAAGAATTTTCAAATTACAGACAACAAAACAGGGCACCTCAAACCGAATCACATCCGGTCTGAAATGCCCTATTTAAGCCATTCTATGCAGTTTTAATTAAAACTTACCAGCCTCTGCAGCTTCCTGAATGGAAACTGCTACAGCTACGGTCATACCAACCATCGGGTTGTTACCTGCACCGATAAGACCCATCATTTCTACATGAGCCGGAACGGAGGAAGAACCTGCGAACTGTGCATCGGAGTGCATACGACCAAGGGTATCGGTCATACCGTAGGAAGCCGGACCTGCTGCCATGTTATCCGGATGAAGGGTACGTCCGGTACCGCCGCCGCTTGCTACGGAGAAGTACTTCTTACCAGCTTCGTTTCTTTCCTTCTTGTAGGTACCTGCCACCGGGTGCTGGAATCTGGTCGGGTTGGTGGAGTTACCGGTAATGGAAACGTCTACGTTCTCCTTCCACATGATTGCAACGCCTTCCGGAACGCTGTTTGCGCCGTAGCAGTTAACCTTGGAACGAAGACCGTCGGAGTAAGCCTTACGGAAAACTTCCTTAACTTCGTTGGTATACGGATCGTACTCGGTCTCTACATAGGTGAAACCGTTGATACGGGAAATGATCTGAGCTGCGTCCTTACCGAGACCGTTTAAGATAACGCGGAGCGGCTTCTGGCGAACCTTGTTTGCCTTCTCTGCGATACCGATTGCGCCCTCTGCCGCTGCGAAGGACTCGTGACCTGCTAAGAAGCAGAAACAGTCGGTCTCTTCCTCAAGGAGCATCTTACCGAGGTTACCGTGACCAAGACCTACCTTACGGGTATCTGCTACGGAACCCGGAATACAGAATGCCTGTAAACCTTCACCGATTGCTGCTGCAGCGTCTGCTGCCTTCTTGCAGCCCTTCTTGATTGCGATTGCAGCACCTACGATGTAAGCCCAGCAAGCGTTCTCGAAGCAAATCGGCTGAATGCCCTTAATCTGATCATAAACGTTCAGACCGGCATCCTTCGTAATCTTTTCAGCTTCTTCAATGGAAGCGATGCCGTACTCTTTTAATACAGCATTGATTTTGTCAATTCTTCTTTCATATGATTCAAACAAAGCCATGATATGTATCCTCCTGATTTATTTTAGATTATTCCTCTCTCGGGTCGATAATCTTGACAGCGTCTGCCACACGACCATACTGACCCTTAGACTTCTCGTAAGCGGTATTCGGATCGTCACCCTTCTTGATGAAATCCGTCATCTTACCAAGGTTTACGAACTGATAACCGATGATCTGGTCGTCAGCATCAAGAGCGATACCGGTTACATAACCTTCTGCCATCTCAAGGTAACGCGGTCCCTTCTTTAAAGTGCCGTACATGGTACCAACCTGGGAACGAAGGCCCTTACCGAGGTCCTCAAGACCAGCACCGATCGGAAGACCGTCCTCGGAGAATGCACTCTGGGTACGACCGTAAACGATCTGTAAGAAGAGCTCTCTCATAGCGGTGTTGATAGCGTCACATACAAGGTCGGTGTTTAATGCTTCCATTACCGTAAGACCCGGTAAAATCTCGGAAGCCATAGCTGCGGAATGGGTCATACCGGAGCAACCGAGGGTCTCAACCAATGCTTCCTGGATAATACCATCCTTTACATTTAAGGTCAGCTTACATGCACCCTGCTGCGGAGCACACCAGCCGACACCGTGTGTCAAACCGGAAATATCCTTAACTTCCTTTGCCTGTACCCACTTTGCTTCCTCCGGAATCGGAGCTGCTCCGTGATGTACGCCCTGTGCTACCGGGCACATCTTTTCTACTTCGTGTGAATAAATCATGCCTAGACTCCTTTCAATACATCTTGCAATATTAGTGTTCGCATCTTGCGGAGAATGTGATATCTTTAACAAATCACCTCATACGCACCTGCGCACACTCCTTTCCTATTTTCTCACAAAAATGCGATTTCGTCTATACCTTTTTTGTCAAAATTTCAGATTTTCAAAAGAAACGGCACTTTCTACAATTAATTTCCCTTCCCGTCACCACTTTTTTATCAAATTACCAAAAAGAAATTGCGGGATTTCCTACTCTGTGCTACACTGAGTATATGGGGACAAGATACTTTGTATGAACAAAACTTTCTGCCTTGTATTTTACAAATATATATACTTACGGAGGAGCTATGAAGAAACAGGATTACTTGAAATGGGACGAATATTTTATGGGAATCGCCATGCTTTCCGCCATGCGGAGCAAGGACCCGAACACCAGCGTAGGCGCCTGCATCGTCAGTCAGGACAATAAGATTCTTTCGGTGGGCTACAACGGCATGCCGGCAGGCTGCTCCGATGACGAATATCCGTGGGAGCGCGAGGGAAGCGCTTTGGAAACAAAATACTTCTACGTGTGCCATGCGGAGCTAAACGCGATTTTAAACTACACCGGCGTCAATATGCGGGGTGCCAAAGTCTATACCACCCTGTTCCCGTGTAACGAATGTACCAAGGCTCTTATTCAGACCGGCATCTCCGAGGTCATCTACCACTCGGACAAATATGCGGAGACCGACTCCGTACGGGCCTCCAAGCGGATGTTTGACTCCGCCGGAGTGACCTACCGCAAATACCAGCCGATCAATCGGTTGGTGACAATTCCGCTGTAAACATTATAGGGCTGCCACAGTTACCTGTAGGCAGCCCATCCCTCTACTTCTCATCTTCCTCATACATCGATTTCGGGAATCCTACCTCCACCTTAAATAAATCGCCGTCCGTTTCAATCCGGAAGCTTCCGCCCTGCACCTCTGTAAGACTTTTTGCGATGGCCAGTCCCAAACCGGATCCTTCCGTATTGCGGGATGCGTCTCCCCGTACAAAGCGTTCCGTCAATTCCTCCGCATCCACCGTCAATTCCATAGCGGATACGTTTTTAAGTTCCGCATAATACCAGTCCGTCTTTTCGTAAACCCGGACAAATACACGGCTTCCCGGCATAGCATACTTGGAAATATTGATAAACAGATTCTCAAAAATGCGGTAAGTCTTCTGCCCATCCACATATACCTTACAATCCTCCTCCGGCATCGTCTGTCGCAAGCTGAGATTTGCCTTTTCAAACAGCTCCTCGTATTCCACCGCTGCCTGTTTCACCAGCTTCACCAAATCCACTTCTGCCTGCTGTAGTTCTACGTTATTGCTTGCAGCTTTGCTTACCTCAAACAAATCCTCGATTAATACCTTTAAGCGGTTGGACTTCTGCTCCAAAGTTGTAATATAAGAGGCCCTTTCTTTCTCTGTAATGTCCTCGCCTTTCAAAAGCTCCACGTAGGTCAAAATCGCAGTGAGCGGCGTCTTTAAATCATGGGACACATTGGTAATCAGTTCCGTTTTCATCCGCTCGCTTTTTACTTCTTCCTCTACTGCGGTACGGAAACCCTCCTTAATCCGTGATAATCCCTCGCCCAGCGACCGGAACCGTCCGAAGTCTCCTTCCGCCTGTCCCATCAAATCACCGGTTGCGATTTCTTCCACTTCCCGAAGCACCTCTTGATATTCTCTCTCGGCCTTCTTATATCGCTTCCTAAAAAAAAGAAACAGTGCTATCGAATACACCAGCAACAGAGGAATTCCGATAAACCAGTGCCATGTACAACCAAGCAATACTACCAATAATATTGCAAACTGAAGCAACACCGCTTTACGAAGAATCTTCACTGTCTTTTCCGAAAAATCTATCGCATCCAGTTCTTCCACAAACCGACGCCATCCCTTTACACAAGCCTTGACAATGAGATACAACAGGCTGTATTCCTTGACATATCCTTTCACGCCAAGCGTAAACAACGGCCATAAATACCAACTACAAAAGAGGAAATAAATACATACTCCCAGCACCGGCAACACAATTCCCGGCACGAAATCCATCTGTGTTATCTTCTGATACATTTCCCATTCCTGCCAGGTATACAAATGTTCAAAATACCATTCGAATTTTTGAAACAGCAAAGGCAGGCACACAAGGGCTGCCAACACCAGCTCCGCCACATAGGCAATCCCCTTACGGTGAGGATTCTCCGCATCCTTCCAGATGCGCTTATTCCGTAACAGCGCTACTAAAAGGAACATGCAAAGGGCAATCCCCGACACCCAAATCAACAGTCCGTAGCGGATAAGAAAATGTGCCGTTTCCTGACTGATTTCAAACTGCGTAAGATCGGATAGTGTTGTACAATAATATAACTTACCACCCATGCTTTTCTTATAGGTCCATCTGCCGACTTTAACAGCACCTCTCCAAAATCCCGGATTCGCTGACATATTTACCATCGCAAGATACCACATTGTCAGAACCCCGGCTGTTGCCATAATACCTCCAAGGATAATCCCTATCAGCCAACGTATCTTATTTTTGTTTTTCGAGCTTATAGCCAACGCCCCACACCACCTTTACATATTTGGGATTTTTCGGGTTCACTTCGATTTTCTCCCGAAGATTTCTCACATGTACCATGACCGTATCTGTATTTACCGCCCGCTCGTTCCAGACACTTTCATAAATCTCCTCTGCGGAAAACACCCGCCCCGGATGCTTTATCAGTAACAACAATATTTTAAATTCCATGGGGGTAAGCTTTACCGGATTGCCGTCCACGGTTACCTCCACCGCGTCTTCATCCACCTCCAGTCCGCCTTCCACATGGCGGCGAGTTCCCGTATCCTGCCGGGGCAACCCGAACTTCAGATAACGTCGCAAATGGGAATTCACTCTCGCCATCAACTCTAATGGTGTAAAAGGCTTTGTGACATAATCATCCGCTCCGATATTCAGTCCCATCACCTTGTCGGTTTCTTCCGACTTAGCGGACAACATAATCACCGGAAAATCGTAGGTTTCACGCAACCGCATTGTCATGGTAATTCCGTCCATCCGCGGCATCATAATATCCACAATGGCAAGGTGAATCTCGTTTTCCTCCATCAGTTCAAGACCGCGAATTCCATCCTCGGCCTTATATACCCGGTATCCCTGACTCTTCAAAAAAATCTCGATACCGTCCCTGATTTCACGGTCATCCTCAACCACTAATATGTTATACATGTGAGCCCTCCGCCTTTATCTTCCTCTTGTCTCTATTATACGACATTTGCCCTTATGATACAATTCTTTCTCCTTAATCCTACCATAGAAAACAAAAGAAAAACTGTGGAAAAAGCGAAAGAAATTCGAAAGAAAACTGTGGATAGAAACTCCTACTCCTCCATCATTGCCTCGGCAATGCTCCGGCAACAGATCAGCTTTCCTTCCCGGTGTGGTTTAATAAGAAGAGGGCATTTTGACCGAACACCGGGAAGTCACTGATTAACCAAAGAACGGAAACTTACTGAAACCGAAACAACCTCTCCGCAATAAAGGTTCCACCGTCGTAGGTCTCATCAAAAAAAACAAATGTCAGATGAGCATAGTCCTCCGCCTGCTTTTCAGTTGTAATCGGCAAGGTCACATTTAAATCCGCTTCGCCGAGTACTAAACTGCCGATGGTATTTCCGTCCCAGGCTCCGATCGGCTGACCGTTCTTAAGTACCAGTACCATCGCTTGTCGTGCCACAGCTCCCGTTTCTCCTCTGACGTTCGGAAACGACATCTTTATTTCACTGTCCGTTGCTACATTCATGCATCGCTTGGCTTCTTCAAAGGATATTTTCTCATACAAAAAGTCCTGCGTTTTTCCCAACCAATGTCTAACTTCTCTGTCATCCTTTCCGTCGCTTGTCACTACTTCGCTTCCGGAAAGTTCTCTGACGTCATATCCATAGTCTGTACTGCAAGTTTGTTCTACCTCCGAGACAAAAATCCGGCTGATACTTGCCGCCGAAGCATGACCGCTCGGATAATATACCGCCATATGTACAGCAAGTTCATTATCACCCTTCACAAGACTGCAATCCTCCACGGAAAGAGCATCCGTAAGCTCAACTCCCATAGGTTTTTCCGTCATCAAGAGTCCGTTCTCTGATTTCTGCCCGCCCAAAGTAAAGTCACAGATTTCGTCATTTATCGTAACAAGTACCACGGTATTCATCGTTTTCTCTCCCTCATACTCACCCTCAGTAAAAGAGTAGTTCAGGAATACATTCAAAGTTCCGTCCTTTGTTGTTACTGCCCGGTCCAACATCACATTTTTCACTACCTCTTCCGTCCGGTTCATATTCCCCTTAACATTGCTCTTCCAAAGATTTATCCCTCCGCCATAGCCGCCCGGCATGGAACCGTCCGCCCAGTTGGACCAATCCGGCGCCAGCGTCGGGAACGGGTATTGCTCTCCTCCTGCTTCTCCGGAACAGGCTCCCGCACCGCACATGAGTAACATAGCAACCAGCATAACAACACTTAATATTCTTTTCTTCATTGTCTTTCCTCCTTTTTTATCCTGATATGAGATTATCAGATAAATCGAAAGACCAACTTCAGAAAAAACAAAAGAATTTCAAAAGAAAAAGAAAGGGCTGCCATAACAGACTGGAGCGAACAGCCTTTTTCTGTGCCTACATGAGTAACATAGAACTGCCGATCCGAAGGAGGTGTTTCGAACTTTGAGCAGGATATTAGACTTTCTTATTACTCCGAAAGCTGTTAGCAACGCCCGGACACGAGGTCCGGGCGAACCCGCCATAAGGCATGGATGCCGCATCAGGGCGGTTGCGTCACTCTACAATACATATCCTCGAAGTAATTAGAAAGACTTATATCCGTATCACGAGAGAAAAACCTCCTTCGGACCGGCAGTTCTATCCGTATTCCATAGGCACAGAAAAGGCTGCCACAGTTACCTGCGACAGCCCTTCTCACTAGTCTCTACTTAATTTCGCCGGGTAGTTCGGCAGCTTTCCGTCCACCGCAAAGATATCGTCATCGGTCAACTCGCCTTTTCCCAAACATATAATACATTTTGTTTCTCCGTGTCCGCCACAAAATCCGCACAACTTATTCTTGTTGATCGGATTAATTTTATCCCCGAAGCAAACCACACATACGGAGATTCCCTTTCCCTCACACTGCGGGCATTTTTTCATTCTATTTCCTGCCTTTCTATACTTCGATTCTACCTTGTTTTCTTAGGTACTCACAACATCTTCTCTTTTGTTTCTTTCTGTTATCTACAATTTTGTAACAGTTCTTTTAACTCATCCACAGAAAATGTATAGTTCCTATCGCAGAAGTGACAGTTCATCGTAATCGGCTCACCGTCTTCTATCATGGCATTCAATTCCTTTGCACCAAGACTGATTAAGGCCTTTTCCACACGGGCCTTGGAACAGTTGCAATAATAAGAAGTCGGAATCTTATCCAGAAGCTTTAAGTCAAAGCCCGCAAAGATGTACTCCAAAATCTCCTCCGGGGTCATTCCTTCCTCTAAAAGACCGGACACCGAGGTAACCTCCGTCAGCTTCTGCTCCAGATGGGAAATCACTTCCTCCGTCGCATCCGGCATCAGCTGAATAATGAAACCACCCGCCTGTGCCACCGTATTATCGCGATTCATAAGCACGCCAAGAGCTACGGACGACGGAGTCTGCTCGGATGTCGCAAAATATACAGTTAAATCCTCTGCTATCTCACCGGAAATCAACTCGGTTTCTCCGACATACGGCTCCTTTAACCCTAAATCTTTAATGACACGAAGCATACCCATACCGACCGCACCGCCGACATCCAACTTACCTTCCTTACTTGCCGGAAGCATAACCTCCGGATTCTGCACAAATCCCTTCACGCGGGACATAGAATCTGCGGTGACGGTCATGGAACCGATGGGACCGTCCCCCATAATCTGCACGGTCAGTACGTCACTCATGCCCTTCATCATACTGCCCATCATAGCCGCTCCCGTAAGGAGACGTCCTAAGGCCGCCGTTGCCACCGGACTGGTCCCGTGGATTTTTCTTGCCTTTTCTGCCAAATCTCTCGTGGTTGCCGCAAACGCACGAATCTGTCCGTCCGCCGCGCTTGCTCTTACAATGTAATCCTGATAACTGCTCATACAAATCCTCTCTTACTCTATCTCTTTCTCTCATCCGTTGCACAAGGGACACCGGTCTGAAAACGCACCTACATCCTCTGCCCTTAAGACAGGTTCTTCCCGGAAAATCCGAACGGCATCAGTTCCTCCAACGTATAAATCATATAATCATCCTCGGACCGCGCCAAAATAATCAAAAAGGTCTTCGGGTCGCAAAACTCCGTCATCACCTGTCGGCATACACCGCAAGGCGCACAGAAATCTTCTAAATCCTCACCCTTGCCGCCTACAATGGCAATGGCAAGAAAGTCCTTTTTTCCTTCACTGACCGCCTTAAAAAACGCAGTACGCTCCGCACAATTGGTAGGCGTATAAGCTGCATTTTCGATATTACAGCCACCGATGATTTCGTGACTGTCTGTCAAAAGCGCCGCACCCACTTTAAAGCCCGAATACGGAGCATAGGCCTTCTCCCGATAATCACAAGCCACACGGATCAGCTTTCTGCATACCGCATCACTCATAGCATCCGGCAGTTTCTTTCCCATATCCTTCACTGCAGGCACTTTCTTTTCATAGGTTTGTAACTGTGTATTACTCTCTCCCATACATACACCGTCCTTTCTATGCTACCCTGTTTCATACCATAAACTTAAAAATTAAATTTACATTTAATTTTTATTCTCCTCTTAAACACAGGCTTTACCGCTTTAATATCCTTCTTTTACCGCTTCACCGTTTGCTTTTAAAATCTTTACAATACGGCTGGTACCGAGACGAGTCGCTCCCAGGGCTACAAACTTCTCCGCATCCTCCAATGAAGAAATGCCGCCGGCTGCCTTCATCTGTACGCCTTCTCCGATATGCTTGGCAAACAGTTCAATATCCGCAAACGTTGCACCCGCCGTAGAAAATCCGGTGGAAGTCTTAATAAACTCCGCTCCGGCTTCGGTCACCACACGACACATCTCGATCTTTTCTTCCTCTTTCAAAAGGCAGGTCTCGATAATCACCTTAAGAAGTTTACCTCCGCAAGCCTCCTTCACTGCCTTAATCTCTTCCAAAAGGCCGGCAAAGTTTCCTTCCTTTACCATGCCGATATTAATCACCATATCGATTTCATCCGCACCGTTTGCCACCGCATCTTTGGTCTCGAACACCTTTACCGCAGTGGTATTGTAGCCATTCGGAAAGCCGATCACCGTACATACCGACAGCTTGTCTCCCAAATATTCCTTGGCACGCTTTACAAAAGACGGCGGAATACATACCGACGCAGTTCCGTACGCCACTCCGTCATCACAAATCTGCTTTATCTCCTCCCAAGTCGCTGTCTGGGTGAGCAAGGTATGGTCCACATACTTTACAACATTCTTATCCATAAAAATCTCCTTTACGCCAATTCCAATGCCACCTGCATCATCTCATGGAAGCTGTTTTGTCTGTCCTCGGAGGAAAGTGCCTCTCCGGTATATAAATGATCGGAAATGGTCAGCATGCAAAGTGCCTGCTTTCCGGCATAAGCCGCATTGAGATACAACGCCGCAGCCTCCATCTCCACACAAAGGATACCCATCTTCTTCCAACGGTCGTTAAAAGTCGGATCCGCATTATAGAAGACATCGGAGGATAAAATATTACCCACCGCTACCGACACCTTCATACCTTCCGCCACTTCAACCGCACGCCGAAGCAGATCATAATCCGCAATCGGCGCGATGGTACCAGGCAAATTGTACTGGTCCGCGTAATTGCTGTTGGTGGACGCTCCCATGCCGATAACAAGGTCGCGAAGCTTTACCTTATCGGAAATTCCTCCCGCGGAACCGATACGAATAATCCTGTCCACATCATAAAAATGGTATAATTCATAAGAGTAAATCCCGATGGACGGCATCCCCATACCGCTTCCCATCACAGATACTCTCTTTCCTTTATAGGTTCCGGTATAGCCGAACATATTACGAACCGTATTAAAGCAGGTTACATCCTCCAAATAGGTGTCTGCGATAAACTTTGCCCGAAGCGGGTCTCCCGGTAATAAAACTGTCTTTGCGATTTCGCCTTCTTTTGCCGCATTATGCGCGGTTGGAATTGCTGCCATAGTGTACTCCTTTCCTGTCACGTTCCTAATTTTTCGATATAATCAGTATATACGGATTTTAATATAAAGTCAATTCTCCGCATAAAACTCCTGCCTATCTTTCTTACAAATACTTGTCAATTTCCCTTTCTTATGCTAAACTAACACTGTAAGAATAGCATTTGTGTTTTATGGAAGCACTGCATTAATCAGTACTTTCCCGGATACAAAGTATACGATTAGAGGAGGGTGTTATGGCAGATTCTAAATTACCGCAGACAGAACAGAACGAAATCTTATGGCGAGCGCGGAAACGTTGGACTTTTTTAGGCTTACCTTGGACCTTTACCGTTTACCGCTTAACCAAAGACCGCATGCTCATTAAACGGGGCTTCTTTACAACCACGGAAGATGAAGTCCGCTTGTATCGCATTTTGGACATTTCTTTAAAGAGAACCCTGATTCAAAAAATGTTCGGTCTCGGAACCATTCAGTGTCACTCCAGCGACAAAACGATGGGACATTTTGATATTATCAACGTAAAACATTCCTATGACGTAAAAAATCTTCTTTCCGATTTAATTGAGAAGGAACGTATGGAAAAGCGCGTTTCCAACCGTGAGTTTATCAGCGATATTGATTGTGACATGGACGATGACGGCGACATTGAAAACTAGACTTTGAACCATTTAAAACGCACCTGTTTACTCACAGGTGCGTTTATTAATTCTTGATTTAATTATTGTTCTTCATCCTCGGTTAACGGTTCCGGTGTCTTTGACACCGTCACAACATCGATCTGCTTTCCTTTTACCTTACAGATTTCGAAGCAATATCCGTACTCCGTAATAATCGGATATTCCGTATCCTCTTCCGAAGGAAGTCTTCCTAATCTTGAAATCACAAAACCGTTTACCGTATCGGCATCTTCTTCCGCAAAGTCCACATCAAGCACATCACCCAGTTCTTCCAGCATGGTAAAACCCCGTACCAGCCAGTTTCCGTCGCCTTGCGGAATAATTTCCTGCTCCTCGTCATCATATTCATCCTGAATATCTCCGACAATTTCCTCCAGCATGTCCTCCATGGCTACGATTCCCGCAGTCTGGCCGTATTCATCGATTACCACCGCCATATGGATTTTCTTTTCCTGCATATCGTTTAACAACACATCGATATTCCGGGTTTCCGGTACAAAGTACGGTTCTCTGGCAATCTCGGACAGCGGGGTATTTCTTAACACCTCTTCGTTGTTTCGATTCTCCATGAAATAAAGCATCAAGTCCTTTAAATGCAAAATACCGGTAATGTTGTCCAAATTCTCTCCGTATATCGGGAAACGGGAATAATTCGCTTTTAACCCGAACTCCAACGCTTCCTCCACGCTCACCTCATCCTTGATACCGATAATCCTTTTCTTGCGGGTCATAACATCCCGTGCCGCCTTGGCATCGAAATCCATGACATTGGTAATCATCTCTGCCTCTTCTTCATCCAAAAGTCCCTGCTCCTGACCCTCCGTTACAATCGAAATAATTTCTTCCTCTGTTACGTTTTCCGCAATATCTCCCGGATGCACACCAAACATTGCCGCAATTCCCTTTGCCGCCCGTTCTGCCAAAAACGCAAGCGGTGCGAATACACTCATAAAGAAACGCACAAAACCGGAAATCCGGAACACGAAACGATCCGCATACTTGTACGCCAGTTTTTTCGGCACCTTAATGGTCAACAATTCCACCAGCAAAACTCCGGCCACCGTAATAACACCAACCGCAATCCAAAGCAACATCTGACGCAACTTATATTCCGACAAAACTTCCGCCAGACGTGGAATCATTTCACATTGTAACAACACAGCATATGTAATGCCGCAAAGAAACACCGTCACGGTACGAAGTAAGTCCAGTACCGTGGTACAACGCTTTTTGCGGTCATAAATATAAGCGACTCTTTTGGCCCGCTTTCGACCTTCGGCTACACTTTTTTTTACTACAGCGCTGAGCGGCTGGTCAAATGCGGTCTCCGCCGCCGATGCCAAACCGTTCACAATCAGAAGTCCCAGAATAATTCCTATACCAAGTATGGGATACTCTTGCATGGATTTTAAATCCCCTTTCTCTCTTTTGTTATGTATCTAATGCAAGGCTGACACAAAGCGCCTTGTTGATACGTTCCAACACGTCCCGATCCAAATGACAAACCTTTTCTTTCAACCTTACCTTATCGATGGTCCTTACCTGCTCCAACAAAATCACCGAATCCCGCATAATATCGTACTTATTCGCATTGATTTCCACATGAGTCGGTAGCTTCGCTTTGTTCATTTTCGAAGTTATCGCTGCGCAAATGACCGTCGGGCTGTGCTTGTTTCCGATATCATTTTGAATAATCAGTACCGGTCTTATACCACCCTGTTCCGACCCCACCACCGGTCGCAGGTCCGCATAAAAAATATCTCCACGTCGAATTACCATATTCTCACACTCCGCTTTACTCTATAGCAACAGTATTCCCCCAAAAAAACATCTTATACCGATACTGTATGCTATATTGTATGCGTTATACGAAATGGCGTGCTCCGACAGCTTCTCCCTTTTTATAATACACACGCGGAATACGCTTTCCCACATTACAAACCATCTCGTAATGGAAGGAATGGGACAGGGCACCGATCTCTTCCGCAGAAATCACTTCCGCTTCTTCTCTTCCCATCAAAGTTACCGTATCTCCCCGTTTTACTTCCGGCACATCCGTTACGTCAATCATTAACTGGTCCATACATACCCGGCCCACAATCGGCGCACTCTTTCCGTGTACCAATACTCTGCCGCAATTGGACAACGCTCTCGGATAGCCGTCTCCATACCCCACCGGTACGGTAGCAATCCGCTTCGGTGCCGGAGTTACATAAGTTGCGTTATAACCGATGGCTGTCCCGGCCGGGACAGTTTTTACGAACGCCACATGGGATTTTATCTCCATGGCCGGCTGTAAAACCATATCCGCCGGCATTACCTCATCGGAAGGATACATTCCGTACAGACTGATGCCCAGACGAACCATATCCAGTTGATATTCCGGAAGACTTAAGATTGCCGCACTGTTCTCCGCATGACGCAGAAGTCCCGTAACGCCAAGCTTCTCCATTGTATCAATAAATGCCAAAAATTTAATAAACTGCAATTTCGTGGCCGCCTTGTCCGTCTCGTCGGCTCTGGCAAAATGCGTATAAATACCGGTTGCTTTAATATTCGGCAAACTTACAGCCTCCGCCACCTGTGTTGCAAAACTTGCATCTGCCGGAAATCCGATACGTCCCATACCGGTATCCACCTTAATATGGACCTCGGCGGTAAGCCCGATTCGGTTTGCCGCTTCACTGATTTCTTCCGCCGACTCCCGGTCGCAAAGCGTCAGAGTAATCCGGTTTCTGATTGCCTCGGTCAACTGCAACGGTGCCGTATAACCCAGAGTCAGAATCGGTTTCTCCACACCTGCCTTTCTCAGTTCCAGTGCCTCTTCGATATTGGACACCGCGAACCAATCCGCTGTCTCATACACCGTCTCTGCCACCGGAATCGCCCCATGACCGTATCCGTCCGCCTTTATGACTGCAGCCAGTCTTACGCCCGGATTTAAATGCTTCTTTATTTCTTCCGCATTACGGGCAATGGCATCCAGATTAATGTCTGCCTTTACCCTGTAATATTCTTTAACTTCTTGAAGTTCATACCCCATCTTGTTCCACTTCCTCTTTTTCTTTTTCCTCAAAAAGCCCTGCGATCGCCTGTAAAAGATCCCTTGCAATCATCGGTGCCGCTCCCACCTTTTTCTTCGCCGCATCACCTGCTGCGCCGTGAAGCCACACACCCACAGCAGCCGCCGTATAAGCATCCGTACCCTGCGCCGCCAGTGCCCCGATAATACCGGTTAATACATCTCCGCTGCCGCCTGTAGCCATTCCGTTATTCCCGGTGGAATTTACGACACAACCCGAACTCTTTATCGTCAAAGTCACCGCATCTTTTAACACATAAATCAGATTACTTTCTACAGAAATTTTCTTTGCGGTAGTCAAAAAGTTGTCTGTCAGTTCCTTTACCGACACATTCAGCAACCTTGACAGTTCCCCCGGATGGGGCGTAAGTACCGCATGCTCCGGAAGATACTCATCCAGAAAACCAAGTCTTTCCCGTTCCGTCCGCAAACCGTTCTCGTCCATCTTCTTTGCCAGTATGTTCAATGCGTCCGCATCCCACACGGACGTCATAACATTCTCTTTGTCCGTTAATGCATCCCGAAGCAGGGAAACCATCGTCTCCGCCTCGTCCTTTTGCCCCAGCCCCGGGCCGATAATAATCGCGTCCGCAAACCCCACTGCGTCCTTTACTGCTGCCTGTAAGTCGTCCTTCCCGGTATATGTGGTCAGCATTGCTTCCGGAAGTAAGGTCTGCAAAATCTCCCGGTTACATTCCGGTGTCACGATTTTTACCAGTCCTACCCCGGTACGATACGCCGCACAAGCCGAAAAACAAGCAGCTCCCGCCACATTTTTACTGCCGGCAATTACAGCCACCTTTCCGAAGGTTCCTTTATTGGAGTATGCTGGACGCATCGGTAATAACCGCTCGATTTCTTCCGGCGTAAAACGCATTCCCTGTCTCTGCTCTTTCAAAACATCCACAGGAAATCCGATATTCACTACCGTTAGTTTCCCTGTATAGTCCTTGCCCGGATACAACAAGTGCCCCCATTTTACAGCACCGAAGGTCACTGTTTCATCCGCGCGCAATGCAACTCCGCATACGGCTCCGTCAGAGGCCGATATACCGGATGCAATATCCACTGCTATCACAATATGCGATTCCTTGTTAATCTGTTCCAATAAAGTTGCATACACACCTTCAATCGGTCTTGACAATCCGATGCCGAATAGGGCATCCACAATAATATCAAAGTCTCTTGTCTCAAAAGACTCGCAACACGGTACTCCGCAAGCCTTTGCAATCTTCATCTGCTGTAAAAACTCCTGTGTTCCGGAGATCTCGGCACCTTTTAACAGAATCGTTACATCATACTCGTCTTCCTTTAACAGGCGAGCCACTGCCACGCCGTCACCGCCGTTATTTCCGGCACCGCAAAGCACACCGATTCGACTCTCTCTCCCGGCATACGCTTTGACACGGTCCGCTACCGCAAGGGCCGCACGCTCCATTAACACAAGGGAAGGAATCCCAATTTCCTCTATCGTCCGGCGGTCCGCTTCTTTCATTCCTGCAGCATCCAACACCGGAAGACCGATATCTGCCGCCAAATACATTTCTCCGGATACCTCCTTGTTACCTTTCATAATCCCCGTTCCGTTAACGGCATCCATGCCATCTTCTCTTTCACAAATCACATAAGCCTGAGCAAACTCTTTTGTATCCGTAAGAGACAACGAAATACTCGTAATCCCCAATGACTCCGCCTTCTCTTTTGCCCGACCGTGAAGTACCACGTAAGGCATACCGGACGGCTGTCGAAGAACCTCGATTTCCCTCGGTGCTATTCCTGCAAACCCGCATCCCAACGCCTTTGCCACCGCTTCCTTTGCAGCAAAATTAGTTGCCGCACGCGCAGCACGCACCGCAATCAGTTCCCGTTCTTTTTCTGTATATACTTTCTCTAAAAAAGAAGAACGCCCGATTGCTTTTTGCACCCGGGCAATCTCAACCAAATCCGTACCGATTCCGGTTATCATCTCATTCTCCTTATTCCTTCGAAGCCGCAGTCTCTCTCTTTGCTTCCTTCACAAGCTTCTGTGCACCTTCAGTGCTTTTTTTATTCTGTGCCGCACGAATATTATAGGACAAACGCATCAAACTCTCCGTCAGATGTACGTTCTCTACCACCACATGCTTCGGCAGACGAAGCTCTACCGGAGCAAAATTCCAAATCGCACTCACGCCCCAGGAAACCACATCATTTGCCACCTGTACCGCATACTCCTTCGGAAGCGCAAGTGCCACAATATCCGGCTTCTGCTTAGTCACATACTCCTTTAATTCACTCATGGCGCGAATCTTTACATCACCGATTTCTTTTCCGATAAGCTCCGGCTTTACGTCAAACACTGCTTTGATATCAAAACCGCGTCGGGCAAAATCCGCATAGTTCGCAATGGCCTGTCCCAAATTACCGGCACCGATAATTACCACCTGATGCTCCTGGTCAAGACCTAAAATCTTGCCGATTTCGGTATACAGATACTCCACATTATAACCGTAGCCCTGCTGACCGAATCCTCCGAAATTGTTCAAATCCTGCCGGATCTGAGACGCTGTCACATTCATTTTTTCACTCAGCTCTTTGGATGAAATACGAACTACTTCCTTCTTTCGGAGCTCGCCCAAGTATCTGTAATAGCGCGGCAAACGCTTAATTACCGCCGTTGAAATTACCTTCTCCATTTTGCTGTCCCCTTCTTTCCAAATGCATAATATCACTTACTACCATTATATTGCAGTGACATATTTTTGTCAATGTGAAAGTCCCTCGGAAATCAGCTAAAATCTAAGGAAGCACAAAAGTTTTCGCGCTTCCTTGCTAAAATTCGCATTTACTCTGTCCGTATCACCTGTATCATTTCCAGTAACCGGTCTACCTCTTCCTTCGTGCCCAATTCCGCAGAAAAAGCACTGGCACTACCGGAGGCAATTCCTATTCTAAATGCCTGCTCAACATTCTGCGCTTTTTCATAACCGGCAAGAAATCCGGCCACCATGGAATCACCGGAACCGACGGTATTCACTACCTTGCCCCGCGGTGCCTCTCCGAACCATACACTGCCGTCCGCCCCTGCCAGTACCGCACCGTCTCCTGCCATGGACACCAACACATTTTGCGCACCTTCCTCACGCAACTTCTTGGCATACCGCGCCACATCCTCTTTAGCAGTAAGTGTTACACCGTACAGCTCGCCCAGTTCATGATGATTCGGCTTAATCAAAAACGGCCGGTAAGATAACGTGCTCCGTAAAAGTTCTCCCGTGGCATCCACCACAAACCGCGTACCTTTATCTTTCACATGCTTTATCATATCCACATAAACATCCTTCGGCAAGGAGGCCGGTACACTACCGGACAGTACCAGTGTATCGTCCTTCGTCAAGAGGGACAGCTTTTCAAAAAGAGCCTGAAGACTCTTTTCATCACACACCGGTCCCTGCGCATTAATCTCGCCCTCAAGCCCGCCCCAAAGCTTTACATTGATACGGGTCATTCCGTCCGGCAAACTGACAAAACTTGTCCGAATTCCCAGCTCATGCACCATCCGAGCCAGTTCCTCTCCCGTAAAGCCTGCCACCAGACCGAACGCAGTGGACTCAATTCCGAGATTCTTTAACATTCGGGACACCATCAGCCCCTTTCCTCCCGGAATCATCTCCTCCTTCACGGAACGGTTTACCCGCTCCGGCGCAAACTCATTTAACGTCATATTATAATCCAATGCCGGATTTAAAGTCATGGTATAAAACATAGGCACCTCCGTTATTTTTCTTAGATAACACTTTTCCCCAAGATTGTAAAACTTATACTCTCCTGTTCCTTCCAATGCTCCCCGCGCATTCCATAAACATTATACTACAGACTACCGCTCCCGCGCAAACAGAAAAACCTATATCTATCTTGCGTATAACGCTTCCTTCAAGTTCCTACAAAAAGGAGGAAATCTCCCTAACAGAAAATTTCCTCCTACATGCTTTCTTTACCGTTACTTCATATCCTTCTTCATTTTACATTGAAACACCGCAACCGAAAGTCCGTATACCAGTACTCCGCATATCATGGTCCAAAGAAGATGTTCCGTCACTCCATCCGCACTCTCCCGGAACGGAATCCTTGCCAAACTGACCCCGTGATAAAACGGCAACACTCTTGCCACGGTTTTGACTGCTCCGCCCATTCCGTCAATATCCATCCAGATACCGCCGATCATCCCCGCTGCCGAGATAAGAATCGAGCATAGTCCCGGTGCTGCCTTTTCGTTCACAAGCGTTCCGAACAAAATACCGAAACCAACAAACAAAAACACCGACGGCAACAGCGCCGTCACAGACAACAGCATTTCCGAAATCCCCAACGTATCCCCGGTACACAGTCCGATTACAACAGATACTCCGAAACAAATCATCATCTGCACCACAGCCAGCACCACCATGGGCATGGTATATCCCCAAATATATTCCACAGGTTTCATAGGTGATGCGTACAACCGCAGAAGCAGGGCCGTCGTTCTGTCCTTGGATACCTGAACACTTGTAAACAGCATCACAAAGGTAAGTCCGAAATAAGCAATTCCGGGAGCCAGATTCCGGATACGAAACACCTGCATTCCTGCATCCTCCGGAATACTTTTATCGATAACACTCATAATCACCAGCATCACAATAGGAAAGCCGAGACAAAAGATGTAGCTTAACGGGTCTCTCATAATCTCTTTCCAGGTCCTTACCGCAAACACTTTACTCTTCATAGGAACCGCCCTCCACAATCTTTATAAACGCATCCTCCAGGCTGTCGGACTTCGTTCGGTGCATCAACTCCTCCGGACTTCCCACTGACATCAGCTCACCCTTGGCCATGATTGCAATCTCATCCGCCAGATTTTCTGCTTCCTCCATATAATGGGTAGTCAGAACAATAGTTATCTTTCCTTTTAAGGCTTCAATTTTTCGCCAAAGTTCACGGCGTGCCAGTACATCGATACCGAGGGTCGGCTCATCCAGAAACAGCACCTTCGGCTCCGTAATCAGCGCCATGGCAATATTTAACTTTCTCTGCCACCCGCCGGACAAGGTTTTCGCCTTCTGGTTTTCCACTTCTTCCATGGAAAACTGCATAAGCATCTCTCGAACTTTTTTTGCTGTCTTTTCCCTATCAAAGCCGTAAATCCCGGCAATAAATTCCAGATTTTCCCGTACCGTTAAATTCGGTGCCACCGAGGTTTCCTGGGGAGAAATATTGACTGATTTCTTTACTTCATCAAGTTCGGAGTCGATGCTGTGTCCCATCACATACGCCTCGCCTCCCGAAGGTTTTGTCAGTCCGGTGAGCATCCGGATGGTGGTGGTCTTTCCGGCCCCGTTCACACCCAACAGTGCGTACAAGCTTCCCTCCGGAATCCGTAAATTCAGGTTCTTTACCGCCACTTTACTGCCGAAGTTTTTCTTAAGTCCCTTAATCTCAATTCCGTATCCCATTGTTTACACCTCTTTCGATTTAAATGATGCCATCCTACATTTCTTTTTGACTCAAACGCTGATTAATTTCCTCCACATCCCGGCTACACAGCTTATACTGAATTCCCCAACAGATACCGTAGGTTACTACAATGCTGACCAGAGAGGAAACCATGGATGTCAAATACTTATGGAAACCCCACAAATAGCAGGCTGTCGGAATCCACACCCCCAACATTACAAATAGAAACAAAACGCTTTGCCACAACAGCCCCGGTCGTTTTAATTCAAACAAAATCGTTCCGGCCGATGTCACGCCACTCATCACACCCACCAACAACAGCTGCACGCAAAAGGCAATTACTTCATTTTCAAACCCTTCCGCAAACTCCGGAAGCATTGCCACTTGCCCGATCATCATCATAACAATCAGTTCAATCACCAACGTAATGGCAACGGAATAACAAAACCCGTTTACAAACCGAATCAATATATTTTTCATAAGGCCCTCCTAACACAAAACTTCCTTGATTTTCTGCACAAACCGTCTGGATACATAAGTCACGTCTCCGTTTTTCATCCGTACCTGTATAGTCCCGGCATAGCTCATGTCAAACTTCTCAATCTGCTGTACATTCACCAACTCCGAATTGGAAATCCGCACAAACTTCTGCCCGGAAAGCATCTCCTCCAGTACGTACAGCCTGTCCTTTACCTCATAACAATTCTCTACAGTCCGTATGAAGACCTTTTTATTCTCTGAATAAATGCGGATAATCTGCGCCGGCGAAAGCATCTCCGACTCCTGCCCGCGGTAACCTACAATCCGCAGTTCAAAAAGCTTCTCTATGGCCTCGTAAATCCCTTCCGCCTCTCGGTTCTTCTCTTTTACACAAAGATGAACCTCAGGTTCCGGATACTTGTCCCCAATGATATATTTAATCTTCATAACGTCTCCTTCAAGTGCACTGTCAGTAACTGATTCTGATTATAAAGCTTCCCAAAAAGAAAAGCAACGTTTTTGGGACGGACGGTCATATAGGAAGGACAAGTGGCAAAAAAGCAGGTCTCTTATTTTTTCTTTTCTATTAATTTGAATATAGCCGCCATAAGGCACGGATGCCGCATTAGGGCGGTTGCGTCACTTATTCAAACAATTTCCCGAAGTAATTGGAAAGATTCTATCCGGAGTACGAGAAAAGAGGATACTGTGAAGGGCGGCGACTGATTCATATCTTTCATAAAGAAAAAAAGAGACCGACTTATTTTACAAAATATCAATGTATTCTCCGTTTAAGGCCTTGTTCATGCTTCTGACAGCGCAGAACTTTCCGCACATGGAACAGCTGTCCTCATGTTCGGGAGCACGGCTGTCACGAATCGCTTTGGCTGTTTCCGGGTCGATGGAGCATTCCCACTGCTTTTCCCAATCGAAAGTTCTTCTGGCATCTGCCATTGCATCGTCCACGTCTCTTGCATGAGGCACCTTCTTTGCAATATCTGCCGCATGGGCCGCAATACGGGAAGCGATGATGCCCTGCTTTACGTCATCCACATTCGGCAACGCCAAATGCTCTGCAGGCGTTACATAGCAGAGGAATGCCGCACCGGAAGCTGCCGCAATGGCTCCGCCGATGGCAGAGGTGATGTGGTCATAGCCCGGTGCAATATCCGTAACGATAGGACCCAGCACATAAAAAGGCACACCCATACATATAGTCTGCTGTAACTTCATATTGGCTTCAATCTGATCCAACGGCATATGCCCCGGTCCTTCCACCATAACCTGTACATCCTTTGCCCAGGCGCGCTTCGTCAGCTCTCCGAGACGAACCAGCTCCTCGATCTGGCATACATCACTTGCATCCGCAAGGCACCCCGGGCGGCAGGCGTCACCGAGAGAAATCGTCACGTCATGCTCACGGCAAATATCCAAAATCTCATCGTAATACTCATAAAACGGATTCTCCTCACCGGTCATACTCATCCACGCAAACACCAGAGAGCCGCCACGGGAAACGATATTCATTTTCCGGTTGTGCTTACGAATCTGTTCAATGGTTTTGCGGGTAATTCCGCAATGAAGCGTTACAAAGTCCACGCCGTCCTGCGCGTGCAATCGAACCACATCAATAAAATCCTTCGCGGTAAGAGTGGCAAGATCTCTCTGATAGTGAATCACGCTGTCATACACCGGCACCGTACCGATCATAGCCGGACACTCTGCGGTCAGCTTCCGTCGGAAGGGCTGGGTGTTTCCGTGGCTTGACAAGTCCATAATCGCCTCTGCGCCCATATCCACAGCTGCCATAACCTTTTGCATTTCAATGTCATAGTCCTTACAATCACGAGACACACCAAGATTGACATTAATCTTTGTGCGAAGCATCGAGCCCACACCGTTGGGGTCAATGCAGGTATGTAACTTATTAGCGCAGATGGCAATCTGTCCTTTGGCAACAAGGTCACGGATTTCTTCCTCGGTTCTGTATTCCTTTGCGGCAACCGCCTTCATCTCAGGGGTAATGATGCCACGCTTTGCGGCATCCATTTGAGTCGTATAATTTCTCATTTTCTTTGTTCCTTTCAGTCAGATATTTTTTCCTCGGCAAAGCGGGAATTTAAATCAAAATTGTGCAGCATCGGTCCGGAACCCTGTCCTAAATCCAGTTGGGCCGAAAGTGCTCCCGAAATATACTCTTTTGCTCTCTCTACCGCTTCCGTTAGGCTATAACCCTTTGCCAAATTGGACGCAATAGCACTGGATAAAGTGCAGCCGGTTCCGTGGGTGTTAGGATTGTCGATCCGTTTTCCGTAAAACCACCGATAGTTCCCGTCAAAGTATAAAAGGTCGTTGGCATCATTGATGCTGTGTCCGCCTTTGCAAAGTACCGCACAATGATAGGCCTCACTGATTCGTTTGGCAGCTGCAAGCATATCCTCTTCGTTTTCAATCTTCCTATCCGCAAGGATTTCCGCCTCCGGAATATTGGGCGTTACCAAAGTTGCAAGCGGTAGCAGTTTTTCCTTTAAAACCGTAAGCGCGTCCTCTGCCATCAGCTTCGAACCGCTGGTTGCCACCATAACCGGGTCAATCACAACATTCTCCGCCTTGTAATACACAAGCCGTTCCGCAATCACCTCAATGAGCGACCCCGATGCTACCATTCCGATTTTAACCGTATCCGGCCGAATGTCTTCAAATACCGCATCTATCTGATCCTTTAAAAAAGCGGGCGTAACCTCCGTAATGCTTCTGACTCCGGTGGTATTCTGCGCCGTCAATGCGGTCAGTACACTCATGGCATACACTCCGTTCATGGTCATCGTTTTTAAATCTGCCTGAATTCCGGCGCCTCCGCTGCAATCGCTTCCTGCAATGGTCAATGCTGTTTTTGTTTTCATACACATGCTCCTTTCTCTTCTCAGCATCGTTTTCTTCTGCGACATAAGGTGGTGCCCCCAATATGCCGCTTAACGCTGTCGGCTAATTCAGCCGAAACAAAACCCCCAAATGTAAAAATCACATTTTATATAAGCCCAGCTCCCGGGCTTTTGCCTTTAACGCTTCCGCTACCGTTTTCGGATTGTCTGCCTTCATGATGGCCGATACAACGCAAATACCTGCAATCGGAATGCCTTTCAGCACATCAATGTTGTCTTTATTCAGTCCTCCGATGGCATTGACCGGAATGGTCACCGCATTGCAAATATCACGTAAGGTATCGGTGGAAGTCAAAACCGTTTTCACCTTTGTGGTAGTAGGATAGATTGCGCCTACACCGAGATAATCCGCACCTTGCTCATAAGCTTCTTTGGCCCAGGGAACGGTCTTTGCGGTTGCACCGACAATTTTATCTTCTCCCATCAGTTTTCTTGCCGTGGCAACCGGCATATCACTTGCCCCTACATGCACCCCTTCCGCGTCAACGGCAAGTGCCACATCCACACGGTCATCAATAATCAGCGGTACATGGTACTTCTTCGCAAGCTCGTGTACCTTTTCCGCAAGTTCTATGTATTCTCTGGTGGACTTTTCTTTTTCGCGAAGCTGAAGAAGGGTTCCGCCGCCTAAAAGCGCCTGTTCCACCCGAAAAAGGAATTCTTCTTCGCTGTAATTCGTGCTGTCGGTGATAAAATATAAACTGGAATCAAATTTTCTCATGCCTTATACCTCACACATAAACATAATCATTTAATACCGGTTGCAAGCCTTCCCCGGACATATCCTTATACATGGCATCAAAGCTCCGATTGTCGTCGATTTCAAACTGCTCATCGCCCTTGACACTGTCATCTTCCTTGCCGGTGTATTTGCTTTCATGATCGCCGATACCGGTAGATACCCCTGCGGAAACTTTGGTGGCTGCGATTTTTACGATACCGTTCCGGAACCCCGCACTCTCACGGGAGGATACGGTAATTCCCACAAAAGGCAGGAAAATACGGTAGGCACAAAGAACCTGGCAGAGTTGCTTTTCCCCCACATCCAAGGGACTTATCTTATCATTATTGACAATGGGACGCAGTCTCGGACAAGAGAGAGACATTTCCGCATGAGGATATTTCCGTTGCAGGTAATACACATGAAGTGCACTTGCCAGCGCATCCTTTCTGAAATCGGACAACCCCAACAGAGCCGAGAACGCCACTCCACGCATGCCGCCCCGCAAAGCACGCTCTTGTGCATCAAAACGGTACGGCCAGACACGCTTATGTCCCAACAGGTGAAGCGTCTCATATTTGTCCGTATCATAAGTTTCCTGAAACACGGTTACATAGTCGGCCCCGCATTCGTGGAGATATTTATACTCGTCGGTATTCACAGGATAGATCTCCAAACCCACCATACGGAAATACTTCCGCGCCAGTTTACAGGCCTCACCGATATATTCCACATCACTCTGCCCGCGACTCTCACCGGTAAGAATCAGGATCTCTTCCATGCCGGAATCGGCAATCACCTTCATTTCGTGCTCGATCTGCTCCGGATTCAGCTTCATACGGTTGATATGGTTGTAGCAGTTAAAGCCGCAGTACACACAGTAATTTTCGCAGTAATTGGCAATATAAAGCGGTGTAAAAAGATATACCGTATTTCCGAAATGTTTACTTGTCTCCATTCGTGCCCGTTGCGCCATCTCCTCCAAAAACGGCTCTGCCGCAGGAGAAAGCAACGCCTTGAAATCCTCAACAGAACAGGCTTCATGGTCAAGGGCAGCCCTGACATCACGAGCCGTGTAAACCGAATAGTCAAAGGAATTCCTCTGCTCCACCACCTGCCGGCAAACATCAGATTCGATAATTTCCATGCCCGGCAAATATTCCATATGATTTTTACGACAGGACGGGTCTGTTTCCAGCCGGTGCTTTTTCTCAAGAGCCTCCGGTGACAGATGCCCGGAGTCCACAAAAAATTGATTTTCCACAGGTCCGCCTCCTAATCCCGCAAAAAGCCGGTCAGAGGATCGGAAGCAGAAGCACCACGAGTCAGTACCCGGCCCAAACCGGACAAATATGCGCATCTTCCTGCTTCGATGGCCTGACGGAATGCAGAAGCCATCATAGGCAAATCACCGGCAGTTGCAAGGGCCGTGTTTGCCATAATAGCGGCCGCCCCCATTTCCATGGCTTCACAAGCCTGGGACGGTCTTCCGATACCGGCATCCACGATAATCGGTAAGTCGATTTCGTCGATGAGAATCTGAATAAACTCCTTGGTTGCAAGGCCTTTGTTGGAGCCGATAGGAGATGCCAACGGCATAATGGTAGCAGCTCCGGCATTTACCATATCACGGGCAGCATTCAAATCCGGATACATATACGGCATAACCACAAAACCTTCCTTTGCAAGTATTTCTGTCGCTTTAATGGTCTCCTGATTGTCCGGTAAAAGATATTTTGTATCACGCATAATTTCTACTTTCACAAAATTTCCGCAGCCCAGTTCTCTGGCAAGGCGGGCAATGCGAATCGCTTCCTCCGCTGTTCTCGCACCGGAGGTGTTGGGAAGAAGCGTGACCCCTTCCGGAATGTAGTCTAAAATATTCTCCTGCTCTTTCGTATTGGCTCTGCGTACCGCAAGCGTAATGATTTCTGCGCCGGCATCTTTTACCGCCGCCTCAATGAGCTTCATAGAATACTTGCCGGAGCCTAAAATAAAACGTGAATGAAATTCATGGCCTCCGATGATTAATTTGTCTTTGTTTTCCATACGATGTCCTTCTTTCTTTGCTTTCTTAAACTTCCTATTTTCTTATACTTCGTATTCGCCTGCAAGAATCCGCAGGACTGTTTGTGTCTGGTGTGCGGCACAAAGCATCACCCGAGGCGCAACAAGACCAATGGTGTCTGCTACATCACTGACCTCATCGCCGCACAGATAAAACCTCTTCCCTATTTTTCTCGTCTTGATGGTATTGGGCGTATCCATTCCTGCCATACCGGAGGCCGCCACCAGATAACAACCGGGCAACCGCTCCAACACTCCGTTTACCAGCATTGCCTTGGCTTCCGCATTATCGAAGGCTTCGCAGATAATATCCGCATCCTTCAGAAGTGTTGCAAGGTTATCCTCCAAAAGTCTCGCAGTAATCGTTTTGATTTCCGTATAGGGTGCAATCTCCAAAAGATTCTTCGCAAGGGCATCCGTCTTGTATTGTCCGATCTGACCAGCCTTGTATTGCTGACGGTGCAGATTGGTAATATCCACCTTGTCAAAATCGATTAAGACTAATTTCCCTATCCCGGCTCTTGCCAAGGCAATCGCAATATTCGAACCCAGACCACCCAAACCGCACACAGCCACCGTTGCGGAGGAAAAAAGCCTCTGTAGCTCCTTTCCGTGCCGGTCTGCCAGTGCATCCATCCATTCCTTTTTTGTGGGAATCACTCAACCACCTCCTACAAAACTGACGATTTCCAGGCTATCGCCGTCGCGAAGAACGGTGACATCATACTGTGACTTAAACACAATGTCGCCGTTTTGTTCTACAGCAATGCGCTTCGGATCGTAATTCGTTGTCGCCAGATACTCCGTTACTGTTTTACCCGCAATATTAAGCTCCGCACCGTTTACCTTTACCATTATTTCACCTCCTAAAATAAAAAAGAAATTTCCGATTTGGAAATTTCCCGTAATACTCAAAATTCCCTACGTTGGCATTATCCAAATCAGGTTCATGGGTCGAAGGTTACACCTTCCTCTCAGCCTGTCACACAAGCTCCCCTGCGTTTTAAGTTGTAATGTACGTGCAGGCAGTTCTTTGCACGCCCACACCTCGCGACATTGTCGCTCGGTCGTGGGCGCGCTCGCATTTCGTCATCGGTCTGCAAACAAATTCGCACCCATGACTCAATGCTCACTTTGCCTGCACGCAAAAAGACAGGAGATAACCTTGCGGATATCTCCTGTAAAAAATCCTTGTGTATGACTTCCTACGACGGCATTATCCGTATCAGGTTATAGGGTCGAAGTTTGATTACTTCCTCTCAGCCT
>CALBKM010000043.1 GCA_937895705.1 uncultured Clostridia bacterium
TTTTCAAGGGTTTGACGAGATTTCTATAACAAAATATAACAGTTATTAAATCCCTAAAAATACCTCAAGTGAGAATTCAAAGTTTCCGTTCCCTACAAATTGGGAGTTATCGGCATATTTATTTTTCGTCTGATTTTAGATAATCGTATATATTTATGGTTCCTACTTCTTCTTGTATATCAAGATTTGGAACGAACTCTATCAATCGTGTAACTCCGCTTGATTTATCAACATAAAAATAAACAAAAGAACCCGTATAACTGCGGAATATTACCTGATATTCAGACTCTTTCTCTTCTCCCATTTTTAAGTACATAATGTCGGGGTTGTTCTCCGCTATACTCCAATCATACACACTGTGACAATAATTATATACCCCTTCGTAAGCCATTTCTATAGAGATGCTATTCTGCGGGCCCTCGGTGCTTGTATCATCCGAAGTGAAAGGGGCGTTCGTAGTATCATTTTTTGTTCCACAGGCGGTAAGTATAGCACCCATCAGAAACACCAACATAAAAACAAAAGTCAGTTTTTGCATTTTAGCCTCCAAATTCTAATTTAGTTAATTCTATCTCTAATTCTTTTTGCTATTTCAGCATTTACATTTTTTATATCTTCTCCATAAGTCCACCCAAAACCATCTCCAAAATATCTTGGAAAAATATGTAGATGATAATGACCCACATCATTGAATTCTCCACCATTTTGCATGATGCTATATCCATTAGGTCTATATATTTCTTTCAAGACCGATACAATTTTCTTTGATATTATCATTAAATGTGAAAGTATTTCATCTGGTATTTCATCCACATCAAGATAATGTTCCTTTGGAACAAGTAATATATGACCTTCATTAATAGGTTCCATATCCATAAACGCCATTACTAATTCATCTTCGTAAACAAAATCTGTTACTAATTTTTCTTTATGGCAAAAAACACAGTCCATTATATACACCTCGTAAAATTCAAATTTGTCTAACTGTTTACACATCCATTTCTTCATTCAGTGTAGCACTTTTTTCTTAAATTTTCAATTCTTCTCTAAAGTATACAGAGTAAATTCCTCAGTATACTACTTTTTTCAGCACCTACACAGAAGTACTTCCTCAGTAGAAAAACCGTATCACATCCTATAGAAATTACTGAATTATAGAAATCATGAACAAAACACACCCATCTCCCACCTGCCGACCATCGACTTTCCAAGTGTCTTACAATAATTAAAAGGATGGCACATTTACCACCCTTTCAACGCTTTCTTATACTTCTGTTTTACCCTATACCCTATTTATGATACGGTTCCCCGTTAATTATCCGGTACGCCCGGTACAACTGCTCCAATAGCACCACCCGCATGAGCTGGTGTGGGAAGGTCATTTTGGAAAAACTGAGCAAATAGTCTGCCCTCGCAAGTACCTCCTTAGACAACCCCAGCGATCCTCCGATGATCAGTACAATATGGCTGATACCTCCCACCCCCAGCTTGTCTACATAGGCTGCCAGTTCTTCGCTGGAAAGCTGCTTTCCCTCTATGGCAAGAGCAATTACAAAGGCACCTTCCGGAATCGCTTTTAAAATCCGCTCTCCCTCTTTTTTCTTTATCTGCTCTTCCAACGCCTCCGAAGCCCCGTCCGGTGTCTTTTCATCCGTAAGTTCCGTAATGGAAAGCTTGCAATACCGGCTCAGACGTTTCTCATACTCCTTAATGGCGTCCGAGAAAAACTTCTCTTTTATCTTTCCGACACAAATAACCGAAACTCTCATCTTTCCGCATTCCTCTCTGTTCCTTTGTTTCTCCGACAAACGGCAACAGCAGTCGACTATTGTTCGATCCCCTGCCTTTTCTGCGCTTTCTCCTGCTGTTTCTTCCAAAAGGCCGGGCGGGGTCCCACATACTGATACAGCATTCCGTTTCGTACTCTGCGCAGTTTTGTACCCTTAAAGCCTAACCGGAACAGCTCCGCACAAATGTTAAAAATCATAAAGCCGTGGCAAACAATCAGAATGTTATCCTGTGACCAGTCCACCGTTCGTAAAAAGGCACGGATACGTTTTCTTGTTCCCACAACCGACTCCGGCTGACTTTTTGACTTAAAGTACCAAGCCAAACGACCGCACACGTGCCAGACCTCAAACGGAAGACGCAACCGTTCCGTATGAATAAACGGCGCATTATCTACCTCTCTAAGAAGCTTGTCCACATGAATATTACCGCTGTACACTTCTTTTGCGGTGGCTACCGCTCTCGGAATATCACTGGAATAACAAATATCCCATTTAATCCCGTACATTTCCACATGTTTTTTTAAGATTCCTGAATGTTCATATTTTTCAGACCATTCTCTGAATTCCTCCGACGTCATCATTTTTTTATGAGGACAATCCACTTTAAAATGCCGCAATAACCCAATACGCATAATTTCCTCCTTAACCTCGTCTCCGGTATAACTTCTTAAAAAACGAATCCACCACAAAAATCGCTAACGCAATCATCCCCGCAATCTGCAACGTATAGGAAAAATAATACGAAGTCAGCTCACGATTACTTTGCAGCAGATAGTACACCGTCCGATACATCCCTACTCCCGGAACCAACGGCAGAATTCCGGTCACCAGGTAAAGCGTCACCGGCGCTTTCGAAACTCTTGCAAATATCTGGGATAAAACCGCCACCAAAAGTGCCGCCAAAAACGACGAAAAAATCGATCCGCTCGTCACTTCTTCCATAATCAGTTCCACAAGCCAACCGCCCGCACCGGTAATTCCGGCAAGCACCAGATACTTTTTCGGAACCTGAAACAATACCGCCACCGCCACTACGCCGATAAAGGCGCTGGCTACCTGTAACACCACTTCCGACGGACTCATAACACACCTCCCGTCAAAAGGCTTCCCAAGTAAAGCCCCACACCGATTCCGACCGCACAGGATACTGCCCGGACAAAAGCCTCCATCACACGTGCGGAGCCTGAGATATAATCTCCGTGCAGCGTGTCCCGAATGGCATTGGTAATCGCCACTCCCGGCAAGGAAGGCATTGCTGTTCCCGCAATAATGAGTTCCGGATTACAGTCCACGGAAAGAGTTTCTATTAATACCGTTACAAAAAAGGTGGCACATGCCAAGGCCGCCATATGATACATAAACTGATTCAGATGAATCCTTGAAACAAGAATCTGAAAAAGCACCAGCACCACCGCAGATGCCGCCGAAACAAGCGCATCCATAGCACTGCCGCCAAGCAAAAGAGTAAACATCACTACCGTCAGCAGAGTACACACATAGCATAGCCACGCCGGATAACGATTGTTTTCTTTCAACATTTTTAATTCTTCGAACATCTCATCCAAAGAAATCTCTCCGGAACAATACTGTCTGGACAAATTATTGACCACACAAATATTCCCGATGTTAGTTCCTCTGGACGAAATCCGCTGCATCTTACTGATCGCGGAAATGGAGGAATCATCGATGGTCAACATCAGCGCCGTGGACAACACAAGCACTTCCGTTGTTTCCGCTCCGGAAGTATCCAGGATTCGCTGCATCGTATCTTCCACACGGTTGGTCTCCGCTCCGCCCCGTAACATGATTGTTCCCGCCAGCATGGCGGTATCAGCTAATTTTCTGTAATCCATAACTGCCCTTTCCGTCACCTTACGCCATAAATCAGCCTCTAAAAACGATACGTTTTTTCCATATCACTATCTTAACATTTTTCTAAGGACATTATACTTTTTTCCTACACCGTTTGCAAGATAATCCGAAAAACACTGCTTTAAAAACTTTTAACTTCCATTCCGCCCACCGGACGAATCCGAAACACATAACAAGCACCTTCTCCGAAAAGCCTCTCCATTTCCTTTACATACGCCTCTGCCTGCGCAATCGGTACAAACGCCTGTATCGTCCCGGCAAATCCGCCGCCGTGGACACGTACCGCTCCCTGCCCCGCAAGGATACGCTTACTTACCGCCACGCCGAGAGGAATTGCCTGTTCTGTCGGTGCCGAGGTAGAATATAGGTTTTGAAGTAGGGCTTCGGAGGAATCTCCCGACTCCTGAACCAACGAAAGAAAACATGCAACATCTCCTCGTCGCAACGCCTCTGCCTCTTCTCTTGCTCGACGATTGTCTCCGAAAAAATGCATCGCCCGCAATAACGCACGATCGGAACAATATTTACGAAGTTGCGGAAGTTCCCGATAAAAGTCCTCTTCCTCCACTTGACGCAAATATTCCTTTCCAAACCGGGCCGCCACCGACTCCATCTCCTCGCGCACCGCCACATAGTCCGGAGTCAGATTCGCATGCGTTCCGCCCGTATTCGTGACGCAAACGCAATATCCCGCCTTCTCAAAATCAAAGGAAAACGGTTCAATCACCGGTTGCACCGTATCCGCAAAATCAATAAATACCAACCCACCCACGGAACTTGCCATCTGGTCCATAAGTCCGCACTTTTTTCCGAAATACACATTTTCCGCATACTGACCCGTTTTCGCAATTTCCACAGAACCGGCCTTTCCGTCGTTATAATAGGTATCGATCATTGTTCCGATTAATGTTTCAAAGGCCGCCGAAGAAGAAATCCCGCTACCCGAAATCACATCGGAAGTACAGTACAAGTCAAATCCTTCCGCCTTTACTCCAAGGTTCGCGAACCGTGACACAATCCCCCGCACAATTGCAGCAGAACCTCGTTCTTTTTCCTGTACCGACAAATCGGACAGCTCCACAGAAAAAGGACGATATCCTTCGGAGCAAATACGGATGACGCCGTCCCTATGGAACGCCGCAACTCCGATAATATCCAACTGCACCGCAGCCGCCAGCACACATCCGTGTTGATGATCCGTGTGATTTCCTCCGATTTCGGTTCTTCCCGGTGCAGAAAATACAAAAACATCGTCCCGCTCCGGATAATTTTGCAAAAACCGCTCAACCGCCTTTTCATAACGTGCCTTCTGGTAAACAAGCGCCTCTTGGTTCTTCCCGTATAAAGTTTCAAACACAGGCAGGAATTTATCCTGCGCAAGCTTTTGTTTCAGTTCCTCTATTCTCATTCTCTCTTTCCTTCTCCTCCGGTTCGCACTTCCGATATCAAACGTACCCGGCTAATGCGATTCTTTATTCTACGTAACCATCTGCCGCTCTTTTCAGTATACCACCGATTCTATTTCGAGGCAACAGGACTGATGACGAACTTCAGTGTCAACGGCTTTCTCGGGTCAATCTTAAACTCCTTATGTACCGGTGACCCCCAGGAATCGTCTCCTCCCACCCCCATCTGCTTTGCAATCAAACGAACCCAGGTATAGGACGGCTCCTTTAATTCCTCCAAGTGCATCGCCGTCTCCAGTTCTGCTGCACTGTACGGCAGAACACTCATCTCCATGAGCTCTCCCACACTTGTAAATCGTATGCCGATTCCCTTCTCGTCCGTTACCTGCACATACCTTACACCGGTACGATTTCCGCATTCCTGCGGATTCAGATAAGCGGACAAATTCTCCCTTGCTGTAGACTCATAGATGCCCAACTTACCTCCAAAGTTCCGGTCAATATAATTCTCCTCCGGACCCAGACCGTAATACCGGAATTTCTCGTACTTTTTCTTCATCTTAAAGTCCATGGCAAATACCGGAAAATCCACATCGGTCTCCACTCCCGGATACTCTGCACATACCTCTACTCTGCCGTCAAAGAACACCTTGTAAATCACCTTGTAGGTAAAGGCCGGCATCGTCGGTGCATCATACGGAAACACAAGCTCCAGACAATCGCTTTTTTCTTCCCATGAAATCAAATCCCTGCGGTATCTCGCATACTTACCCGCCAACTCCCACTGTGCCGCAAAGTTCTGGAATCCCGCCCCCCTGTCGTTGTCCGTAAAAGCTCTCCAAAAACTCACCTGTGGAACTCTTGTAATATATTCCTCACCGCAATACACCAAAGAGGTAATACCTCCCTGCCCCTTATCGAACTGTACGGAAAAATCCTTTCCGTGTACACCGATACAGAAATCGCCGTATACTATATCCGGATGCGTCGTTTCATCTACCTCGGCTTCAACCTCCGCCACTTTCACGACCTCCTGGGCAAAGCACACTTCATACCCCGCCTTGGCATAAAGGGTATCCTCTTTTAATACCGCAGACACAGTCAGCACATACTCCCCGGCCTCCGTCGGAATGGACAACCCTGTCTTCACAGCCGCTTCCTCTCCCGCAGAAACCACAATTTCCTGCTCCTTCCGCGCCAACACGGTTCCTTCCTTTTCCAACGTCATTACAAACCGATAACCTGTCGTATCAACAAACAAATTACGGTTTTTCACCGTCAGCACACCGTCCGTTACATTCAATTTAATATTCGAATACAGCGCCTTCACTTCCTGCATTTTCGGAGACGGTTTCCTATCGGCATACACAATACCGTCGGTACAAAATCCCCAGTCCGCCGGACGCTCTTCAAAGTCTCCGCCGTAAGCCAGAACCCGTTCTCCGTTTTCTAAGGTTCTGTATAGCGCCTGATCGATAAAGTCCCAGATAAAACCACCCTGATACTTTTCGTACTTTTCTTCCAAATCCGTATACAACTTCATGCCGCCTACGGAATTTCCCATGGCATGCATATACTCACAACTGATGTATGGTTTCGCCGGATTATTGTTTAGATAACCTTCAATATCCGTCGGTTTTGCATACATTCTGGATTCCATGTCGGTGATGGCATCATATTTTCTGTTCCAGCATACACCTTCATAATGTACCAAGCGTCGTTTATCTTCCCTGTGGAAATACTCCGCCATTGCCGCAATATTTTCTCCGCAATAAGACTCGTTTCCGCAAGACCAGATCAGTACGCAGGCATGATTCTTGTCACGCTCATACATGGACTTCGCCCGATCCAGTACCGCCCCCTTCCACTCCGGATAATCTCCCGGAAGGTTACACGCAAAACCGCCTGCAAAACCTCTGTCGTTCATCCAGCTACCGTGAGTTTCCAGATTCGTCTCATCAATAACATAGATTCCGTATTCATCACAAAGCTCGTACCACCTCGTCTGATTCGGATAGTGGCTGGTACGTACCGCATTAATATTATTTCGCTTCATCATCCGGATATCGGAAATCATATCCTCTTCTGTAATAGAACGTCCCCGTTCCGCAGAAAATTCATGACGGTCCACGCCCTTAAACACAATACGCTTACCATTTAAACACATAAGTCCGTTTTTTAATTCAAAGGTACGGAATCCCACCCATGTAACAGCCGTCTCGATTACCGTTCCGCCCACATCGATCAGTTCTACGCAAAGCTCATACAAATTCGGTTCTTCCGCACTCCACGGTGTCACCGATTCCACTCTCTTTTCCATCGTAAGAGCCATGCCCTCACATGGTATCGTTTCACAAATCACACACTCTCCTACAGCATTTTTCAGCGTAATCTCAGCAAAAAGGTCGCTCCGGTCCGACGTTATCAAACGCTCCGAACCGGCAAACAAACCATCGGTTTCATCGTTTAACCCTTGTACCTTTCCGCTTCCCGCAAGACACAACCCCACCCGCAGACACCCACTGCCGTCGGTGTAATCAAAATCTGCCGTCACTTTCATATCCCTCACATGAACCTCCGGTACCGCATACAAAAACACATCACGGAAAATACCGGAAAAACGCCAAAAATCCTGATCCTCCAACCAACTTCCGCTGCAAAGCTTGTACACCTCCACCGCCAGCTTATTGTTCTTTTCCTTCACATACGGTGTAACCAAAAACTCGGAAGGAGTAAAAGAATCCTCGCTATAGCCCACAAACTCTCCGTTTATCCACACATAAATCGCTGACTCTGCCCCCTGAAAGGACAAATAAAGTTCCTTCCCAAAAAGAACCTCATCCACATCAAAATACGTTATATAACTTCCCACCGGGTTCTCCTTTACCGGAACCGCCGGCGGCTTTACCGATTCAACACCGTCCCAGGGATACATCATGTTCACATACTGGCACCTTCCGTAGCCTTGTAACTGAATATGTCCCGGCACCTGTATTTCACCGAAACCTTCATCGGAGAAGTCTGCCTTGTAAAAATCTGCAATCCGGTGCTCCGGGTTCTCGGCATACGAAAACTTCCATGTACCGTTTAAAGATTGCCGTAAATTGTTTCCGTTATCAAAGTATTTATGGTCCGAATGTGCAGCCATGCGGTTTACCGCAAACACCTCGGGATTTGTAAGCCAGTCAAGTGTCGATTTCATATGGTACCTCCTCATTCCTTTTCTATGTTACCTCTATTTTATCATCCGACGTCAAAAAAAAACATAAACACAATATACCAAAACATGCACAAAATGATACAAATATACTTGCTTTTCCTTGTACGGAAGTGCATAATAAAAGTAACAAAACATCGGAGGAAATCTATGTATACAAACGCCGCCTACCTTCATGACTCATTTACGGACCTCATGGACTTAAGTAAACCCCTTATTGTCACCTGCTGTGGATATTACCGCATACATACCATGCCTGTTTTCCTTACGGAACGCCCACTCGGAAGATCGGATTACCAGCTTTTGTATATTGCTTCCGGAAAGGCTCACTTTTTCTTGTACGGAAAGGAACATATTCTTTCGGAAGGAACCATGATTCTCTATCATCCGGGCAACCCTCAAAAATACATTTATTACGCTACCGACAAAACAGAGGTATACTGGGTTCATTTTACCGGTTCCGAAGCAGCCTCTCTTCTTTCTTCCTGCGGTCTACCCGCAACGGATAATATTTTTTTCACCGGCACTTCTCCCGATTATCCGCAGTTGTTCCGTCAAATCATTCAGGAACTGCAGCTATGCAGACCAAACTACGAAGAGCTTCTGTCCCTTTTTTTACGCCACATCTTTCTGATGATGAACCGATATATAAAAGAAGGACAAAAAACAGGCAGCGACATCCGAAACGAAATCGAACGCGCTACCCATTATTTTAACGAACATTATTCTGCTGAAATCAATATCGAGGAGTACGCCAAATCCAGACACTTCAGCACTTGTTGGTTCATTCGTAATTTCAAGCAAATCGTAAAAGTAACACCGATGCAGTACATTTTATCCCTACGAATGATGAATGCCCAAAACCTGTTGGAAAACACCGACTACAACATTACCGAGATTGCCGAGGCCGTAGGTTACGACAATCCGCTTTATTTCAGCCGTTTGTTTCACAAGCATACCGGCCTGGCCCCTTCCACCTATCGTAAACTGCGCAAGGAAATGCAAACCTGCCTTAATAAATGACTCTTTTGGCACTGTGCGGAGTCCGGTAATTATATCTGGAAATAATAACTCCTGTACTGTAATCCGATGCATGTACCACTTTACCGTCACCGATATACATGGCCACATGATCCACTCTTCCGCCGGAAGCATAAAATATCAGGTCTCCGGCCTTCAGAATGGAAGTATTCGGGGTTACGGACAACAGCGACTTACTGGCTGCCATATCTCTGGAAGTTCTCGGTAAAGTATACCCGTAAGCCTTATATGACGCATAACATAACCCTGAACAATCCACTCCGCTCTTTAGATTAGTACCACCCCAGACATATGCGGTCCCCACTGCGGTCTTGGCGTAATTCGCCACCTGCTTTGCCTTATCGCGCTTCGATTGCTCTATTGCTGCCTTTCTGTCGGCTTCCGCTTTTGCGGCAGCCTCCGCCGCAGCCTTTTTCTCCGCCGCAATTCTCACCTTTTCTTCCTCCAGAGTTTCGCCGTACTTCGGCTCACCGGATATCTTTACATAAGTCGCATAAACATACCCTGTCTTTGTCGTTCCTCCGTCGGAAAGGCGGATTTTCATCCATTCCTTGCCCTGTTCCAAAAGTTCCGCGGTATCTCCCTTTCCGAAGGTCTTTAACACACCGTAATTCGTACCGGCTCCGGAACGCACATTCAACGCATTGGCCGTCACCACAACCTTCGGCGCGTACTTCTTTGCAATGGCAGCTTCCGCTTCATCTCCCAACAGCAAAAAGTCCTTTACCACATATCCGGTCACATTACCGGAGCTTACATACACCCAGTTTCCTTCTTCTTCCAAAACCGTAGCCACACATCCGGAATATAGCTTACCAACAACTTCCGATGCAGTGGTACCTTTTTGTCTCACATTCACATAATTGTTTACATTAGCGAACACTCTCGTACCTTCCAAGCCCTTCGCCTTGGAAAACAGTACAAGCTCGCCTTCGTCATCACCGGTCGTTTCCTTTTTTTGCAATACACGCTCACCGATATCTTCCAGACCGTCTATGTACTTATATTCGGCACCGATTGCTCTCCATATCTCTTTAATCTCCGGCATGTAGCTCTGCACTGCCGGGATTTCCTCTATATTCATCAAACCGGCCACCTTCTCTGCCGCATACGCTTCCGTCCGGCCGGCAACTCCCATAAGTGCCGCCGTACCCACACACAGCAATATCCTTCCATACTTCCGACTACCCATACAACGCCTCCCTTGTAATTGTTACAAGTTTATTACAAACTTGTGACGCAATTATAACAAACCCCGGTGTGCTTTGTCAACACACCGGGCTGTCCAATTTTTACCTATAAAACGTTTTCCTTTCTGCTATAAGTAACTTATTGCTGGTTCAGATAAGCTTCGATTTCATAGATTGCGGTTGCTCCGTCGGCTGCTGCGGTAACTACCTGACGCAAATGTTTGGTACGTAAATCTCCCGCTGCAAAAATACCCGGTACATCCGCCCTACAATCTTCTCCTGCCACTACATATCCGGCTGCATCCAAAGACACAAGTCCCTGTAAAAGTTCCGTATTCGGAAGCATTCCCACCGCTACAAACACTCCCGATACCGGAAGCTCGCGCTCCCCGGCTTCCGTATTTACCACAAAGCGTTCTACTTTGCCGGTTCCCTCAATTCTTGCCGGTGTCGCTTTTAAGACAAATTCCACATTCTCACAAGCCCGCAAACGATTTACCAGGGTCTTTGCGGCCCGGAACTCCTCTCTTCTGTGGACAAGATATACTTTCTTACAAATCCGGGCAAGAAACAGGGCATCCTCGATAGCCACGTCACCGCCACCCACCACAGCTACTTCTTTCCCGCGAAAAAAAGCGCCGTCACAGGTAGCGCAATAAGACACACCGTTCCCCGCAAACTCCTTCTCTCCCGGCACTTCCAGCAATCTGTGTTTCGCACCGGTAGCAAACAATACGGTTTTAGCCGAGTGTGTCTCTCCGCTTTCCAAAGAAACCAGAAATCCGTTTTCCTGTTTTTCCACTTTTACGGCCTTGCCGTCCTGAAAACTTACGCCGCAGGCATCACAGTGCTCACGAAACTTCATGGCCAGTTCAAAACCTCCGATTCCCTTAAGTCCCGGATAATTGTCCACTTCGGAAGTATTAATAATCTGCCCTCCGCTCATAAGACCGCTTTCCAGTACCAAATGAGAAAGCTCCGCTCTTGCCGCATAAATCCCGGCGGCCATGCCTGCCGGACCTGCCCCGATAATAATCGTATCTAACATAAAAACCTCTTTCTGCGCCTTAAAGCGCCTTTTCTTGCTTTTTCTTAATTATTATGCTATAATAGCAATAGAAGTAAACCGTTTCTGTCGCCGGTCCGGCACAGAAGAAAGGAGGATGCCTTATGGATATTGCCGCACTTTCTATGCAGGCCTCAGCATTACAGGCTTCCGATATGGTCGGTGTTGCTGTTTTCAAGAAAGCCCTTGAAACCATCGAAGGCACCGGAGAAAACATGATTAAGATAATGGAACAGTCGGTTCAGCCGAATCTGGGACAAAACATCGACCTTCGTGTTTAAAGCTCATGCAAAAGCATGGGCTTTTTTCATGTACCCTTTCATGCTTTTTCTCCGCATCACATACTCCCTCTACCAGTATACAATTTTTTCCTCACTATTTCTAGCTTTTTTTTATGAATTATGCTATACTTGTGTGCATACGGAAAAAATAATGTTTTGTCGGTACTTTTAATTCCGAAACCGACTGTTAGGAGTCACTATGTATTCATTTTCCACAAGAGTCCGGTACAGTGAAGTAGATTCTTCCCTGCAACTGTCCTATCCGGCTATTATCAATTATTTCCAGGACTGTAGTGTGTTTCATTCGGAAGACCTGGGTATCGGAATTGAATTTTTACAAAAAGAACACCGGGTATGGCTGATGAATTCCTGGCAAATCCAAATTCATCGGTTTCCGCGCTACGGAGAACTTCTTCGGGTAAGTACCTGGCCCTACGATTTCAAATCAATGTTCGGATACCGTAATTTTACCCTGACCGATGAAAAAGGAGAACTTCTGGTAGCTGCTAATTCCATCTGGGTTTTCGCGGATACCGACACGGGACGTCCGGTCAGACCGGACCCGGCTTACGCCTCCCGCTACCCGTTGGAACCGCCGTATCCTATGGAATGTGCTCCGCGAAAAATTGACCTGCCGGCAAACGGTACCTCTTTGGCTCCGATTCCGGTCAGCGTGTCCCATCTTGACTCCAATCACCATGTAAACAACGGCCAGTACGTTGCCATGGCTGCCGCACTTCTTCCGGAGAACGACTACACCGGACTTCGTGTAGAATATAAAAAATCCGCCCAGCTGGGAGATATTCTTTATCCGCGTCTCACACAAGAGAATGACAAATGTACGATTGTTCTTGCGGACGAAACCGGCACCCCCTACGCAGTTGCGGAATTTAAAAAATAAATCGATTTTCGATTCACTTCAGTTTACAGAGAGGATTTACAATTATGATTATGCTTGGACAGATGCAGACTCTTACCGTCTGCCGATCAACCGAAAACGGTGTCTATTTGGAAAGCAAAACCGAAGGAACTCCTTCCTTTTCCACCGATACAGCCGCAATCTCCGAAACCAGGGTTCTTCTTCCCCGTAATCAGGTTCCGACCGGAACCAAACCGGGCGATACCTTCCGCGTGTTTATTTACCGCGATTCAGAAGACCGCGCCATCGCTACCACTACGGTTCCGCCCCTTACCTTAGGTGAAACCGCTGTTTTAACGGTGAAAGAAACCTCTTCCATCGGTGCTTTTTTAGACTGGGGACTCGCAAAAGATTTGCTTCTTCCGTTTAAGGAACAGACTGCAAAAGTGAAACAGGGCGAGAACGTCCTTGTGGCCCTTTATATCGACAAAAGCGGCCGCCTTTGCGCCACCATGCATGTTTACGATTACCTTTCCGGTAACGCCCCATATCAAAAGGATGACCGTGTTACCGGTATCGTATACGAACACATTGACGAGTTCGGCACCTATGTTGCGGTAGATCATATCTATTCTGCGCTGATTCCGCGACGGGAGGTAATTACTCCTCTTCGCCCGGGTACCGTTATCAATGCCCGGGTAACCAAAGTCCAGCCGGACGGTCGCTTAGAGCTCAGCATCCGGGAGAAAGCATACTTACAGATGGACAGTGATGCAGAAGGTGTTCTTGCGCTGTTAAAAGAAACCGGAGGCTTCCTTCCGTATCACGACAAATCCAACCCGGAAGCCATTAAGGCAAAGTTCGGCTTAAGCAAAAACTCCTTCAAAAGAGCCATCGGGCGTCTCTACAAAGACAGTATCATCACGCTGGAAGAAGACGGCATTCGTCTAAGGTAACTCCGAATTCTTTTATAGGACAAAAATATCCGCTTGTGCGGGAACGCACTTTTGCGGAACATTACAAAAGCGCTGCAGGTTTCGCTCCCGCAGCGCTTCTTTTCATATTCTTTACTTTTATTTTCCGCGGTCCAAAAAACGAATCTGCGGTCCCGCTTTCGTTGCAAGCTTCGGCTCCGCCTCAATCTTCGGACGCGAATAGGCCGAAAAGTCATTAATATACTTTGCTTTACATGCATCACAAAACCGTCCGGTACGAATCATTTTACCGCAGCCCTCACATTCCAGACCCACCTGAGCCTCTTCACTGAAGGCCAGACGTTCTTCACGAATCCAACGCTTAATCTGGGCGATGGTAACGTCATTCTCCTCCGCAACCTGCTGCATACCCGCACGCGGATGCTCGTATACATAGTCACGTACTTCGTCAAATTTTACATCAAGAGCCTTAATGCATTCCGGACAAAGAGGCTGTCCTCCGATATAGTTAAACAAGCGACTGCATCCTTTACAATTTCTCACGTCCATAGTCTCATCCTCCTCTTACCTTTCAAACCGTTTTATCCGTTTCCGATGCATACACAGACACCGTACACCGATCCAACCCCATTGGCTTGTAACACCCGGGTACAGGCCTCCATCGTAGTTCCCGTTGTAAAAATGTCATCTACCAAAGCCACACACTCCGGCAGTTTTTCCAATTGTTTTGCTACCCGCTCGTTCCATACAAGCGCATCCGACAAATTCTTCTTTCGTTCCGTAGGAGACAACCCGCTCTGAGGTGCGGTGTTCCGAACCCGGCGCAGTAACGATACCGAAATCAATCCCAGTTCCTTTGCCAGTCCGTCCGCCAAAACCTCCGCCTGATTAAATCCACGGTAACGACGCCTCTTATCGGAAACAGGAACCGGAACAAGAACGGTCACCCCGTAACGAAGCAATTGTACTCCGAAACATTGCTTCATATGCTGTATATAAAACTCCGCATATTCTTTTCTTCCGTTATACTTAAAATCGGCTATGGATTTCTTCATTCGTTTGTCATACTGCCATACCGCAAAATTACGAACAAATGTCATTCTGTTTTCTTCACAGCCGTTACAGTATTCTTTCGTATCATCTGCCACTTCCCGACCGCAACAAAGGCATACCGGCTCCTTTACAAACCTCAACTTTCCCGCACATTCCGGACAAGTTCCGCTTTCCCACGGAATCTTCAGTTCTCCGCATACCGGACACCGCGGCGGAAATACACTTGCCAATACTGCACTTCCCCTATTATGAAAATCCAGACAACTCCCTCCTTATATTCCTTTTCTATATTTTATAACATTTCCACAACAAATACAAGAGTTTTCTGACAGAATTCCCTGATTTACCTTGCCATTTCTCCCAAATGTCTCCCCAGACCCGAATACCGTTTCATCTCATCCGTATTCTCGATCATCGCCCATACCGTAGCCGCGTTTCCTACAATCATTACACACTGTTTTGCTCTTGTTACCGCAGTGTACAGTAAATTTCGGTTCATTAAAAGACGTGGTCCCGACAAAAGCGGTAATACAACTGCCGGATACTCGCTTCCCTGAGACTTGTGGATGGTTGCCGCATAGGCCAGCTCCAGTTCATCCAACTGGGAAAACGGATATTCCGCAATTCTCCCTTCATCAAAGCATACACTCATACGCTCGGAAAAGAAATTAATCTCCTGTATAGTTCCGCAATCTCCGTTAAACACTCCGGTTCCGGACTCTGTCGGAATTCCGTAACGGCTTCTGACTTCCCATTCCATCTGGTAATTATTCTTAATCTGCATTACCTTGTCACCTTCACGGAACACGCCCTTACTGTGTTCTTTCTCCTTTTTCCCCGCATCCGGCGGATTTATATGCTCCTGAAGTAAGACATTCAGCCGTTCCACACCCAGCTCCCCTTTTCGCATCGGGGTAAGCACTTGTATTTCTCTTGGAGTTACATGCAAATGCTTTGCTAACTTCTCTTTCACCAAATACAAAATCGATTGCTGGATTACAGTCAAGTCCTCTCTCTGCAAAAAGAAGAAATCCTTACTCTTATTATCCAGACGTATTTCTTCCCCCGCATGGATTTTATGGGCATTGGTTACTATATCGCTCTCCTGCGCCTGACGGAATATTTTATCCAGGGTAACAACGGAAAAGCAACCGGACTCGATAATATCTCTCAGGACATTACCCGGTCCCACACTGGGAAGCTGGTTCACATCTCCCACCAAAACCAGTCTTGTTCCGATAGATACAGCCTTTAACAGCGCATGCATCAAATAAATATCTACCATGGACATTTCATCGATAATAATCAAATCACATTCCAACGGATTCTCTTCGTTCCGCTCAAAACTCATACGGTTTCCCATCCCCTCGGACACCTTAAGCTCCAATAAACGGTGAATGGTTCGGGCTTCCCTCCCCGTGGTCTCGGTCATACGCTTTGCCGCACGCCCTGTCGGTGCTGCCAGCAAAATGTCCAGACCTTCCTTTTCAAAGAAATCCAGCATCGTACGAATCGTTGTGGTTTTACCGGTACCCGGTCCCCCCGTCAGCACAAACACCCCGTGCCGTGCCGTTTCAAATACCGCTTTTTGTTGCAACTCATCCAATTCGATTTCCGAACGCTGCTCCAAATTTGCCAACCGCGTTTCAAGCACCGAATCCGGTAAATCGTAAGAAACATTTAAGTCCAACAACATTCTGGCCGTATTTAACTCCGTATAATATGCAGTAGAGCCGTACAATAACCGGTCTCCGTCCACATCCTTAATAATTATCTTCTTTTCCAGCTGCAGGAAATCAATCTGCCGCTTTACCGTTTCCCTTCCGAGTTCCAGCAATTCACAGGTACCCTCCAGGACTTCCTCCTCCGGCAGGTATACATGACCGTTTGCTCCCGCCTGGGTAAGTACGTAAAAAATTGCCGCCCGTACCCGGTATTCCGAATCACTGCGAAGTCCCACTTTGGTAGCAATATCATCCGCAATCCGAAAACCGATACCGTCGATATCTTCCGCCAGACGGTACGGATTTTCCGTAAGCACTACCTCCATCTGACTTTTATAACGCTCATATATTTTCACCGCCAATGTATTGGAAATGCCGTACTGCTGCAAGAACAACATAGCGTGGCGCAATTCTCTTTTTTCCACAAACTGCTCATATATGGCATGGGCGGATTTTTCGCTAATACCGGACACCTCGGCAAGGCGCTCCGGCTCCTCCTCCATAATCCGAAAGGTATCCTCCTTGAAACGGCGAACAATTCTTGCCGCCAGCTTTGCCCCGACTCCTTTAATTGCACCGGAGGCCAGATACCGTTCCATGGCCACCGCATTCTCCGGTTCCTGTACCTCATAATGCTCCATTAAAAACTGTTCTCCGTAAACATTATGTACCGTGTAAGAACCGGTAACAGAAAGCAAATCCCCCTCACTGACCGCAGAAAAACATCCGACGCACACTACATCATCCTCGTCGGTCTCTAATGTCAATATGGTATATCCGTTCTTCTCATTGCGATACTTAATGTGGGTGACATACCCTTTGATGCTTTCCTTTTCCATGGTCTCTCCTTATATCAAAACTCCCGTGTACGTAACCTACTAAACATAGAGTTCCGCTTGCGAAACTCTCGCAACCGGCGCCTTTTCCTATAAAGGAAAAGGCGTTACGGGCTTCTGCCCGTAACGCCCGTACTTCTTCATCCCTATTTCTTACCGTTCCTCTTCCTTCTTCTCGGAAGCAAAGGACGCTGCGGCATTTACCGCCTCATCCGCCGGTTGCAAACTCTCCTGTATCGGAGATACGGTGTTTCGCTTCATGGACTCGTACAACTGCTGTGCCAGTCCCAACTCACCGTTTTCTGCGATAGTCTTTGCATACTCCTGATACATCATATCTCCGAAGTAACTCAAATAATCGCTTTCTTCTTCCTCACTGTCGGTCATGGCATCCTTCATGCGGTCGAATACCTTTTCCACCAAATACGCTTCGAACTCCTTACAGACCTCCATCATCTCTTCGTCCGTTGCCGACTGACTGTTAATTCCGGAAAGCTTATTCTGAAGACCCACTGCCTTTGTGTCGTTTTTACTGTTTTGCATTTGCGTAAACAAAAGTTCACTGCTTAATCCGATACTCATGCGTCCTCCTGTCCGTAGGACTATGTAAGACCTACTCCGTTACACCTTTTATCCTCTCAGGTTATTTGCCTGCTGTAACATCTGGTCGGATGCGGTAATCACCTTGGAATTCATTTCATACGCACGCTGTGCTACAATCAGATTCACAATTTCATCCACAGTCTGTACATTGGATGCTTCCAAATAACCGGAACGAATAGCACTACGCTTTAATGCATCATCTTCTACTTCCATACGCGGTTCGCCGGAAGCCAGGGACTCCTGATACATACTTCCGGACACCTTCATCAAACCCGAAGGATTATTAAACTGCACGATACCGAGCTGCGCTCTCTCTACATGCTTCGTATTATACTTTGTTGTGCCATCGGCCGCCTCGTACGGCTCATCTACCGCCTCAATCAACTTACCGTCCACATCGATGGAAAGTTTGGACACATCCGTGGTTCCCGGAAGCACAACCGGAGAACCTGTTGTATCAAGAAGCGGATAACCTTCGGAATTGGTCAATGCCAACCCATCGCTTGCAATTGCGAACACTAAAGAACCGTTACGGGTATAGGCCGTCTCGCCGTTTGGCGTTCTGACAGAAAAGAACCCTTCTCCTTCAATCGCCAAATCAAAAGGATTCTCCGTAGCCGTCATATTTCCCTGCGTAAAACGGGAGGTAATAGCTCCAGTCCGTACACCGGAACCCACCTGACCGATAACCGGTTTCGGATCACCGTTGTGGTCCGTCGTCTCCGTTTGAAGCTTCTGGTATAAAAGGGACCGGAACTCTACCGTCTCTTTCTTATAACCAACAGTATTCACGTTGGCAAGGTTGTTTGAAATTGTATCTACACTGGTCTGCTGTGCAATCATACCCGATGCACCGGTCCACAAAGATCTTAACATAACGTCACCTCTTTCTTACGCTATACACGTCCGATGGAATTTGCAGAGTTATCCAACGTCTGGTCTACAGACTGAATCACCTTCTGGTTTGCCTCATAGGCTCTGGTAATCGCAATCATATTCACCATCTCCGTTACCACATTTACATTGGACTGTTCGGTATAGCCCTGACGAATCAGGCCTGTGGCATCCTTTTCCACAGCACCGTTCACCGGTTCATACATTACATCGCCGAACTTCTTCAGATAATCATAATCTTCAAAGTCAAACAGATTAATCTTGTCCACGTATTCGCCGTCGGCATATATACTGCCGTCGATATCCACTAAGATTTCGCCGGCATCCGTCGGCACCAAAACATCCCCAGACTCTCCCTGCAAGTGATTTCCTTCGGAATTCACCACATATCCGTCACTGGTCATGTGGAAGCCTCCCGCACGGGTATACCGCATATGAGTTTCACCGTTGCGGTCTGTCACTGCCACCTGAAAAAATCCTTCTCCGTCCAATGCTAAATCGAATGTATTACCGGTTTCTCTTAAGGACCCGCCGGAATAATCCGTGTACACCTCACCGATTTTCACACCGAGGCTCATACTACCGATGATACGGTCTCCCGTAATCGGCTCGGATCTGTCCTTAATCTTAATGGACAACTGCTCGTCAAAAGACTGAGAGGTTACACCTTCCTTTTTGTAGCCCACTGTTGCCGAGTTTGCCAAGTTATTCGAGATAACATCCAGACGCTTCTGTTCGTTTGCCATTCCTGTCCATGCTGTATATAATCCTCGAACCACTTTTTTCTCCTTTCTGTAAAAAGCTCTATCTCGCCTCCATGCAGGTTACGGACAGCTTCATTGCTGTCTTAGTCACGCTTGCCGCTTAAAAACTCAACATATCTGCCGGTACCGATTGCTACTGCAGTCATCGGGTCCTCCGCCGTCATGGTCGGAATACCGGTCTTTTCTTCAATCAGCTCTTCCAAGCCGTATAATAAGCTTCCGCCACCGGTTAATACAATACCGCGTTCTGCAATATCCGCAGCAAGTTCCGGCGGGGTCTTTTCCAATACGGAGTGCACCGCTTCCACAATCTGGGAAGTGGTCTCACGAAGTGCCTCTTCCGTCTCCTCGGAAGTTACGGAAATGGTCTTCGGAAGACCTGAAACAAGGTTACGTCCCTTTACGTCGATGGAGATGGACTCCGGACGACGGTACGCGGAACCGATACGAATCTTAATGTCTTCCGCGGTTCTTTCACCGATCAAAAGACTGTTCTTCTTTTTCATGTAACGAACAATAGCCTCATCGAAGTCATCGCCCGCAATCTTAATGGAGGTACTTACTACCGTACCGCCGAGAGATATAACCGCAATATCCGTGGTGCCGCCACCAATATCCACTACCATGTTACCGCACGGTCTTGCAATATCGATACCCGCACCGATGGCTGCCGCAATCGGCTCCTCGATAATAGCAACTTCCTTTGCACCGGCCTGTAAGGTAGCATCCTCTACTGCCTTCTTCTCAACTTCGGTAACACCGCTCGGCACGCATACACTGACACGTCTGCCGCGGAAACGACGCTTACCTACCGCCTTCTGCAAGAAATACTTTAACATCTTTTCCGTTACGGTGTAATCGGAAATAACACCGGCACGAAGCGGACGTACCGCAACAATATTCCCCGGAGTACGACCGAGCATCAGTCTCGCCTCTTCTCCGATTGCCTTGATCTTATTCAAATCACGGTCAAACGCCACTACGGACGGCTCTTTTAATACCACACCCTTGCCTTTTATATATACAAGAACACTTGCGGTTCCGAGATCAATTCCGATATCACTGCTTAACATTTTCCCATTCTCCTTTCATATGTGAGTGCCGTTTCGGCCTCCGTATCTATTATATACATATTTGGGAGATTTTTCAAAGCATTTTTTAAAGATTATGATATTTTTTTACGTTATTTATTATATCGGCCTAAAATCCCCGTTTCTTCACCGTTTTTCCATCCTTTTTTTGCATCTTCTCTCCTTTTCTTCCTTTCGTTTTTTGACAAGAAACCGACACTATGTTAAACTGAAATCAGTTTATTTCGGAGGTGACTTATGAAAAACTCGCAAACAAACGATGCCGCATTCCAAAACCGTCGGTTGCTTTTTACCCTCTGCCGGTTTCTTGCCTTGCGTATTTCCTATCGTTTTATGCTATTTCTCTTGACAGTCACCGGACTTTTTCTTACCGTACTCGGCCGGACCCTGTTTGCCCCTTACGGCATTGCTCTGCTTTGCCTTTTGCTTCCTGTCTTTTTAAGTGACTCCGTAAAAGCACAAAAAGAAACGGAGAACAGTGATACCCCTCTGTCTGTTTTATACAAACGGTATCACTATTCTCCTGTCATGCTTACGACTTATCGCATTACGCTTCTGTTATGTATACTGCTTTTGTTTGTCTGGCACAAGGTACAGACACTTCCGATTTTGTTATTCGGAATCTCCCTCCCCCTTCTTTACCTTGCTTTTGCTCTCGCTCTCACTCCTGTTCTCAGCCGGCTTTTGTTCTTTTTCTTTCACCGTCGGCTTATGAACGGAAGCCTTTAAACAATTCTGCCCTTTATACAAAAGCTCGAATTCTTTTATCGGCATCGGACGTGCAAAATAATATCCTTGTATCATATCGCATTTTGCACTCTGCAAAAACTCTTTCTGACCGGAGGTTTCTACTCCTTCCGCCAGCACTTCCATCTTCAAATCCTTTGCCATGGAAATTACATGCATTACGATTCTCCGACCTCTTGTCTCATCGTCACCTTCGTCACAGTCCTCCAGAAATACCTTATCCAGCTTCAACACATCCACCGGAAGTCTCCGAAGCAGATTCAATGAGGAATAGCCGGAACCGAAATCGTCCATCGACAACCGGAAACCCGCATTTTTAATCTCCGCCATAATCCGCAGCAAGCTTTCTGTTTCTTCGTAAAACGCCGACTCGGTCAACTCAAATTCGATATATTCCGGCGGAACATTATGATTGTTTACCACTTCCTTCAAACGTTTTACCAAATCACGCTCATGCAAATGAACTCTGGACAGGTTGACCGAGATGCAAATCGGAGGAATCCCTGCCTTCAGCCACTCTTCTATCAATGCACATACGCGATCCAACACATACAAATCAACTTCTACGATAAAACCGTTACTCTCAAACAACGGTACAAACAATCCCGGAGAGAGCATTCCTCTTACCGGATGATTCCAGCGTACCAAAGCTTCAGCGCCGATAATCTTCTCCGTGTCCGCATCGTATTTCGGTTGGAAATACACCAGAAACTCCTTATTTACCAAGGCTTCTTCCGCCTCGTACTCCAATTCCTTTTCTTCCACCTTGCGAGCCTTCAGGCTCTCGTCATAGAAAACGATTTTATCTAACAGTTTCTTCTTACTCTCGGCACGAGCCAGATTTGAATTGGCCCTTACCGCATTAATATCCATTTTTCCTTCGATTCTGTATACGCCGCAGGAAAAATTCATGGAACACATATGCAACAAATCTGTGGATTCCTTATTCTCCGTAAGACACTCAAACAGCTCGCCGATTCGGTCCTTCAGTTCTTCCTTCGTACCCATATCGCACAGCAACAAAGCAAAATTGTCCGAGGAAATCCGGGCATATAATTCGCCGTCTTTTGCAAAGGTCTTTATCTTATTCGCAATATGTATCAGAATTTTGTTCCCGTATTCGTAACCGAACATCTCATTAATGTACTTAAAGTTGTCTACATCAAATGTCACATACGCATAATGTTTTTCCTGCCTGTCAATCAATTCCTGGGCATCCATCTTATGCTTTGCTTTGGTTGCAATTCCGGTCAACTGGTCTACATACGCCGCATAATACACTTCTCTGCGATTTCGAACATACATCACCACTGCGGCAATGACAACGCTCAATATAAAGGCAGCCATAAATGTCATCATAAAACAAATCCGAATCATGGATTGACGTATTTCTTTTTCTACCACATCGGAGCTTGTCAGGCGCAGTACATAAAAACCGTCATACCCTTCCACCGTTGCCGCCGCAAAATAAATCGCCTTGCCGTTCTGATTTACTGCAGATGCCACCGCACATCCTACCAGCTCCATCTGTTCATCGAATTCATTCTTCTGTTTCCACGCCCGGCCGTTCTTTGAAAATTCTTCCCAAGACATACCGTCCAAGTAATTTCCGAAATCATCTGCCATAAGAACAACATCGCCGAAGACGTCCACAACCAATTCTGTACCATCCTGCGGTTTTGCACTCAGTTTCCCTAGCAGCTGCTCTCTTCCTTCCTTAGCCACGAGTACTCCGACCACTTCTTCTCCGTCCATACACGGCACAAAAAAAGCCACCCCGTCGCCGGATACATCATCTACCGAGCGTGCCACTACCCGTTCCCCGGCCATAGCCCTCTCTATATGTTCCGTACGTGTTTCCGGAATAACGTCGCCTTCATGGTCATAGTACACATAATCCTTGTCCACCACCGCCAGATAACTCATCCCATATCTGTACTTGGATGTCAGCAAAGCTCCTACCGCTTCCGGGCCGATCCCATAGGAATGTGTTATCATCTCCTGTATCGTCTCCAACGCGGCAAATTTATTTTCAATATCCTCGGAAACTTCGCGTGCGGATAACTGAACTTCCCAAAGAAGGTTATTTTCACATTCTTCTATTAAATCTTTTCTTGTTTCGTTTAATCCCCAAAGTATGCCAAAACCGACAGCAACCAAAACAAGGCTCAGTAACAAAAGACCCCTGATGCGTCTTTGTTTCTTAGCCTCTTTTGCTTTCTTGCGGTTCATGACCATACAATCACCTTTGCTTCCGTGCATACAAATTTCCCACCTTCTATATTTTATCATAATTTTTCGACATTTTCAAGTTTTTCCCACTGATTTTGAACAAAGAATCTCCCGGAACAACTTTTGTTCTTTCTATAGTAAAAAAAGCAAGAACACAACATTCCCTGTCGTTTCTTGCTCTTCTTTCCGCTTCGGACGCCGACATAAAATATAAGGGTTACTCACTGAATTTCTTATATATCTCTGCACCTTCCCTTTGCGCTTCCTGAATAATATCGCTTACCGCCTGCAGCATCTTCACGCACTGTACGGAATAATCTCCCGGTATATCCTGTAAAACATTATCCAACGGATTCCCTAGTTTATCCGCTTTTCTCTTTCCCAATACGAGATAATCCGCAGACATTCCGCTACTGCTGCAGATTTTATAGATACTCTCCGCAGACAAACCTTTCTTTCCGTTCTCTGCCTCCGCTAAAAACTGCGGCGACAATCCTACCTTTTCCGAAAAGGACTCTCTGTTCATCTCCAAACTTTCTCTATAAGAGCGTAACCTTCCGCCGATTGCTTCGTTTATTGCTTTTTTTGACATTCGATTCGCTCCTTTCCGTAAAAAAACAGTTTGTCGTCCTTTAAAATTCTCTTTTATTATAACTTTTAATAACAGCTTTCAACATAATCTATAGTTGTTTTTTTCTGCCATAGCGTCATTGCCGTCTATCTGCCGCCAAAGCCGCTCATTCCGCTTCCCCTTGCATTTTTATCCCGATTGGATTACAATACATTTAGTATGCATTTCGGAGGTATTTTTATGAACGGATCATCTTTCGGAAATTATTTCAGAATCACAACATTCGGCGAGTCCCACGGTGCGGCATTGGGTGTTATTATCGACGGCTGTCCGGCCGGAATTCCTCTTTCCGCGGACTATATCCAGACTTTTTTGGACCGAAGAAAACCGGGACAGAATATTTACGCCACCCCGCGAAAAGAAAACGATCTTGTAGAAATTCTTTCCGGCGTATTTGAAGGAAAAACCACGGGCACTTCCGTTGCCCTTCTGATTCGTAATGAATCCCAGCGTTCCGGCGATTATTCCGAAATTGCCTCCTACTATCGTCCGGGGCATGCGGATTTTACTTTTGATGCCAAATACGGATTCCGGGACTACCGGGGCGGCGGACGTTCTTCGGGCCGGGAAACCGCAGCCCGAGTAGCCGCAGGCGCCGTTGCCTGTGCATTACTTAACGAGCTTAAAGTCAAGGTTTGCGCTTATGCAAAATCCATCAACGAGTATGAATGTTTTGATACAACGGAATATCTTACAGAGCGCTATTCCATCGATGAATTGGCTTCCCTTCGGGATAAAAGCCCGCTCAATATGCCTGATAAGTCCGCTTCCGAAAGAGCCGAAGCCTATTTGGCAAAGTTAAGAGAAGAGCACAATTCCGCAGGCGGCACTATCGAATGCGTCCTCTCCGGACTTCCGGCAGGTCTTGGTGACCCTGTCTTTGAAAAGTTTGATGCAAGACTTGCCCATGCCATGCTGTCCATCGGTGCTGTAAAAGGCTTTGAACTGGGCTCCGGATTCGATGCCGCCCTTCTTACCGGTACGGAACAAAACGATGCTTTCTATACCGATGAAATCGGCAACATCAGAAAACGCACCAATCGTGCAGGCGGTGTGCTTGGCGGCATGACCGACGGTTCGGATGTCTTGTTCCGGGTAGCGGTAAAACCGACTCCGTCCGTCTACGCTCCGCAGGAAACCGTAAAAAAAGACGGTTCTGCCTATACCTGTCAGGTTACCGGTCGTCATGACCCGATTATCGTATCCCGCGCCGTTGTGGTAGTGGAATGCATGGCTGCTCTCACAGCTGCTGACGCACTGCTGGGCAATTTAGGAAGTAAAATTTCACACTTAAAAACAATTTACGGAATCAAAGAATAGACGATGCCGTTTCTACCCCGGCGTCTTCGATTTTACTTACACATGTTAGGGAGGGAATTTCCCATGAAACTGAAACTTGCCATCTGTGACGATGACGCCAAACAGCGGGACTATCTCACCGATATCGTCACCGCCTGGGGAAAGAAAAACCGTCATCTCATCGAACTCAAACAATATGTCAATGCCGACTCCTTCCTTTTTGACTATGAGGACGAAAAAGACTTCGACATTCTTCTCCTGGACGTGGAAATGCCGGGGCGAAGCGGAGTGGAACTGGCCAAGGAGGTTCGTAAAGATAATCAAGCGGTGCAGCTTATTTTTATCACCGGCTTCTACGAGTACTTCAGCGACGGTTTTGATGTGTCGGCACTCCACTATTTAATTAAACCGGTGGATGCAGGAAAGCTTTTTCCGGTGCTTGACAAAGCAGTAGGAAATCTCACCAACCGAATGCGTTCGGTACTCATCTCCACCTCCGAAGGAGATGTAAAGCTCTCCCTTGCGGATATCATCTACGTGGAAGCTGAAAATGTTTATCTAAATATCCATGCCACCCACGGAAACTTCCGTACCCGCATGACCTTAGGAAAGTTTTTCGAGGAACTGGATGACACCTTTTTTAAAGCACACCGCTCCTTCCTCGTTAACTTAAAATACGTGAAACTGATTACCCGTACCGACGTCACTATGACAAACGGTGCCGTTGTACCCTTAAGCCGGGGCGTTTACCACGACATTCACGCCGCCCTGGTCAAATACTTATAAGAGGTTACCATGTTATTTGAAAAGCTCATTGCTAAGAAGGTTGCGGCCTTTGAAACCGAACTGATCCAAAAATATTACCTGGAAGTGGAAAACATGTACCAAAAAATGAGGGGTTGGCGCCACGACTACCGTCACCACATCCAGACCATGAAAGTACATATGGTAAACGGAGAGATTGACGAAATCGCCGCTTATCTGGACATGCTGGATGATGATTTGACCAACGTGGAAACCGTCATCAAAACCGGCAACCGTATGGCAGACGCCATCTTAAACAGCAAGCTTTCCCTTGCTGCCCAAAAAGAAATCACGGTAAAGACAGAGGCCAACATTCCGGTTTCTCTTACCGTGTCGGAACTGGACCTTTGCACGGTCATCGGCAACCTCCTTGACAACGCCATGGATGCCTGCATGGAACTTCCCGTATCGGAACGTCTCATTCGTATTTATATGGAGATGAAAGGGAACTACCTCTACCTCTCCGTTCTCAACACCGCCGGCGGCAAGAAAAAGAAGAATTACCATACCACCAAAGGCGAAGGCCACGGATTCGGCCTTACCCGTATTGATATGATTGTTAAGAAGTACGGCGGCTATATTACCAGAGCCTCGGAAGACGGAGCATTTTCTACAGAAGTATTGCTACCGCAGTAAACATCAAAAAAGTGCATTTGACATCAAATTTTTGCATTTGACAACAAATCGCACTTTTTCTTTTTGTATTTGGTATAGTAAGGTCAAGTTCAGCACACGCCTGATGCAAATACATACCGGCAGAACGAAAGAAACACTTCTGCCGACTTAACGGAGGGAAATCATGAAACAAACCAAAGAAACAAAAAAGAAAGAGAAAAAATATTCCAAAATCGGCAGTCTTGCCTGGGCATTAAAAAAACTCTGGCGGCTGGATCGATGGTTTGTCTTTTTCATGTTTGCGGTGGTACCCATCGCCGTAGTACAGCCACTGCTAAATTCCTTCTTTTCCAAAGAACTGATTGACCGCATCGGAGGCGGTGCAACCTTTTCGGAGCTGTGCCAGTTCACTGTAAGCTTTTTACTGCCCCTTGTTTTTCTGGAACTGTTGCGGGGCTTTATCAATTCCAGATGCAGAGCCAGACAATACTATCCAACTTCGATTTATCAGACGGAAATGGGACATATCTATCACTACGAAACCGACTTTGAAAACACGGAAAAGCAGGAATACCGGAAAATCCATGAATATGCCTCCGGCGACTCCCGTCAGGGTAACTGTGCTTTAGAATTTCTTTGGCTGGATTTAAGTGAAGCATTGATTCATTTCCTCGGTATTTTCACCTACGCTTCACTCCTCATTGTACTGAATCCGATTATCTTCGCCGTGGTTGCAGTGGTATCCGTGCTGTCCTACTTTACCACCCGATGGCAGCCGACCTATTTCGAGAAAAACAAACACCACTGGGAGAAGGAGGTTCGGAAAAGAAACTACTTACGCAGCCTTTCCGAAAACTTCTCCATGGCAAAGGATATTAAGCTGTACAACTTAGAAGGCTGGCTGGACAAAATGATGCGTGATTACCAAAGCTACCTTCTCATGTGGAACAAGCGCTGTACCTTAAGAGGTCTGTTTGCTTCTATTCTTGCGGGACTGATGACCTTTGTACAAAACGTTGTGGCATACGTCGTGTTAATCGGACTGCTCCTTGCTGGGAAAATTACGGTAGGTGAATTTGTGTTTTACTTCGGTCTCACCAGCAGCATTGCAGGCTTTTTACAGGGCATCATTACCAGCGTTGCAAAACTGAATACCAGAGCCGAAAAGATTGCCTACTATCGTGACTTCTACAACTATCCGAACACCTTTAACCACGGGGAAGGGTGTCCTCTTCCGACCGGTCCGGTGACCATCGAGTTAAAGGATGTACACTACCGCTACGACGGTGCGGAAAAAGATACCATAAACGGCCTGAACCTGACCATTTCCGCCGGAGAAAGTTTGGCTCTTGTAGGTATGAACGGTGCCGGAAAGACCACGCTCATCAAGCTGATTTGCGGTCTGTACGCGCCGACCTCCGGTGAGATTTTGGTAAACGGAAAACACATCAACGAATATAACATTGAGGAATACTACTCCATGATTTCCGCAGTATTCCAGGACATTAAAACCATTGCCTTCTCCATGTTTGAGTTTGTGGCAAGTGTGGACCTTACCCGTCCTACCGCAAGAGAAGATGCCGTTGCAGCCATGAAGCTTGCGGGGATTTACGAAAAAATCGAAAAGTTACCGAACGGTATCGATACTCACTTAATGAAGGGGATTCACGATGACAGCGTAGACCTCTCCGGCGGTGAAATGCAAAAGCTGGTGTTGGCAAGAGCCATCTACAAAAACGGTTCTATCTTAATCCTTGACGAACCGACCGCAGCCTTAGACCCGATTGCGGAAAACAACTTATATTTACGTTACAGAGAATTAACCGAAGGAAAGACTTCTATCTATATTTCCCACCGTTTTGCCTCCACCCGCTTCTGTGACCGTATCATTTTACTGGAAGACGGTGTGATTTCGGAGTCCGGTACCCATGAGGAGCTGATGACCGCAGACGGCAAATACGCAGAAATGTTCAATGTGCAAAGCAAATACTATAAGGAGGGCGAAGTCCATGCATAATTACAAAACCACAAGACGGGCGTTTAAGCTGTATCATTCCTACAATCCGCACTACTTTCCGCTTCGCCTGTTCCAGATCCTTTTTACCAACCTGACACCGTTTTTTACCCTTTGGATGTCAGCGGAAATTGTTACCGCATTATACGAAAAGAAAACCAGGGAAGAACTGTTCCTATTGGTATCCATCGCCTTATGCGGAGCTCTGTTTATTCACATCATGGGCGCGCTTTTGGGAAGATGTGTGGACAATGCACAAAAACAACTGGAAAACAACGAGGCCGCAGCATTTAACAAAAAGACACTTTCCTTGGATTATGACAAGCTGGAGAATCCGGAGATTCGTCACCTGCGGCGCAAAATCATAGAAAACAGCTGGATTAACTACTACGGTGTCAAAAACATGTGCATGTGTATAGAAAACATTGCAACCTACTTAATCAACATCCTGTATTGTATAATTCTATTTGCGGAGATGGTATCCTTAATTCTTCGTCTCTCCTTTGATATTCGCGGCATTCTGCTCCTTGTCGCCATGGTTGTCTGTATCATTCTTACAGTAATGATACAGTCCCGTTGTGGCAAAAAGCAGGCAGAAACCTGGAATCTCGGCGGAGACTTAATGCTCCGGGAAAACCGCCTTGCCGGCGGCTACAGTCAGTCCGGCATGGACAGTCGTTTTTACAAGCAACAGGCCATTGTAGAAGAAATTGACAAAAGTCTGGCAAAAGAACACAAAACACTTTACAGCAAACTCAACCACATTGACTTTTTGCTTCGCGTTCCGATTTTTCTGTCCACGAAAGCCTCGGAGCTTTGCTCCTATCTCATCATCGGCTTATACTGCACCTTGGGGGCCTTCCCGGTAGGCAGTGTCATTAAGTATGTAGGATATCTCAGCATCCTGACCAACAACATTGCCGGCTTATTTTATAACTTAGGTGCATTAAAAACCAACGAACAGTTCCTTGAAACTTACTTAGAGTACTTCGATATCCAAAACGACATGTACCAGGGTAGCCTGTCCGTGGAAAAGCGCAGCGACAAGCAGTTTGACATCGAATTTAAGAATGTCAGCTTCCGCTACTCAGGTTCCGAAGACTTTGCCTTAAAGGACATTAACTTAAACTTAAAGGTAGGCGAGCGCCTTGCGGTGGTAGGACAAAACGGCAGCGGAAAAACCACCTTTATCAAACTTCTCTGCCGTCTCTACGACCCGACGGAGGGAGAAATCCACATGAACGATTTCAATGTCCGCAAATACGATTACAGACAGTATCTGGACTTATTCTCCGTGGTATTCCAGGACTACAACCTTCTGGCAATGCCGCTTGGAAATAATGTCGCATCCGCCGAAAAATGGGATGCAATAAAGGCGGAACAAATGTTATACGAGGTAGGCTTCGGCGAACGCTACGAAGAAATGCCGAAGAAGTTAGAAACCTCCCTCTATAAAGACTTCGATGAAGAAGGCGTCAACATTTCCGGCGGTGAAGCCCAGAAAATCGCTTTGGCAAGAGCCCTTTACAAGGACGCTCCGTTCATCATCTTAGACGAACCGACCGCGGCACTTGACCCAATTGCGGAAGCGGAGATCTACTCCAAATTCGATGAAATCGTTGGAGACAAAACCGCCATCTACATCAGCCACCGCCTCTCCTCCTGCCGCTTCTGCGATAAGATTGCGGTATTTGATCAGGGCCGGATTGTACAGGTAGGAACCCACGAAGAACTGTTAGAAAACACCAGCGGTAAATACTATGAGCTTTGGAATGCCCAGGCATCCTACTATGCGTAAAAGGAACTCGCGATGCCTCGCGAAGCAACAAGATATGACTCGCGAAGCAACGAGCTAAGAATAAGAACGCGAAGAAAGACCGACGAGAACCGCAGGTTCTTGCAAGGTCTTTTTTCGTGTTCTTATCGCGGCGACTGCCGCGGGCTAACGGTCACGCAGGGACCGTTAGACTCAGCTCGTGTTGTGGTCTCTGTTCTTATCGGCGACTGCCGCGGGCTAACGGTCACGCAGGGACCGTTAGACTCAGCTCGGTGTTGTGGTTTCTTTCGTTCATCCTCATTCTATAACCTCCCGTTATACCGTTCCGACAACTTCTTTTTGATACATACCTTCATAAAAACAATATTTCCCCTCTTTTTTTATATTTTTTCCCATTTTCCCCTTGCTTTCTCATCGCGCCTCTGTTATAATTAAAATGCATATTATGTTTTCGTATTATTCCTTTTAGTTATATCTAAAAGTATATTTTTAGTCCCTTCTTTTCAAGCTTCGGGGACTTACAAATGAAGGAGGGAATATGGAAGTCGAATCCGCATTATCCTCCTACCGTATTTTCAACGCTGTAGCGGAAGCCGGAAACCTTTCCAAAGCCGCAAAGGAACTCTTTATCAGCCAGCCTGCCATAAGTAAAGCGGTCAGTAAGTTGGAACAGAGCCTTTCGGTTAAGCTTTTCACCCGTAACTCCCGCGGCGTTAAATTGACGGAGGAGGGTGCCCTGCTGTATGAGTACACCTGCTCTGCGTTCGAGTCTTTGCGTCAGGGAGAAGAAAGCATCCGGAAGATACACTCTCTCGGCATGGGTCATATCAAAATCGGAGTCAGTACAACGCTTTGTAAATACCTGCTGCTCCCTTATCTACAGAACTTTATGGAAACCTTTCCCCATGTCAAGTTAAGTATTGAGTGTCACCCCACATCCGAAACCTTGGCACTCCTCGAAGACGGAAAACTTGACATCGGGTTAATCGGGAAACCGTCCAGGTCCCGTAGCATGGATTTCTTTCCGTTAAAAAAAATCCAGGACACCTTTGTCGCAAGTCCCTCCTATCTTGCCAACCTTGCGGAGCGGGAACCCGGACTTGCCAAGGACTCCCCGGTATTTCTTCAGCGGGCCAATCTGATGCTGTTAGACATGAACAATGTCACACGGTTGCATCTGGAGAACTTTTTTTCCGAACACGACCTGCACATGAGCCAGACCTTAGAAGTCAGCAACATGGATCTTCTGATTGAGTTTTCTAAAATCGGTCTCGGTGTGGGATGTGTTATCCGTGAGTTTGTGGAAAACGAATTGACTGAGGGTTCTCTGGTAGAACTTCCTCATCCTTACCCGCTTACAAAACGCACCGTCGGCTTTGCTTATAACAAAATTGCCGCACAAAGTGATTCCGTAAAACGGTTCATTGACTTTTACAAAGGAGAATCAAACGAATGATGAACAAATTGACACGCTTTGTCCGATACCGGGCAAAACTCTTTCGTCGAAAAATCAAACATCGCATCTATCGCCTCCTTGTTGACATCCACGAAGGCGAGATTCGCTTCTCTTTCTTTTATATTGTGTGTACCTTGTTTTTCTTATTTTTATGTGTGGGATGTTTTTTCCGCACAAGTTCCGAAAAAACGACTGTCACGACCGATTCCGTATTCGGCAGCGAACTGACTCATGCGTTACGTCATTCCGCACGCAACAGCCGAAGCGCAGAACCGGTTGCCGATATTACATTGTTCCTCCTTCCCGACACGGAAGACGACAATGAGCTGTCCTCTTTTCTTGATTCCCCACTCTACGGATTTTATCTGACCGGAAAAGAAGTCTCCTATTTACCGGAGTTTTACGCTTCTCTTTCCGAGTCTTTCGTAGGGGGAACCCCTTACATCGGCGGACTGTCCTTTTCCTGTAATCCGAAACGTTTGCTTTATAACCGTGCTACAGACATTACCCTTCTCACAAAAGAAGGTTCCCATGTTCCGCTTTCCGACGACACTTTATATTACGTAGTCGGAACAGAATCGGTATTTACCATGTTCCATTATTTGTCGGAACGCACCTTCCATCTGTTGCACATTCAGCCGAAAGATGCCAACGGTTTTCCTATTTCGGACTACTCCAGCCGTTTCCTGCACGGTGCGGACGGAGTGCAAACCGTATCCGATGTATACGGATCCTATCTTTTACAGAATCCTTCCGAGCCAAGGGTACAAAATGCCGGCGAAGTGTTCTTTTGCAACTCGCTGAATACTTTTGCACTGTTTACCCAGCTTAATGTCGCAGGATACTTTTTAGTAGGATGCACCTTACTCTTTGTTACATTGGCTGCCATAATACGGCCTCACTTACACCGTATTATAATATGGTTCCGTCTCTTCCTATTCCATCAAAAGAAGCGCGGCAAACTATCCATTCGCAGTCGTATTTACACCGCTCGTTTCGCAAGGCGGCATGTTGCTTAGAAACCTCCTCGCTCTGTCTTTCCGTTCCTGTCAATCTGTGGAACGGAAAGGCAGATTTTTTTGCCCCCTTTCGATCAAAACGAAGCGAAAAAATATTTTAAATATTTTTCAAAAAAGATGTTGACAGAATCCACTTCATAGGGTATAATACTCCTTGCTTGAAGAAAGCAAAACACCATGCGCAAGTGGCTCAGTGGTGGAGTATCGCCTTGCCAAGGCGAGGGTCGCGGGTTCGAATCCCGTCTTGCGCTCTAAGAAAAGAACAGGACAGTATCATCGATACTGTCCTGTTTTTTTCGTGAGCGCAAGCGCTCACGCCCCGAGGTTCGAAGTCGTCTTCGTTTCACTGCGGTCTGTCCCAGGACCGACATCCACCGGATGTCGTGGGACGCTTCGCTCCGGTCCGCCCAAAACCGGCATCCACCGGATGCCGTGGGCCCCGTCTTGCGCTTGTAAAAAAAAGAATCGGTCAAACGACCGGTTCTTTTTTTGTAAGCGCACATCTCGTTTATTTCGGTTTTACCACTAAAGTATAACGATTTATTGTCTCATCAAATATACGTATCTTCTCCGGTGACATGATTAATCCGTTATCAACCCATTCTAATGAATATCCGTCAAGTTCCGGCAATTCGATTCGTTCCCAAATCGGCATTGCCATCATATAGGTCATCTTTGTTTTTATAAAGCCTATTTCAAGCTGCACATCCAAAATACAAGGCATATATGCTTTTGTTTCATTGCCGGACTTCACGGTATAGGTAGCATACACTTCCAGTTCTTCTCCGTTTTGTATGCCCAAATCCGAAAATTTCTTACTGCTGAAATTGCTGTAATAATTTGACTTATCAATAAAATATGTCCCATCATACCAGCTTCTGTTTGCGTCGTACCATCCGTTACAGGACACGGTTACATTTTCACCGAAAAAGGCCTTTGCACTTTCCGCTACTGCTCCGTTTTGCATAAGTGACTCTCCCATCGTTCCGAAATAATCACTTGCTTTTTCATTTAACATCGCCGTCTCCGTTGCATCACCTTTCTTAGGCCATGCATACATGGACAACTTATTCATAAAATCTAAGGCATCCGTTGCCTCTATGGCACTCAAATCCTTCAGAATCAACGGTGCATAAAAACGGACCGTCACTTCCGCTCCCGGCTTCGGCGTGGGTTCCGGTGTCGCGGTTGGTTTCGGCGTTGCAGTCGGTTTCGGCGTTGCTGTCGGTTTCGGCGTTGCAGTCGGCTCCGGGGTTGCGGTCGGTTCCGGCGTTGCTGTCGGTTCCGGCGTTGCTGTCGGTTCCGGCGTTGCTGTCGGTTCCGGCGTCGCTGTCGGTTCCGGTGTTGCAGTCGGTTCCGGTGTTGCTGTCGGTTCCGGCGTCGCTGTCGATTCCGGCGTCGCTGTCGGTTCCGGCGTCGCTGTCAACCCCGCTGTCACCTCCACAACATCCTCTCCCACCGTTTCTTTATCTTCGTTTTTCCCACATGCCGCGCATCCCAGCACAATAAGTAAGATAAGACTCAAAAACAAAAACTGTTTCTTTTTCATAAGTAAAACCTCCTTTCGGTTCTTCCTTCATTATACTATAATCCGTTTTAACAAACAACAATATTTTCCCCTTCAAAAGTACAAAGAGTATGCATAATACATATAAGAATGTTATATAACAGATAAAACCCGCGTTTTTTCTTTCGTTCATAATTTGTTTACATTTTGTACATTTCTTATTCACAACTACATGTTATATTTGATTTCGGATAGTGATAAAACACTTTCTACTCCCACCCTATTATACGTTGAGTGATATGTTCCTCATAGCGTATCACTCGGAAAAAGAGGCTGTTCCCCAGCCTCTTTTTCTTTGTTCTTTTACGTCTTTTTGTTACCGTTTCATCACTTTACCATGTTAACAGATTGTTAATAAATTCCATGGATGGCATACTCCTTATCTCCGCAGTCTCCCGGATAGATTACCGCAACTTCTCCACCCTGTATCTCATAACGATTTCCATCAATATCTTCACGATAAAGCTGCCCTGCTTCCGTCTGCCAGATATTATTTGTAATTCTCTCCGGAGTCATTCCGTAATACAAGCTCTCTCCTTTCGGATTCGTAATCAAAATTGCCTCTACTTACCTAATCCTTTTCCCCAGCCTCTCCCAGGCAAAGCAAAAGGACTTGCCAAATGACAAGTCCATAGCCGCTAAAAGCACAGACGGAGGGATTCGAATTCTTTAAGGAATGAGATAATCACTGTTTTTAAAGGTTTCACTTGGCGACGATGGACTTGGCAAGTGGGGTTTCGAATCATTCTGTCGGGGTGTAATTTTTGGGGTGAGGTGGCGGGTAGGTGTCGGAAATCCCCCTCTCGATGTTTTTATGTAAGTTTCTCTATAAAACTCTCAATTTGTTGTAACAATGTTTCCCAATCACTATTGGTTACAACTTTTGACGCCACAGAAACTGCCAGTTTCATTGAAAAATCGTTTGCAAATTTTTTAATACCAATTAATGCCTTATTCAGACGACTTTTCTTAGGTTCACTAGCTTGTATTTGCTCTTGAATTACTTCTAAATCATCTTTTACACTCTCAATATCATCTATGCCAACTTCAGACAAATAAGGTAACGAATTAATTATTTTATCAATAAGCGAACACATGTCCTCCATTTCATTTGTTATGTTATACGTTGTAATCGTCCCACTTATTTGCTGGTTCGCTGCCCCATTTAAATTCTCTATATTTTGAATAAACGTATTTCCACTAAACCCTTTTCGCTCTTCATCCATTATCATCATCTCCATAGAAATTTGATCAATAATAAAATCAATCAAAGGCTTAAAAGATTTCTCTAAAAACATCTGAATCATTGCATTTATTTTTCTATCTGACCAGAAAAATTTTAATGCTTGACTCCTCACTGTAACCTTTTCCGAACTATCAATATATGTCAAATAATCATACTGTGCCTTAATGTGACATTCTTCATTCAACGGAATATTAAAAGTTGCCCAGTCACTAGTGTCAATAATAAAACATTTTTTAAAATCAAATTCAACTCCCGTCATTTTTTGACTCAAAATATGACTTATAAAGGTATTATTATTTATAAATTTCAAAAAGCGCGAAAGATTTACGTCTGCATTGTAGTCATTACTATTTAACAAATTACTTGAAACCCTTCTAAACTCTAAACTAATCTTCCTTAATTCAATATAATTCATATATCCACCCCACAATAAGAACAAAATACTTTTGCTATCCCCGCACAATATAATACTTTCATCCGGCGTTCACAACAGGTACATTTAAATTCCGTTTCAACTGTATCTTTTTCTTTAAGTTCTCTTACAGCAACCTTCTTTAGCGGCTTATATGTCATCTTAATCAATCCCTTGGATTTATTTATTGAACTCTTTAACTTTCCAACTGCCTTGTTCAATTCCTCAACAGCATAGTTATACATAATCGCCTGTGCTTGTTCTATAACCTCTGATGAAAGAAAATCATCCTTAGATTTAGAAAGACCACAATATGGACAAAACAAATCTTCAACTGGTTCTTCACTATTTTGATATTCTCCGGCTTGTAGTTTAAACTCCGCATCACAAAACGGACATTCAAATGTAATATATCCTTCATTATCGCCTTGAATCACAAACGAAATAGTATCCATTACATACACTCCTTTCACCTATAGAATTATTAAAGTAATTTTATCTTCTCTCTAGATTTTTCAGCCTTGTTCCTTTAAGTACGGTACAATCACATCATGAAGCTTTTTACTCCATTCTGCATGGAACTTAGCCATCTGTAACCAGTCTGTCTCGTTCTCAATGGTGACATTACTTAACGTGTATGCAACCTTTGAACATTTTGCATCGTCATTACGATTCCATATCAAAGAAACACCTAACTTCTGCTCAATCTCACTCTTTTTTGTAAGCAAATAATCGTATGCCTTTTTATTCAGTTCCTGACTTGCTTTTCCAAGGTATATTTCAACCCTCGCACCTTCATAATTTGCGACACAATTGATTACAAATCCTTGTATTCCAAAGAAACCACTTATCCAGTTTTCTTTTGATGGATGGACGCAACTAAAGGAACCGTCACCATGAGCCTCATGAATATACTGCAATGCATAAGTCCAGTATTTTCTGCGTAATTCATATCGAGTGCCTAGTTCGTCTTCTTCTATTTCACTCTCATCACGTAAATAGAAAACTAATTCCGTAGGATCGATATTATACAGTGCAAACACTCTGCTAAGGACGTTCAGCTTACTCTGCGTACTGGTATTACTCCAAACATAGATACCTTTTCCGATTTCTACTGATTTATTAAAGAAATTCGCATCCATTGTAAAGTATTGTGCAAGTCCATCTTCGGCAGACATTGCTAATTTCTCAATAATCGCTGCATCCTCTGCATAGAGCATCTGCAACACCTTTTGGAACGCTTCAATCCAGCTCGTAACAGGCTGCTCCGCATTCTTATATGTGAATCTCGCAATTATTCTGCCAGTCATAGCAGCGGCATCATCATCTAACGTATAGGAATCAAGCTGCTTCTCCTGCGGTTTATAGTCTGTTGCAGGAGCTACCCATATCTTTAACGCACGCTCCATCAGATACTGGTTACGTTCCTCCAGTTCTTTCAAAGTCCACTGTTCTTTTTTTGAAACCCATGTATTCATTCGAATACCCGAATCATCAAAACCATTCTCCATGGTCTTCTTTTCTGTAAAACTTCTATTACTGTACTTTGAGTTATACGCTGTCAATGTCAGATTTGCCATTCTATGTAGCCATGTCTCATGAATCAGCTCGTAATCCTCTCCCAGTTCTTTCTCCCATGCCGGAGTAAGATGCTGTGGCATAATATGCTCTATGCTATACGTACCATCATCACAATGACCATAAATATCCTTGTCTTCTGCAGTTCCAAAATTCTCAAACCGTTCGAAAACATATATCTTATTTTTGGCATTCATCTTGTAGACTAATCGCTGTTCAAATGCCTCAATAAACTCACTATCCTGCGGAAAACGAGCTCTATCTTTTTTGGACAGTAACGCATACTTGAACTTCTCCAGATAATTCTCCTCCGTCTTATCGTACCGAACAATTTCCTTATGAAGCATTAGGAAAATCTTATTCAATGTATTTGTCGGTAAATCACAGATAGTTCTTCTGAAAAGGAAGCTCTCCACTGTCAAGAATATCTGTGTAACTTCTGAATAATTAAGCTTTCCTTCATCCTGTAATCTAAGCACTTCCAACAAAAACGGTCTGGTAACCGTCGTTTCCAGGCGATTCAGTCGATAAATGCACGCATCAAATTCCTTCATACCGGTTTTCATTCCAATAAGCACAGAATACCGCTTCGCATACGCTAACATATCCTTCAACATTTCCTCAGTACTTGCACCGGTAATCTCCACATTGTTCTTGAACTCCACATAGATTTTCTCTTTCGATGGAGTACTTTGTCTCTTCACGCTTAAATAATCACGAATAAACGCTGTAACATCATACAGGGTATATTCCTCAATTTTATTCCAGTACTTCTCGTAGTACTCTTCCTGTTCTGCGGAAGGAAGTCCCATAAGAATATAGTTACGTATCTTATCGCCTTCACTTAAATCAAGGCCGGTAGAATTAAGACTTTCGAAAATCAGCTGTGGGTTATCCTCTCCGTTCAAAGTGATGTTGATAATCTCCAAGCAACAAATCGCCTGATATAGCTTATCTACAGACACTTCCTGTTTCTGTATCCGGTCATAAAAATAATTATAATTTGCAGTCAGATTAGAACCCTTAATATGTTCATCTGCATCGTCGAACAGCTTGCCAAATGCCTTTTGGTCATTCTTCACCGGCTTTAACTTAATTCTTGTCTCTTCCGGCTGCCACTTATCAATCAAGTACTCCTCATAGATTTTTTCTGGCAATATTTTTGATTCCGGTTCAACAATTCCATTGTGCATCAAATTATACATTGCCAGTAACAGCAACGAAATCGTGGTCAATCTCTGCTGTCCATCAATCACCAAATATTCCTCACTCTGACCATCCGGATTATACGCAGACACAATACTGCCAAAGAAATGGCTCTTTCTCCCTGTAACTGATATTTTTACAAGGTCATCAAACAGCTGCTTGCAATTTTCGGTCTTCCAGTCATAATTTCTCTGGTACACCGGTATCACAAACCGCTTACTTGCGCCCTCCATAAATTTTAAGAATTTACATTCTGAACCCTTCATCTACCTTCTCCTTTTCCACGATTACATCCCTTAGGAAGCATCTTTTGCATTACCACTTTCACTTTATTGCACCACACAACACAATAGTTCTCTATACTACAAAGCATTCATCAGACCTTTTGTACACATCAATTACCACTGCTTCACTCATCTCTTTCATTATACACCTCTGCGCTACCTATCTGCAACCATTCTTTTAGAAATTGCAACCAAGTGTCCTCAGGTGTCCAAAAGGAGTCTCTTTCCCTTCAAAACATTGTTCCTAATGGATATACTTTCCCATCCCCGACCACACTTGCCAATACTTACCCAATCCCTTCTCCCCAGTCAATCCTCTCCAAAACAAAAAGGACCAGCCACTTGGCTAGTCCTTCCTCGCTGAAAGCGGAGACGGAGGGATTCGAATTCTTTAAGAAACGAGATAATAGCTCATTTTAAAGGTTGCACTTGGCAAGGATGGACTTGGCAAGTGAAGTTTCGAATCCTTCTGTTGGTATGTAGTTTTTTGGGGGTGGTGTCGGGGAAGTGTCCGAACTACTCTCCCAACCTATTCTTCACTAACCCCACCTTCAATTAATACCCCCTTTGCCCTCACAGCTCCAAGATAAACTGTAATCTCGATATCCATAACAGATATAGACGATATCATCATGTAAAAATAATTTAGAAATAAAAGAATATGCTCTTTTTCATATCCCTGTTTATGAGGAATAATACACACATTTTTAAATGCCTTTTGTGTATAATCATAATACGGATAATATATGGACTTTTCTCCATCATGATATAGAAAACAGTAACTACTCAAATCCAAAATCATATTGTGAAATAAAGATTTATCTACCCCTGAATATATTTCTGAAAAGAGTGTATCTATCTCTCTTTCTATATTAATATCAATATGTTCACAAATAAGGAAAGTGCCCATTTGGTCTTTAATAAACACCTTAGCATCAAACTTGTTATCTCCCTTATAGTCCTTATAAATATACGGATTGCTTCCTATATCATTTCGAAGCTTCTTTATTTCCGACAATTTTCGTAGAGCCTCTTTTAGCGTTGATTTTGTTAATCTTGATTTTACCTCAATCACTCCGACAACAGACTCAACAGGAAAAAAATGTTGTTCTCCATTCTCAATAACCGGCGTGTGTTCTTTATCATAGATAATTATATCGCACTGTGTACTAATATTATTCTTCGCCGTAATTATAAATCCACTCCCAACAGCCAAATGTCCTGGCAAAAACGGAGTCAAAAAATCTCTTATAATTTTTTCACGATATGTCCCAAACTCTCCCGGATGAATTAAATTCCCATCATTATCCACAAATATCTGTCTTGACAAATTAATGTAGTCACCTACAAACTTTTCTATTTTCGCTTTGACTAACTTATCAAAAATCTCATTCATACATCTCTCCTAAAAAAATCTCTATAAAGTATTTCTCCTCTCATCCTTACCACATATGATTGCATTTTGAACACTTATACTGTTTTCCTATTTTACCAGAAGCCAAACCAACCATTCCAACCGATAACATTCTATCAACAGTAGTAATTTTTTCAAATTCAGAAGAATTACAGTGAGGACATCTCGGTATTTTCCGTTCCTTTCTTTCCTTTTCTGCTCGTTTGACTCTCGCATCTTGTTCTTCTATAACCAACAGCTGATACTCTGCAAAGTTCTCTTGTGCAAACTTATATCTTTTTCTTTGTTCAAAATATGAAGGACAATACATAATTATCGGTGCAACTACGAATACACATAACACCATGACCCATCCCGCAACATTTGGCGTTCCAGGTGCATATAGCATCACCCATGAGAAAAAGACAATGGCAATAAGTATATAAACTATAAATCCTCGATTCACAATTGGTTTTTTCGGCATTGGCACACTGTTTATCCGGTGTTCCAATTTTTGCCGTTCGTTTATTTCTCTTTGCTTACTTTCTATTGCTTGTTTCAGTTGATTTTCATAGTTTTCCCTCTCCGCAATCTTTTTTTCAAAATGCTCTTTTACACGATAACCACAGCTAGGACAACTTTCTGCCACATCTGAAATATTTTCTCTTCCACATTCCGGACATTTTACAAGTGCCATTTTCTTCCTCTCCTTTACATTTGTGACTAATTCCATTCTACCATACACAAAAAATAAAGTGAATATTAATTTCAACATATTTGGAATAAAGTGTCCTCAGGTGTCCGAAAAGCGTCACCTTTCTTTCAAAATGTTGCTCCTAACGGACCATACTTGCCTAAACCGGACCATTCTAATTCCGATACCAAGCCACTGTTTTTCTGACTCCTCTTTGGCACCACGGTCATTCTCCCGACGATGTCCTAAACAAAAAGACCCCAATCCAAGCGGATTAGAGTCTAATCGTTACTAGCGGAGACGGAGGGATTCGAACTTCCCATTGCATACCTATAGGTTGTCATACTTCTTGGCAATAAAGCATATATTTTTTTGATTATACTTCCAGGAGCTTTTTATGAAACTTCATACCCTTTCTGTCCGGGATGCGCTGACCGTTTTGCAAACCACGGAAGAAGGCTTATCGGAAAAAGAAGCCAAGGTACGTCTCTCCCGTTACGGATACAACGAACTGTCGGGACAAAAGCCCCGCAGTCTCCTTTCCCGGTTTGCGGAACAGTTCAACGATTTCATGATTCTGATCCTTCTCGGAGCGGCCCTGATCTCCTTTCTCACCTCCCTGTTTGAAGGAAAGGCGGATTTTGCCGAACCTCTGATTATCCTGTTTATCGTAATTATGAATGCCGTTCTTGGAGTTGTCCAGGAGGCGAAAGCGGAGCATTCCCTTGCCATGCTGCAAAAACTCTCCTCTCCGGAAGCCCGGGTGGTCCGGGAGGGCAAGCGCCGGATGATTCCCACCAAAGAGCTGGTGCCGGGAGATATTATCCTCCTCTCTGCCGGCTCCATGGTCCCTGCGGATGCCAGACTGTTGCAGGCTGAGGGACTGAAAGTGGATGAGTCCGCCCTGACCGGAGAGTCGGAACCGGTGAAAAAAGACGCCTCCCGCACCTTGAAAGAAAACACACCGGTAGGAGACCTGGTCAATATGGTAAGCGCAGGGTCCGTCGTTCTCTCCGGACACGCCTCCGCCATGGTTTCCGAAACCGGAATGCAGACCCGGGTCGGTAAAATCGCCGATTTAATCCAGCAGGATACCGCACCGGAAACTCCGTTAAAAAAGCACCTGGCCCATACCGGAAAGATACTGGGTATCACCGTCCTTGCCATCTGCTTCCTTGTTTTTTTACTGGGAACCATGCAGGGCCGCCCCATGTTTACCATGTTTATGACCGCCGTCAGCTTAGGAGTTGCCGCCATTCCGGAAGGTTTGCCGGCCATTGTTACCATCGTGCTGTCCCTTGGGGTACAACGCATGGCAAAGAAAAAAGCAATTATCAGGCATCTACCTGCCGTGGAAACCTTGGGAAGTGCCACCTACATTTGTTCCGACAAGACAGGCACGCTTACCTTAAATAAGATGACCGTTACGGAGCTTTCCAACGGAAGAACCACCGTTTCCTCCGACGCTCCGGAGGGCCGGTCCGTCCTCTTGTGTGCCGCCCTTTGTAACAACGCCTACTTTGAAACAAACGGCGACGGCAACGGGGAACCCACCGAACTGGCTCTGTTAAATGCCGCAAAGGAAGCTTCCCTTTGTTCTCCCATGCCGGATACCCGGTACAAACGATTGGCGGAATTTCCTTTTGATTCCTCCAGAAAATGTATGTCGACCATACATCAACTGACGGAACGAAGTACCGCTCCCCTCCCTGCCATGCCGGAAGGAACCACCGCTTTTCTCGTATGTAAAGGCGCACCGGAAGTGGTCCTTTCCCGTTGTACCGCCTTATACGATAACGGAAAACTGACACCGATTACTATGCCGCTGCAGCGTTCCCTTGCGGACTACTGTAACACCTGTGCCGAACGTGCTCTCCGGGTACTGGCGGTGGCTTACCGACCGCTTTCCGAATCCGTTTTTCGAAAAATCACCGAACGTGGCACCGCGGACTCCGGGGAACAGGACCTGATTCTTCTTGGCTTTTTAGGTCTCATGGACCCGCCGAGACCGGAGGTCCGGGACTGTGTCCGTATTTGCCGCAAGGCCGGTATCACTCCTGTCATGATTACCGGTGACCACGCCTTAACCGCCCGGGCCATTGCCGCCGATCTGGGGATCTGTAACCGCAACGACCGTGTTGTTACCGGACCGGAGCTTTCGGCCATGAGCGAATCGGACCTAATCGAATGCGTAGGCTCCTGCCGTGTGTTTGCCCGGGTTTCCCCGGAACATAAGGTTTCCATTGTCCGTGCCCTTCAGGCCCGGGGGGAGGTGGTTGCCATGACCGGAGACGGCATCAACGACGCTCCTGCCCTAAAAGCCGCGGACATCGGTTGTGCCATGGGCAAAAGCGGTACCGATGTGGCTAAGGAAGCGGCGGATATGGTGTTGATGGATGATAATTTCGCCACTATAGTGGCCGCAGTCAAGGAAGGCCGGGGAATCTACGCCAACATCCGCCGTTGCGTTCACTTCCTTTTGTCTTGCAACATCGGTGAAATTATTACAATTCTTTTTGCGCTTTTACTGGGGCTTCCTGCACCGCTAATTGCGGTCCAGCTGCTCTGGGTGAACCTGATTACCGACTCCCTTCCGGCTGCCGCTCTTGGCGTAGAACCTCCGGAAAAGGACGTTATGGAACAACCTCCGTGCAACACGGGAACGAGCCTGTTTTCCGGCGGTCTCGGATATAAAATCGCTTTTGAGGGCGCTATGATTGGAGGTATTGCCCTTATGGCATATGTCATCGGTAACCGTTATTTTAATGCGGGTTCCACCATGACCTTTGCGGTACTCAGCCTGTCCCAGCTGGTACATTCCTTCCATATGCGCAGCGACCATCCCCTTTCCGACATCGGATTTTTTACAAATCCGAAGCTGTTGTTTGCCTTTATCATCTGCGCCTTTTTACAGATCAGTGTTATTATGTTCCCGTTTGCAGCGAGCATTTTTTCGGTGACTCCTCTCTCCGTCGGTGCATGGTGTGTGGTAGCCATTCTCTCTCTTTTGCCGCTGCCGCTGGTGGAACTTCAAAAGCGTTTACAAAAGGCATAATTACCTTGCGTTTCCGTCATTTTCGTGCTATACTGTGAAAAAGGAGGTTTCGGATTATGAGCGAACAAGGATATACTCCGCTGTTACCGTTTGATTCTTCGGTAGCCGAGAATTTCATCATCTACTATCCGGTTCCGTATGTCAGGGATATTACTTTAATTCCTCCGGAAAAGATCGCCATGGAGAGCGGGAATGTTGTGAAGTATTACAGCTATCGACTCTCCGAGCCTACCCCCATCGGCGGGAAATGATTTCTATGTAAAAGTTTCAGGGACTGCGCTGTACAGTCCCTGTTTTATTTCCGGTTTTGCTGTATTTCTTTGTAAACTATCTCAACCCTCGTAACTCTGTCTCGATTTGCAACAAACGGTTGTACTTTGCGGTGCGTTCGCCCCGGCACGGAGCTCCGGTTTTAATATATCCCGTGTTTAACCCTACCGCCAAATCCGCAATGGTAGTGTCCTCCGTTTCTCCGCTCCGGTGGGACATAATTGCTTGATAACCGTTTTCCTTTGCAATTCTCACGGCATCCATGGTTTCCGAAAGAGACCCAATTTGATTCGGCTTAATTAAAATAGCATTAGCAGCTTCGTTTTTGATTCCGTACTCCAGACGTTTTGCATTAGTCACGAACAAATCGTCACCCACCAAAAGCACGCGGTTGCCGATCCTCTGTGTCAACATTTTCCAGCCGTCCCAGTCCTCTTCGTCTAACGGGTCTTCCAAAGAATAAATCGGATATTTTTTTGTTAAGGTATCCCAATGCTCCATTAAGCCCTCTGACGTAAACACCTCGTTCTTTTTCGGTAAACGGTAGGAAAACTGGCCTCCGCTTTTTTTCTCTTCTTTCCATTCGGATGCTGCCACATCCAGAGAAATCATGAAGTCTTTCCCTGCTCCTGCCGTATACCCGGCCCGTTCGATTGCCTCCAGTATTAATTCAATTGCTTCTTCTTCGCTCTGTAAATCCGGCGCAAAGCCGCCTTCGTCTCCGATTCCACAGGAAAGCCCTTTTTCCTTCAACAGCCCCTCCAGTGCATGATACACCTCACAACACTGCCGAAGACCTACGCAAAACCGCTCTGCTCCCACCGGAAGTATCATAAACTCCTGTACATCCAGATTGTTCCCGGCGTGACGTCCGCCGTTTAAGATATTCATCATCGGCAGCGGCATCTTCTTTCCGTTGATTCCTCCGATGTAACGGTACAACGGCATTCCCAGTCCTTCGGCTTCTGCCTTGGCCATTGCCAAAGAAACCGCCAAAATCGCATTGGCTCCCAGCCTTCCTTTATTCTCTGTTCCGTCCAGAATCCGCATTGCCTCGTCAGCCTGTTCCTGACAACCGGCATCCTTGCCTTTCAACAGTATCGCAATGTCTTCGTTGACATGCGCCACAGCGGTTTTTACACCTTTTCCGCCGTATCGTTCCTTCTCACCGTCCCTTAATTCTACCGCCTCATACGCTCCCGTAGACGCTCCGGACGGTACCGCTGCCGTTCCTTTGCCTCCGTTTTCCAACACTACGGTTGCCTCCACGGTCGGATTGGCACGGGAATCTAATACTTCTCTTCCGCATATTTTTACGATTTTACTCATTTCCGATTCCTCCTATCGCTTCCATTGTTCCCCAACCGTGCATATTCTATTCCGTCTTGCACATAATTGTTACGTAGCTCTTACTTTTCCGAATATTGCTGATTTTGTTGTCAGATATTCCAAAAGGTGTTATAATGTCCGCAAAGGCAAACAAAGAAAGGATTTTTATGAATCAGCACTACGAACAACTACTCCCTTACTTGGAACGCAACCACGCCTATCAGACGGCGCTGGCTCTCCTCTCCTGGGATACGGAGACCCTTGCCCCGACCGCCGCTTCGGATTATACTGCCAAATATGTGGGCATTTTATCGGAGGAAGCCTATCGTATCCTCATTTGCGACGAAGTAAAGGATTTAATCAAAAAACTTACCTCAAAAAAGGAACAGGAGACATTAAGCGACTCCGAACGGGCTGTTGTACGGCTTCTTGAAAAGGAATATAAAAAGCTCTCCTGTATTCCGGTAAAAGAATACCGTGAGTTTTCCGAACTCTGCGCCGGTGCACAGCCGCTTTACTGTCGTGCCAAGCAAAACGGCAAATTTGAAGACTTTGCTCCCACGTTAGAGAAGCTCGTTGATTTTACCCGACGTTTTGCTTCTTACCGTGCAAAGAAATCGGATACTCTGTACGATTTATTATTGAATGACTACGAAGAGGGCTTTACCATCGAAGTTTTGGATTCTTTCTTCGCAAAGCTTCGCGAGACTATCGTTCCTCTTATAAAAAAGGTTACCGCCAAGAACGATACCATAAACAAAGAGTACAACACCCGCAATTATCCGGTAGACATTCAAGAAGGCTACTGCCGCTTCTTATCCGGGTATCTGGGATTTGATTTTAACCGCGGCGTCATCGCAGACAGTGAGCATCCTTTTACCACTTCTCTGCACAACCATGACGTCCGCATCACCAATCATTACTATGACGATAATCTGGAAAGCGGCATTTTTTCGATTATTCACGAGACCGGACATGCCCTTTACGAAATGGGGGTTGAGGATGCGCTCACGGGAACTCCTGCCGGTAGCGGAATTTCCATGGGCATGCATGAATCCCAGTCCCGGCTCTACGAGAACATGATCGGACGAAGCAAAGAGTTTTGGGAACCGTTATTTCCGAAACTGAAAAATACCTACCCGGAAGAACTGGCCGATGTATCTTTGGATGATTTTATCGCGGGCATTAACAAGGCAGAGCCCGGACCGATTCGGACCGAAGCGGACGAACTGACCTATCCGCTGCACATCATGGTTCGCTACGAATTGGAGAAAGCTTTGATTTCCGGAGAATGTAAAGTTTCCGACCTACCTGCCCTTTGGGAAGAAAAATACCGAAACTATCTCGGCATTACACCAAAAGATGCCTCCGAAGGCGTGTTACAGGATATCCACTGGTCTATGGCGGATTTCGGTTACTTTCCTTCTTATGCGGTAGGTTCCGCCATTGCGGCGCAACTTTATCACCACATGGAACAACAAATTCCGCTTAAGGACTACCTAAAAGAAGGAAATCTTGTCCCGATTCGGGAATACTTACGGGACAAGATTCACAAATACGGAGCGGTATACCCTACCAACGAGCTTCTGTTGAAAGTGACCGGCGAAGAATTTAACCCGGACTACTATATAGACTATTTAACAAAAAAGTATAACGATTTATATCATCTGTAAGAAAGGTAACACAAATGAAACACAAAGTACTTGTATTAGATATTGACGGAACCCTGACCAATTCCAAGAAAGAAATCACTCCTTCCACAAAAAACGCTCTTTACGCCCTGCAAGCCGGCGGAAACACTCTGGTTATTGCCTCCGGCAGACCGACTGCCGGAATCGAACCGATTGCCAAAGAATGCAAACTGGATGAATACGGCGGTTATGTCATTTCTTATAACGGTGCGCGGATTGTTCGTTTTTCCACGGGAGAAATTCTCTATAACAATACGCTTCCGCAACAGTTTATTCCACAAATTTTCGAAACCGCCAAGGAACGTGGCGTGGGAATGGTTACTTACGACCCCAACGACAACCTGATTACCGGCACAAAAACGGATAAATACATGGAATTGGAAGCCCGTATTAACCGCCGTGATATTCATCAGGTACAGGATTTCATGGGTGCCATTAAATTCCCGGTAAATAAGTGTCTTATCAGCGGCGAACCGGAAGTGCTGGCTCCTCTTACGGAAGAACTACAAAAACGCTATTACGGCGTATTAAATATTTATCGTTCCGAACCGTTCTTCCTGGAGATTATGCCACCGCTGGTAGATAAAGCTCACGCTTTGGAGCGCCTTTTACCGTCTCTCGGCATCAACAGACAGGAATGTGTCTGTTGCGGCGACGGCTATAACGACATTACCATGCTTCAATATGCGGGCGTGGGCGTAGCCATGGCAAATGCCCAGACGGAAGTAAGAGAAGCCGCAGATGTTATTACACTTTCTAACGACGAAGACGGTCTGGTTCCGGTTATTTGTACCTACTTCTTAGACAAAGAATAAGTTTTCCCTATCATACAGCAACACAAAAGGGAGTCCCGCGCGTATGTTTCTCATCACCGCGAGACTCCCTTATTTTTACATTCTATACTGCTTTCCCTGCCAAACTAGCGGTCCCACTTATCACAAAGCATATTAATCTGGTCCGCAAACTTTGCCAAATCCTTATTGGCTCCGCCTTCGTTTCGTTTAATAACACTAAGCAGCCTTTGTCCTGCCGCAAGCAGACGTTCGAACACCTCCACTTTGCGTTTCTTTGCTTTCTCCTTCTTTTTTGCAAATACCGGTTCCGCTTGGGCCACCCAGGTTCCGTTTATCAGGTCATAACAATACCCGGAATACGGAGCTTCCGCATCCAAGCCGTACTCGTTCTTTAAACAAGCGGCAAAGGATTCACAAACCGTATCCTCTCCGTGTACCACAAACACCTTCTGCGGGTCTTCAATCTGTGTCACCCAGTTAATAAGACCTTCTTTATCCGCATGTCCGCTGATACCGTCCAGCTTACAAATCTCCGCCTGCACTTCCACCGGCTCTCCGAACAATTTCACATCGGTTGCACCTTCCAACAGCATTCGTCCCAGAGTTCCCACTGCCTGGTATCCCACAAACACCACCGTACTTTGCGGTCTCCATAGATTATGCTTCAGGTGATGACGGATACGTCCTGCCTCACACATACCGGAAGCGGAAATAATTACCTTCGGATCCGTATTCAGATTTATCATCTTGGACTCTTCGCTGGTAATAGCCGTTCTTAATCCAGGGAAAGAAATCGGGTTCACTCCCTGATGCACCAGTTCCATGGCTTCCTCGTCAAAGTAACCGTTCACGTTTTTATGGAAAATCGTGGTTGCTTCAATGGCCAACGGGCTGTCGATATACACCGGAAATCCGTCATGTCCCGTCACAAGATTGTCCTTTTTAATCTTACGGATAAAGTACAAAAGCTCCTGGGTACGACCTACCGCAAACGCCGGAATCACGACATTTCCTCCCCGGTCTAAGGTACGCTGGATAATTGCCGCCAAATCCCTGACATAATCTACTCGTTCCATTCCGTGAGAACGATCTCCGTAAGTAGACTCCATAATAACGTAATCCGCACGGTCCGTAGCAATCGGGTCTCTTAAAATCGGCTGATGCTTATTTCCGATGTCGCCGGAAAATACAAGCTTCACCTGTTTTCCGTCCTCTTCCGCCCAAACCTCGATACTGGAAGATCCGAGCAAATGGCCCACGTCGGTAAAACGAATGACGATTCCTTCTTCAACTGTAACCTTTTCTCCGTAGTCACAAGGTACGAACAGCTTCATGGCGCCGAATGCATCTTCCATCGTATACAGCGGTTCCACTGCCGGCAGTCCGGAACGTTTTGCTTTACGATTTTTCCACTCCGCTTCAAACATCTGGATATGGGCGGAATCCCGGAGCATAATATCACAAAGTTCCTTTGTGGCACCGGTAGAATAAATCCTGCCCCGGAACCCTCTTGCATACATTAACGGAACCAGTCCCGTATGATCGATATGCGCATGAGTTAAGAAAATGTAATCAATTTCTCCCGGATTCACCGGCAATTCCTGATTCTCATATACATCCGTTCCCTGCTCCATACCGCAGTCGATTAAAACCTTCCTTCCGCCAACCTCGAGAAAATGACAGCTTCCTGTCACTTCGTGTGCCGCACCGATAAACTCCAAAAACATAACAAACACTCCTTCCCGTCTTGCACAAATTGCAAATCTTCTTACTATCAGTATATCCCATTTTTTGATAATTAGCAAGGTTGTATTCGGGTTTCTTCGATAATATATGTTCTTTCGCTTGTTTTTCGTTTTCCCCTATAGTATAATTTAATCAAATGTTTTATGCGGGAGGATATGAGGCATGGAGGACATTCTCACAAAAAAAATCTATACGGAACATCTCGTTCGTAAACCTGATTATTCCATGATTTGCGAACATACGCACAATTATTACGAGTTCTATTATTTGCATACCGGAAATTGTGTATTCTCCGTAAACGGTTCCCTGTACCCGCTTTCTGCCGGAGATGCTTTTTTAGTGGTTCCCGGCGATTATCACTATACCCGGTACGAAGGCAACGTTCCTTGCGAGCGTACCACCGTATATTTTTATGAGAATATTTTATCTCCGACCTTGCTTACAGAATATCCCGAACTGGAAGAGGTCCTGTTAAAATCCGGAAAAATTGCGGTTATGAAAGAAAAGCAATCCATTATCACCACTCTTTTGCAACAGATGTGTGTTGAAAACAACCAAGTAGATTCCTATTCCATGCCGCTTCTTTCCATGCAGTTATACCAGCTGTTACTTCAGCTAAAAAGAAACGGTGTCTTTTATTACGAAACATCCGAAAAGTATCCTTCCGTCAGCGAGGATATTTCCGCCGTTATGGAGTATATAAACTTAAATTATCATTTACCGCTGACTTTGGATGAAGTGGCCGGAAAAGCGAATCTGAGTCCTACCTATTTATCCAAAAAATTCCGTCGCGTTACCGGCGTGACATTTAAAGAGTATTTAAATTATATTCGTATCCGAAAGGCCAGCCAGGCCCTTCTTACCACGGATTATTCGATTACACAGATTGCCGCCGACTGCGGCTTTAACGGAAGCAATTATTTCAAAGATATCTTCCGTAAAACCACCGGATACTCTCCTCGCGAGTTCCGAAGACAGTCAAAGCTGAACTAGGAGGTTTTTTACTATGTTACTTGCCTGTAATAACATCACGAAAAGTTTCGGTGATGTGACTATTTTAAATCAGGTTTCTTTTCATATTAACGAACGGGAAAAGATGGCCATTGTCGGCATCAACGGTGCCGGAAAGTCCACGCTGTTAAAGGTCATTATGCAGGAGCTCTCCGCAGACTCCGGCGAGGTAATAACTGCCAAAGGTGCTACCATCGGTTACCTTTCCCAGCATCAGGACCTTGCCTCGGACCGTACCGTTTACGAAGAAATGCTTTCCGTAAAAGCGGACCTGTTATGGACCGAATCCCGTATTCGTGAGGTAGAGCTCTTGATGAAGGGACAGGAAGGGGAGGCTTTAGAGGCCCTACTCAAAGAGTACACCTCTCTCACCCACTCCTTCGAGGCCCAGAACGGGTACGCCTACAAGAGCGAAGTTGTAGGTGTCTTAAAGGGTCTCGGTTTTTCCGAAGAGGATTTTGAGAAGCAGATACAAACCCTGTCCGGAGGTCAGAAAACCCGCATTGCGCTCGGTCGTCTTCTTCTCACCAATCCGGATTTGATTATGTTGGACGAGCCCACCAACCACCTGGATATGGCATCCATTGCGTGGTTGGAAACCTATCTCATTAACTATCCGGGAGCTGTACTGATTGTAGCCCACGACCGGTATTTTTTGGACCGCGTGGTTACCAAAGTCGTAGAACTGGATGCCGGAAAGGCCCAGACCTTTACCGGAAACTACTCGGACTATGCGATAAAAAAGGAACAGCAACGAGAAATATTAATCCAGCATTACTTAAATCAGCAAAAGGAAATCAAACATCAGGAAGAAGTTATTGCAAAACTTCGTTCCTTTAACAGAGAAAAATCCATCAAACGTGCGGAGAGCCGCGAAAAGATGTTGGATAAAATCGAACGCATCGACAAGCCGACGGAAGTACGAAGTAAAATGAAGATTCGTCTCACCCCCCATATTATGAGCGGAAACGACGTACTTACCGTAACGGGGCTCAGCAAATCGTTTGGCAATCAGAAGCTTTTTTCGAACCTGAACTTTGAAATCAAGCGTGGGGAAAAGGTAGCCATCATCGGCAAAAACGGCACCGGAAAGACTACCATTCTAAAGATTATTAACGATTTGCTTCCGGCAGATGCCGGCGAAATCAGACCGGGTGCCAAAGTGCAGATTGCATACTATGATCAGGAGCATCAAGTGCTCCACCCGGAAAAGACCCTATTTGACGAATTACAGGACACTTACCCATACATGGACAATACCGAGGTACGAAACGTTTTAGCGGCATTTTTGTTTACCGGAGATGACGTATTTAAACGTATCAGTGAAATCAGCGGCGGCGAACGTGGTCGTGTTTCCCTTGCAAAGCTGATGCTGTCCGATGCAAACCTGCTCATCCTCGACGAGCCGACCAACCACTTGGATATCGTTTCCAAAGAAATCCTGGAGGATGCGATTAACGCCTACGAAGGCACCGTACTTTACGTGTCCCACGACCGATATTTTATCAATAAAACCGCAACCCGCATTCTGGATTTGACGGAGCAGACTTTACTTAATTATCCGGGTAATTACGACTATTATTTGGAGAAAAAGGAAGCCACCGAACGGCTGTATTTGGAGGGTGTCGGGTACGGTGTCTCCGGCGGTGCTAACGGTACCGGGCATACTGTCACTAACAGTACCGGCTCCTCTGTTACTTCCTCCGTTCAGAGTGCGGCTTCATCCGCAGGCTCCGGCTCTACGGAAACCAAGCTTGACTGGCAGCAACAAAAAGAAGAACAGGCCCGCCAAAGAAAACGCCAGAACGACCTTAAGAAAACCGAGGAAGAAATCGAGCGCGTTGAAACCCGCATGAGCGAACTTGACACTGCCCTTGCCGACCCGGCCATCGCTTCCGACCATACGAAACTCACGGAACTGAGTAAGGAACGGGAAGAGCTGGATGGAAAGCTTGAAAAGCTGATGGAACAGTGGGAAGAGCTGGCGGAGTAAAACTTTGTATTATTATTCTTTGAAAGTTTCTAACCCCAAAACGGCTGTGATAAATTCAATGAATCTATCACAGCCGCCTTCATTTTTTCCAAAAATTCATTCGTCTATTTCCACAAATTTTTTCTTCATAATTGGATATTATGTCAGTTGCGAACCCAAATTTAATCTGTTATACTGTATTTATACAAATAAGCCTCCGATATAATACCATCTTCTTTTGGAACTTCTCCTTTTCTTTCCCTTATACCATTTTACGTACAAATCAAATTATAACTACTAATCTACATAACACGAAAATATTCCTTGACTTTATGATAGCTTTCATGCTATCATAAAGTCAGAATATGATAAGTGTGGAACGGAGAACCTATGAAATACAACATCATATTCTATGAAAAAAAGAACGGGGAGTCCGAACTATGGAATTTCCTTGAAAAACTACGAAGCAAATCAACATCCGATAAAGACGCACGTATACAGTACAAACAAATTACTCTTTACATCGAACTGTTGCAGAATAACGGAACACACCTTCCGGATACCATAACCAAACATATCGAAGAAGATATTTGGGAACTGCGTCCCGGAAATAATCGTATTTTCTACTTCTATAATGACAACGGTTGCTTTGTTCTTCTTCACAGTTTTCGTAAGAAAACACAAAAAACTCCGCGTCGCGAAATAATAAAGGCAAAAGCCGAGCGCAACGACTACTTATCCCGAAAGGAGCATCAATCATGAGAACTTGGAATGACTACAAAGAACACGTCAAAAAAATCGATTCTCAAGGAGAACGAGACCTCGCAGACATTGAAGCGCAAGCCTCTATTATCAGTGCTATGATAAAGCAGCGCAACGAACTTGGATTAAGCCAGCGGGAGCTCGCTTCTCTCTGTGATATTCCTCAATCTTCCGTAGCAAGGATCGAGTCTTTTCAAACCACCCCAAACCTCGCTACACTGTTGAAACTTTTTCGCGTACTTGGGTTAAAAATCTCCATCACAAAATAAGAGAAGGCAGGGAAACCTACCTTCTCTTTTGCTGTCTTCACTACATCTTTATTCCTCTTAAAACTCCTTCAACTCTTCATACAACCACTCCGGCGTCACACCTTCCGTTCTGACCTCCACAAGAATATCTCCGTATTTTACACTAAACACCATCCGCCACTCATCAGACTCATCCTCAACTTTATATGCCCGTTTCCGCACGGCATCCAACGTCAGATCTTCAATGTCAAAAATCGGATTATCCACGACTCCTTGCAATTCCATCGGCACGGATTCCGCCCGCGGAATCGGATAGAGTGCCAAATCATACCGTTCGTTTTCGGAAACCTTCGTCATCCGCGAAGCATCTTCTTCCGTGTAAAACTGCACCTTCCAGGAAATATCACTGTAGCCCTTGGACCACAGACCGGACAAGTAATCATTCCATTTATCTTTATAACGGCGAATGTTCTCTTCCCGATACCCTTCCGGAACATTGTTTAAAAAGTATTCTCCGAATACCGGAACCGATTTCGCCTCCGTCAAGTTAATCTTTTCATCCATAGATTCCGGGATTTCTTCCGGTGTTACCGCAGAAAGGTCCGGCATTCCGTCCGTGTACTTAGAAAAGGCTATAAGCACCTGCTCAAAGGCCTCCTTTGCCTGTTCCAGCTCCTCTGTGGCCGTATCCATGGAAAACACAAAACGACACGCTCCCACACTCGTATTCGCCTCCAGTGCAGTCGTTGCGCCATCGTCATAGGAACACCGGTAAAGTATATACTCCACACCGTTATACTGCGAGGTCACCGTCTCTGCTTCACCTAAGGGACTCCACGCGGAATAACAGCTAAGCGCATAACCGGCATCCGACAGCGTCACCGCCACCGTTTGCTTCGGCCGTCCCGTCGTTACCGTAAGCATCACCATTAAAAGTGAGCCCTCGCCGTCAAAGCCCGCTTTTCCGGTCATTCCAAGCCCTTCCTCATTCTTCGGTAACACCGCAAGAAGCTTCTTCCCCTTCAGCTCCTCTTCAAAATATCTCGGAATATAGATGCGTTCTATCGCAACAGGTGCTGCCTCGTTATAATAAAATACTTCCTTCGGAGTCACCGGCTCTGTCGGACATGCCGTTTCCGTAATCTGCGCTAACGGAACCGAACCGCTCACATCCATGTCGTCCCTCTTGTCCACCGTAGACGTCGCTGCAGGACCTTCTGTCACCGGCGGCATCGGCGGCTTCTCTCTCCACAAGTGCGATACGCCGATACCTCCGGCAATCAGCAAACAAAAACAAGCGGCTATCGTCCCGTATTTTCTCCAAGATACTTTCTTCTTCCCGTTCGCCTGCTCCGCCTCCTCCAAATACTTATCATCCACTAATTCCAGTTTATCTAAAAATTCGTCACCTCTCATAGCATGTAACCCTCCTTTTCCAAATAGGTCCGAAATGCCTCTCTGCATCGAAACAGCATCACCTTTACCTTACTTTCGGAAATCGAAAACCGCTTTGAAAGCTCCGCCACAGAGTCCATGTACCAATAACGTCGCAGAAATACATTTCTCTTCTCCTCGGTCAGTGTCCCGAGAAACCCGTTTATCAGCTCACGAAATGCCATATCATCCAAACGACACTCCGTATCATCCGGTGCCGGAATACACTGCTCCAGTTCGGTGCTCAGCTCGCAAATAACCGCATGACGCTTCAGCCGTTTATTGGCACGACAGCAATTCAAAGAAATATGACGGGCTATCCTTGCCAGAAACGCATACAGATACGTCCGCGGCTCGTGGGGCGGAATCCGGTTCCAGGCTTCCATATAGGTATCATTTTCGCACTCCTCGGCAGTTTCCCTGTCACCCACAATGCCAAAGGACAAGGCACGCAGGCGGGTTCCGTACTTCTTCGCCGTTTCACCGATTGCCGACTCTTCTCGGTTTAAATATAAATCCACAATCCTTGTATCTTCCAAAGCAGTTTCTCCTTTCCTCTTTTTTAGATAGAATACTGCGCAAGTTCCTATCATGTAAAAAGGCCTTCACTTTAATAAGCACCGTTTTAGGGTGGAAGGTTACACAAAATTTCAAAATTCAATGATAAGTAGAACGCACATCCGGCTCTCTACACTTTTCATACCAGCTAAATTCTCCTAGGGTTCCTCACAAAACTCCCTAGGGTCTAAATCCAGCTTCCTACAAATCTTTACCACTACATCAAAAGAGGCTCCGCCTAAATCACGAGACAGTATTGTCATAAGCGTACTATAGGGAATATCCGCCTCCAACGCAAACTGTCTGAGGCTTTTGTAATGATCCAATATCATGTTACGAAGTTTTTGTTCTCTCGTCATTTTACTTCCTCAACAATCGTAACCGTAACGCCCTTTTCCTCCAAGGCTGCAACCTGCTCTTCCACACACTCCCAATCGGTTACGACTTCGTCAAATACTTCCACGTCACATACCTTTACAAAAGAATCTACACCGATTTTTGCCCCCGGAAGCAAAAGATAACGTCTGCGGCTGTTCTTAATCACTGTACGTTGAAAAGTTGCCGTCTCATCCGTACCGTTCGACAATCCGAAATCCGCTGTCAGCCCGCCTCCTGTAATGAAACAAACATCAAAATGCAAGCGACTGACAAAATCATTGGCAAAGCTGTCCACCACCGAACCGCTCTGTCGCATCTTTCCTCCTACGATGTACACATCAATGTTTTCAAATGCCCGAAGTTCCTTCGCAATGTCCACCGAGTTTACCACCACCGTATAACGGATGTCCTTCGGCAAAAAGGAAACCATAATATATCCAAAAGAACCACCGGTTAAATAGACAATATCGTTTTCCTTCACCTTCGTAACCGCCCGCTGTGCAATCTCCCGGTAATTCGCAAACACCGGCATCTTTTCAAAATTCCGGTTTACCGGCGGTCTGACACTCACCTGTGAAAGTAAAATTGCCCCGCCGTGGGTTCTCTTGCAAAGACCTTTCTGTTCCAACAGACGCAAATCTCTTCTGGCCGACTCGTCCGATATTCCATATTTTTCCGTAATCTCCGCAGTGGTAATTTTACCGTTTATTTGGATTATTTCTGCTATCTCCTGCTGTCGTTCTTCCATAAACATAATAACACCTCCGATTAAGTTTGTTTGTTCTATCGAATTCGATATTGTCATTATACAACATATTCGGTATCAAATCAACATTTTCGGTAATCGAATTTGCGTATATTTACAAACTCCCCTGTCCTCGCGCACCAACACACAAGAACAGGGGAGTCTTACATTACTCATTCACTTACTCTATCTATCTTTTCTCAAATCTTACTTAAAGTACTTCACACCGGAAGCGAAGATTCTCTGGTCCTGATTACCGTAGATGTTTACTGCTACGGAGTTACCGCGTCGCTCGGAATGAGCCATCTTACCGAGAACACGACCGTCCGGGCTGGTGATACCTTCGATTGCGAAGTAGGAGCCGTTCGGGTTGAAGTCTTCGTCCATGGTCGGGTTGCCGTTAAGGTCAACGTACTGGGTTGCAATCTGTCCGTTTGCTGCAAGCTTTTCGATCCATTCCTTGCTTGCTACGAAACGTCCTTCACCGTGGGAAGCCGGGATAGCGTAAACGCCGCCAAGCTCTGCCTCCATGAGCCACGGAGACTTGTTGGTTACCACCTTGGTGTATACGGACTTGGAAATGTGACGTCCGATGCTGTTCATGGTAAGGGTCGGGCTGTCCTCCTTCTGCGGAGTAACTTCACCGTACGGTACCAGACCAAGCTTGATAATTGCCTGGAAACCGTTACAAATACCGAGAACCAGACCGTCACGCTGCTTTAACATATCGTTTACCGCATCGGTAATCTTTGCGTTACGGAAAGCGGTTGCAATGAACTTACCGGAACCGTCCGGCTCGTCACCTGCGGAGAAGCCGCCCGGGAACATGAGAATCTGTGCATTGCGGATTTCCTTCTCGAATGCGTCTACAGACTCTCTGATATCCTGCTCATTGCGGTTACGGAATACCACAGTGCTTACCTCTGCGCCCGCATCACGGAAGGAACGCATGGTATCGTACTCACAGTTGGTACCCGGGAATACCGGAATAAATACACGCGGCTTAGCCACCTTATTCTTTGCTACATATACGGTCTTTGCATCAAATAACGGATGCTCAATCTTTTCTTCCTTTACGCCGGATCTGGTCGGGAATACCTTCTCTAAGGTATTGGTCCAAGCGTCCAGAGCCTCTTCGATGGTTACGGTCTCGTTACCGTATACGAACATCGGCGCATCGGTTACGGTACCTACGGTCTTATATTCCAAACCGCTCTCGTTTAATGCATCCAGACAATCCTTGGAAATTTCAGCAAGGATATCACCGTATGCCGGAGCAAACAATTCCTGAGCGCTTACCGCATCGGAAATAACCGCACCGAGACGGTTACCGAATGCCATCTTGGAAACCGCTTCTGCGATACCCTTTGCACCGAGGGCATACATGGAAGCAATCTTACCGCTCTGAGCTAACTTCGTAATCTTGCTCATCTGCTCTGCAAATGCTGCGTAATCCGGAAGCTCGTAGGAATCCTTCTTCATTGCAAACTTCACAAGTACGTTACCGGACTTCTTGAACTCACCGGTTACCACATCGGAGGTCTTTGCCATATCTACAGCGAAAGATACCAGTGTCGGCGGAACATCAATATCCTGGAAGGAACCGGACATACTGTCCTTACCGCCGATGGACGGAAGACCAAGCTGTACCTGCGCCTCGAATGCACCGAGAAGTGCAGCTAACGGCTCACCCCAACGCTTCGGATCGGTTCCTAAACGACGGAAGAATTCCTGGAAGGTAAAACGAATCTTTGTATGGTCACCACCTGCTGCTACAATCTTAGCAACAGAGGAAATTACTGCATAAACCGCACCGTGGTACGGGCTCCAGGAAGAAAGGTACGGATCGAAGCCGTAGCTCATCATGGAAACTGCTTCACTGTCACCGTCTAATACCGGAACCTTTGCAATCATGGTCTGTACCGGAGTCATCTGATACTTACCGCCGTACGGCATGGTCACGGTATTTGCACCGATGGAGCTGTCGAACATCTCCACTAATCCCTTCTTGGAACAGGTATTTAAATCCGCAAGCATGGAAAGCCACTCGCCCTTAAGGCCGGTCTTACCGGAAAGTACGGTCTCACCCTTTGCGGTCTTTCTCGTAATACGGGATGCGGTATAGGATGCACCCTTCTTAAAGTAGCTGTCTGCCTTCTTCGGCATGGTAACCTCTGCGGTTGCTTCCTGATGCGCACCGTTGGTATCAAGGAAGGAACGCTTAAGGTTAACGATTTCCTTACCTCTCCAAACAAGTACAAGACGCGGGTCCTCGGTAACTACAGCTACCGGAACAGCCTCTAAGTTCTCTTCTGCCGCGAAAGCAAGCATCTTGTCTACGTCTTTGGCGTCAACTACGATAGCCATACGCTCCTGGGACTCGGAGATAGCAAGTTCGGTACCGTCAAGGCCCGCATACTTCTTCGGAACCTTGTCAAGCTCTACACGAAGACCGTCTGCAAGCTCACCGATGGCTACGGATACGCCACCTGCACCGAAGTCGTTACACTTCTTAATAATGCTTGCTACTTCTTCTCTACGGAACAATCTCTGAAGCTTACGCTCGGTCGGAGCATTACCCTTCTGTACCTCTGCACCGCAAGTATGGATGGACTCGGTGGTATGTGCCTTGGAAGAACCGGTTGCACCGCCGCAACCGTCACGTCCGGTTCTACCACCCATAAGGATGATGATATCGCCCGGATCAGAATTCTCACGGATCACGTTCTTTCTCGGAGCTGCGCCCATAACCGCACCGATTTCAAGACGCTTTGCCACATAATTCGGATGATAAATTTCATCTACAAGACCGGTTGCAAGACCGATCTGGTTACCGTAGGAGCTGTAACCGGAAGCTGCACCGGTAACAATCTTACGCTGCGCAAGCTTACCCTCTAAGGTCTCCGCAATCGGAAGGGTCGGGTCTGCCGCACCGGTCACACGCATTGCATGGTATACATAACCACGGCCGGACAACGGGTCACGGATTGCACCTCCGAGACAGGTTGCCGCACCACCGAACGGCTCGATTTCCGTCGGGTGGTTGTGGGTCTCATTCTTAAAGAAGATTAACCATTCTTCGGTTTCTTTCTTACCGTCCGGTCTGGTAATCTCAATCGGAACGATAATGGAACATGCATTGATTTCGTCGGATACTTCCATATCCTCAAGCTTTCCGTCGGCACGAAGCTTCTTCATACCAACGAGTGCAAGGTCCATGAGGGAGATGAACTTATCGTCTCTGCCCTTATATAAAATCTCACGCTCGGCCACATACTTATCATAGGAAGCACGAATCGGAGCGGTGTAGTCGCCCTCTTCAAAGGTAACATCCGTAAGCTCGGTTAAGAAGGTGGTATGACGGCAGTGGTCGGACCAATAGGTATCCAGTACACGGATTTCGGTCATGGACGGGTCACGCTTCTCATCGTCACGGAAATAATTCTGAATATGTAAAAAGTCACGGAACGTCATAGCCAGGTTCAGGGAATCGTAAAGCTCCTTTAACTGAGCCTCCGGCATATCCTTGAAGCCGTCAAAAATAATTACATCAGCAGGATCTTCGAATACAGACTCTAAGGTCTCCGGCTTCTCTTCCGCCGCTTCTCTGGAGTCTACCGGGTTGATACAGTAGGCCTTGATTGCAGCCACTTCCTCTGCTTCCAAAATGCCGGAAAGAACATAGGTAGTAGCGGAACGAATTACCGGTTCCTCAGTCTCGTTTAACAACTTTACGCACTGCTCTGCAGAGTCCGCTCTCTGGTCAAACTGACCCGGCAAGTACTCTACGGAGAAAACGGTGTCTTCCGGACAAATCGGGAAAGTCTCCTCATATACAAAATCTACCGGCGGCTCGGAAAATACGGTACCGAGTGCACGGGAGAGAGTCTCGTCACTTACATTTTCAACATCATAACGGATTAAAACACGTACTGCGGTTACATTCTGAATGTTCAAATACTCTTTGATCTCATTCATCAGTTCGCCGGCCTTTACTGCATATTCCGGCTTCTTTTCGGAATAAATTCTTCTTACTTTGCTCATTTTAACCATCCTTTCCGATGTCCGGTGGAACATCCACTGCCTCATTGTTGCTTCTAAGTATACCATTTTTTTGTTTATAAATAAAATTAATATATATTAAATGTTTTATTAGAATTCCTTATTAAAACTGTTGCTCTTCAAAAAAAACTCTGTTATACTTAATTCAGACCTTCCCAAGAGTTTGCTTGGGAAAATTTACGGACCGATACAGATACCGTTCCAAGCCTTCATTTCCCGGCAGAAAGGAGTTTCCATGGATGTTAATTACGAATTATATAAGGTGTTTTACTATGTAGCAAAAACGCTCAGCTTTTCTGAAGCTGCCTCTGCGCTTTTTATTTCCCAGTCTGCGGTAAGCCAGTCGGTGAAAGTACTGGAGCGTCGTCTCGGTCAGGTACTGTTTACCAGAAGCACCAAGCGGGTTTCCCTGACCAAAGAAGGAGAAATGCTGTTCAAGCATATCGAGCCGGCCATCAACCTGATTACCAAAGGCGAAAACCAGCTGGTAAATTCCAAAAACGTCGGCGGTATGCAGCTTCGCATTGCAGCCAGCGACACCATCTGTCGTTATTATCTGGTTCCGTATTTGAATCGTTTTCACCAGACATTTCCGGAGGTACATTTGCGGGTTATGAATGCAACTTCCTTACAATGTGCGGAACTGCTTTCGGAAAATGCCGTGGATTTCATTGTGGCGAATTCTCCGAATCCGGCCTTAAACAATTCCATGCAGATTGATACTTTACGGGAGTTTTCCGATGTCTTTGTCGCCAACAAATCCTCCTATGACTATTCCGGCACCGAGCTGTCCTTTGCCGAATTATCTGCCTTGCCGATATTGATGCTGTCCAAGCGTTCCACCACCAGCGAGTTTTTACATGAACAGTTTTTATCCCATTCCGTGGAGCTGGCCCCTGCGGTAGAACTCAGCAGTAATGACCTGTTGATTGATTTGGCCAAAATCGGTCTCGGTATTGCCTTCGTTCCGGATTTCTGTGTAGAGGGAAAAACCGACGATGAGCTGTACATCATAAAAACAAAAGACAAGCTGCCGAAGCGAAAGCTTGTCCTTGCCTATGATAACTCTCTTCCGATTTCCGAACCGACGGAATACTTTATGAAACTTTTAAAAGAAGACACAAAATAACTACTCTGCTATACTTACGGTAGCACCTAAAACAATGTCATCCCATGCCTTATTATTTACCGATACCTCATATTTCTCAAGTAACACTTCGTAGGCCGCCTGAAATGCCTCATTTCGCCTGGTCTCGTACTCCGCTTCCACCGTTGCTTCGTAGGTCTTGGTACAGTCATCGTCCAGCATGCGCACAATATAAATACCGTATTCGGTACGGATCGGAGAACATACCTCTCCCACTTTAAGCTTCATGGACGATGTTTTATAAAGCTCTTCCGCACCGTCGCCCTGCTCCAAAAAGGTTCTTGTATTGTGCACCAGCGTTTCATCCGCCGCCGCAAGATCCTCAAAGGAAGCACCTTCCTTCACCAGCCCGTAATAATTCTGCATCTTTTCCTCACGGGCTTTTATTACATCCTCACTTTCGTCATGGATATTATACTCTTCGTCGTAATAAGTTGTAGACAAATATAAGTACTCTGTTTCGTATTCTTTATAATCTTCTTTATTGACGGTTTCCCGCACGCTTTCTTTGGTAATTCCCAAATTGTCCGTCATTCTGCCGTAATACTTTTCCGCAAGCATCATCCACTCGCAGGTTTCCATTAGATTCTCTGTGGTAAAACCGCCCCGCTCCGCTTCTTCCGCAGACATCAAAAGCTTCAAATCTTCCACAAACGCATTGTTTTCTATCATTTCCTGCTCCGTCAGTGTCATCCCGTTCTTTATGGCACAATCATACAGTACGGCATACTGAATCAAGGCGTCCATCGTCTCCTCTTTAAAGACATCTCTTGTGGTACGGCCTTCCTCGTCATATACCATTTCCCAATAATCGATTCCGTACTGAGACTCATAAAAAGAGGCATAACTGTTTCCCTGCACCTCCATGGAATAGATCAGAAACATCGCCTTTTGCATCGATACATCCGTATCTCCTACCTTCACTGCCGTTGTGTTCTTATGCTCCTCCGATCTCCGCTTTACCAGCCCCCGGTCGGCTTCTTCAAACCCTTTCGTAACAACTTCCGTTCCCTGTGTCGGCTGTACTTCCTCTTCTCCCGTCTTGTTCTTTTTACAGGAACACAGCATCAGTACACATAATACCGTTACCAGGCACCGGAAGATTCGCTTTCCGTACAAACTCCGATCCTTTTTCATCTCCATACGCTTCCTTTCCGAATACAACTCCCACTTACTCTTCTTTATCAAAATTCATAAACCGGTAATAATACTCTTCAAACTCCGGTTGTTCCGCCAAATTCAACATATTACTTTTACAGTATACCACAGACCGTCTGTTTTTCAAACAGAAAAGAATTCCGCAAATACAACTGTTCCCCACCGTCTTTACTTTCCCCGCAAATTCTCCGGGCAAAAGTCCTGTTCGAAACAAGTCCTCCTCCCGGCAATACCTTCCCAGGCCTCCCGCCAAAAACACGTTGTCTATTTCATCAAATCGCACCTCCGCCTGCTTACACAACAATTCGATTCCCGCCCGAAGCGCACCTTTGGCAAGCTGAAACTCTCGAATATCTTCCTGTAATAACCCCCGGAAGCCCTCGGAAAAATACGGTTCCCTTAACAGTCCCGTCTCATCCGCAATTCCCGTCTCCAGCGCTTCCGCCGTTAAACGAAACAAGTCCGAAGCATAAGCAAAGCGTCCTCCCTCAAACGCGCATCCCATGGCAGCTGCCGTACCGTGCAACACTCCCTTTGCAAACAGCAGTACTTCTCCGTTCGTTCCCAAGTCAATCAACATTCGGGGAGCTTCCGGATTCTCTTGTAAATATGCACAGGCTCCCGCAAACAAATCTCCTCCCACAAAGGCAGAAAAGCAGGGAAGCACCGTCACGTTGCCTCTCTTTGCTTCCTCGGGCCACCGGGCATAAGCAGACATTTCGGAAAATAACTCCGAAGCCGTAAGTGTTACTTCCTGTACGGAATACGGCCGGAACGGTGCCTTTGCCAACCCATCCGTCGGATATCCCAGAAGCAGGTGCTGCATCACGGTATTTCCGGCAATTCCGAAACAAACTCTCACCGACATTGCGCTTTCTTCACGATTTCGTATCCCTTCAAACCCTTTGTTAAGTACAAAAAGGAAGCCTTTTGCCAAGGCTTCCTTAATCCCTTTTGTTAAACTGTCCTTCTGTCCGTGTAGGGCCGCATCGATTCTGCCAATCACATCGGCAGCCGTCTTACGCTGTGGATTCTCGCATCCGTAAGACGCAAGAATCTCCCCTTTTCCATTCGAACAAACAAAGGCCAACGTAGTGGTACCCAAATCAACCGCCAGAAAAAGCTCTTTGTTGTACCTTGCTTCGGAGTCATCTTCCTTCCCCTCAGTACTCGCATCGGATTGCATCCGCGTCGGTTCCTGTACAAAAAACTCCGTCAGTCCGGTATAGTTTACCGAACCGGCCGCTACTTTACAATCCTTGCACCCACGCTCACCGTGGCAGGCTCCACAATACGTTTTACTCATAATTCCTCCAAGGACTAGTGACAACAACCGCCACATCCGTCGGTACTGCAATCACAGTCTCCCGACTCATGAGAATGACAATTTGCTTCCGTGCTGGTTCCCAACACACCATCCAAATAGCCCGCTACCGCCACTTCGATATCACCGGTAAGTCCCGGCACTACCAAAATATCCGCCTGCATCAATGCCTGCATAGCACCCATGCCGATACCACCGCAAAGAAGTACCTTTACACCGCGCTCTGCAAGAACACCTGCCATGGCATCATGACCGTTGCCGTCGGTTTCAAGCACGGTTTTTGCCATCAAAATGCCGTCGCTGAAGGTATATAACGTAAACTTCTCACAATGACCGAAATGCTGGAAAATATTGTTATTCTCATCCGTAGTCACCGCAAGAGTATAATTGCCCTGCTCTGCCGCAGTCTTTACTGCCGGAAGAAGCTCCTTTAATACCAAAGTCACATCCTCAAGCCAGTCTCCCTGTAAGCCCTCGATGTCACCGGCATCCACAGCCTTTGCGATATTCGGGTTCAGCGGAAGTCTTCCCAGTACCGGAAGATTAAACTTGCGAGCGGTATCCTCGATATGGCTCTCGCCGAATACATACATCTTCTCACCACAGCATCCACACTCAACATAGCTGTAGTTTTCTACAAGACCCAGCACCGGAACATCCATCTCACGAGCCATATTTACAGCCTTTGCCACTACCATGGATACCAAATCCTGCGGGCTGGTAACAATTACGATACCATCCACCGGAAGGGACTGGAATACGGTAAGCGGAACATCACCGGTTCCCGGCGGCATATCCACAAACATATAATCCACATCGCCCCAAACAACCTGGGACCAGAACTGCTTTACGGTACCTGCGATGACCGGACCTCTCCAAACAACCGGAACCTCTTCATTCTCAAGCAAAAGGTTTACGGACATAATCGCCGTACCGTTCTTTGTGTACTCCGGTAAAATACCCAGTTCATTGCCCTGTGCCTTTTTATGCACACCAAAGGCCATCGGAATGGACGGGCCGGTAACATCCGCATCCAGAACCGCGGTCTTGTAACCCATACGCTGCATCAAAACCGCAAGATAAGACGTAACAAAGGACTTACCTACGCCACCCTTACCGCTGACAACACCGATTACCTTCTTTACATTACTGTACTGATTCATCGGCTCCGCAAACTGGGACTTATCCGGCTTTCTGGAACTGCAGTTGGAAGAACAACTGCTGCAATCATGGGAACAATTTAATTCCTGCTCATAAATCTCTTCACTCATAGTTCAAACCTCTCTAACCATATGTTAAAATTCTAACGCTATTCCTCATTATACGCCTTAGAATTTTTTTGTCAAGCCGTCCTGCGTTTTAAAACACAGTCTTTCTTATACTTCATAATCCATGCAAAGTCTCACTTCCGTAAACGGGCGTACATACGTATTCGCTACCGCCACATGATCCGGATGGGACTGATACCCCTTTAAGGCACCTTCGTTTTCCAGTTCGCTGTCAAGCATCACATCCGCATTGGAAGACGCAAGAGGCTGTGTCACAATTTCCAAACGAACAAGCCCCGGCACCTTTCCTACCAACGCTTCCAGATTCTCCTTCATCTCACGAAGTACCTTTTCCTTTACCTCTCCCGTAATCTCTTCCTTTAACTTCCATAAAATCACATGCTTTACCATTCTTTTTCTCCTATCCTCAAATATTTTAAAACATCAGTTGCACCAAAAGCATATAACATATTGTTCCGCCACCGATGGAAAGCAACATATTCCGCTTCCACAGGTGCAATAAAACCACCGCCGTAATTGCTATCAGTTCCGGTACTCCGTGACTTCCCGTTAACACATTTACATTTTTCAGGCAGTATACCACCAACATACCGAAAATTGCCGCCGGCAACGCCTTTCCCAGATATCCGATATACTTCGGAGTCGGTTTATCCGCCCGAAAAACAAAAAACGGCAGAAAACGGGTCAGCATGGTAGCAAGGGCACAAAGTCCGATTGTTACAATCTCCTGCATCAAACTCATGACATTCCACCTGCTTTCTCGATAGGCTTTCGAAACACCGTAAGAAAGCACAAAATGCAAATCATAGTCGGTATTAAAAAGGAATCCGCACCAAACACCACGAGACACACTGCAGAAACCAGCACACCGATCAATGCGGTGTAATGTTTCTTCTCTTTCAGCCACTGTTCCAGAAAAATCACCACAAACATGGCAGTCATAACAAAGTCGAGCCCTTCCGTATTAAAATTCAGAACACTCCCCAGGAGACCTCCCAGTGTCGCTCCCACCACCCAGTAAGACTGGTTCAACAACGTCACAAAGAAATAATACCAGCCCTTGTCCACATCCTCCGGCACCTCCGTGGCACAGTTAATGGAAAAACTCTCGTCGCACATTCCGAAAATCAGATACGCTTTCTTTGCACCGGTTCCTTTGTATTTTTCCAAAAGAGCAATTCCATAAAACAAGTGCCGTGCCTGAATCATCAAAGCCATCAGAAAAGTCTGCAAGGGAGCAAAACTTCCCAGTAACATCGTTACCGCCACAAACTCCAAAGAACCGCCGAAAATTACAATACTCATGCAGAGCGGATAAACAAAGGAAAATCCCGACACCTTCATATAAAAGCCGTAAGACATTCCCAAGAACAAAAAACCCATCATAATCGGTATTGTTTTCGGAAAAGCCGCAAAAAAGGCGCTTCGCATTATCCCTCTTTTATTATAACTTTTTTCTTTTGCCGCCATACCTATTTTCTCCGAAGCTTTGCTTTCGCTTCTTCCTGTACCTCAATCACTCTGTCGCACCATGCATCAAACTCCGGGTCCTCTGTCTGAAATTCCGGATGGGCAAGTACGTTTTCTATTACTTTTCTCACACCTTCTTCAAACCGTACCGTCGGCACAAATTCCGGTACCGCACGTTTCACCTTCGCATTGTCAAACACAACGGAGCATGCCTTATCACCCAAAAGCGCCCCCGTAAAATCATACGGTCCCGCTTCCGCCAAAAACGCTGACGATACATAATACGGTCGGAACGGCACGCCCAACACATCCGCAACGGTCTGATAAATCTGATTCCAGGTCAGTGTCTCATCGGAAGTAATTTGGAATACTTCACCGATGGCATGCGGATTCCCCATAAGTCCGATAAATGCTTTGGCAAAATCACTGTTATGGGTCATGGTCCACAAAGAGGTTCCGTCTCCGTGCACAATAACCGGCTTGTCCTCCAGCATACGCTTAATTACCTGCCAACTGCCTTTATCGCCGTGAACCCCCAGCGGCACGGAGCGGTCGTCGTAGGTATGACTCGGACGAACAATCGTCACCGGGAACTCGTTCTCCCGATACATCTGCATCAAATAATCCTCACAGACAATTTTGTTTCTGGAATACTCCCAGTACGGATTTGCCAGAGAAGTCCCTTCCGTAATCACATAGGACTTGCACGGCTTGTGGTAGGCCGATGCGGAACTGATATACATATACTGCTTTGTCTTTCCCGCAAACAGTCTGTAATCCCGCTCCACCTGTCCTTTTCCGAAACCGATAAAATCACAAACCACATCAAAAGAAAGATCCTTTAACAACTCCGCCGCCTCTGCCTCGTTATTAATATCCCCTTTGATGATGTTAATATTTTTTGGTAATGCTTCATTTCTCGAACCGCGATTAAACAAATACAACTCGCAATCCGTTTCCGCAAGTTTCTTTGTAATTGCCATACTGATTGTGCCTGTTCCACCGATAAAAAGTACCTTCATAAAAGCCTCCTCCTGCATGCTCTCCGACGAAAATGTCATACACTTCATGTTCATATTACTATCATACATCATTTCATGCTACTTGTCGATAAGATTTTGCATTTCTTAATTACGAAAGCTTTTTCACGGTTTTCCCTTCATATACTTCCCCGCCGATGATCACCTGCTCGATAATTGTTGTCCTCGGTTTTTCAATCAAATCAATCAGTTTACGGGCCGCTTCCGCTCCGATGGCATCCGTATCCTGACGGAAGGTGGTCAGCTTCGGTTCGATATGCCGCCCGATTCGCAGCCCGTCATACCCCGCCACGGAAATGTCTTCCGGAATCCGAAGCCCCTTTTCCTTTATGACATTCATTCCTCCGAAACTGGAAAAATCATCCGGATAAATGATACAGGTTGGCGGATTTTTCAGTTCCAACAACTCCTTTGTGGCTGCGCCCGTTTCCTTCGTACTGCGGTATGCCGCTTCTTTGATATATTCATCCGGCACAAAAAGGCCCAACTCCTCCGCTGTTTTAAAGAAGGAGGACAGACGGTTTCTTGTAACCGCAGAATCCGCACCATGGATATAGGCAACCTTCTTATGTCCCTGTTTCACAATATACGTAAGCAGCTCTTTCATCCCGGTTACGTTATCGGAAATCACCGTCGCCCTTCCGTAAAAGGAGTGGTCGATGGTCACCAGCGGGATGTCGCTCTTTACCAATTCCTCCACCTCCGGATTTTCAAAATCCACACAGGCAATCACCACTCCGTCAAATCCGCGATAACGACAACGTTCCAAATAACTCATCCTCTTTTCGCCTTCTTTTCCGGTACTGATAAATGTAATATCGTATCCTTTTCCTTCCGCAACTTTTTTAAAACTGTTTAATACGTTCGCAAAATAGTCATGGGTCAGGCCGCTCTGTGCTTCATCTACAAACAATACCCCCAGGTTATAGGTTCGCTTCGTTTTTAACGCTCTTGCAGAGGCATTCGGAAAATATCCCAGTTCCTTTGCCACCTGTTTGATACGCTCTTTCGTTTCCTCACCGATATCATTGTGATTGTTCAATGCTTTGCTCACCGTGGCAATGCTTACCCCGCACAATTCCGAGATTTCCTTCATAGATGCCATTTTGTATTCCTCTTTTCTTTTCAATTATTCCCAACCGCATTTACTTAATCGTTTTCGTTCCTTAATCATACAGCATTTTTCATGTTTTTGCAAGTTGTTTTTTGAGTTTTTCATAAAATATGCACAAAGCAATTTCAAAAATACAAACTTTTTTCATTTTATGGTTGCATTTCCACCTATGTTTGTGTATAATGCGAGTATAGGCATACAGTTACCTCTTGGTTTTATTTAACCTTAAACGTTTAAGTAACAAATGCCTTACGAGAGAGAATGAATGAGAAAAGAGAAAGAAAGAAGAAAATGAAAAGGAGTAACTGCTATGAAATTCGGTTTTTTTGATGATGCAAACAAAGAATACGTAATCACCACTCCTAAAACTCCGCTTCCGTGGATTAACTACCTTGGCTGCAACGATTTTTTCAGTCTGATTTCCAACACCTGCGGAGGTTACACCTTTTATAAGGATGCAAAGCTCCTTCGTCTGACCAGATATCGTTACAACGACATTCCGGCAGATACCAACGGCAAATACCTTTACATAAAGGACGGTGACACCGTCTGGAATCCGGGTTGGCAGCCGACCAAGACCGAGCTTGATGCATATGAGTGCCGACACGGTATCGGCTACAGCCGTTTCACCGGAAAAAAGAACGATGTGGAAGCTTCCGTTCTTACTTTTGTTCCGATGAACGATACCTGTGAGGTAAGTCAGCTTACCCTCACCAACAATTCTTCTGCAAAGAAAGATTTACAGCTCTTCTCTTATGTTGAGTGGTGTCTTTGGAATGCGGATGACGACATGAAGAACTTCCAGAGAAACTTAAGTACCGGTGAGGTTGAGGTGGTAGGTTCCACCATTTTCCACAAGACCGAGTACAGAGAGCGTCGTAATCACTACGCTGTTTATTCCGTAAATACCGCTGTGGATGCCTTCGATACGAGCCGCGATGCATTCCTCGGTGCTTATCGTTCCGCAGCAAATCCGGAAGCCATCGAAAACGGTGCCTGCACCAATTCCATGGCCAGCGGTTGGTCTCCGATTGCTTCTCACCAGATTAACGTTTCTCTTAATCCGGGTGAAACCAAGACCTTCATCTTCGTATTAGGTTATATCGAGAATCCGCAAGATGAAAAGTGGGAGTCCCACAATATTATTAACAAGAAGCCGGCAAACGCGATGCTTGCCCGCTATCAGACCGATGCAGATGTAGAAAAAGCATTTGCAGAATTAAAGGCATATTGGGAGAAGCTTCTTTCCAAGTATACCGTATCTTCCGAAAACGACAAGGTAAACCGTATGGTAAATATCTGGAACCAGTACCAGTGTATGGTTACCTTTAATATGTCCCGTTCCGCTTCTTATTACGAATCCGGTATCGGCCGTGGTATGGGCTTCCGTGACTCTTGTCAGGACCTCCTCGGCTTCGTACATTTGATTCCGGACCGTGCAAGAGAGCGTATCATCGATATCGCTTCCACCCAGTTCGAAGACGGCAGCGCATATCATCAGTACCAGCCGCTTACCAAGAAGGGTAATGCGGATATCGGAAGCGGCTTCAACGATGACCCGTTATGGCTCATTGCAGGTACCTCTGCTTATGTCAGAGAGACCGGTGACATCTCCATCTTAAACGAGACCGTACCGTATGACAATGACATGTCCGTAGCAACGTCCTTAATGGAACACTTAAAGCGTTCCTTAGACTATATTATTAATCACAAGGGTCCGCATAACTTACCGTTAATCGGCCGTGCAGACTGGAATGACTGCCTCAACTTAAACTGCTTCTCCGAGCATCCGGGTGAGTCCTTCCAGACCTTTGGTCCGAGCGAGGGTCCGGTAGCAGAGTCCGTATTTATCGCAGGTATGTTTGTAAAGTACGGTGAAGAGTACGCACAGCTGGCAGAGCTTCTCGGCGATACCGCAGAGGCTGAGCGTGCCCGTAAGGAAGTTAAGGTAATGTACGACGCCATCCTTGCAGACGGCTGGGACGGCGAATGGTTCGTACGTGCTTACGATGCTTACAGCAACAAGGTAGGTTCCAAGGAATGTGAAGAAGGCCAGATTTTCATTGAGCCGCAGGGCTTCTGTGTTCTTGCAGGTGTCGGTGTAGAAGAAGGTCTTGCTAAGAAGGCTCTTGATTCCGTAAAGGAGCGTCTTGATACCAAGTACGGCGTAATGATTTTACAGCCGGCTTATACCAAGTATCATTTAGAGCTTGGCGAAATCACCTCCTACCCGCCGGGATACAAGGAAAACGCAGGTATTTTCTGCCACAACAATCCTTGGGTATCCATCGCAGAAACCGTAATCGGCAGAGGTGATCGTGCATTTGAGATTTATCAGAAGACTTGTCCTGCATATGTAGAAGAAATCAGTGAAATCCATCGTACCGAGCCGTATGTATACTCTCAGATGGTAGCAGGCCGCGACGCAAAGTTCCACGGCGAAGCAAAGAACAGCTGGCTCACCGGTACCGCAGCATGGACCTTCGTAAACATCTCCCAGTACATCTTGGGTGTTTACCCGACCCACAACGGACTCTCCGTGAATCCGTGTGTTCCGAAGGGCTTCGGCGATTTCACTTTAACCAGAGCGTTCCGCGAAGGTGTTTACAACATTACGGTAAAGAACCCGCAGAACGTAGAAAAGGGAGTTGTCTCCCTTACTGTAGACGGTGCAAAGGTAGACGGTCACGTTATCCCGTATGTAAAGGGAAAGACCGAGTACAATGTTACCGTAACCATGGGCTAAATCAGTCCACACAAATTACGCTTATATCAATTTTTTGTTTATTCATTCCTTTCTTTCTCGCAAACAGCCTCCGGTCAAACCCCCGGAGGCTGTTTCACTTTTCCTATAACACGCAACCTTTTTGCAAAATCACATTCGCATACTGACTGGTTTCCGAAGTAGCTATGACTGCGTATGCCTTCTTTGCCTCTTCATAAAACTCGAAGCGTTCCAGTTTCCGAATCACATCTACGCCCCGCTCTTCTGCCTTTGTTATCATCTCTTCGTAAGTCTTCCAGATAGATACATCCACATGATCTCCCGGTACCCGCTCCATGAGACTTACCGGCTTTTCCACATACTGATCCAGCGGGAACACCTCCAAAATCGCTTCTAAAATCTCCGGCACGCCGTGTCCGTCCATCCGGATGACGATACCGTTCTTTCCCATAGTTTCCGCCGGAAAGTTTCCGTCGGCAATGACAATCGTATCACTGTGTCCCATCTCACAAAGCACCTTCAGTAACATTGGGGACAACATAGGGGATATTCCTTTTAACATACACATTCTCCTTTACAACATATTCGGGATTTCTTTCATCGCCGGAAGATTCTCAAATCCATAGAATTTCACTGCATTTTTGCCTAAAAAGGCTCTCTTCTCTTCCTCGGTCAGTTTAGAAGACTCCGCAATAAACCGTACCGCCATGGGATACGTAATATCCGTCATGGTTCTGGGATAATCGCTGCCCCACATCAGTTTCTCCATACCGCAGATGTCTCTCGCCTCCAAAATCGCATCAATGGCGGAAGGATACGGGTAAAACTCCTTATGAAACAGCCAGGTCAGTCCGCCGCTCTCGATATACACGTTTTTGTGCTTCGCCAGGGCAATCTGCTTCTGCCAGCCCGTCGTTGTTACCATACCGAAATGTCCGATGGCAATCTTTAGCTCCGGACACTTTCCAATCAGATATTCCATCCCCTCCACCTGGGCGTCTCCGTCCGCTAAATCGATAGAAATAAACTTCCCTGCCTGCTCTGCCTTTCGAAATACGTTCAGGAGTTTTTTCAAATCCGGGTCTTTCAGGCGTCCGGCACAGATTTTCACACCGTCTGCACCCTCTAACAGAAAGTCATCCCTTTCCTCATAAAGAGAACAAATCTTTATCCGATCCGGATATTTTGCCTTTGCGGTAAGCAAATAGGCATCCTGATTTCCGTCAATATACTCCTGGGTTACCACACAGCCCGCTACGCAGGCGTAATCCATATTGGCAATCAGGCGCTCCACCGTATTTCTGTCATCCTCCATATAAGGCGGCATCATCTGGCGCACTTCTCCTCCGAAATCGCTTTTGCCGTTTCCCACACCGACCACAGGCCTTCCGTTTACACAGCCCTTTTGTTTTTCCCAAAGATGCAAATGTGCATCCACTATCGTATACGTTCTCATAGCGTCACACCGTCCTTAAAAATCGCAATTTCACGATATCCGTTCCGTTCGTTACAGGTTTCTTCTCCGTTGGCAACCCGGATGATATACTCCATAAACTCCTTCGAAAGATCTGCGCCCGTAAGCATCGGGCCTGCGTTAAAATCAATCCAGTTCTTCTTCGTCTCTGCCAGCATATCATTGGTGGCAATCTTTACCGTCGGCACCGGACTGCCCAAAGGAGTCCCCCGTCCCGTGGAAAACAGCACCATATGGCACCCTGCCGCCACCAGATTTGTTACCGCCACCATATCGTTTCCGGGACCGTTAAGAAGATTCAGACCGTTCTTTGCCACTCGGTCTCCGTAAGTCAGCACATCCACCACAGCAGCCCTTCCGCCCTTCTGGGTACAGCCGAGAGACTTTTCCTCCAAAGTAGTAATGCCTCCCGCTTTATTTCCCGGAGAAGGATTCTCGTAAATCTCCTGGTTGTGTCGAATAAAATAATCCTTAAAATCATTAATCAGCTGCACCGTCTTTTCAAACACAGCCTCATCCACGCAGCGGTCCATTAAAATCGTTTCCGCACCGAACATTTCCGGCACTTCCGTCAACACTGTGCTGCCTCCTGCGGCAATCAGCATATCCGAAAATCGACCAATCAACGGATTGGCGGTAATCCCGGAAAAGCCGTCGGAACCGCCGCACTTTAAGCCCACCTTCAATTTCGAGATACTCACCGGCTGACGGGCAAATGTAGCCGCATAAGCCTTTAATTCTTCAATGAGCCTTACTCCTTCCGCGATTTCATCCTCGAAATTCTGGGCATTTAAAAACCTCACACGGCGCTCATCCACAGCCCCCAGAACCTCTTTAAAAGAAGCGATGTTGTTATTCTCACAGCCCAGTCCCAACACCAGCACACCACCCGCATTGGGATGTTCTACCAGTCCTTTTAAAATCTTCTGCGTTACCCCGTGATCGTCTCCCAGCTGAGAACAGCCGTAAGGATGCGGAAAGGAAAGCGCCCCCGTAAGACCGCTTAACTTCTCGGCAATCTTATTGACACACCCCACCGTATTCACAATCCAGATATCGTTTCGAATCCCGATTTCACCGTTTTCCCTCACATACGCCTCAATCGTGTACTCCGGCATCTCCGGCAACTCAAAGGACTTTGGGTGATACTCGTAGGTCAGTTTATCCTTTAAATTGGTTTTCAGATTGTCGGTATGTACCCATTCTCCTTCCCGGATATCCTTTATAGCATGTCCGATAGGAAAGCCGTACTTGATTACATTCTCTCCTGCCTTAATGTCACAAAGAGCAACTTTATGACCGGAGGAAACCTCCACCGCCACATTGTCGGACGGGTGAATGATCAGTTGCTTCATGCAAGCACCTCCGCATATGCCTTCTGCTTTCCCTGAGTTGTCATCAATTCATAATAATGTTCTACATCACCGAGCAGAAAAGACAAATCCCTGCCCCAATACTGCTCCTTTTTTAAAATCTCCGAAACCGACGCCTTCTTCATAAATGCCATAATCTCTTCCCCGTCATTGGCCTCATCGGTCCGATAAAAGGCAATCAGAGCCGCCAAAGAAAAGGTCATACACTTCGGCAATACGCCTCGTTCCTCATAATACTCCAATAGTGTCGGAAGCACTCTCGCCTTGAACTTACTGACCGAATTTAACGCGATACTGAGAAGCTGATGCTTTACAAAGGGATTGGCAAAACGATCCAGCACCGCCTTGCCGAAAGCAATATCCTCTTCGGTATTTCCCAGAGTCGGAATAATTTCCTCCGATAAGGTCTTATCCAAGAACGCCCGCACCGTCTCATCCTCCAGACATTCTTTTACGGTAGAAAGGCCGTACAAACGCGCCGCCAGTACCATAGAGGTATGTGCCCCGTTTAAAATACGTACCTTTCTCTTTTTATACGGTTTTACATCCGGAGTCCAGATGACATTCACCCCAGCCGCCTTAAGCGGAAATTCCTTTTCAAAATCACCTTCGATGACCCACAGATGGAAAATCTCCGCAGTGTTCATAAGCTTGTCCTCTTCCCCGAGAAAGGCTGTCAGTTCCTCCGCTTCATCCTTCGGATAACCGGTACAAATCCGGTCCACCAGCGTGTTGCAGAAATGATTTTCCTGCTGTACCCACCGAACAAACTCCTCGGACAAATCCCAAAGCTTCGCATACTTTAACACACAGTCCAACAGTTCTTTTCCATTGTTGTCAATGAGTTCACAGGACAGAATAATAAAGCCTGCCAGACCCGCATCAAAGCGCTCGTACAACAACCTTGTGAGCTTCGCCGGAAAAGACTTCGGCGGTGCATCGTCAAATCCTTCCGTGCCCAAATACTCAATGCCGGCTTCCGTGGTGTTGGAAATAATCACCCGCATGTCCGGATTGTGAGCCAGCTTCAGATATTCCGCATAGTCCGTATACGGGTCCACCCCTCTGGATATGGACGTCACCTTAATACACTCATTTACCACTTTTCCGTTTTCGATTCCCCGCAAAAACTGGTGATACACACCCTTCTGCTCGTTAATGACCGGAATCAGGCCCTTTGCAATGGGCTGTACCGCAACCACCTTACCGTCATACAATCCCTGCTCGTTCATTTTATGTACAAACACATCGGCAAAACTTCTTAAAAAGCCGCCTTCTCCGAACTGAATTATAGTTTCCTTCATACTATCATTCCTTTCCGTCAGAACTACATCTCAATCAATACCTTAGACAAACTGCCGTCGTTTTCCGCCAATGCCTTAAAGGCCTCGTCGGCACGTTCCATCGGATACACGGCACTAACCATATCCAACACATTGACTTCTCCGCCCGAAATTAGGTCGATAACGGCCTTAAAATCACTTGCATAGGAATTTCTGCTGCCGAACACATTTAACTCCTTCTTGAGCAAAATAGAGTGTAAGAACGTGGTCTCCTTCTTGCCGTTTCCGATTAAAATAATATTTGCCGCGAAAGCCGCACATTCGATGCAGGAAAGAAATGTCACGGAAAGTCCGCAGGCTTCCACACATACGTCAAAACCGTTACCATTCGTAATCTTCATGGTCTCTTCCTTTATGTCGCTTGTCGCGGAATTAATTACACCCGTTGCTCCGAAGTGCAGCGCCTTTTCCAGTCTGCCCTCCAATACATCAGCTACATAAACCTCAGCCCCCTGTGTCTTCGCCGCAATCAGTGCAAACAAACCGATTGGTCCCGCACCTACCACAAGCACCTTATCTCCCGGCTTTACCGGTGCTCTGTGCAGAGCATGATAACTGATGGTAAAAGGCTCCACAAGCGCCAACTCTTTTGCGGACAATCCCTTTCCGTCGTAAATACGTTCCACCGGCATCACAATATACTCCCGGAAGCTTCCGTCTCTCTGCACACCCATGGTCTGGTTGTCGGTACAGCAGTTTACAAAGCCTCTCCGACAGGAATAACAGGTGCCGCAGTTAAAGTACGGATTGGCGGTTACAATATCTCCCGGTTTCAAACCTTTGTCGTTTTCCGGAATCGATACAATTTCCGCACTGAACTCATGTCCCGGAATTCGCGGGTAGGTAGTGAACGGCTGGTTTCCCGTATAACTTGCCACATCCGCACCGCACACACCGCAGTACAACACCTTTAACAGGGCTTCTCCCTCCTTCGGCACCGGCATTTCGGTATCGGTTACCGCAATCTCAAACGGCTTTTCGATTAATACAGTTTTCATAGTGTTTATCTCCTTTTCGTTCTGTTTTCCGGATTCTCCCGTACACTCTGCCGGAAGCATCCGTCCTTCTGCCCTTTACTCAGTTTCCACGTAATTCTTATTCCAGATGACCGCTGTCTTCATCGGTGCATTCTTGCTGTAAATTCTGCCACGATACGCTCCCATCGGGTCTTTCGTAAATTCCTCTTTGTCAATCAACTCCACGATTTCATCGTATCGACTCTTCGCCAAAAGCTCAATTGCCTCCTCCATATGGTCCTGACGGAAATTAATGGAACCGAAAATCAAATGATTTTCAAATCCGAAAGGCATGGTATCGAAGGTCACCTTCGGTCCCAAGGAAAAACTGTTGTAAATACCGTTGCAACCCAGTACCTTATGTTCAAAAGCTACCCGATGCTCTACGTTGCTTCCGCTGACGCCGATAAATGTAGAGGCTCGTCCGCCCAGCTTCTCTACAATTGCCTTTGCCAGTTCTTCCTCACTGCCATAAGCATTTTGCAAATACTCCGCCTTGGCCTGCTTCAGTGCAAATCTCACCTTCGGGGAGTCCTTAGGGCTTCTGCCTACAAACAATACCTTGGCATCCGGATGATTCTGTTTAATCAAATCCCCAATAAACATACCGGTGGTACCCAGTCCGAAAATCACGGTGCGGTCAAAAATCTCTTCCTTGGCAACCGCCCGCGCCTCTTCCTCACAACACTTATACTTTTTCATAGCCACACGGAAATTGTGGGCGCTTCCCAAATCCTCCATACGTTCCAACTGGAACAACATACAGGCGAACGGATCCGGGAATACCATCTTTTTTGCAAAGGACAACTTTAACTTCCCATTTTCCACATATCCTTCCGGAATCGGCAACAGCATATCCGGGTGAAAATACTGCTTATCGCAAAACAAACCGTCCGCCCCGTCGCAGCCGTACTCAAAATAAGTCTCCTCCTCCGTGTAACGGGTCGGGTCATAGCTGTTTCCGCCGCGAATCAGCACAATCGCAAAGCGATTCTGGGAAGGCACCCATACAATCCCCTCATGTCCGTTAATAAGGCGGTTCGTTCCTTCCGGAAACTTCGATGTGAGCTTCCCTTCGCTTCCCATATGCATCAGCTCATTGTCCGTTCCGCAAAAGCCCACCATAACCGGTTCGCAAAGCACCGCTTCCTTTTCCTCTTCTCCCCGAAGTCTTCTGCGCTTTGTATTAAAAATTTCCACATCACCGTACACCAACGGCTTTTCGGCATCATTCTGAAAATAGGTACCCTTTACAATCATGTACTGCTCCTCCTGTCGGTTATTTCCGGTGCAACGTTTTGTATATACGATGTACCATCTTCATTATACAAGAAACCCCCGGGATTTTCAGTCATATATCCGACTTTCTCCCAGGGGTAATGGCACATATTCGTAGTTTTACTTACAGCCTCCCATAAATCTTGTGGCCCTCCAGCTCGATTCCGTTCTGCTTTGCAAGCTCGGAAACCGTCACGAATCGATATCCCTTCTCAATTAAGGTCGGAAGCAAATACTCCACAGCCGCTGCAGTGGTAGCATACGGTTCATGCATGAGCACAATTGCGTTCTCCAGCTCTCCCGCAGCTTCCACATCCATAATTCTCTGAATAATCTCTTCCGTGGATGCATTATCCCAGTCTCTGCTGTCCGCGCTGCAATTAATCATCGGATACTCCACCGTAGCCGTTACGGTATCGTTGGAAGAAAGAAACGGCAAACGCATCAGCTTCGGTGCCGCTCCCAGTACCTTTTCTATTGCTTCTGCGGTCTTTTTCAGCTCTTCCTTTATCTCCTCTACCGTTTTTTCCGCTAAATTGCAGTGAGTAAAGGTATGATTTCCCGCCTCACAACCGATACTCTGTGCAAATTTCATTTCCGGTGCACTGGCATCGTTGATTCTTTCCCCCCAATAAAAGAAGGTGGCCGTCTGACCGTACTTTTCGTAGGTCTTTAAAATCCGCATTGCATTACTGTCCTCTGCATAAGGAAGCGGGCCGTCATCAAACGTAAATGCTACAAACTTAGTCTTCTCCATAGTACATCTCCTCCAATTTGTCATAATATTGATATAATTTTTGGGTCCCGTTTTCCAACAACCAATAGTGCCTGATGTATGGAATCAAAAGCCCCAACAGTAACAATAACAGCACTCCCGTCCATAACGAAAAATTCGTCACAGCCAGCAAAAACACAAGAATAGTCATCAGCGCAAACAACACGGTTACAATCAGATGGATCAGTCTTTCATGCTGAAAGAACCCGATTTGCACCAAAAGCTCGGCCTTCTCTCTGGCTACACGTTCCCGGAACGCTTCCTGTTTGTCTGCTGTCCGATTTAAATACTCGATCAGTTCTTCCGTTCTCTTCAAATACTTTTTCAGTCTGTCTCCCATAACGCCTCCTTACTTCGTCCAGAACGGTTTCTGGTCCTTATGTGTATATCCTTTCATCACCTCCCGGTACTCGGATATTTTTCCTTCGTAATACTTTTTCTGCCGCTCGGACAAACATCCCGCCGCAGATAACTTTTCATAACAATCCAACAGCTCTTTCAAGTCCTGCTGTGCCGCGTCTTTGTAGTTGTTTTCCTTATTGGACTCCATACGAGAAATAATCATCTCTAGATGAATATGCTTTTTGGACAGTTTACGAAACAACCCCATGGTACAATTTCTTCTCCTTTCCTTACGATTTCTTTCATCGGCAAAGCTCACACGAGGCCGACGGTTACTTCCACCAGCTCTCCGGTATTACCTCCCGGTCAATCACGCTCCGATTCTTTCCTTCAATCGCTACCGATGCTTTTCTTCTTTTCCTACTTCCAGTATACCTCTTAACGCCGGTGAGTTCAACCCAAAAATTGATCTGTACAAAAAAACTCCCCGGCGCGAACATCTCGCACCGGAGAGCATAAAACATAAACCGGCTTCTATTCTTCCACCGGAACAAACACCCGGTATCCGTCTCTTTTCTCATAACGATAGAGTGCCTTACCGTCCCCGTCATAAGCAACTGCCTCCACCGCATTGGTCAGTCCGGATACTGCGTCAAAGGTAAACAAAGTAAAGGTCTCCGGCAAAACTTCCTTTGTTTCCGTTTTTCCGTAACAGGTCACTTCCATCGTCTTTACTCTGTCATCATGTACCATCACCGGAAACATCTGCACTCCTTCGTCATAACGATAGTGACACATGTCTCCCGTTACATCTATTCCTGTTTCCCCTTCTCTTCCGTCGTACAAACTCCATTTCGGCCAATTCAGCCAGGTATCAAACTGTTTCCAACCGAACAAACTTCTGTCTGCTATCACCACATCGTAACAAGCCATACTTTCGTAAAAATAAAAGTGACGATTTTCCTTCCATTCATAGCTTCCCAAAAGCTCGGACGACTCGTTTAACTTCCCGTTAAGTTCCACCGCCGCTCTGGAATTGGTACGGTAACCTGCCGCATATAAAAGGCTGGTACACACAACACACCATACCGCCACAGCCACAATCACAGAAAACACTTTCCAGGCTATCTTCCTCTTTCGCAAACGTTCCGCCAACACCCGATAGTTGTTCTCAAACTCCTTTTTCTCCTCTGCCGGCATTACGTCCTTTCCCAGCTCCTCATAATATGCCGCGCACTCCTTACATTCCGTCAGATGCTCGAGTACGGTCTGCTCACTGGCCTTTGTAGCCTCGTGATCCAGACAAAGAGGCATCAAATCCTTTACCACATCACATTTATATTTCATACCCGTATTCCTCCTTTAAACGTTGTTGAATTTTCACTTTTACTCTGGAAAACAACACTTTCGCCGTGGCCTCTCTGATTCCCAGCAAATTACCGATTTCCTTGTAGGGCATATTGCAAAACAACCGATACTCCGCAATCGTGCGGTCACGCTCGGGAAGCTCTGCAATCACCTTACGAAGATGTGACATCATCTGCTTTTCTTCCACCGCTTCGCTGAGTGATTTTCCCTCCTGCTCCGGTAACAATTCCTCTTTCAGACTCATCTGTTTTGTGTGACTTCGCAAGTGCTTACAGTATGTATTCTTGGCAATCTGACAAAGCCATGACTTTATTTCACAATCTCCCCGAAATCGATCCAAGGAAACAAATGCCTGATAGAAGCTTTCCTGAGTCAGCTCCTCCGCCAAATCATCCCGATACCCGGTCAGTTTCAGCACAAAATAGTAAACGTCCTTGTAATATTTCGAATATAACTCTTCAAATGCGACCACATCACCCCTCCTTTCGCTTTTCGACAATTAGTATCACAAAAAGTAAAAAGGTAACAAAAGACTTTTAAAAAGCAAATTTCCTTCACAAACCAAAAGAAAAAATTCCGGGAATCTGCGTCATCAGCCTGACGCAGCCCCCGGAACAATCCACGCTTCCGCAGCGAAATACGACGTGGAATAATAGCATTTTATAAATATTTCTCTTCAAATTCCTCCACCGGAATCGGTTTGCTGTAATAATAACCCTGAATCACGTCACACCCCAGCTCTCCCAATGCAAGCACCTGCGCATATTCCTCTGCGCCTTCTGCAACGCAATGCATTCCCAGTTCTCTCGCCATGGAGATAATATGTCGTAAAATAATCCTTATTTTATCCGGATCCTCTTCCGCAGCAAGCAAGTCCACAAAACTCTTATCGATTTTTAAAGTATCTAACGGCATCTCCTTCAGTAACGCAAAGGAGGAATAACCGGTTCCGAAATCATCCATGGAAATTCGGAAACCTTTTTTCTTTAGCTCTTCCATTACGGAAATCATATATGCCTGATTATCGGAAGCAACCGTTTCCGTCAACTCGAATTCAATCAAAGAGTGGTCTACACCGTAGGAATCCACAATCTCCGTCAAATACTCCGCCAAACAAAACAACTCCATATGCTTTCTGGAGAGATTCACGGAAACCGGATACAACGGAAGTCCTTTTTCCTTCCAGTCTTTCAGTTTCTCACAAACCTTACAAAGCACCAGATTATCCACCTTTATAATGGAATCGTCAGCCTCAAAATGCGGAATAAAACTATACGGAGACAACAGTTTCTTATGCTTATAATTCCAACGTACCAATGCCTCCGCACCGTAGATACGCTCCGTATGGATGTCCATCTTCGGCTGTAAATAAACCAAAAACTCATCTTCCCGGATTGCCGTATCCAAATATGCTTTCAAATGCTTTCCCCACAAAAGATTCTCATGCATCTCGTTGGTATAAAAATTAATCTCCGTCACGTTAATCTTTGTTCCCGTAGCCTGCGCCATTTTTGCACAGTCCGCAACAACATTGCCTACATTCATGGCATTCCGCATATTTACCACACCGCATCTGTAATAGATACGATAATTCGGATCTTCTTTTAAAACTGATATTTCATCAAAAAACTCTGTTAGTTTCTGCCGAGTTTCCGCCTCCGGCATATCCCGGATCATCAACGCAAAATTGTCGTTATCACATCTTGCGCCGCAATATATCCAATCCTTATGCGCTTCAATATTCCGGGTTACTCCGGTTAACACATCATTCGCCACCTGGTGATTGTACAACTCGTTAATCATATTAAAATCTTTAATATCAAAATGTACAAATCCGTAATCCCTGATTCCGTCAAGATAATACGACGCCAAACGGTCCCACATCCAGGACCAGTTATAATATCCGGTAATCGAATCATGATACGCCTTAAAAAGGAGTTCTTCCTTCGAATAGTCATGCCCCATCCGGTTTAAGAAAAGAGCATTTTCACTTACCAATTCAACCTCATACAACATACGTAACTTTTCTCTGGATGTAAAAACAGCAACCAATCCGTCCTGCACATACCGATATTCCGCACTTTTGTCGTTTTGATATTCTCTACCGTAACGTATCACTTCGTTGAGAACCTCTTCCGTCAACAGACCATCGTATAATACGTCCTGGATAATGACGTCGGCTTCCGGAAGCACCACAGACGGTAACCCCTCCGGCAACTTAAGTGTTGGGTCATCCTTTCGATATTCGATTCCTACGACACAATATTTCCCCGTCTCTTGTTGAAGAACCGGTGACAAATAAAAGGCCCCGGCATCATCATAGGTTCCAAAGGCATACCGATACTCTTGTAATAAAGAAGGACATACTCCGTCCGCAATATTCTGATTCACTTCTCCTGTAACTTCAGGCAAATAAAACAATAACCGCTCCGGTCTATGTACAATCATTGTGGATGTTACCTTTGCCATAGAACACCTGCCTTTCCGCCAGCCAAGCAAAAATACGTAGCTACTCCCAATGTAATTATACTATATGAACTTCATTTCGACAAGTATAAAGAGATAAAAACTAAGCATTATGGTGCTCAAAAAGGGAGAACATATTAAATAAATTCGTAATATTTTAACATCTTCTTTGTTGCCTTTGTTTTTCATAAACCTCCGGGCACCGCTTGGCATACGTAGAGCCTTCTCTTTCCACAGCTATCTAATCCCCGGTTACTGGTGTAAATTATTCAAATGCTTCAAATTCAGCAACGGGCTCATATCCTCAATATCCGTCTGCTGAATATTTAAACTCTCCAGATACTTTAACTCCGAGAGTGGGCTGATATCCTTAATCGGATTAAAATCAATGCGCAAATCCTTTAAAGATATTAAGTTTCTCAAAGGTGAAACATTCGTAACCCGGTTCATAAATACGTACAGGGTCTCGATGTACTTTAATTCTGCAAAAGGAGTCAAATCCGTAACCATGTTGTACGCCAGGCAGACATTGTTAAGGAGCGGCATATACGCAATGCCGCGAATATCTGCCACGTTGTTTTTATACAGATTCAGAAACGTAAGATTTTTCAATTTCGTCAAACCGGCAATACTGGAAATGCTGTTATTTTCCAACACAAGCCTCTGTAAATTGATTAACTCGTTTAAGGCATCTACCTTCTCGATGCCCTTTTCGTTCAACTGCAAACTTGTCATTTTGTACACATCACTAAGCATAATGTCGCGGTCCTTAATTCCGGTCACTTCGCGCATGGCCGCCTCCAACGCCTGATCCTTCCAATCCATGACATGGTCCTCAAGACCGCTGTCACACCAAGGAAAATACTTCGGTTCCGGAGCTTTCGGCAACTCATTACGTCCCATACCATCACCGGAAGGCTTCTGTCCTACACCTGCAAGAATCTTCTTAAGAACATCCTTGTTTTCAAATATAATCTGTAATCCGCAATACTCACATACGCCGATTCCTTTCTCCAAATCCGGCGTAATCTGCGCTCCGCATCCCGAACATTTCAGTTCCATGATTTTCATCCTTCGTCAAACTCCTTTGCTATAGTTCGCATTTATTCACGCACCATCACCAGTCGGAATCCCAATCCGTTCCGCCGGAATCCCAGTCGCTTCCCGAATCCCAGTCATAGTCGTTGTCCCAACCACTGTCATAATCATCATCGTAATCTTCGGTGTACCATATGCTGTCCTCGAAGCTTTTTCCTTCGTGACTATAAATTCGATATTCGCCTTCCTCATCCGAATAGACTTCCTCCGGTACATCACTATCCTCCATCACACTCCAATCATCGGTATAATCATCATAATAATACCAGGAGGAGTTTTGATGATAATAGGTAGAATTGTTGTATTGATAATATCCTCTGGACGGTGTATCATCCTTAAGGGAATGTGCAAAAGACAATGTGATTGCCAGCATACAGGCACCATATACGCCCACATAGATTCCACGCTTATTTATCTTCTTTTTGGAAACACTTTGTTGCGTACTCTCATTATATCGTCTCGTTGCACTCCGGTCTTTCCGATCCGCAATCTCACTTTTCAGCTTCTGATAAAGTTCGTTAACCGCATAAGCCTCATCAATTCCACGATAACGAACGGCTCTGCTTCCGTCCGCTTTGTTTTTATAAACAACAAAGTCTCCCGTGCTGTCTTGATAAATTCCGAACGCCCGGGGTTCCTCAATATTTTTACCGATAAAAAATCTGGTCACATCTTCCGGCGGAAGATTCCGCGCTATGTACCATTCTTTTAATTCCTCTATGGTCCGCGGCTGCTCCCCCGCGAAACGATTGACTCCGTTCAATGCCGCACCGCAATTGGGACAAACCTCATTTTTCTCCTCAATTATACTGCCGCAATAATCACACTTAATCCTCATACTGTACTTCCTCCGTACCGCTTGTGTCAATCCGTGTTTTCTCAGAATTCGCTGTCTTTGTTGTACAAACTCTGTTTCATTCATTATATCATACATTTCATAAAAAACAAAGACATAGAAAAAGCCCGGACCACTAAGGTCCGGGCTTAATGCACCAACAACCTTCAAAACACTTCTTCTTTACTTACCCTCAAAAAGCTGATAATTTCCCGAATTCATATTGACAATATCCAAACAAGGAACTCCGTCCGATTCTAAGAAAAAACCGTAATAAGGGGTCTGATACGGTGCTTCTACCACATTCTCACCGTCTATCATACACGCCTCGTTATTCAGAACAAAAACTACAAAATTGGACTCGTCATATTCTTCAACTCTGTCAAAAAGGCCTTCTAATTCCGCCTTTGTTACGGCATATTCGCTCAACTCCGTTGTAATATACGTCACAGCCGGCTTACCCACATAAAATCCATAGGTTCCCTCGAAGTAATTGTTGGTTAGATCCTCTGCCGATTGATAATACTTAAAACTTCCGTCCTTTTCGCATACGATCAACGAAGAATCACTGGTAGCCTGCCACTTGTACTCTGTAATAAAGGCTGTACTTAACTTACTACTGGTTTCCGGTTCTTTATCGACTACCGGTAATTTCGGCATACCGCATCCCGACAACCCTACACATGCAACAGCCATCACAACTGCTAATAATTTAATAACCCTCTTGTTCATACTGATTTTCTCCTCTGCTTTGTTTGTTCTTTGCCTCAATTTCAGACACAACGCAGATTATAGCATACATTGTATTTTTATGCAATTACTTTTTAGTAATCAGTAACTTTCAGCTCCGCCCTTCCTATTCCGATGCGATCGACATCTCAATACCTATATAATCTGCGGCTGTTCCGGTCTTCTCAGGATTATAAATGTCCGTGTACTCACTCCACAAAGAGTATTCTCCGACGTTATACACGCGAAAAAGTTCCAAATCCTCACCGGCCGGCAGTGCCTTGTACCACGGCTTACCTTCAATCGTCATGGTTCCTTTAAACATCTTTTGCGGATAGTGTACATAATCATTATCCTTATTTACCACTACACCGATACTATATACATCACTATGTACCCCCTCCTGCTCATATAAGTAACAGAAGATTCCGATCTCGTCCCACACATAATTCGTACGCCTCGGCGCATCAAGGTTCACCTCGTTTTCATGTATCACCACCCTCGGTTCTCCCCACAGTGCAATCAACTCCTCCCCGTCAACCGGCAACGGAATCACTTTGTCTCCCACATGCATTCCGTCTGCGTCAAAGTCAATAAGGATGGACTCTTTCCCATCATTCTCCTTCGAAATCTCTTTGGTTGCGGTTTTACACCCCAGACACATTACTGCCATTGCCATTACTGCCACGATTACTAAAATTGTCTTCTTCATTTGCATTCTCCTTCATTGGTCATATGATATTTTCCGAGAGTTATTGATATTATCATTTCGATACTATCTCATTCCTCTTCATGATACTATCATTTCGATAATATGTCAAGACCTAATTTGGCGTTTTTTTCACTCACAACAGTAAAATCACTGAGTTTTGAAGCACACCAAAAACTATTCTCTTCTATACTTCACTACACATGCAGGATTACCTGCGACCACACTATATGGTTCTGTATCCTTTGTCACAACTGCACCTGCTCCTATAACACAACCATCTGCAATATTTACTCCCGGTAATATTATAGCATTCATACCGATCCAAACATCATTTCCTATAACAACCGGTTTCTCAGATGAATTCCCCTGTTCTGCAATTAACAGCTTCTTATCCATATAATTATGATTTACTGTTAAAATTGAGACATTCGGAGCCATCATAACATCATTTCCGATTATCACTTTTCCTGAAATATAACAATTTACTCCTATACCTGAATTATTGCCCACTTCCAACAGCCGCGTAAAATATGCTCCTCTTTCAACATTCACACCACTACCACATTTTTCCATAATCAGTCTTCCGGTCTGATACCGAAGCATTCTTGCAATTTTCCCCCCAAAAACAGAATACGAAGCCGGTAACCATTTTACAAGCGGATACAATACTTTTCCAAAAAGAACTCTTATTTTCATTTGCTTCTTCCCCTCTGACATCCTTTTTACTTTAAAGCTTCCATTCTACTGTTTCTACACTGATTAGCGTTTAATTTTTATTTGGACAATAGACATACCGTCTCACAATGCTCCGTAAACGGAAACATGTCCACCGGCTGGGCCTTCGTAAGCTTATACCCATTCTCCCCCAAATATTTCACATCCCGTGCCAACGTCGCCGGGTCACAGGATACGTAAACCACTCTCTTCGGTTCCATATTCACTACTGTCTGCAAAAGTGCCTCGTCGCACCCCTTTCGCGGCGGATCCACTACAATAACATCCGCCCGCATACTGCCACCGCTTTCCTTATACTTTGCCGGCAATACGTCTTCGGCGGCGCCCACAAAAAACTCCGCGTTTGTAATGTTGTTTCGTGCTGCATTCTGCTTTGCATCCTCAATGGCCTGGGGTACAATTTCCACACCGTACACCTGCTTTGCTTCCTTTGCAAGGAACAGGGAAATGGTTCCGATGCCGCAATATAAGTCCCAGACAATCTCGTTTCCGGTCAGTCCCGCAAACTCCAGAGCCTTTTCATACAATACCTTGGTCTGCTTCGGATTCACCTGATAAAAGGACAACGGAGAAATTCGGAAAGAAACTTCTCCGATATAGTCCGTAATATAGGTTTCGCCCCATACCGGGATAATCTCTCTTCCGAGAATCACATTGGTTTTCTCACAGTTGACATTCAGGCAAAGGCCTTTCAACCCTTCTACATCGGCTTTAAGCCGTTCCGCCAGCACCTCCGCCTTCGGGAAACTCTTTCCGTTGACAATCAGACACACCAACACCTCTCCGGTCACGGCACCCACTCTTGTCAAAATATGACGCACCAGTCCGGTGTGAGTCTCTTCCTCGTACGGAGCAATATTATACTGCTCAATATGCTCGCATACAATTCTACAGATTACTTCGTTTATCGGAGCCTGAATGGCACAGGCGGTACTGGGAATAATCGCATGGCTGTGTCCCGCATAAAAGCCGGTAACAATCTTTCCGTTTTTATCTTTTCCCACAGGAAACTGCGCCTTGTTGCGGTAAGCAAAAAAGTCCTTCATCCCGAGAATCGGAAGAAATTGCGATTTGTCCTCCTCAAACTCCACTCCTCCGATTCGAGTGAGACACCCTTTTACCTTTCGCTCCTTCCAAGAAAGCTGCGCCGGATAACTCACGGACTGCAACTGACAACCGCCGCATCGTCCGGCCACCGGACAAACCGGTTCTGTACGATGCTCCGACGGTCGTACAATCTTCTCGATTTTAGCGTAACCGTAGGTCTTCTTCGCCTTTAATACCTTCGCTTCGATGACATCACCCACCACGGCCCCCTTTACAAACAAAGTAAACCCGTCCGCACGGCCGATGCCTTCTCCGCCGCTGCCCATATCCGTAATCTCAATTGTCACAAGCTCGTTCTTTTTCGGAGTCATACTGTTTTCCTGCTTTCTGATCTTATCTGAATTTAAGGTCAAAACGTTCTTATCCCGAAACCGTTTTGACCTCAAAATTTTACTCTTGATACCCGTGCGGATGGCTGCTGTGCCACTTCCATGCCGTAGCGATAATCTCTTCCATATCGGTGTACTGCGGCTTCCACCCCAGTACCGTTCTTGCCTTTTCGCTGGAGGCAATTAAAGTTGCCGGGTCACCGCCGCGACGCGGTGCATCCTGCGCCTTAATCGGGAGACCTGTTACACGTCTTGCACCTTCTACGATTTCACGTACGCTGTAGCCTTCGCCGCTGCCAAGATTAAATACATTGCTTTCGTTGCCCTGCATCAAATACTCCACCGCAAGGACATGGGCCTGGGCTAGGTCCATTACATGTACGTAGTCGCGGATACAGGTACCGTCCTTGGTCGGATAGTCCGTTCCGCAAATATCGATGTGGTCACGTTGACCAAGGGGCACCTGAAGCACCAACGGAATCAAGTGGCTCTCCGGGGAGTGGGCCTCACCGATGGCTCCGCCGGGATGCGCCCCACAGGCGTTAAAATAACGAAGTGCCACATATTTCAAACCGTGGGCGGTGTCCGTCCACTTCATCATCTTCTCCATGGCCAGCTTTGTCTCTCCGTAGGTATTAATCGGCGAGGTCTTATCAGATTCCAGAATCGGAATATTCTCCGGCTCGCCGTAAGTTGCCGCCGTAGAGGAGAATACAATTTTCTTCACATCGTGAGCAATCATGGACTCCAAAAGCACCTTGGTTCCGCAAACATTATTGTCATAATACTTTAACGGGTTCTTCATACTCTCCGCTACTAAAGAATTTGCCGCAAAATGAATCACCGCATCAATTTTCTCGTTTTCAAATACAGAGTCCACAAAACCGCGGTTCCGGATGTCGCCTTCATAAAAACGAGCCTTTTCATGTACCGCCTCTCTGTGACCGGTTTCCAGATTGTCCGCTACCACCACGTCAATGCCTCTGTCTACAAGCTCATATACCATATGAGAACCGATATAGCCGGCTCCTCCCAATACTAAAATCGTCATCTTATTATCCTCCCGTTCGATATTTATTGAGACATAACAACTCTACACCTTCCCCCAAGGGTAATGTCAAGTCATTATTTTCCGGTTTTTCTCATATTTGTCTCAAACATCTTCTGATATCCTAACCAGCCGGTCTCCTCAGTGCTGTCAAACAGCGCCGTTACTCCCGCCAGCTTCGCATCCAGATTGTCCGCCATGCTGAGGGCCAGCGCTTCTGCCAGCTCCGGCTTCTTCGGAGATCCGTATTCCAATTCTCCGTGGTGAGACAAAATACAATGTAACAGCTCGTTTTTCCTCTTTACCGAAAAACCTCCCAACTTATCCATGCGCTTGGACAACCAGTCCGCACCGATATAAATATGTCCCAACAGTTGTCCGGCATCGGTATAATCATTCTCCGGGAACGGAGAAATCTCCGAAAGCTTTCCTACGTCATGAAACATGGCTGCCGTAAGAAGCAAATCCCTGTCCAGCACCGGATAATTGTCCGCCAAATAAGAACAAAGCTTTGTTACGGAAACCGTGTGCTCCAACAGCCCTCCCACAAAGTTATGATGCATGGTCTTTGCCGCAGAGTGAGCCAAAAACATCTCCTTAAACTTCGGGTCTTCTTTATAATAGCTTTCCGCCAAAAGTTTAAACTGCGCATCCTTTAAGGAATCGATATAACCCAACAATTCCTTATACATCTCTGCCGTATCTTTCTTGGTACAAGGCATATACTCGCTGACATCATACTCGCCTTCGGATAGGCGTCTTACTCTGCGAATGTTTAACTGAAGTGTCCCCTGAAAGCTCACCACCTGACCTTCCACTCGGATATAATCCAATGCTTCAAAGTGTTCGATTCCCGCATTCAGCTCCCATACTTTACCGTCCATCGTTCCGGTTTTATCCTGCAATATCAGAGAATAATAATTCTTCCCCGCTTTTGTCTGCAACGTTTGCTTCTGCTTACAGAAATAATTTTCCGAGACCATTTCCCCGTCCCGTAATTCTTTTAAATAATGCATCCTCATTCCTCCGTTTTCTATGTCTTAATGCATTCTGGTTTCCGGCGTCATGAACAAAGTCTGTTCCTTTCGCTCGCCTTTTGTATCCCTGCTCACAATAACCCTGACACTCTGCGGTCCCACCCTGCAGATTTCTTCATAAAACTGCCGCACTCCGTCAACCGGCGTAATTCCGATTGTCGTAATAATATCTCCGGCCTTAACTCCCGCATACATCGCCGGGCTTCCCATCAATACCTCCGAAACATACACACCTGCCGGCAATTTATATTTATCACCCGTAACATTATCTATCGTTTCCAAACACATACCACAGTAGATTCGAGGAAAATTGTTCACCATTCTTTCGATAATCTCCCGCATTCCGTTTACCGCTGCCGCGGTAAACACCCCCTGCTCTCCCTTGTTCAGAGATTTGCTTACAATACCGATTACATCACCGGACAAATTAAATACAAATCCATCGCCGTCCGCATACTCCGTAATTCCGGTAGTAAAATATACCACTTCATCATCAACCACCTGCACTACCTGGTCGGTGCCCGTAATCATACCAAGCTCCATGGCACCTAAATGTCCGTTTGGATTTCCCAATACAATCACCGGAGTTCCCACTTCCGCATCATTTGGTGCAAATGTTGCCTTCTTCGGAAGACTTTCCTTTTCCATACCGGCCACTTCGGACAAACGCACCTTCAATACCGCCAACCGGTAAGTAGTATCGTATGAGAAAATGGAACAAGGCATAGTTTCTCCGTTTGAGAATGTGACTCTGAACTTTGTCGCCCCCTCTATACTGTCCAGATTAACCAAAAACAGCATATCCAGTCCGTTATCACCTACATACAGTCCCGTAGCATTTCCCACCGTTTCATAAGACTCTTCGAACCAGTCCACACCTTCCGTCACAGCCGTAACCTGTACAAGAGACCGATCTAACTCTTCGGACAATTCCGCAATCCCGGAATACATATTCAAAAAGCCCTGTATCGTCTCCTCCGAATGTGAACCGTCCGACAGATTATCATTTTTATCATTTCCGACAGCTATGGTAACGCCGGGGGTTGTTCTTGTTGTATTCGGCGGAGTCGGTGTTTTCGTCACAGTGGCTCCTTCGGTCGGTACCGGCGTTTTTGTCAATCCCGGTGCCACTGTTCCCTGAGGGGCGCGGGTAACATTTCCGATATCTACCACCTGACGCAACGTGTCTTCCAAGCCCAGCTTCTTTATCAAAAAGCTTCCGGTCAACACCAACACAATGCCGGCAACCACTCCGAACACCGCTGCATATGCCGCAGCGTGAAGCATTTTTTTCCCGAACCGTTTCCAATTGTTTTTCTTTTTCGGAATAATCTGCTCTTGTATTACCTGTTGTTCATCCGCATATTCTTTTTTCTTGTCTTCTTCCATACGTAAACCTCCTGACACAACTCCTCACCCCAAGATTCTGTGCTTAGATTTCTTCTGTCATAACAAGGGGAAGCGTAAATACAAACTCCGTTCCCACACCATCCGTACTGATTACGTTGATATTTTCTTTATGGGCCGTCATAATTTCCTTTACGATTGACAACCCCAAACCGGTTCCCTTTTTGTCCTTCCCTCGTGAACTGTCGGACTTATAAAAGCGGTCCCATATTTTCGGCAAATCTTCTTTCGGAATTCCGGAACCGTTATCCTTTACGGACACCATTGCTTTTCTTCCCTTTTCTTCCACCGTAATCCGGATTGCCGAATCCGCCTGGCTGAATTTAATGGCATTATCCACCAGATTATATAACACCTGACTTATCTTATCCCGGTCCGCAAGCACCGTTGTTTCCGTCCCGGAAAATACAAGCTGAATAATCAGTCTCTTCTTTTTACACTGTCCTTCAAAGGTTCTTGCCAGATTCTTTATTACCTCGTTAATGTCAAACTCCGACGGTTGCAAAATCATTCCCTGCTTATCCATAGTGTTTAACATAAGCAGATTGGAGGTAAGTTTTGTCAACCGGTCCACTTCAAACAATACCACGTCCAAATACTTTTCCTGTTCTTCGTAAGGAATGGTCCCGTCCTTGATTGCCTCCGCATAACCTTTGATGGAGGTAAGCGGAGAACGGAAATCATGGGAAACATTGGCAATAATCTCTCTCTGATATTCATTGAAACGCTGCATGGTGTCGCCCATATAGCCGATAACATCCGAAAGAGCCCCCAGTTCTCCGTTAAAATGAAGGTTCGGTCTTTTCTCAAAGTTGCCCATAGAATAGGATTTTGCCGCCGCAATCGTCTTTCTGATGGGAATGATCAAAAAACAATATATCCCGATAAAGATGCACAAAACAACTGCCATTACTCCGAGATAGTACCAGTTCATTTCATATACAACTTCTCTTACTTCCTCGTTTATCGATTCCACGGTTACCATCATACAAACGTATCCTTTTACCTGATACTGATGTGTGAACGGAACCACCACTGCGGTTACGGGCTCCGAAACCACATCAGGATAGTACACGTTCCGATGAAAGGTTTCGTTCAAAAAAGAGGGGGCGATTTCTTCAAACTCTATCTTTTTTTCACTAATCGGATTTGTATCACCCACTACTTTTCCCCACGGAGCAATTATAAGAATTCGGGAGTCCAGTAAATCCGCCACAGGGTTCAGGTTCTCCATCAGCTTGGAAATGGTAATGCGGTTGTCGTAATAGCGCTTTACATATCCTTCCAGCACCTCGCTTGTCTGGGTATACATTGTCTGTTCCTTTTCCTCAAACAGTTTCTTTTCCGCCATTCTTGCCAGTGCGGTATTCACCAAAATAAACAACACGCAGGCAATCAGCAGATAATAAACAATGAGTTTTCTCGTCAGACTTCTTTTCATACTTTCTTTACCTCAAATTTGTAACCGATTCCCCATACGGTGGCAATACTCCAATTTGCACGGTCTTTTATTTTCTCACGAACACGCTTTACATGTACGTCCACCGTTCTCGTATCGCCTATGTATTCATAGCCCCAGATATGGTCCAAAAGCTGCTCTCTTGTAAACACCTGATTCGGATGTGACGCAAGAAAATACAAAAGTTCCAGCTCCTTCGGCGGCATCTCCACCTGCTTTCCGAGATACGTTACCGCATAATTGGTCTGATTGATTAACAAATCCTGATAAATCACACAATCGCCCTGCTTCTCGTTCGGAAACTCCTCCGGCTTTCCCGCTTCCGGTGTAAAGCGGCGTAACACCGCCTTTACCCGGGCTACCAGTTCCTTGGAATCAAAAGGCTTAATCATGTAGTCGTCTGCCCCCAGCTCCAGGCCCAGCACCTTATCAAAAATCTCTCCCTTTGCGGACAACATGATAATCGGCACCTTGGAGTTCTTACGAAGCTCTCTGCACACTTCGTAACCGTCCATGCCCGGAAGCATCAGGTCCAAGAGCACAAGATTCGGCTCGTACTCCGCAAACTGACGTAAGGCTTCTTCCCCATCTTCCACGCATAAGGTATCGAAGCATTCCTTCCGCAAATACAAAGAAATCAATTCCGCAATACTGGTATCATCATCCACAATCATTATTTTTTGTTTTACAGCCATTTCCCGCCTCCTTAGAATTCAACAATCGTAACACCGTGATCGCCTTCGCCGAAGCCTCCCACACGATAACTCTTCACATAACGAAGCCGTTTCAAATACTGGTGCACCGCATCCCGTAACGCTCCGGTTCCTCTTCCGTGAATAATGGTTACCTGCGGCAAATGGGCCAGATATGCATCGTCCAGATACTTCTCCAATATCGGAAGTGCCTCGTCCACGCGCTTACCGATTAGGTTGCACTCCGGGCTGACGCTCATACTCTTGCTCATTTTTATCTTACCCACCTCGGTACGAGCCTTCTTCTCCGGCTCTTTCTCCGCTTCCGCCGGTGCAATGTCCTTTATATTAGCCTGGGTACGAAGAGCACCGATCTGTACATACAACTCGCCTTTGGCATTCGGTAAAGTCGCCACAGTACCCACAAGATTCAGACTCAGCACCTGTACGGTATCCCCTACCTTTACCTCTTCTACAGTCATAACCTTCCGGTTCTTTTGCTTTTTCTTCTTTATAGCAAGGGAATTTTCTTTCTCACCCAGCTTTTCTCTCAACGCATTCCGCTCATTTTCCATGTCGCGGCCCGCACCGGTTTTCTCCCACTTATTAAACTTCTTTATGGTACTGTCGGCATAGTCCTTTGCTTCCTGCAAAATATCCTTTGCCTTCTCATTCGCTTCCCGAAGCACGCGTTCCTTCGCCGCATCCAGTCGGTCGCTCTTTTCCTGATATTTCTTCTTTAAGGCCTCCGCTTCAGAAAGACGTTTCGCAGCTTCTTCCACATCCCGCTCCGTAGCAAGACGCTTCTTTTCCAAATCCGCAATCACATCCTCGAAGCTCTGGTCCTTCACGCCGATAAAGCCCTTCGCCTCCTCGATAATTTCCTCGGAAAGTCCCAGCTTTTTAGAGATTGCAAAAGCATTACTCTTTCCCGGAAGACCGATTAACAGACGGTAGGTCGGACGCAACGTTTCCACGGAGAACTCACAGCAAGCGTTGGATACACCTTCCGTGGACAATGCAAATATCTTTAATTCGCTGTAATGGGTCGTCGCCATGGTACGGATGCCCTTCCGGTGCAAATGGGTCAGAATGGACATAGCCAGTGCCGCTCCCTCCGTCGGGTCTGTTCCGGCACCCAGCTCATCAAACAATACCAGAGAGTTCTCGTCCGCCTTTTCCAGAATAGATACCGTGTTGGTCATATGGGACGAAAAAGTACTGAGACTTTGCTCGATACTCTGCTCGTCTCCGATATCCGCAAATACATCCCGAAACACCGCCAGCTCCGAACCGTCAAAGGCCGGAATATGCAAGCCTGCCTGCCCCATCAGGGAAAACAATCCCACAGTCTTTAAAGAAACCGTCTTACCGCCGGTGTTGGGACCGGTAATCACAAGAAGGGAAAATTCTCCTCCCAGATAAATATCAATCGGCACCACCTTATGCGGATCAATGAGCGGATGACGGCCCTTTTTAATATTAATATAGCCTCGTTCGTTAAACTGCGGCTCTGTTCCCTTCATACTCTTCGACAGCACCGCTCTCGCAAAAATGAAATCCAGTTCCGTCAAAGTCTTCATGTTATAGGCAAGATTCTCCGCATGTTCCGCGGCAAAAGCAGACAACTCCGCAAGAATCTTTTCAATCTCAATCTTTTCCTTCTCTGCCAGTTCCGCCAGTTCGTTATTCAGCTTTACCACCGCCATCGGCTCCATAAACACAGTGGACCCCTTTGAGGAACGGTCGTGAATCAAGCCGGAGAACTTTCCCTGGTACTCCTGTTTTACCGGCAGACAATATCTGCCGTTTCGCATGGTAACCAGCGCATCCTGAAACATCATCTGGTTGTCCTGGGAACCCACAATGGACGCCAGCTGTTCTCTGATTTTATCGTTGGTAATACGCATCTGACGACGCACCTGCTTTAAGCCGGCACTGGCATCATCCGCAATCTCCTCCTCGGAAATAATGCAACGCTGAATCTCGTTGTTTAAAGTTACCAGCGGTTCCAAAAGCGTGAACCGCTCTGTCAGGCAATCCGTTACCTCCTCCTGACCGGTAGTTCCGTACTGCTTCACTCTCTGGGTAGCGGTCAGCACCGAACTGATTTTTAACAGTTCCCCCGCCAGAAGAGAGGAACCCACCTCCAAAAGTTTTAAGGTGCCGCCGATATCCGGCAACCCGTTAAAGGAAAGACTTCCCTTTTTAAACACCCGCTTTAACGCATCGGTGGTCTCCCTCTGAAGCTCTTCAATCTTTTTAAGTTCTGTCTGCGGTTTTAAATCCGCACAGAGCCGTCTGCCCGGCTCCGAACCTGCATAATGCTGTAATCTCTCGATTATTTTTCCGTACTCTAAGGTACGCAATGCTTTTTCATTTATGCTCGCCATAATCCTGTTACCTCTATTTCTCTCAAAACACATTGTCTTTTCGGAACGCCGTCTCCGGGCACTCCCTGCGACCCATTCTTACGAATCCACTTCATTCCAACTGTGACGATGGAGTTCCCCCTGCATCTGCATATGGGAAAAGCCCTTCTGCCGAAGCGCCTCGTAGGTTACAATCGCCACCGAATTGGAAAGGTTCAGGGAACGAATCTCCGACAACATCGGTATGCGGATACAACGTTCCTTATCCGTCATTAAAATCTCCTCCGGAATCCCGGCACTTTCCTTGCCGAACATAATATAGGTTTCGTCCTCATAGGCTACCTCCGAATACAGACTCTGCCCCTTCGTGGTGGCCATATACGGGCGCGCTCCCGGATTCTTTTCTAAAAACTCCTCGTAGTTTTTATACACATGCAAATCAATATCCTTCCAATAATCCATACCGGCCCGGCGTACCGCCTTTTCCGAAATGTCAAAGCCCAGCGGCTCGATCAAATGTAACCGGCTCCCTGTAGCCACACAAGTCCGTCCGATATTTCCCGTATTTGCCGGAATCTCCGGCTCCAGTAAAACTATATTTATCATACGCTCTTTCCTCTCCGTAATTCCCGATTCCTTGTAATCGCAAATCTCTATTCGGTTCGAAACATTCTCTGTTCCGCACTCCGAACATCGCAAAAAAGGGTGAAACGATTCACCCTTAAAAACGCATCGAAATCTAACTTATATTTTATCACAATTCGGACTTTATCGCAAGCACCGTTTTCAGCTTCTTCCGAATCCTCTGAAGCGCATTATCAATGGATTTCGGCTCCTTTTCCATGACCTTTGCAATCTCCTGATAGGGCATCCCGGAGGCATAATAGGACAACACCTGCCGCTCCATTTTACTGAGAGAAGAAAACACCTCTTCCTCCATACGGATGGCATTCTCTCTGTCAATGACCGACTCCTCCGGATCCTTTTGCCAGTATCCGATTCCTTCGTAAGGACCGGCATTTTCGCCTACCGGGGATCCATCCTCCGCAAAGGCATATAAATCAAAGGAAACGTAGTTATTCAGCGGCTGATTTTTCTTCGTATTGGAGGCTTTGATGGCGGTATACATCTGTCTGGTAATACAAAGGCCCGCAAAAGCCGCAAAGGAATCGTTCCTCTCCGGGTCATACTCTCTGATTGCCTTAAAGAGTCCGATCATTCCCTCCTGAATCAAATCTTCCTTGTCGGCGCCCACCAGATACAGTGCTGTCGCCTTGCTCCGTACCATGTTTTTATAACGGTTTAACATCTCCTCCGTGGCATCGTCATCTCCCTTTTGACACCGTAAAAGAAGCTCCCGTTCGTCCTCTCGCCCCGGAATATTCAGTTGTTCCGATGTCTGCTTCTTCATGCCACACCCGCTTTCTTTCTACAATCGCAACTCTGTCCGAATTCCGTGACCGCCGTTTTCGCAGTCCGGCCATTCCTTATACTGTTACTTTACTTTCCCAGCCTCTGGCGTACAATCTCGTACATCAGCACTCCCGCTGCCACCGACGCATTAAGAGAATCTATGTCACCCGCCATCGGGATACTTGTTACAAAATCACACTTTTCCTTTACAAGACGGCTGACACCCTCGCCCTCGTTTCCGATAACAAGACCGATCGGTCCCGTAAGATTCTGACGATACATCACTTCTCCGTCCATATCCGCACACACAAACCAAAGGCCTTCCTTCTTTAAGTCTTCCATGGTTTGTACCAGATTCGTTACTTTTGCCACCGGGGTATAATTTAATGCTCCCGCACTGGTCTTTGCCACCGTAGCGGTAAGCCCCACCGCGCGGCGCTTCGGAATGATAACACCGTGGGCACCCGCAAGGTTTGCGGTACGAATAATCGCACCTAAATTATGCGGATCCTCAATACCGTCCAAAAGCACCAGAAACGGCACTTCTCCCTTTTCCCTTGCAATGGCGAGAATGTCTTCTACCTCCGCATACTCATAGGCTGCCGCATAAGCGATTACCCCCTGATGCTTTCCGGTGGTGGAAATCTGGTCCAGACGTTCTTTCTTCACAAAAGAAACCACGGTATTGTGCTTCTTTGCCTCTTTTAACACCGTCAGCATAGCACCTTCCTTGCTGCCGTCCAACACCAGTAACCGGTCTATGGTTTTTCCGGAACGAAACGCTTCCATCACCGCGTTTCTTCCCTCGATTGTCAACTCTTCGTATCGCATGTATTCTCCTCCGTCATTCCTGCCTTTGCCACCGCAAGCATCCGCTTCGTCTGTCCCGTCAGATACCAATACCCGAACAAAGCCTCAAAGCCCGTGGCCACCCGGTAATCCCCGATGGTGGCATTTTTCGCACTGGTATAAGACTTGGCATTCCGTCCTCTACGAAATACCGACATTTCTTCCTCTGTCAGCAGTTCCTTGATACGGTGATAGGCATCCGCCTGAGCCTCCGCCTTTACTAACTTACTGGCATGCTTGTGCAGTACATTCACCGGTGCATTGCCCCGCTCCACCAAAATCGTCCGCACAATCATCTCATACACCGCATCTCCGATGTAAGCCAGAGTCAGCGGTGAATATTGTCTTGCGTCCTGTTCCTTTAAGGAGAACGTTGCGCAAATTTGTCCAAACAGCGGAAGCTCAGTATTCGCTTTATTCGCATTTTCCGGTACAGTCGAAGCTGCTCCGGTTGCACTGTTTTCCTGTTCGAAAGTATCCGACATTACAGCTGCCTCCTTGCTTACACCAACTCCCAAACAACGCCTTCTCTTGTATCCTTAATGGCAACGCCCTTTGTCAAAAGTTCGTCACGAATCGCGTCCGCCTTTGCAAAGTCCTTCGCCTTCTTTGCTTCCTTACGCTCCTCAATCTTTGCCAAAACAAAGGCAGTCAGCTCATCGTCCGCACCGTTTGCAGCGTTGTCGCCGGCATCGTTTGCTGCTACACCGGCGGTCAAGTCAAGACCGAGTACATAGTCCATTTCCTCTACCAATGCAAACTTCGTCGCACCGCTCATCTCATCCTTTAACACATCATATACTACGGTCAATGCACTGGAGGTATTGATATCGTTTGCCAATGCCTCTAAGAACTTTTCACGATATGCCGCCTTCTTTGCCTCATCCACAGCACCGCTCTTATCCAGTCCCGAAATACGCTTTACAAGCTTCTGATACGCCGTAGCCACCTGGTCCAGTACCTCGTAAGAAAACTCCAACGGCTTACGGTAATGGGACTGCAGACAGAACATACGGTAAACCAGCGGATTGTAGCCCTTCTGCTCCAAAAGAGAAACGGTTAAGAAATCTCCCTTGGACTTACTCATCTTACCGGAACGGTCGTTCAAATGATGTACATGGAACCAGTAGTTACACCACTTATGACCGAGATATGCCTCGCTCTGTGCGATTTCGTTGGTATGATGCGGAAAAATATTGTCCACGCCGCCACAGTGAATGTCCATATCTTCGCCCAGATGCTTAATGGAAATACCGGAGCACTCGATATGCCAGCCCGGATAACCTACGCCCCACGGGCTATCCCACTTAAGTTCCTGATCGTCAAACTTGGACTTGGTAAACCAAAGTACGAAGTCGCTCTTATTCTTCTTATTCTCGTCCTGTTCTACATCATCACGTACACCTACCAAAAGCTCCTTCTCGTTCTGGCTGGAAAATACATAGTAATCGTCAAGCTTTGCGGTATCAAAATAAATATTGCCGCCCGCTTCGTACGCATAGCCCTTCTCAAGCAAAACCTCTACCATGTGAATGAACTCACCGATACAATTGGTTGCCGGCTCCACCACATCCGGGGTCTTGATATTTAACTTACTGCAATCGGAGAAAAAAGCATCGGTATAGAACTTTGCAATCTCCATCACCGTCTTATTCTCGCGCTTTGCACCCTTCAACATCTTATCCTCACCGGTATCCGCGTCACTGGAAAGATGTCCCACATCGGTAATATTCATGACACGCTTTACGTCATAACCGCCGAACCGGAGAGACTTCTCCAACACATCCTCCATAATGTAACTGCGCAGGTTTCCGATGTGTGCGAAATGATACACCGTCGGTCCGCAGGTATACATCTTTACTTTGCCGTCCGCATTCGGAATAAACGGCTCTACTTTTCTTGTTAAGGTGTTAAATAACTGAAACTTGTTTTCCATAATTGACTCCTTTTCTTGCTGTTAAGCTTTTATTTCTCTTTGTTTTCTTGTTCTGATTATCCTTTGTTTCCCTACTTATTGCTCTGTTGCATTTGTTTGAATTTGTCATTTTTGGTATTACTTTTAGGAGTTTCTGTTTTCTACTCCTTGTTAACTTTTCTCGTTTTTCAGACTTTTGCTACATTCCCTATTTCTTCTCAACCGCAGCAGACAAGGCATCTACGCGCTCTTTGAGCTTGGTATTCTCTTGCTGTAGTCTGTCGATTTCCATCATCACCGGGTTCGGCAAATGCACCTGATCCAAATCCTCTCTCGGAATCCGCACATTGTCTCTCTTTACCACGATACCCGGAACACCTACTACCGTAGAATTCGGCGGCACTTCCTTTAACACCACGGAGCCCGCTCCGATTTTGGAATTCTCTCCTACGGTAAAGGAACCCAGCACCTTCGCTCCGGCACTGATCATCACATTGTCTCCGATGGTAGGATGACGTTTTCCCTGCTCTTTACCGGTACCGCCCAGGGTCACGCCCTGATACAGCGTCACATTGTCGCCGATAATCGCTGTCTCACCGATGACCACCCCGTGACCGTGATCAATAAACAATCCTTTCCCGATGGTAGCGCCCGGATGAATCTCGATTCCGGTTTTCCTTGCCGTCCGCTGGGAATACCAACGGGCCAGAAAATAGTACTTTTTCAAATATAACTTATGGGCCAGACGATGCCGTAAAATCGCCCGGAAACTTGGATACAAAAACACCTCCCAGGAAGACTTAATCGCGGCATCCCGCTCTTTTATCACTTGCATTTCTTCCTTGACATATTGTATAAAGCCCATAGGGGACCTCCTTTCAGGGTCGGATTCGCATGCTCACTTTGCTTACGCGAAAAAAGAAAGCACCTCATCCTAGGATGAGGTGCAATATACACGGTTCCACTCAACTTTTACAAGAGTCGCCAACGCGTCTCTCGATCTCTGTGCATGATAACGACTGCCGCCGTACAAGGCTACCCGCTGACGCGCTCACCCGTCCGCTCCGAAATGCACTTCGCCAAGACCTCCTGCCGGAACTGCTTTCAGCCGGTGACAGTTCCTCTCTGTTGCGCTCTTTCTCGGTTACTCTTTTCTTCTCTGCGTTTCTCTACTCCTCATTATATGCAGAGGGAACGGGATTTGTCAAGGAAAATACAAAAATTATGCTTCCTCCGCTACCTTTACTACCGCACGGTACGCTTCCTTCTCTTCCCAATTGTCGCCGAACAGAAGCGGATAGCTTCTCTCCTTACGGAATCCGGTGAGCCAGCTCACATCGTCCTTCATGCCCCAGAAGGTAACACTGGTCAGGTTCGCGGTTCCTGTCTTCTTGGCATCTACGTAGAGCGTAAACAACTTCTTGTAGGCATCTGCCAGACTCTTGAAGCCCTCCGCGGACGGGTCCGCCATGTGAATATCAAGCTCCGTAACGTGAATCTCAAGACCGGTAGCACCGAAGTCGCGTACGGTCTTTTCATACTCTCCGAATTCATTTGCAACGTGGTCCATGGTCAAATGGGTCTGCATACCGATACCGTCGATTAACTTCTCCTCCATTAACGGCTTAACAATCTTCTCTAAAATAAAATTACGCTTAAACGGATTGAAGGTATTGTAATCGTTGTAGAACAACTTCACTTCCGGCGCCGCATACTTTCTGGCGAAACGGAACGCATTGATTACAAAATCCGTTCCAAGGGTCTGATACCAGCCGGAACGCTGTCTCCAACCCAATTCGTTCTCCTCCTCGACTGCCTCGTTTACCACGTCCCAGGCATAAATCACACCCGGATACTCGGTCTGAACAAAGGTCAGCACATTTTTAATAAACCATTCCAGTCTGGCCAGCATGGTCTCACGGGACGCCCACGGTGCTTCAAAATCATCCTCGAAGTTCTCCTTAAAGAACCAAATCGGAGTCTGATTGTGCCAACCGAGGGTATGACCGCGCAAAGCGATGCCGTTGTCTCTTGCAAAATCCAGATACGGTCTCGCACTGTCATAATTCATGACCGGCTGTAAATGATACTTTTCCGGGTCCGATAAAGTCGTCTCTCTGTCCAACATGTACATCGGTTTCATATCGTTCTCCGCCGTCATACTGCTATAATGCTTCTTAAGCTCCCCTGTTGCCTTGTCGGACCTGATATCAAACCCGGACACCGAGGTACCGATCTTAAAATACTTCTCATATGCGTTCTTTAAACTCATACATTTACCCTCCTTCTCTTTCCATCGGACAAAACAGCACTGTTTTATATTTTCAGCAATCAAATTCTGAAACAATTCCGTTTCGTAAAGCTGTTCTCTAAAAACATTGCTTTGTCTTTGCAAAAATTATAACATATTTTTCCGTAAATATCCATATAAAAAGTATTTTTCTATATAAAAAAACGAATCTATTTCTTGTCTTTCCCCTTCTCATTTTTCTCTTTTCTGCATATACTGTTGCAAATATGTTTCCGCATACCACCGGAAACCCCGCTGTTTCGAAAGGAGACGTTATGAATCAGGATTCTTCTTTCCCACCGATGCTGCCTCCTTCTACGGAACTGGGCGCGCTTTTATTTGCGGTTCTTCCCTGTCTGCAGGAAACCTACCGACCCTTGGCTTCCTTCGCCTATCACATGACCGAACTGACAAGACTGAAAAGCATTCCTTCCGTTCCGCCTCTCACCGGGTTATCCGGTATTGATGCACTCATTACGGACAAGGACATTATGTTACGTTCTCTTTCTTTTTACGGAAGAATGTTCCGCATGCCGCTTCTTTCTACCATCGCCACCCTGCTTCAGGGGATGCAGTTCTACCGTACCTACAAGGACATATTGCCGAGACTTTTCTCTGGGTTGGGAGGTTCCGACGAAGATCTCTCCTCCGCTTTCGGCAGTATGGCGGGACTGCTCTCAGGTCTTGGCGGATTCGGGGGCGCTTCCGGTCCGGGAAACTCTTCCCCGGATTTGTTTTCCATGCTGGGAGGCCTTTCCCCTGATTTACTATCTTCTATGTTTTCGGGATTTTCAGGTAATTCCGCTCACTGTAACAATGACATGTCCTCCACCTCAACAGGATCTTCGGAAGAGGCCGGTGAATCGTCCCTTCCCACGGATTTTCCGACCTCTGCGGGCGCATCTGATGAATCCGCACAGCCTTCGGACAATACCTTTGACGAAGACCTCACACCTCACACTTCGGATGCCTCCCCGTCCGCGCCCGACACTCCGGAACCTTCTTTCCCGAATACCCGCCCCGATGTCTCCGCACCCGCCGATGATTTATACAACAGCCTGTATTCCTTCCTCACCCCGGAACAGCAAAAGATTTACGAACAGCTGATGCATACGGATTAGTCCCGACACATAAACTGTAAGCAGACCATCTGTATAAAGGAGTTTCTATGAGTCCGGAAACCTTAAAATCATTACCTGAATATCAAAAACTTTCCCCTGCAAAACAGGCTCTGATTTGCGAAATCGTAAAGGATGCGGGAAATACCTCCGGAGACGCCATGCTGCCGATTCTATTAAAGGCCCAGTCCCGTATGAAAGCACAAAACATCCAATTTACCCAGGAAGAAAGCGCCTTTTTAATGACTACACTCATGTCGAATTTGTCTCCTGCCGAAAAGGCGAAGTTTGAGATGTTAAAGAGATTTATGAAAAAGTAACGCCTCGAAAGGAACCCTATGGAAACGCTTTTATCTTTGTTTGACCGCTACGGTATTTTTGCCATGATTCTCATTATCTTTTTGGAATATGCCTGCTTCCCGATTTCCAGCGAACTGGTTCTTCCTTTTTCCGGTGCGGTGGCCCGGGCAGAAGATGTCTCCTTCTTTCTGCTTCTTCCACTGTCGGTGCTGGCGGGACTTCTGGGAACCGGCATCTGCTATTTGACCGGACGTATCGGCGGAGAGGCGGTCCTTACAAAGATCACCAAACGTTTCCCGAAAACACAAACAGCAATCGACGCCTCCCGCGCAAAATTCACAAAATACGGCGCAGGAGCCGTCTGCATCGGCAGAGTAATCCCTCTTTGCCGTACTTACATCGCTTTTGTTGCGGGGGCCGTGGGGCAATCTCCCTCTGTCTATTTTCCTTACTCCCTCCTTGGTATTACCATATGGAACAGCGCCCTGTTATCTCTCGGCTACTTCTTACAAGATAACTGGGGCGCTGTGTCCGGATATTATGACCGGTATAAGCAATATTTTATTCCGGTACTTATGGGTATTGTTATCGTGCTCCTCTTACATAAAAGAGCGAAACACCGTGCCTCCCATGAAGTATGATGCAGACCCTACTTTTCCCAATCCACATACATCAGGGTTAAAAACTCTCCCTCCGCACTATCCTTCGGAACATACAGCAAATTGTCCTTAAAGGCAAGGAGGGTGGTTACATATTCCATGGCATACAGTGCCTGTACAAACGGCAATTTTCTGACCTCCTTTAAATGCTTCGGCATTTTCTCTCCGTAAAGCTTTGCAAGCTCTGCCTTAAGCATTGCATATCCCGGCTGCAATTTCTCCGCAATCGTTGCAAACACCTCATCATACAAACGATTCAACTGTTCTCCCGACATTACAACAAACTGCGGAATCGCCTTGTCTCCCTGTAACTTCACATATCCCTGTTCCACCAGCTTTGCCAAATCGCACTTACGGTCTTCCCCAAGATAAGAAATGTCAAAGTCTTTGTTCACAAGCTCCACAAGCAGTTCGTTCTTCCGCTCACTCTCTGGTGTAAACTGATCCATCAAATCCAGTATTTCCGAATATCCGAAATTGTAAAGTCCGAACCAGGAAAAACCACCGTCTCTTGCCGGACCGCAATACGCAAAGTCGCGGTTGTCCAACGCCCACTCCTTAATCTTATCACTATCCTCCAAATAGCCTAACGGAAAATACTTTCCGCCGTCCGGGCGAATCGGCTTTTCCAATCTCAAATCACCGTCCTCATACTGATAATAATCACAAAAAACATAAATCAGTAACCATAACAGTTTTCCCATGGGCATATCACTTCCGTGAAATCCCACCGCCCGGATTTTATCCTCTGCTTCCAAAAGCCCCTTTACAATCACATCCGACACCTGCTCCCGGAGGCTACAATACACCTTGTAGCACTCCTGCTTTGCGGTCTCACTGTTAATGTAAAATGTCGTTGCATACCTTCCGTTTTCGAAAGTCATAAACTCGCGGTCCACCAGCCACTGCAAATCAAATTCCAAATAGGCCTTCGGAATTCCCAGAAGCTCCGTAAGCTCATCCAGACTCTTCGGTTCCTCATAGCATGCAATACAAAGATTCTGTCGTACCATACTGTCTTCCAACGGCCCGATATCCGCCTTCGGCGGCATCTCTCCGTTAATTGCCATGGAAAGCTTTCCCGGTCTGTATACATAGTTTTGTTCACTCTGATGTTTCATATCCTCTGCCATCTCCTTTTTCAACTTCTGTCTCGTATCATGCAGATGCCATTTCACGGCACTTTCACTGATTCCGAGTTTCTCTGCGATTTTCTTCTGAGGCAGTCCGTCAATGTAAAACGAAACCAAAATCTCCCGTTGCAAATAATTTAATCTGCTGACCTGTTTGCGAAGCTGTACGATCATTTGCTCTCGTTCTTCCCGCTCCGCCAGTTCTCCCGCAAAATCGGATTCGTCCCGCAAATCCTCCTCCAAAGGGCACATAACATAGTGGGTATTCTTCCGCAGACGGTGGCACCAGACATACCGGGCAATCTTCCAGACAAAATGCTCTACCTGCTCGATTTGTTTCCCTTCCGCAATGGTTTTCTGTACGGCAGAAAAAATCTGCACCATCACTTCCTGAGTCAGTTCCTCCGCCCGGTCACTGTCTCCGCACTTTTTGTACGCCCACTTCAAGATTTGTAACGAGTATTCCTTTGTAATTTCTTCAAACAATTGATTTTTCACTTGCAAGTCCTGCCTCCGTAATTCCTTTTTCACAGCTGTTCACTTAATAAGTGACAGGAGTTTGGCAAAGGTTAGGAAAAATTTTATTTTAAATATTCCACACCATCAATTATAACACCTTTATACTCCTTAAGGTCAATCAATTTTCCGAAGAACAGGGTGGAATGTGTCACCTCGTCCTCAGACACACTTAACAGCATTCCGGAACGACCGAGTACTTCCGAACCTCCGGCATCTTTTAATAATCTCACGGAATCAGGAGTCGTTTTCAATACTTCACCCGTCTCGTCAATTATTTGAAATTGTGACAGCAGAATCGTTTTCCCTGCAGCACTCTTCAGTTTTACAGAATCTGTATTTTCCGCAAAACTCACCTTCGCAATAAAATCATACCCGAGGGAATTTCCTTCCGGAATCAAATTTTCATCCAGAGGCTTTGTTACACCGGCTTTCCATTCCTCCTCCGTGAACAAATCCATACTGTAGAAAATCATCTCATACTCACAGGAACAATCCATATCCCAAAGATCAATGGTCTGATAGTACCTTATGGTATCCGTCTTAATCTGCTCCTCCCATTCCGCCATTGACCCGCTGCCGGTAAAAAACATCGCCTCTCCCGTATCCGTACGGCGCAACACAAAATTCGGTTTGTAATTGATATAATTGCGGCCCTGCTCCGTGAGGGCATCCAGTGTAATAATCGCCATAGCGGTATAGCCGTCCGACAGTACCGCATCCAGCGTTATTCTTACATGTTCGTTTTCCATTACCTGATTTTCCACGGCTCCGCTTTCTTCCAACAAATCGGTATTCCCGAGATAAAGCTCCCCGCTTTCCCTGTTTTTTAACTGACTTCGTGCCACAGCACCTACCGGTACTGCGGTAATTGCCGCAATCAACACCGCCGCCAGCGCAACTTTTAAACCTCTGCCTGAAATTGTCTTCGGCTTTACAAACTCCTCCGACTGCATAATATATTCTTCCTTTGTTCCGTTCATTGCTTTAAAGATGTTGTATTCTTTCATAAATTCACGCCCTTTCCTTTGAGATACCTTTGCAGTTTCTTTCTTGTGCGAAATAATACGGAACGAACTTTAGTCTCGGAATAACCGTATTTTTTCGCAATCTCTGCAGAGGTCTCTCCAAACCAATACCGCCGTACAAACAAAGCTCGCTTTTCCTCGTCAAGATTTCCTAAAAATGCATTCATTAACTCCGCCAAAGCATCTTCATCCTCTTCCGCATTCTTCGCCGGAAGACACTCTTCCATTTCTTTCGAGAGCTCCACTACCTGTACCGTACGTTTGCTCGCAGTCCGCTTGTCCAACATATCCATCGCTGTCCGTCTGCAAATCGTTACGCAAAAAGCATACAAACTGCGGGGTCTGTGGGGCGGAATTGCATTCCAAACCTTGAAGTACGTATCGTTTAAGCATTCCTCCACGTCCTCGGAGTTACCTAACAGTCGAAATGCCAACTGCCTAAGTCTTGTTCCATAGACCGCTTCCGTACCCTCAATCGCACGCTCGTCCCGGTCCAGATAAAGCGCAATCAATTGTTCGTCGTCCATATATATTTCACCTCTTTTCTTTTGAAGGTTCATGAGCCTTTCACCCTTATAGTCGGAAAGTAAAGCGCAACTGTTGCACTATTGTATAAAATGAAGTATTTTCCTTTCAGACAAAAACACACTGTGCTTTTTGTCAAAGCGCAGTGTGTCTGTTTTTCTAGTCATTATAGTTCCTCTGTCTTAAACGTAGTATAACCCTCATAATAGTAACTGTGATCGATTCCCTTCATATACACTTCCCGGCTATTAATCTCATCCGTAAGTGCCTGTTTTAATACATGCTTAATCTCGATATCCCGAATCGGACTGCGTTCCATAGCCAGAAGATAATCCTCTTTATCTACCTTACTCCAGTCAACTACCTTTCCCAACTCAGACTTAAATATCAAATCCAGCCAAATACGGGTGCTACGCCCGTTTCCTTCTCGAAACGGATGTGCGATGTTCATCTCCACGTATTTCTCTACAATCTCATCAAAGGTAGACTGCGGCATTTTATCAATATTCTGCAGAGATGCTTCCAAATACATCAAGGGAGCAAATCGGAAGTTGCCCTTTGAAATATTTACGGTTCTGAGTTTTCCGGCAAAATCGTAAATATCTTCAAACAAATATTTATGAATCGTCTTTAGTGCCGAAAACGTCCCTGATTCCAGTTTGTCAAGCATACCTGTCTCAAACAGTGCAAGCGCCTTTTTCTTACTGATACGCTCTTCTTCTCTGGCAAGGTCCGCAGCATTTGTAATCCCTAATTTATTCTCGAGAACCATGGTTCACCTCCTTCAGACTTCATGTTAATTATACCACTGTCAGGATATCTACGCAAGGAATTCTCTCATAGCGACTTTAATCCATGTTACAGTCCTTTCTCTATCAGTGCCTTCACCTCTTCAAGCGTCGGTGGATTTAACGGCAACGGGAATCTGGAAATCGCTATTGCAGAGCAGGCACTTGCAAAACGCACCAGTTCCTCATCCTTCATGCCGTGAAGTAACCCGTAAACACAGCCTGCCTTAAAAGTATCTCCGGCACCAAGGGTACTCTTTACCTCCACAGAAAAAGGCTTCATGCGCTTCATCGGCTGGCCCTTCCTTCCGTACAGCATATCGTTCTCACCGGAAGTAATAATTACAAGACCGTCTGTGGTTTCAACAAGCATCTCGTAAATCTCTTCCAAACTTTTTCCATTATACACCTCGGAAGAGGTACATTCCTTGGACACTACATTAATGGCACAATGCTGATGCAGGTAGCTGTCATGTCCGCAATCAATGGTCACATAGGGCTTCTTATGTTTTACGCAAAGTTCCGCCACCGCCTGCGTTGCTTCGATAAAAAACGGATCGATTGCTGCCACCTTGCACCCAATCACATCCTCATCCTTCGGCATACTCCAGCGTCTCTTTGCTCCCGGCTCGTAAAGGGACTGGAACACCCCCATAGGAGAACGCACCAAACCTGCAATCACCACATAATCCATCAAACCTTCATAGTCCGGGTCAAAATAAAGAGAAGACAAATCCACCGTCTTGTCCTTATAAAACTCCTTAAGAAGCGGCGCTACCTCCGTGCCGATATGGGTACCGGAAAGCTTTACACCTACCCCTAAGGATGCCAATACGGTAGCCGCCGTACCGGTTTCACCGCCCGGAAGAAAGTACTTTGCCCGAAGCTCCGAATACTCATCCGGCTTCAAAAAATCTCCCTTTAACAAAAAAGAGTGGGTTCCCAATACCTGTCCGTGCATATATACCTCGTAACTCATAAAACGACCTCCTGCTTATTTTTTATAAATCAAAGAATACACCTCTGTATCATAGCCTATCTTCTTATAAAACTCATTACCTCCACCGGTCAGAAACTTTCCGCCCAGTTCCTTAAAGGTCCGGTAATGCCTGGTCAAAGCCGCTGCCGCCAGACCACGGTGCCGGTATTCCGGTATGGTACATAACGGTTCCAGATAAGCAAGCTTATTTTCCTCTACCCACCACATGCCGGCAAAACAGGCATATTCGCCCTTTTCGTCAGCAATGGCAACGCTGTATTCATAAGTCGAGTGAGGCGGTGGTGCCATCACATTCCCCCAGACACCCAAATAAGACTTGTATGTACTCCAGTCCGAACTCTCATCCGGAACCGTCCAGTTTTCAAACGGTCCCAACTCCCACTCATTGAAACCTTTCCACATACATCTGGAAAGCTTTAGGGCATCGATTTCCTCCGGCTCCACAAAACGAAACCCTTCCGGAAGCTCATAAGCAAGGGAAGCTTTTGTCATATCCAACCGATACTCACGCTCCTTATCACTCAGTTTGTATCCTCGCTTTTCAGCAGCCTCCATCAGCTCCGTTTGACATTCCGAAAAGACAAACTCCTTTTCTCCAAGATACTCCGGAAACGCTTCGTCTGCATACACAATCATTTCGTCCGCCAACCATTCATAGCCCGGGCGCAACACAAAATGGATGTTGGTTACCGGATTTTCATAGAAAACAAATCCAACCACTACATCCTCCTCCAACCAAAAACGGCATAAATGCAAATAACTTTTATCCATCCACATGGAAGTCAAGGCGTATTCAAAAAACGGTGCCTCCACACTTTCCGTCCCTTTATCGCCTACCCCCTCATAGGCTTCTACCATAAAATCCCACGCCATATCAACATCCGAAAGCACCTGAAACTGCTTTGTCGTTATTTTTCCCATAAACATTCCTTCTTTCGTTTTTTAAACTAACTTATAAGTAATCTACTTTAGAGTTAATTAATCTTATGACATCTTACAAAACTTGTACTCATATCACTTTATAAGCTCTAACTCCCTACCGATCACAATCCCTTTTGAGTCCGTCCCGTGTCCGATCTTTTTTGTAACCGCGATCGGCATATTTTCGCCTGCTGTCCTCTTTACCAGTTCCTCTATCCCCGGAGTACACTTCTCTGCTTCCATTTCCGTAAATGTGCCCAAAAGAATACCTGCCACCTTGTCAAATGCCCCTAATTGCTGTAACTGGCATAAGTACGTTTCCATTTTAGCAACGGTTCCGCTATAGCTTTCCAAAAGCAATATCTTACCCTTCAAATCCGGCATATACTCTGTTCCGGCCAGTTTTAAAAAGCACCTGATATTTCCCCCTACCACAACTCCATGCATCTCCCTCTGTTGAATAAACTCATACTCCCATTGAAACAAATCCGCTTCGTTTTGCAAAACGGTATTTCTAAAATCAGCAATTTGGACTTCTTTGCAATCATATATCAGATTCCGGATTTGATATAATACGGAAGCCTTCCCTGTCTTTTTATAAATAGCATTCAACACGGTTGTCAAATCACTATAACCCCAAAACAATTTAGAACTGTCTGCTATGATATCATAGTCAAGATAAGGCAATATTCCGTTTGCCACATCCCCGCCGGAAATATCGAATATGCTCTTTATCAAATCGTCCTTATAGAACTCCATCAATGCATCCCCACGTTCCTTTGCCGTCCCACTAAAAATATTCTCCTTCTCGTATATGTAATTGCTGAACACAGGCCGCAATCCCATATTTCGTAATGTAGTCTCCAGACATTTCAGCTTTTCCGCATAATAATGCTTCTGTCCGTCAGAACAACAAACAATACCGATTTTATCTCCGTATTTTAGCATAGCTGTAACACCTCTCTTATATTTCCATAATCCCTTCTCTGGCATCGTAAACTTGTATCTTTTATATTTTATCATAATACCACAAAAAAGGATATCTCTCTTTCGCTAATTCTGATATTGCCGCGCACTCCTTTTTGAAAGCATTTCGGTTCCGCACCCTTTTCAGATACAAAAAAGGCAAGACAACGCTTCATCCCCCTTCTGACAAACAAAAAGTCAAGGTAGATAAAGTTATCCTTAGAGAACCATAAGGAAACGTCGGCACATAGCGAGGTATTCTCGAGCTTAGTGTCCGCTACGTTTCTGCATGAGCGAGAGCGGGTTCTCGTGGATAACTATATCTACCTTGACTTGTATTTTTAGTAATGATGAAGCGTTGTCTTGCCTGAAACTCTAACAATCAGCGAAACCGAACAAGTTTACTTCTTCAGTGCGCCTGCAATATCTTCTCTCATATCAATCACAGCCTGTCTGGATGCTTCTGCGAAGTTCCCTTCGCCAAACTTACTGTAAGCCTCCTGCTTATATGCCGCGATAATACCACGGGAGGAGTTTACGATTGCACCGAGACCGTCTTCGTTGAAATAATGAACCAGGTCAGCAGCCTTACCGCCCTGTGCACCGTAGCCCGGTACCAGGATGAAGCTCTTCGGCATAATCTTACGAAGCACCTTACCCATTTCCGGATAGGTTGCTCCCACTACCGCACCGATGTTGCTGTAGTCGCCGTCCATACAATCAGCGCCCCACTCGGCCACCTTTTCACCTACGTACTCATACAGCGGTCTGCCGTCGATTAAGCGGTCCTGAAACTCACCACTGGACGGGTTACTGGTCTTAACCAAGATGAAAAGTCCCTTATTCTCTTCCTTACAAATCTTTACGAACGGATTCACACCGTCACTACCAAGATACGGATTTACCGTAACGAAATCCTCGTCAAACGGATAGTAACTCTTGCTGCCTACGGCTACCTTACCGAGATGTCCTACCGCATACGCCTCAGAGGTGGAACCGATATCGCCGCGCTTAATGTCGCCGATTACCACAAGCCCCTTTTCCTTACAATACTCCACGGTCTTCTTGAATGCGATGAGGCCCGGAATACCGAACTGCTCATACATTGCCACCTGCGGCTTTACCGCCGGAATTAAATCATAAGTAGCATCCACAATGGCCTTATTGAACTGCCAGATTGCTTCCGCCGCACCCTCTAACGTCTCGCCGAACTCCGCGAAAGCCTTTTCCTTTACCCAATTCGGCACATAGGAAAGCATCGGGTCAAGGCCCACAACAATCGGTGCATTTGTCTTCTGAATCTTCGTAATAAGCTCTTTTACCATAGTAGTCTCCTTTTTCTTGGTGTTTTACCAGCCGTTTCGTTTGCATGACAAAACTAACTCCCGCCATGCTCTAGCGCCCATTGTAACATAGACCCGTCTCTTGTGCAAGTAAAAATTCAACTGTTAAATTTGAGGGTTGCCTTCTGATACGCCTCGCATACAGTCTTCGGGTCCCCAACCATCTTCTGTATTCCATTGTCAAGCCACACAGCTCTTGTACAATTCTGTATGATTGTATCAATGGAATGCGACACAATCAATACCGTAGAACCTCCGTGGATCATCTGTTTCACACGTTCCATACTTTTTTTCTGAAAAAAAACATCTCCGACGCTTAATACCTCATCCAGAATCAGTATTTCCGGATTTTCTCTCATAGTTGCTATGGAAAAGCCAAGTCTGGAAACCATACCGGACGAAAAATTTTTCACCTTTTCTTCCATAAAGCCTTCCAGTTCCGCAAAACTTACTATATCATTATACTTTTCATCAATGTATTCCTTCGAATAACCGATAAGCGCCCCGTTCAAATACACGTTTTCCCTTGCAGTCAGTTCCCCATCAAATCCGGTTCCAAGGGTTAACAGCTGAACCTTACTCCGGTCAATCTCTACGGTCCCTTCCGTCGGCATCAGTGCACCCGAAATTATTTTTAAAAGAGTACTTTTTCCGGAACCGTTTCTTCCGATAATGCCTACTACTTCTCCCGGTAGTACGTCAAAATTAATATGGTCCAGTACCGTCAGTTCTCTGTGTGTTATTTTTTTCTTTAATAAGCAAATAAGATATTCTTTAAGACTGGATAAATTCTCTGTAGCAATTTTAAATTTCATTGTTATGTCTTTTATAGAAATCACCGGCACCGTTTTCTCATCCGTCCGCATTTCTGTTCTGTTGACTTCTTCCATCATCTTACCTTTCACCATCAAACTTTTCGCATAATGTCATTTTTCTTTTTGTTAAAAAACACTTGTCCTGCAACATACGCCACCACTGCCCAAAGAATCATGCGAAACCACTGTCCGACCTCTGGGAATTCTCCATACATCATACAATCCCTTGCTGAAGCAATAAAAATATACATTGGGTTTTCCCGTACAATTAATGCCATTATTCCGGACAACGAACTTATCGGGTAAAACAATGCCGACATGTACATCCACAATGTCAGGATTACTCCGTATATATACTGGATATCTCCAAAAAAAACATAGGCTGTAGACAAAAACATACCGACTCCGATGGAAAACAATAACGTAAGTGCTACAATCGGAACAATTGCCAACATGGTAATCCCCGGCGGTATTCTAAAAACAAGCAAAAAGACGACATATGCAACAAAGGAATATCCAAAGTTAATCAGTGTCGTATATACCTTGGAAAGAATAAACACCTGCATTGGTATCATTACCTTTATCAGTAAACTCTTATTGTCCACCAGTGCTGTTACAGATACATTAGTGGCATTCGTAAACAACTGCCAGATAAGCATCCCCGTCAGATAATAAATCGGATATTTTTCGATAGAATTTTTGAACATCGTAGAAAAAATAGCCGACATTATAGCCATGGAAAGCAACGGATTCAGCACACTCCACAATATTCCAAGGTATGATCTGGCATATTTTCTTTTCAATTCCCTACTTGTCAGTTCTTTTATAACAAACCAATACTGCTTCCTTTTTTCTTTTTTCGTCGCACTCATATTACATTTTACCCTAATTCTTTATAATGATATATTCTTGTTCTCCAATCGTCTGTCATAATACCTGTCCTTTATTTTTTCTAACAAGCCTCTCGGAATCAGCCCCACCAATAAAGGTTTTACGACATACAAGATACCTCTGGGAAGTAAGCCCAGCTTACGAAATCCCACATAACGCACCTTAACCTCATCGAAACGATACCAATATTTTCGCCTCTTTTGAGCATGTAGATTCTCACAGAAACAATACAAATATTCTTCCAGATTTTCTCCTTTTCCGATTGTCTGTATCGTCATAAATAAATCATAATCCTCTGCACGTCTCGTTTCCTTTGCAACCCTATATCCCCCGGCATGGAGTAACACTTCTTTCCGAAAGACCACCGCTCCATGCACATATGGTGAACTAAACAAAAAATCCCTATTAGTCACCCGGTTCGGAACTATTCTTTTCCCCCAGATGCCATGTTCATCAAATAATAATGACTGACATCCCAAAACAACAATTTCTGGATGTTTCTTTAGATAGTCTATCTGCTTTTCTAAACGCTTTTCAAAACTGTAATCGTCCGCATCCTGCCGGGCGACAAACTCTCCTTCCGCATAGGACAAGCAATAATTTAAGGTTGCTGCCAGCCCCATATTTTTCTCATTCCGAAGCAGACGTATTCTCTTATCCTGTGACGCATATTCCTGCAATAACTCCCACGTGCTGTCGGTAGAACCATCATCGCAAAGAATCCATTCAAAATCAGAATATGTCTGTCGCAGTATACTTTGCATTGATTTATGAAGCGATTGGCAGTTTTCAATATTGTAAACTCCGGTTATAATCGATGTTTCCGGCATAATCTATCCTTTCGTATTACTTTCGCCAAATAAAAGCGATAAATCTCATCCGTTTTCTTATTTACATTTTTTACAATCATATCGTTCCGGTTCCTCTATCGGCAAACCAAGCGAGTCCCTGTTTCCGCAGATATCACCGGCTATCACCCTTACCCCAGTTATCCGCGCTTCCAAAAAGCTTCCGAAAATAACAAATTACATTTGCCTGTAAAGCTTAAGAACCTTCACCTCATAATCGCTACCGTACTTGTTCATCAGCCAGGAAGCTCTGTGAGCTCCGTCTAAAATCATATACATACCATCAACGACAATCATTCTTGATTCATCATAGCCGGAGTCATTACAACTGCGGAGAAGCTCATGGAAACGCCATTCGCTATGTTCGCAGTCGGGCTCATATTTTCGATTCATCTTCATGTAATCTTTATACGCCTTCTCCTCTCCCTGCAAATATTGATATGCAGGCATCTTGGCAAGCGGAACCATTCCGTAACCCTGGGAGGAAAGTTTATTGAACTTTAAATCGGAAATCTGTACTTTTTCAATAACATAATCGTATATCTCTGCTCCCATAAACCAGTCTTCTACCCAATCGGTATCTAGTGTAATCTCAGGGTCGGCAAGAACACGCTCTTGTACAGTTATAGGAGATTCATAGTACGGCAGTTTGCAATCAATCTCTAACTCCCTCTTATCCAGCATAGCGATATGATTTCCGATAATATCGGCAATTCGTTCAGGTTCAATGGATGTCATGCACTCCGGTAATCCTCCTTTATAGCATCTGCACTTCCACGCATCAAAAACCTTTCCGCACCAATGATTACACACATCGGAAATCACTCTGTAATCCTCATTATAGCCATAAACGTTATCCGGCAGATTTCCGTAAAGAACAATATTGGCACCTCCATGCATCGCCCTTCGAAGATGTACCATTCCACAATCTCCGTCAATATGAAGCACTGCATTTTTCAGAATCGCCTTTAGCTCAGGAATCGTTGTTTTGCCGAGCAGACACACGTCAACGCCCTCAATCGGCACATTATTGCCCTCTTCGCCCAGTTGAACCAGTTTTATATTTGGGAAACGTTCATGACAAATCTGACATAATTCGGAATAGTATCCGTTTGGCCACTGTTTCGGTGCAATCCTCGTATTACAGGCAGCGTCAACTCCCTGTTGTAAGGTAATATATCTGCAATTATCAAGACCAAATCCGGCTAATATCTCCGCCTCATTATCAATAGGAATCACAAGTCGAAACTGTTTATCTATCCCAAGCGAACCGTCGATATCTGCCACCTGAAGACGGTTTTGATTTTTTGCAATCGCAAACATATGTATATTGGGATCAAACCGGTTTGTATCCGGAGTAAAATAAACTTTTGTGCGGGAATCCGTCGCAAACATTTCCCACTTCTTAACAAGCGCATAAAGAGTTCCGTTTGAGTCTGCTTTTTCTATTTTTTTATCGTCACAACGGAGCACCAACGGAAACCAGTTCAAATCTACGGAAAGATCATAATCCGCCTCCACAAATTCTTTTCTGGAACCGTAATGAGACACAAAATACTGTTCTCCGTAAAGCAAACCACTCATTTCTTCCGAAAAAGAAAACACCGAAATATCCAACAGATTTGAGAATGCGTCAAAGAAGTGTTGAATAAAATTCATCTCGATAATATATGTCCCCATTCCGCCGTTAAGACGAAAAGCAACTTTAAGCTTATCTTCCATTACGAATTCCTTGCCTCCGAAATAATTTTCTCTACTGATTCCATTACCTTTTCAGGAATGATTGACATCATACACGGCGAATTCTTATATCCTCTGAGACATTTTTCCTGCCAGCTATTCACTGTCCACTCACACCATGTACCGCAACCGTTTCCTACGATATTTTCGTTCTCCGAATAACCGAAAAACTCAGAAGAAGTCGGACCGAACATAACAACCGACGCTCCGCCTTTTAATGCGTGTCTGAGATGGACCATCCCTCCCTCGCCGTCGATATGCACCAACGAATGCTTCAGTAATACCTTTACTTGCTCAAGATTGGTCTTTCCGATAAGATCCAGGTCAATGCCGTCGAAAGTCTGACATCGATCATAGGATGGTCCCAACTGTACCAAAATCATATCAGGATATTTCTTTTTAAGAAGCTTAACCAGCGTATTATAATAAAACTGCGGCCACAACTTCACAGAGTTTTTGGTATAGTTAGTATCGACACCTCTGTTTATCGTTATAAAACAACGACTTTTCAAGTCAAGGTCGTCCAAAAACACATATTCATCCTCCATAACCGGAATATCGTATTCATATTCCTCCCGAACTCCCAAAAATCCATACACATCAGGCTGGTGAATGCGTTTCTTTCCGTTGATAATCGAAAGCATTGCGCTTTGCCCATCTGTAATTCCCGCATCTGTAAAAAAGCGCGCATTCTCCGAACGGAACCGCTCACAAAGACTGACATACTCGATAAGTTCCGGCATCATCTGTGCCATCTTTTTCAAATCTCTCTTTTTTACATCCGGATAACGACTGATATGAATGAAAAGATCATACTCGTGAAAACTGTCTTCGAACCCTCGTACCGGGTAAATGTGATTAACAATACCCTCGTCATACAAAATTACTTTTGCGGAACTATAGCTGTTATGAATGAATGTATCGATTCGCAAATTTTCATATCCGAATTTTTGACGAAATTTGTATAAATAATTTGCCGCCACCACCATGTCGCCGAGTCCGCCTCCAAGCAGAAATCCGACATTCATCTGAGTTTCAAGCAAATGTAACGTATCGTTTTTTACAGCCGGCGATGACTGCATCTTTGTTCCGTTCTTTAATCCTTGCCTTTTTCCTTTTTCAAAACGATATCTTTCTCCGACTCGTATCACCGTCTTTTTTACCGCATATTTTAACCCATTCTCCCGACAGCAACGACACCACCTACGCCAATAGTCCTTTATTCTTCTCATCACAATTTCCACCTTTTTTTGAGCATATCACTGACAGACTCTTGTTCAATTAATACGTAACAATCTTGCTGACAATATCATACTCACATACTATACCATCCGTGTTTGACACTGCATAATGGGAATCAGGATTTGCCGTTCCCGAATCCGACCTAAGAAAAAATATCCTGTTTTGTTCATTATTTCCGGCGTTTTTGCAGGAAAATCTGAATATATACCATGTATCCTCTTCCATCTCAACACCGTTGACATTAAAGGTAAAATAATCATTATCACGAAAATCTCTTGGAGAACACTCCGTATATCCGACCGTTTCATACGTATTTGCATCAACTATCTCAAGACAAACTCTCTGTCCGTGAGGATACTTCCTTCCCCACGTTACCGTTCTGACCGTAACACTGACAGTACTCGCGGATTTTCCTTTGTAATACTGCTCAAGGCAATTTGTATCCGAAATCGGAGAAGCCAGAACATCATCATGTGCAATAGGAATGCTCACAATATTTACTCTTGCAAGGAAAAGCAACGTAACCAGCGAAAACAATAACGGAGCTACTGTCCATACAATAGTTGCTACTTTTGAAGGAATATGACTGTTAAACTCCTGACTTTGGTGCGGATATGCAACATACAATACCCATATTCCGCATATCAGAGCAATTCCGCCAAAAACCGTTAATGACCCACGAAGTATAGGAAACAAGTCGGAAAATACCTCAAAAATAGATTGGTCAAAAGCTTCCGTACATCCAACCGCATCTTGAACATAGTCAAACGTACTGGACAAATTCAAGCAGGCCCTGTCTCCGCAAGCCACAAGCGCCTTACAGTACTCAAACATACAGAACCCTATCAGTCCGCAGGGAACAGCCTTTTCATTCTTCGTTATCATCAAGCTTATCCCCATAAATGGAACACACGTAAGAAACCTGTAAAAATGTAACCAACTGAATGTACACATGGCAAGCGAAACAACGGCAAGCGAATACAAAAGATATCTGTTTCGTTCGTCCTCGTCCTTTCGCTTGATAAAGAACTGTAACAAATATACAAGTACAAGTACAAGCGCAAAGATTGAAATACCGCTGTTGCCCGCACTGATTACCGTCCTGCCGAAAAACCAATCCATATACCTACTGTTACCGAACGCCATCGGTAACACACACATTCGGATTACTAATATAGCGCACACAGACAGTATTCGCAAAAATATCTCAACAAATTTTTCGGATGTAGAAATATAAATCAGAACAGCAAACAAAATCATTACGGGATTGATTACACAACATAATCCCAGCCAAATCAATGAACGGTTTTTTCGTCCGGCAATGACATCATACACCCCTATCAGCAATAGAAACAGATATAAAATCTCATCCTGTGCCGAATACCCGACAGAAATAACAACAGTGGTTACCGACCCCCAAATCAGCAGACACGCAGTACCTCCTCGTTTGGAATCACCGCTTATATGCTTTACTATTTTAAAACAGACATATCCCGTTGCCACAACCAATGCAACCAAAAACATCTTTGACCAAATATACATAGGTGCAGAGACAACAAAATCCGTATCGAAAATATAATGAAATAAAAGCAGGGGCAGATTCCATATTCCCCAAATTGCACAGGTGATTTCATGGTCAAAAAGTGTTCCGTGCGGAGCACTCCAAAGGTTTTGCGCCATTAACTCGCCAAACCCCGAAAAACCTCCCCGAAACAATGAATCGTAGATTTCCAGCGACCAAGCAGTAAATGAAAGTCCGTCCACATATCGAAAAACAGCACATGCCACAAGAGTACCGAGTAAACTAAGTACACTTTCGATTTTATGTCCGGATACAATCTCAGAAAAATCGCGCATCAAACCTCTGACTGATTTCCACTTTCCGTTTACTTCCTTTTTCATCTGTCAATTATCTCCTCCCAAATAAATACTTGATTCATATCAATCGGATTAGATTTGTCATATACAATTTTAAGATGCTCCTTCGGAACCCCAAGTTCAATTAGTCCCTCGATATCCCGCGGCTTGTCACCGCAGGCATAACAGAAAGCAGGAGCCAGATTATAATCATTCATCGCCTTTTTAAACATTGCCGGCTTTGGTTTGCGGCATTCGCAGTCTATGGCATACTCCTTCACCATACCATCTGCCAGATGCGGACAATAATAGAACGCATCAATATGTGCACCGTATTCGCCCAGCAATTCATTTATCCGGTTATTCACCTTTTCCACATCTTCAACACCGAAATATCCTCTTGCAACTCCGCTTTGATTAGAAATGACGATTACAAGATATCCGGCATCGTTCATCTTTTTTATTGCTTCCGCCACTCCAGGCAAAAGCTCCACCTCATCAGGGTTCCCCACATATCCGGTATCCACATTTACGGTTCCGTCTCTGTCGAGAAAAAAAGCTTTATTCATGGCAGACTCTCCAATCAATATATTTCATAGTCCTTCGACAGATAATTCTGAACGTAGTCCCTCACGCCTTCCTCAAGGGTATAAAAAGGTTCGGTATATCCGACGCTTCTGAGTTTCTCAATGTTTGCCTCGGTGAAATACTGATACTTTTCTCTAAGCTTTTCCGGCATTTCCACAAACTTAATCTTTTCCGGAACCCCCATCGCCACAAATGTGTTTTTACAAAGGTCATAGAAACTTCTCGCCTTGCCCGTACCGAGATTAAACAGACCGTTTACCTCCGAGTGCCTCATCATGAACATCATTACCTTGCATAAATCCTTAACGTACACAAAATCACGAAGCTGCTGACCGTCCGCATACCCCTCTTTGTAGGATTTGAACAGTCCCATCTCGCCGGTTTCCGTAATTTTGTTGAACGAATGGAAAATGACGCTTGCCATAGAACCTTTGAAATATTCGTTCGGACCGTAAACATTAAAGAATTTGAAGCCGCAATACTGAGCCGGAGCGGTCGTCTGTTTCTCTACCCATAAATCAAATAACTGTTTTGAATATCCGTATCCGTTCAGGGGACGAAGCTTCTTTATATCGCTCTTATCGTCAAATCCACACCCGCCGTCTCCATACGTTGCGGCGCTGGACGCATAATAGAAGCATATCTTCTCATCGGTACAGAATTTCCAGAGAGTCTTTGTATATTCAAAATTATTCTTATACAGGAAATCAAAATCCTGCTCGGTGGTTGCAGAGCAAGCTCCCATATGAAATACATGACTGATTTTTCCGGAAAACTCCGGCAATCTCGCAAGAAATTCATTTCTGCTGATGTATTCCGTGTATTCTTTGTTTACCAAATTACGCCATTTTTCAGTGCTGCATATATTATCGACAATAATAATGTCCGTATATCCCGCCTCATTGAGCGTCCTGACAATACAACTTCCGATAAAACCGGCTCCGCCGGTCACAATAATGCTCATAGTTTAGCCCTCCCTATTAACCTCAAGAATTCTGCTGATAATGTTTGTGGTAGAAAGTCCGTGCTCCAGCTCAATAAAGCAAACCTCCCCGCCATAACTTTTTACAAAATCACCGCCGGCAACCTCCTTGCCCTCCCAGTCCTTTCCTTTTACAAGAACATCCGGCTTTATTTCACGAATAAGCTCTTCCGGTGTATCATCCTCAAATAACACAACATAATCAACACAAGACAACGCCTCCAACAGTGCCAGACGATGTTCCTGTGCTACGATCGGTCTCTTTTCTCCCTTTATTCTTCGAACGGATGCGTCACTGTTTACACCTACAAACAGAACATCTCCGAACTCTCTTGCCTGCATAAAGGACGATATATGTCCCGCATGTACAATATCAAAACAGCCGTTTGTAAATACAATTTTCTTTCCCTGCCGGCGTAAGAATTCAGCTCTCTGCTTTGCTGCCTGCATGGAAAAAATCTTTGAAATCTTTTTCGAGGTATTGGCAATGGTTTTCTTTATCTCTTCGGGAGACGCCACTGAGGTACCGAACTTTGAAACAACGATAGAAGCTGCGATATTGGAAATCCGGCAACAATCATCCAAAGAGGCACCGCAAACAAGACAAAGCGTAAACACGGCTATAACGGTATCACCGGCACCGGTAACATCGATTACTTCCTTTGCAAGAGCGGGATAGTCCTTCTTTTCTCCGGTGTTTCCGTCAATCAGCGACATTCCCTTCTCCGAACGCGTAACCAGAACATATTTCATGTTACAATCATTGCAAATTTCTTTTCCTGCAACTGCAATCTCCTCTTCTGTGGTAAGGAGTTTTCCGACCGCTCCCTGAAATTCCTTCATGTTGGGCGTACAAACGGTTGCTCCGCTGTATTTTCCGTAATCCGTTCCTTTCGGGTCAACCACTACGGGAATACCAAGTGTTTCGGCTGCAGAAATAATCACCTTCGCAGTAACTGCAGTAACGACCCCTTTGCCGTAATCAGATATAATAACAGCACTTGCATCCGAAAGACTTTTGTATATTATTTCCGATAACTTTTCAACAAAACCGTCCGGGGCATCCTTTACTACTTCTTTATCATACCGGATTAACTGCTGATTCTGCGAGGTGACACGGGTCTTGATACCGGTTACGGCATCCTCGCCCTGTATCATACCGAAAACATCTGCTCCGTAATCCTTCAGTCGCTCAATAAGCCAGTTTCCATCCGCATCATGACTAATATACCCTACTGCCGCAACCTCCGCACCCAGTGCGGACAGATTACAAATAACGTTTCCGGCCCCCCCCAGACATCTAATCCGGGACCTGACATGAACAACAGGAACCGGTGCCTCCGGAGAAATTCTGGAAACGCTTCCGTCAAGATATTCGTCAATCATATAATCGCCGAACACAACTATTTTTTTGCCGCTGAAATTACTGATATCAAAATCAATATGGGGCATCTGCTTCATTACCTTTCTTCAAAAAATTCTGCTTCAAGCATAGAACAAAGTGCATGATAAATCGGAACATGGAGCTCCTGGATTTTAAATGTTTCGCTTTCCGGGACACATATCACGACATCTGCAAGTTCTCCGCACTTCCCTCCGTCGTCTCCGGTCAATACTACGGTCTTCAACCCTTTTGCTTTTGCCACCATAAGCGCACAAACAATATTTTCGGAATTCCCTGAGGTAGATATCCCCATAAAGACATCCCCCCTGTTACCGTATCCGTAAAGCTTCTGGGCAAAAGAAACCGTCACATCGACGTCATTTGTAATCGCACTGGTCAGCGCAGACATTGATGTAAGTGGAATTGCCATAAGGGCCCCCTCCATCTTTGCCGCCAGTTCGATGCCGTCTTTACCGAAATCACTCGCGAGCTTCTTTTCAAATTCAGAATCAATCCTTCTGTTAAACAAAAACGATTTCATAAGTTCGCTGACGATATGCTCTGAGTCAGCTGCACTTCCGCCGTTTCCCGCAACCAACAACTTTCTGCCTGACTTATAGCAGTCCTTCAATACAAGAAACGCCTTTTCAAACTCCTCTTTACAGAGAACAAGCTGCGGATATCTTTCAAACAGTTCCTGCTTAAGTTCCAATGTGTTTTTTTCTTTCTTTTTCATAACCATGTTCTCTTTCATAAACGATAATCAACCCTATTGTGTATCATCAAGCAACCTTGTCACAGCTTCAAAAACCGTATCAGTAGAAATTTTTCCGATACAGTCTGCAGACAAACGATGTTTCGTGCAGTTTGGTATACTCGCCCCACAGTTTTCACAAATAACTTCTCCTTGCTCACATGCAATCGAAACACACCACTTCGGCAAAGAATCGTTAGGATAAAACCTTCCATGCTCCCACATTCCGCAAATCACTACAAACGGTACCCCTTTGTACAGTGCCATATGCGCACTCCCCGAGTCATTCGCAAGTGCTAAGCAACAGCTTTCCAACAATTCCAGTGCTTCATTCACAGAGGTATTCCTGACCGACTCCCACACAACACCTTCCAACATACCGGTAAGCTTTGCACAAACAGCTTCATCTGCTTTGCTTCCCATAATATAAAAATGATACTCCGATTTTTCGGCAAGACGTTTTATTACTTGCGCGAAGTTTTCCGTCTGCCACATTTTTTCCTTAATACTTGCCCCCGGAAATACCGCTATGTTTTTTTTCTGTGTTTTTTTTGTTATACATCGGGCATTCGGCAACACTCTTTCAGATATCAGATGACTGCCACACAAAAATTCGGTGTACTTGTCCCATTCCCATAAAGTAGAAACAGGAACAAGCATATCCGCTTTTTTATCAGCCATACACTTTAAGGCTACCGAAACACTTCCCGCCATCATATCCGGAAGAATATACGTTTCGGCACATACGGAAAGTGTATAAACGTCATTTAAAACATAGCGGCTAATCGGTGCCGCAAACGCATATCGGCACTTTATCTTTTTAAGCTTTCTTATGTTTGACAATCTGTAAAAAATTCTATTGTCAATGGAATGAACTTCTTTAAACAATCCTGTCTGCTTCGCAAAATCATCAATTCCGATGCCTTTTCTGCATACAAGCTTTATGGGAAATCCTTTTTTCAGGAGAAGCTCCGCTACTGCACAAAAAACAAAGAAATCCCCCAGATTACCGAGAAACACGATAGCAATACTGTCGGAAACAACCTCACCGCTTCTTCTTCGTTTAGGCAGAAAGCACAATACGACACCGTACAATACTGACGAAATAATTCTTTTTAACATAATAAACAAGAAAAATATACCTCATATTTGTTAATCTACTCGTTACCTTCATCGATGATATCATTTCGCTTTTTGCCACCGACATCACTATTTGACTTTGTTATATCTCCTGTACGCTCTCCTATAATATAACGAGGTCTTGCTTTAGTTTCCATATATGTCTTGCCGACATATTCTCCAATCACTCCTATGGAGGTAAGCTGAACCCCGCTGAAAAAGCAAAGTATACATATGATGGAAGCCCATCCGTCCGTTACATCACCGAAAAAGCGTTGCAGTATTGCCCATATAACTCCAACAAAACTGAGAAAGGTAACAATCATTCCAAACGTCAATATTATCTTTATCGGCTTTGTAGAAAGACTTGTGATACCATCTAAAGAAAAGGAAAGCATTTTCACCAAGGGATAGCTGCTTTTTCCCGCAAGACGCTTCCCGCGTTCATAACCGACACTGGTACTTTTAAAACCTACAAGCGGCACCATCCCTCTTAGAAACAGATTCACTTCCTTGAACTCCGCCAGTGCATGAAGTGCTCTGCTACTGATAAGACGGTAATCTGCATGGTTATATACTATCTCTGCTCCCATAAACTTCAATATTTTATAAAACCCTTGTGCCGTTGTACGCTTGAAAAAGCTGTCCGATTTCCGATTCGTACGCACACCGTACACTATATCGCACCCTCCAAGATACTCCTCGACCATCTTATCCATAGCATTGATATCATCTTGGCCGTCGCAATCTATGCTTATCGAAATATCGCAAATATCCTTTGCCTCCATAAGGCCTGCAAGCAACGCATTCTGGTGTCCTCGATTACGACTTAGGGAAATGCCGATAAAATGCTCATCACTTTCCGAAAGAGAGTTAATAATATCCCACGTACGATCCTTACTACCATCGTTTACCAACATAATTCGACTGTCTGACGAAATAAGCTTCTTATCCGCAAGGGAATGCAACTTCTTAAGAAAAATTTTAGATGTTACCGGAAGTACCCCCTCCTCATTGTAGCAGGGCACAACGATAATAAGTCGTGGCTCCATATCTCAACCTCTAATCTCTATAAAAACTTTTTATACACCTTCGCCCCTTGACTTCATTTCGTTCACTGAAAAAACAGAAAGATCAGGCAAAAGCCGTCAAAACAAGCTGCCACTTCAGTCCACAAAAATCCAAATTCGGTGTATATTATATCACAAAAAATGAAACATTGTCAAATCCGGCAAATGTTCCGTCCGCCCCAAAAAGTGTTACTGCAAGAATGCTTCAATATCCTCATCCGTTAAAATCGAGTACACCTCCGCATCATACTTTTCACGGATTCTGTCCTCGCCGCTTCTCTCAACCTTTCCCGTCTGCTGCTTACGGTTCACAATTACAATCACCGCCACAACGGTCACATCCGCAAGCTGTTTCAGTTCACTGATTTTCTCATCCAGAGTGATTCCGGTGGTTAATACATCATCCACCACCACAACCCGTTCTCCGTCCCGTGGCTGATGTCCGCAGACAATATTTCCTTCCCTGTCCGGTATCTTTCGACCGTAGCAATAATTTACCGTTACGCCATACTTATTGAACAATGCCGTCGCCGTTGCGCAGGAAAATGCGATTCCGTGATAGGCAAGCCCAAACAGCGTATCAAACTCCAGGTGATGCTCTTTCACACAGTCGGCGAAGTATTCTCCGATTTTTGCAAGCTGTGCATTTGTGCTGAATTTTCCGGTATCCACGAAAAACTCCGCACTGCCGCCATGCTTTAGTTCTACCGGCCGTACACTCAGTATCTGATTGTTCTTCATAAACTGAATCAAACGTTCTTTGTTTGTCAGTGCATTCAGCTTATAGCCAAACAGCTCGTCCGTTGTAACACCGAAATACTCTGCTATTTTCGGAATCATCTGAACATCCGGCAGCGCGGTATTATTCTCCCACTTGGAAACCGCCTGATAACTGATTCCGAGCGTCGCCCCCATTCCCTCCTGCGTGACTCCTTTTGCCTTACGAAGAATTTTGATTTGATTTCCTATCTTGTTTGTCATATCTGTTTCCTCATCTTTCTATAGTTTGGAGCTCCTATCTCCATTATAGTGAAAACAGTACCTATCGCAATAACTTCTGAAACGAGATTTTTTCAACCGGCAGATGAGAGAACGAAAGCATTTCTTATAATCGTCATTAACCTGTTTTTCGTTATTATCTCTCGTAGGTAATCTTACCCTCGCAAAGCGTCATATACACCTTACCCTTTACCTCCTTGCCTCCGAACGGCGTATTCCGGCCCTTGGAGAAAAACTCCTCCGGATTAATCACATACTCTTCGTTCGGTGCCACAATGGCGATATCCGCATAATATCCCTCTGCCAAACCGCCGATTTCTTTGTCACGTCCCAGTACCTTTGCCGGGTTATAACTCATGCACTTTGCAAGTTGCATCGGGCTCATTCCGTACTCCTTTACCAGCACTGTGTTGCTTAATGCATAGGCCGTCTCGGAGCCGACAATTCCAAACGGAGACCCGATCATGGAACCGCTCTTTTCCTCTGCGGAATGCGGCGCATGATCCGTGGAAATCACCTCCATGGTACCGTCCAACAATCCTGCAATAAGAGCCTTTACATCCTCTTTTCCCCGTAACGGCGGATTCATCTTAAACATAGAAGCATCTTCGGTAATATCCTCATCGCACATTGTAAAATGATGCGGACAAACTTCTGCGGTTACATCGATGCCCTTTTCCTTTGCAAACCGTACGAAATCCACGCTGTATTTGGTGGAACAATGACACAGATGAAGCTTTGCGCCGGTTTCTTCCGCCAATAAAATATCACGCATGGTGATAATATCCTCTACTGCATTGGTAATACCCGGAAGACCCAGCTCCTCCGCCTTTGCTCCCGCATTCATCACGCCTCCCCGTACCAGGGAAATCTCCTCGCAGTGGGCAAATACCGGAAGACCCGCTTCCTTTGCACGACGCATACCTTCTGCGTATACTACCGGATTCATAACAGACTTACCGTCCTCGGACACCGCTGCCGCCCCGGCCTTTGCCATAGCCTCAATATCAGAAAGTTCTGCCCCGCTCTGGCCTAAAGTCACCGCACCTACCGGAAGCACACGCACCTTCCCGGCTTCCTTAGCTTTTGCAAGCACCGTCTGTACCACCTCGGCACAGTCCGTTACCGGCTTCGTATTCGGCATCGGGCAAACCGTGGTATAACCGCCTGCCGCTGCTGCCGCAGAACCGGTAGCAATGGTTTCTTTATACTCAAGACCCGGTTCTCTGTAATGTACATGCAAATCAATAAAGCCCGGAAGCACATGCTTTCCTACAGCATCCACTACACGGTCTGCTTTTGCATCGCTCTCCGCAATCTGCTCCGCCACGCGGACAATCTTCTTATCCTCTGTTAAAACATCAAACTGACCTTCACGCCCGGTCACCGGGTCAATGACATAACCGTTTTTAATTAAGATTCTCATAACTTTACCATACCTCTCTATTCATATTCTTAGCCGGCCGATGACTTCTGTACGAACTTGCCATCCCCGGAATCCTGCCTTCTTTTCTCCCGACTATTTCTCCGTTACCTCATACCGTACTTCCGACAAAAACAAGCCTCTGGCTTCGATGGTCTCGCCTGCCGCCTCCCTGTCTCCGGTAGTAAGAAGCTTCTGTACCGCTTCCGGCTCCATTTCTCCCTTACCCACTGCAAGAAGTGTTCCCACCAGAATCCGTACCATATGCGGCCAGAAATCATCTGCCGTAAAGGTAAACAAAATCTCCGTATCATCACCGTAAATCGAAATATCCTTCATAATCCGCACCGTGGACTTTTTCATCTTGCGGTTGTCGGAAAATGCTTTAAAATCATGGCCCCCCAACAGGTATTCTGCTGCCTTCTTCATCTTTTCGATGTCCGGACGCTTAAAGCAATAATAATTATACTTCCGCTCAAATACCGACGGCACTTCTCCTACCGTCACTTTATACTCATATACAAACTCCTTTGCAAGGTAAGATGCGTGAAAGCGATCCGGCATCTCGCAAGCTTCCAACACCGCAATATCCATCGGCAGATACCGGTTCAGATATTGCTTTATCTCCGTCACACTCATATCGGTGGTCGTATGAAAATTGGCAATCTGTCCGTAAGCGTGAGCCCCCGGCTCCGTCCGGGCCGCGCCGATAACCTCCACCGGCTTTCCCTCTAACTTCGCCAGTACCTCTTCCAATTTTCCTTGTATCGTTACCATACGGTCCTTCCCCGGAATTTTCTGCCATCCGGCATAGCGGGACCCGTCATATTCCAATGTCAGCTTAATATTTCTTGTTCTTTCCTGTTGCATACCGCTCTCCTTATTCTTCGAAATACTCCTCTATCCCTTCTACAATCCCTTGTATCAGCTTTTCCTGATACTCCGGCTTCTGCAGCTTCTCATCTTCCTCTTTGTTTGTCATAAATCCGGCTTCAATTAAAATCACCGGCATCTTCGCCCAGTTGGTTCCCGACAAATCATCTCTTTTTACAATTCCTCGTTTTTTTGCCCCTGTAGCTTCGCACATTTCGTCAAGCACCGCCTGTGCCAGCTGTTTACTGTCCCGAGAAAGCGCCGCTACATAGGGATTTTTCTCCGACGGATATAACACGGAAATGCCGTTTGCCGCCTCATTTTCAGCGCCGTCCGCGTGAATTCGGATGTAAATGTCTGCCTCAGCGTTATTCGCAATTTGAGCACGTTCTATATTACTGATGTTTACATCAGCCGTTTCACGTGTCATTACCACCTCATAGCCCCGTTCCGTCAGCGCATCCCGTAGCTTTAAGGAAAGCTCCAAGGTAAACACATGCTCCGGCACCTTTGTGAAAACTCCTTGCGTCCCGGAAGAGACCTTTGTCTTCTGTTCCGTTGCCCCCGGGCCTACCGGTTCTTTCCCGTAATTTCCCTTGGCCTGATGCCCCGGGTCAATGGCAATCACCTTCCTGTTTTCTATCACCGGCGTCACAGTCGGTTCCGGTGTGTTCGTCAGTAGCGGTGTCGGTGTCACCGTCGGCTCCGGTGTGTTTGTCGGTAACGGCGTCGGAACCGAAGTCTCCGTAGGTTCCGGTGTTGCTGTCAACTCCGGAGTTCCGGTATTATCCGGCTCTGCGGTTACAGTCGCCACCGGAGTCATTGTCGCAGCATCCGGCACATTTGCATTATCCGGATTTTTTCCGCAACCTGTAATTCCCAGCATACAGCACAATATAATTAAAACAATACTTCGTTTCATTTCATCAATGCCCCCTTTGGCATTCTCATTCTATCATAACCGCACAAGAAAAACAATAAAACTTTCCTTTGCATTTTACAATCCGTCCCATCAAATTTTTCTATTGACAAACAAAAACCCAACCGTTATACTTGCTTTTGTAAAATAATATATTTTGCTAGGGGAGCCCATGCTGAGAGGTAGTGCCTTGCTACCGACCCTCATAACTTGATCCGGATAATTCCGGCGTAAGGAAGCAGACCATTTTTTATGGTTATTCACGGCCCCTCCTAAGCAGTTTGCAAGGAGGATTTTTTATGTTTATCGAACAGTTTAAAGAGGACGGATACGCCGCTCTCACTACTGCCGGGTACGTCGCCTGCGCGGTTGTCGTTTTGTTAATTGTAGTACTGGCCACTCTTTTTTCCAAACAAAAAGAAAGTGTCAAACCACACTGGAAGGCAAAAAAGCTGGTCTTCTCCGCAGTATGTCTGGCACTTGCCTTTATCTTGTCTTACTTACAGCCTTATAAGCTGCCGTGGGGCGGTTCCGTCACTTTATTCAGTATGCTGTTTATTTGTTTAATCGGCTACTGGTACGGTCTGCGCACCGGCCTTACCGTAGCTTTCACTTACAGCATCCTGCAATTCCTGCAGGGCGGCGGTACCTACATACTGACTCCGCTTCAGGTGTGCTGTGATTACTTCTTTGCCTTCACCGCACTGGGCTTTGCCGGCGTATTTGCCGGAAAGAAAAACGGCCTCATCAAAGGATACCTTCTGGGCATCTTCCTTCGGGGCGCTTTCCACTCCCTGGGCGGTTATCTGTACTGGATGGACTACATGCCGGACAACTTCCCGAAATCCCTGTCCGCCATCTATCCGATTGTGTACAACTACTCTTACATTTTAATCGAAGGTGTCGTTACGGTAATCATTCTCTGCATCCCGGCAGTTAAGAGTACCTTCAACCGCATTAAGCAAATGACCGAAGAATAAAGAATCACCGCCCGAATCCGCAGTTTATGCTGCGGATTCTCTTATCTAAGTAGGAAAAAGCACAAGGGGCCTAATACTGCAAGTCCTCCCAGCACAACAGAAACAACCTTGCCCACAGAAATCGGATATTTACCGGAAATACTACCGTCCTGCCCGTTCACAATAAAACGATACAATTTCCCCTTCACCTGAAAACAAACCACCCATACCGGAAGTAAAATATGCTTATATTGGACTCTGTTATAGACAGACGTTATATTCAAATTTTCCACTTCATCCGCATGATACAACGCATAAATCTTATTTGTAACATGTCGCTGTAACCGTCTGAAAATTAACTCCTTTGCATTCTCCCATGCATCCTTTAAGTCAACGGAATAGCGTTCCACTGCAAAACCAGCCAGATATTCCTGCCGGTAGGATTTATTATCTGCTATATGAAATGCCCCTGCGATATCCGGAAATTCCTGTTTATGACGAGTACTTCCGTCTATAACCAAATCATCTATAAACTCTTTGTACTCACCGCAACAACCTCCCCACTCGGTCACCGCCGCGCCCTTCGATCCCTGATAACGAACTCCGTAATCCGCATCATAGGTAGTCTCGGTATAGGTATCAAAGGTCCAGCACGGCACAAAGATTCCTTTGAAATTCTTGGGATGTACGGAACCTTTTATTTCCTTTCGGCAAAACCATCGCTTTCGGGTCCACTGTTCAAACCGCTCCGCCGCTTGCTTCGCGTCCAACTCAAATACGCAAACACCTCCCGGAGCCAGAATACCCTCCGTCTGTACTTCCGTTATCCGACCGGACCCGCAATACAAACACTCTTCTAAAGGATCTGCCCTGTCATAAATCATTTCCATGCCGCAACTTTCACAACGTACTGTCTTTTTCTCTACGCCCCAATCATGATTTCCTTCACGTTCCGCATAGGCAAAATCCAATTCCTCTGCGTTTGTCTCTTCCTCATTCCGGGACAGCACCGCCTCTATATAGTCACAACTCAAACAACGAAGCTTCCCTTCCTTCGGGTCAAACTCCATCATCCCGCGACAGCGCGGACATTTTCTCCCGGAATCCGTTTTTATCTCTACGGTTGGCAACTCCCCATATTCTCTCATTTCGGTTGTCTTTTGCTCCATCCTTAGCAAATCCTCCTCATCCTTTAAAAGAAAGGGGCCTCATCCGCAAGCCCCCTTCTTCCTCTTTATAAGTTTGCAATAAACCACAACAGACCAAGTGCCGCAATGACACCCACCACCGTGATTGCCACCTTTGCCGGCGAAATCGGAATCTTTCCGGATACTCTTCCGGTCTGTCCGTTTACCATAAAACGATACACTTTTCCGTTAAACTTAAAACTCGCCATCCATACCGGAAGAAGCAGATATTTATACTTGATATCCGAAAAAGAAGGATCTATCTGCAAGGAACGAACATCATCCGCCTGATGCTCCGTCATAATCTTTCTTCTGATACTACTGTTCAAACGGCTAATAATCTTGCCTTTGGCCGTTTTCCAGGCATCCTTTAATCCTACAGAATAACGCTCCGATGCGAAACCGGCCACATACTCAGGCTTATAGGTTTTGTTGTCAGCGGTATTAAAGGGCAAAATTCCGTTTAACAGACCGTTCTCGTGTCTTGTACTTCCGCACACTGCCTGATCGTCGATAAACTCCTGATAGGTACCGCTACATCGATACCAATCCGTTACCGTCACAGTCTCTCCTTTGGAATTACGCTTTTGTTTTTGAATTCCATACTCACCGGAATACCTCGTTGTCGTCTGAGTATCAAAGGTCCAGTACGGCAAATACACGCCCTTAAAATCCTTCGGCTTTGCGGTCTCCTTTGCTTCCTTCGGACAAAACCAACGTTTCTTAAGCCAAGCCTTAAACTTCTCTGCTGCCTGTTTTGCATCCAGCTTAAACACACAAACACCGCCCGGTGCCAGCGTATTCTCTGCCTGCGCCTCCATAACCTGATTGGAACCGCAATACGGACACTCTCCGGCAATTTCCAGTGCGTCATACACCATCTCACCGCCGCAAGCCTTACAAAGTACGGTCTTTTTTTCTACGCCCCAGTCACAGTTTCCGGTCTGCTCCGCTGTTTCAAAGTCCTGCTCCTCTGCAGCGGTTTTCTCTTCATTGTCCGGTAAAATCTCTTCCAGATAGTCACAATACGGGCAATGAAGCTTCCCCTCTCTCGGGTCAAAGTCCATCACGCCGCCGCACTGCGGACATTTCCGGTCGGTTTCCTTTTTCGTATCTGCAATAACAGGCTCCGTATACCCCTGTACCGCCTGTGTTTCCTGTTCTGCCATTCTTTTGTCTCCCTCTGTGCTTTATACTTTTGTATTCTCTCAGATACCGACAAGCGGCACAGATGCAAACGCACCTGTACCGCCTGAAATCCTCTCGTATTACTGAATGTCGCCATCCGTGAACGGATCACCGCACTCCGGACAGAACTTCGGCGGGTTCTTCGGATCTTCCGGCTCCCAACCGCACTTATCGCAACGGTATAACGGAGCTCCTGCCGGCTTCTTTGCACCGCAATCCGGACAGAACTTACCCTTGTTTACCGCACCGCAGGTACAAGTCCAACCTTCCTCCACCACCGGATCCGGCTTCTTTGCACCGCATTTTGCACAGAAATTCGTGGTATTGGTTTCGCCGCATGCGCACTTCCAACCGTCTGCAGCCGGAGCCTGCGGCGTCTGAACTGCCACTCCTACCATACCGGTATTCGACATCATTCCATTCTGCATACCGTTGTTCGGCATCATTCCGCCCTGCATCATGCCGTTATTCTGCATCATTCCGTTCTGCATTCCGTTATTCGGCATCATTCCATTATTCGCCATACCGTTATTCGGCATCATGCCATTCTGCGGCATCATTCCACCCACCATTGCTCCCGGGTTCATGCCCATCTGGCCCATGGTTTGGTTCATCATATGAAGACCGAACATGCCATTAAACGCACCGTTTTCATTTCCTGCACCGGTTTTCATTACATCCATCATCTGGCTGAACTGATCTCTCTGATTCATGAAAGCATCGCTGGCATAATATCTATCCTCTTCGAACTTATCCAGCTTTGCCTGTTCATCCGGAGGCAAGGAAGTGGACTGTAAATCAATGGAACCGAACGCAATACCGTACTCGTTCAGCCACTTATCTTGTATTACCTGCTGAACCTCTTCTCCTATCGCAAGACTCGCATTGGTTAACTCTGCATAATGATACCCCTTAGACGCAAGATTGCCGAGGGCCGGATTTAATGCAGTCACAAGACTGGTTCGCAAACGTTCATAAACCATGGATCTCTCATAAACATCCTCTACATTATTTGCAAGCTTTTTGTAGAAAACAATCGGATCCGCCACGGAGAAAGTAAAGAAGCCGTTACAACGAACATGGAAAGTTATCTTCGTTCCTGTAATTTCGTCCGGTACAAAACGATACTGAATCGGCTGCTGGGTTCCGAACTTATTATTAATAATCGGACGAATGTTTACAAAATAAACTCTCTGGTCCCTTGCAGCATCTCCGCCCATAGACCAACGCTTGTAAAATGCATCCCAGTACTTCTTTATGTTCTCACCAAGACTACCGTAAAAGATACTCGGCTCGGCAGAGCTGTCGTAAATATATTCACCAGCCTCAGCACAAACTTCGGTAATACCTCCCTGGTCAACAATCAACATACACTGACCTTCGTTTACGGCGATAATGGAACCGTTGGAAATGATGTTGTCTGTGCCCTTCTTATTGGAGGACTTGCCGGAAATCTTCTTCTCACCCTTCACCATTAAGGTGTCGTCGTCCATACGCTCACAGTAAAAATACTCGCGCCAGCTATCCGCTGCCAAATCCTGAATTGCACCCTTCGCTGCACTAATTAATCCCATACTAACTCCTTCCTCCCGTCATGCGGGGTTCCCTTTTCATTTGCTCTATAAAAATTATTTGTATCGTGTATTATTCGTACATCGGATACTTCTTCGTAATTGCCTCAACGATTGCTCTTGCCTCGTCGGTCGCTTCCTTCTTATCCACAGTCAGAGCGATTGCCTTAGCTACCTGCGCCATATCGTCGGCATTTAAGCCACGGGTAGTAGCTGCCGCCGTACCGAGACGAATACCGCTGGTAACGAACGGAGAAGCCGGATCGTTCGGAATGGAGTTCTTGTTACAGGTAATATTCACTGCATCAAGAAGCTTCTCCGCTTCCTTACCGGTTACGTTCTTGCTCTGAAGGTCAACTAACATTAAGTGGTTATCGGTACCGCCGGATACAAGGTTAAAGCCCTCGGAAAGCAAGCCCTTTGCCAAAGCCTGTGCGTTGGTAACGATATTCTGTGCGTATACCTTAAACTCCGGAGACAATGCTTCCTTGAAGCAAACAGCCTTTGCAGCAATCACGTGCATCAGCGGTCCGCCCTGGATACCCGGGAATACGCACTTGTTTAACTTATGCTCTTCCGCAAACTCAGCGGAAGAAAGAATCATACCACCGCGCGGTCCGCGTAAAGTCTTGTGGGTGGTAGTAGTGGTTACGTGAGCGTACGGAATCGGGCTCTCATGTACACCGCCGGCGATAAGACCTGCAATGTGTGCCATATCTACCATCAAATATGCGCCAACCTCATCCGCAATCTCACGAAATCTCTTGAAATCAATCTTTCTTGCATATGCGGAAGCACCGGCGATAATCATCTTCGGCTTAGCTTCCTTAGCGATACGAAGTACTTCGTCATAATCGATGAAACCGTCATCATTTACACCATACGGTACGATGTTGAAGTAGGAACCGGAGAAGTTTACCGGGCTCCCGTGGGAAAGATGACCGCCGTGTGCAAGGTTCATACCGAGAACGGTATCTCCCGGCTGCAGCAGTGCGAAAAATACTGCCATATTTGCCTGCGCACCGGAATGCGGCTGTACGTTTGCGTAAGTACATCCGTAAAGCTCCTTTGCACGCTCGATTGCTAAATTCTCAACGATATCTACGCACTCACATCCGCCGTAGTAACGCTTTCCCGGATACCCTTCCGCATACTTGTTGGTTAACGGGCTACCCATTGCTGCCATAACAGCCTTGCTGACAAAGTTCTCGGATGCAATCAGCTCGATATTTTTTCTCTGACGACCGAGTTCTAAGTCCATTGCCTTTGCTACATCCGCATCGGCTCTCATTACTTCTTCAAAAGAATACATAACTTGTCCTTCCCTTTCGTTTATTTAAAATTTATAGTTTTCACCAAGAAATACCAGTGCAAACATACCGCTTCCCACATGGGTTCCGATAATCGGTCCCACATTGCTGATGATAACGTCTTTCACAAGACCTTCGGACAACAACTGCTCTTTTAACTGTTCCGCAATCTCCTGCGCATCCGCATGCCCGACAATTACGGTCTGATTCGCCGCATCAATTCCGTCGTTTATCAGACGTTCCTTCAGATAATCGATTCCTTTTTTAGTTCCGCGTACTTTGGTAACCACCGTTAGCTTTCCTTCTCGGTCTATACTGAGTACCGGCTTAATCTTAAGCGCCGTACCCACCGCAGCCTCGAATCCGCTCAAACGTCCGCCGCGCTTTAAATGAATCAAATCGTCAACGGTAAACCAATGACAAACCTTTGTGCAATTCTCCGTTACAAACTCCGCTACTTCCTCAAAGGACTTCCCTTCCTTGCGAAGCTTTCCCGCCAAATATACAATGAAACCTTCCCCGATGGAAGCACACAAGGAGTCCACGCAGACAATCTTTCGTTCCGGATAATCTTCCAAAAGCTCCTCTGCAATCAAACGTGCAGAGTTTACCGTACCGCTCAAACCGGAAGAAAACGAAATATACAGAATATCCTTTCCTTCCTCTAAATATTTTTCAAACACCTCTTTGAATACAATCGGTGTAATCTGGCTGGTTACCGCATTTTCTCCGGCACTCAGTTTCGTATAAAAATCCTTACAAGACAACTCTTTTTCATCCGGATGGTATAAATAATCCTGCTCTCCGACTCTAACCGTCATCGGAATAACATGCAAACCGTACTCCTCAATTACGCTCTGCGGCAAGTCTCCGGTTGCACCGCTCACAATTACATAACTGTCGTTCATTCTTACCTCCCTCACCGTTCGGGGTATTTTAATTCACACTGAATCAGTATACCATAGTAAAGCATAAAATTCAAGTATACCGACTGCATTTTACAAGATTCCCCGTTAATTTCCGCAGTTCCGTCTAATAAGACCGAATCGTATCGCTTCCGTCATCTTCCGTATTCTTTATTTCCCGGACTTCCACATAGTATCCGCCACCGTCTCCCACCGGTATCAGCACACGCTCTCCCAGTTTCTTCCCGTAAATTGCCTTTCCGAGAGGCGATTCGATACTGATAAGATTCTTCAGAGAATTCCCCCGGATGGAAGTAACAAGACGGAACTCCTCACATTCGTCGTCCTCTTCAAAATACAAGGTCACCGTATTGTTAAGTCCCACCTCGTCCGCTGCAGACTCCTCGGAAATAATCTCTGCCGTCCGAATCATCCGCTCCAGATAGCGAATCCGGCTTTCATTTTTATTTTTATCCTTTTTTGCTGCATGATATTCAAAATTTTCACTCAGATCCCCGTGAGCTCTGGCTTCCTTTACCGCCTCGATGGCTTCCTTTCGTACCACCAGCTTTCTGTGCTCAATCTCCGCTTCGATACGTTCAACATCCTTTTTTGTCAACTGCTCCCGCATATAGTCTCCTTTCCGTTCCGCGTTTATCACAAACACCCCGTCCCGTTCTTCCTTCTCCGTCTCGAGTATTTATAAATCCACCTCATAGAAAAAAGGGCGTTCCTTCAATGTTTCGTTGGGTGAATGAATAGCCAGATACCGTTTTCCGTCCAATCCCGTAAACAGCATGCCGTGTCCGCCGTCTTTAGCAAATAAAAGCTCCCGCTCCGGCTTCCACTCATCTTTAAAGCAACCGTTCCCAGGAGAAGCCAGTGCCACGCAGTACCGGTTTCCTTCCGCAAAGCTGGACCAGATCATTCGCAGCTTTCCTTCTTTATCCCGGAACAAAAACGGACCGTCCGTGACATAAATCTCACCCTTTACCGGGTGCCGAAAGCCTGCCACCGCCGGCAGTGCATCCGTCGCCCGAAACAAAAGCCGCGGTTCTCCTACCGCTGCTTTTAAGTCCTTTGTCAATTCAACCGCACACACCGTACCGTTCCCGGCCGCATCCTCCCATTCATGGCAAAATACCATATACGGAGTTCCGTCCGTATCTACATACAGAGTGCCGTCCAACGATGCCCACTCTTTCGGCGTAATCGAACCCTCGCTATACGGCACAAAAGGTCCTAACGGACCGTCCGCTGTCAGACAATGGGTCCCTCTGCCCACTCCGTCCGTATAAAAAGAAGCAAACATATAAAATTTCCCACCGTACGCATACACCTCCGGCGCCCAGTAATTCTTATGAGGCGCAAAATCCTCCGGCTTATGAAACACCTCGTAAGGTCCCTCAAACTCCTCTAAAGTCGTTCCCACATAGCAATCGAATCCGTCTGCTTCTCCCCAACAGGTAGCCCCTCTGGTTCCGTATAAATAATAATGCCCTTTATACACCAATACAAACGGGTCTCTGATATTAATCTCGTTTCTTTTCATTCTATACGCCATCCGCTCTTCCTTATTTCAATCTCACCGCACTTACCGGCTGTTTCCCTAGCAACTCCGTCAGTCTACTTCCGCAATGCGGCTGTATTCCCGTAGCGGATAGGTTCCGTCGTGGGCTTCTCCCGGAATCATTCGGGACATATCGCTGCCCGTAATACGTACTACGCCCGCGGTTCCGATCAATTCTGCCAGTTCCGCCTTCTCATGCACGCCGCAAAGCAAACCGCAGGTCTGCAAATGCCCTTTATAACGTTTCAATTGTTCCACAATATGTTGTCGCGGCATTCGCTTTATCCACACGTTGCGGAACATATAAGAGAGTTCCAATTTACTGTCCTCTTTAATAACTACGCTGACACCTTCCTCTTGTAACACCCGTCTTTCGTCGGCCCCTTCCAACAAGTCCGTATACAAACGAAGCGTATTCTTTCCCCGCATACCGAGATCGGCTTTCCCAAACTCTGCGTTCACCCTCTTAAGAATATCAAAAAAATGCTCGGCAAACCGTTCTTGCACTGCCCGGTCCTCCGTATCTAAAAAAATGCCCTGACAAGAAGAACAAAGCACCTGATCGGTTTCACAAATATGCCGTGCCAAACCGTATAACGCCGCCTCCTCCGCCTGTTCCGTCACATAAGCAAAGGAAAGTTTATGCCCCCAGGGTATAATTTTTGTATTTACTCCGGCGAGTTGTCTGGCGGCCGCCACCGCCTCGTCTCCGCCCCAGACTACCACCGCATCCGCCAGCTCCGCAAATATCTTTAACGTCTCTGTCTCCGCCGAGGGCACATCAAACACATAGATATACTCTTTTAATCTCGGTTCAAATCGTATCAGCTCCGACAGCAACCGTACCGAAAGTCCGTTATCTCCCGTAGGCAACTTGAGAATATTTATATTGCCCGCCAACAATCCTTCAATTACACTGTAAGCTGGAAGTCCGTCCACATTCCCTGCTGCTATATGAAACAACACCCCGAGAGGATAACGTTTCCGTACCGTTCCGTTCTTTAATGCAGGCAACGTGCCGTACCATTCTCCCAACTCCGTTTTACACTTATATTCCAGTTCTTCTCTGGAAAACAATCCGGCCAGACTCTGAAAGCGTTCATAGGAAAGATTCGCCGTTTGAAGCAACGGTAACGCAATCTCATCATAAGCACCTTCCATCGCTGCCCGATATAACTTATCACATGCCGCAATCACACTCTCTGTTGTAAGCTTCTCTTTTGAGGCAAGCGTTTTTGTACATTCCTCGTACAACCCGGAAAGATATTTCTGCTCCACATTGGAATCAATCACTTCTCCGTGCATCAATATCATTTCCCGTCACCTCCCTTTAACAACTTATCCGCTCCCGCGGCACATGTGACAATGTCCCGAATACCGACCCGGCCCATAATCTCCAACCACGGAGCTTCCGAGCCGCACGGACACTTCTCCCGATGCAACCGTCCCAAATCATCCGTCATAATACTCAAAATCGGAACGCTGTCCACTTCCGGCGTCATAAGATTAATCAGTCCCGGTTCACCGTCCGGTACGGGTTCCAACGTGTCCACATCTCGAATTAAAACTCTGCTGTACACCGGAACATGGAAATGGTGACACTTACAGTCCACATACAAAACCAAGTGCTCCGCTGCTCCGAAAAACTCGATAATATTGTCTTCTTCAATCCCCAGTACTTCCTTTGCCAGGGCATAAAACTCTTTTTTCTCCACCCGTTCCGCATAAAACTGCTTCCAGCCGCCCCCCAAAGTCAAAACCGATCCTTTCGGCAACGTCACCCTCACACCCTCTTCCTTCATCTGCTTTAACAAAAAGTATGTATAGGCCGGAAATCCCGCCGTCCGTACCGGATGCTTAGACTTACTGAATTTTATCAGTTTCTCCTTTAAATTCTCCAAGTCCAGACGATATCCGTCCTTCGTATACCGCAACGCGTAATCCCTGCTGAGGGCGGGAGCAAAGTATGTAAAACCGTAAGAAGTTTTGGAAATTACGGTTTTATTTGCCTTATTAGGTTCATAGCCGAGAATCAAATAATGCACCGGCTTGAAAGAGAACAGCCGATGAAATCTGCCCAAGGTCAAAATCATTCGCAGGCCCCGATACAAACTCATAAAATTATATCCCATCTGCGATTTCTTTCCGCTGGTCCCGCTGGAGGTAGCCTTAATCAACATCCTTTTCTGCGGCATGGAAAACACCGCATGACGCTTCAAATACAAAGTCGGTAAAAAAGGCAGCCGCTCCAAATCCCTATACTCCCTTAAATCCTCCGGAGAAAACCCTTTCGTATCCAGAATTCTTCGGTACTCCGGACAATTTTCGTACTGAAACGCACAATTTTCCTGCATCGCCTTTAAAAACAATGCATCGGATTCCCCGTTATCATAAGGCTTTTTTTGCTTAAACAACTTCGTTCTTGCCGACATACGTTCCCTCCCTTAATCAATCTTTCCATTTTCACCCGACATACCTATAAAACGCTTCCGATATACTAGCTTGACCCTGCAATGATTATACCATTTTTTCCCCATTGTTCGCAACCGTCATTTTCTGTGCGGTGGCTCAGGTGTGGCGAGCTTCTTACAAGCATCAGGAAAGTTAATTCAAACCGCCGGGAGCTTGTATATTATCAGATTTTTGCATTCCCGAAGGGGCGCGCATTTAGCGCAGTCGAAATCACCTCCTAGCGGTTCTAAGTCTCGAGGTCGCTCCCGAGAGACATTTAGAACCGGTTGGAAGAAGTTTGACGGAGCGTTGCGCTCAGCAAAAAGGAGATAATATACAAGCTCCCGGCGGTATTAGAAATCTTCCTGCTTGTAAGAACCGGGAATCCGCGCATAACAAAACCGCCGCACATTGTGCGGCGGTCCAAAAAGCTTATTCGGTTACTTCATCAAAACCCGCATGCTCCTTCAACTGCAATGCAGCGTAGTATGCATACTTCGGACGATACTCGGTATCAAACAAAGTCGGGTTGTACTCTTTTCTCCAGGAAAGCTTATCGGTAAAGCCCCAATAGGTCAAAGCGTCCATCTTCACCTTACCGGCCTGTGCTCTTTCAATCAAACCGTTTACCAGATTGTAAAGGAAGCGGCCCTGCGTCTTAAAATTCTCATCGGTCGGCTCAAGCGGATGCTCCCATCTTCCGAGATGCACATCAAGCTCGGTTAAGGTCACCTTAAGGCCGGTGGAACCAAGCTTCTCTACGGTAGCAAAATACTGGTCCAGATCATCCTCTGTATAAACATGTGCCTGAAAACCGACACCGTCGATTAAGTAGTTTCCGTTCTCATCTACCAATGTATTTACAAAGTTGTATAAGGTTTCACCCTTTAAGTGCTCATTGTAATCGTTATAGAACAAATCGATATGTTCCGGTGCATACTTGTCTGCATAATAGAATGCATGCCACAAATAATCCTCACCGATGGTGGTATACCAGTTTGCCCACCAGGTACGAAGGGAACCGTCTTCCATCCATGCCTCGTTTACTACATCATACGCATAGAACATATCGATGTAATCCTTCTCCTCTAACAATGCAAACACCTGACGGATGTAGCTTTCCATACGTTCCAGCATAACTTCCCTGCTTGCCATATTTCCGGACTCATCAAAGTTCTCATAGAAAATCCAGTTCGGGGTCTGGCTGTGCCAAATCAAGGTATGACCACGTACTGCCATGCCGTTTTCCTTACACCAGTCTAACATTTTAATGGTATCCGGCGAGAACTCGACTACCAAATCTCCTGCGGCAATACTTTTGTCTTTATTGAATACGTAATCCGGCTTTAACTCGTTTTCAAACGTAATACTGTTAAAGTTTTCCTTGATAATCTCCTGGCACTTGGCATCGTATAACATATACGCAGACATACAAGTACCCGCTTTCATTCCGTACTCGGACATTACTCCCTTAATCGTTTCTTCCACTTCCGGAGCCTGTGTCGGAATCGGAGTCGGCGTCTTGGTCGGCTTCGGAGTTTTGGTCGGTCTCGGAGTCTTCGTCGGCTCTGCTGTCGCAGTCGGTTCCGGAGTTGCGGTCGGCTGTACCGCCTCCGTCGGTTCCGGTGTCGGAGTTACGTTAGTTTCTTTCGTTCCGCAGGCGGCCATCGCAACAACCAATACCGCAGCAAGAACACCCAATTTCCATTTTCTCATAATACTATCGTCTCCTTTTCTATTCGGTTACTTCATCAAAGCCCGCATATTCCTTCAGCATTAATGCGCCTGCGTATGCATATTTCGGCTGCCACTTTCTGTCAAGCAACATCGGATTGTACTCCTGTCTCCAGGAAAGTTCATCCGCAAAGCCCCAGAAAGTCAAAGCATCCATCTTTACGGTACCCGCCTGCACACGCTCCATAATGCCGGTAATCAGGTTGTAGTAGAACTGACCCTGAATCTTCTTATTCTGGTCGGTAGCATAGCCGATATCATTGTACTTACCGAGGCAAACGTCAAGCTCTGTCAAGTTAATCTTAAGTCCTAAGGTTGCAATCTTATCCATATGCTTAAAGTATAAGTCCATATCATCCTTGGTGTAAAGGTGTGCCTGGAATCCGACACCGTCAATCAAATAGTTTCCATCCTCATCCTTTAAGGTCTGGAAGAAGTTGTAAAGTGCTTCCGTCTTAAACTGCTCATTGAAGTCATTGTAATACAAATCTACGTGCTCCGGAGCATACTTATCCGCAAAATAGAACGCCTGCCATAAGTAGTCCTCACCGATGGTGGTAAGCCAGTTACTCGGACGCATCGTACCGTCATCCAACCAAGCCTCGTTTACCACGTCATATGCGTAGAACATGTCAAGATAACCCTTGTCTTCCAACACTTCGAAAACCTGCTTTATGTAGCTTTCCATACGGGCAAGCATCACTTCTCTGCCAACCAGATTTCCGCTGGTATCAAAATTATCATAGAAAATCCACTGCGGGGTCTGGCTGTGCCAGATGATGGTATGACCGCGCACTGCCATTCCGTTATCCTGACACCATTTCAACATACTCTCGGTAGCCGGGCTAAGCTTAACCACTAAATCTCCGGCCGCCTTACTTGCTGCCTGGTCCAAAATGTAATCCGGCTTAAGCTCATTTTCAAAGGTAATACTGTTGAAGTTCTTCTTAATGAACTCCTGACTTCTTGCGTCATAAGACATATACTCGGACATACAGGTACCGGCCTTTAAACCGTACTCACCGTACACACCCTTAAAAGTCTCTGTAAACTCAGGAATCGGAGTCGCAGTCGGCTTCGGGGTAGCGGTCGGCTTCGGAGTCGCCGTCGGTTCAGGTGTTGCAGTCGGTTCCGGTGTTGCGGTCGGCTGTATCGCCTCCGTCGGTTCCGGCGTCGTATTCGCATTGTTATCCTTGGTTCCGCAGGCAGCCATCGCAACAACCAAAACTGCTGCAAGAATGCCCAATTTCCATTTTCTCATAATACTTTCTTTTCTCCTTTTTCTTTTTCTACCGTCTGCCGTATAAAACATTCATAAGAACATCAATATTTTAACACTGCATTCCGGCAAATCACGTCACTAATTATAATACGAATTCACCGAAAATGGAAGCGCTTTTCAAAATGTTAACAAATTGTTCTTTTTTACTGCTTTGCAGTCCCGAAGCTTCGCTTCTCTTAAACGAAAATAAGAGCATGCTCTTGCAAATATATTTGCATCGCACGCTCTCTCAACGCTCACCTCGAAAATGCTTCGCATTTCCTCGGTGGCCGTTTGGCTCATGTACTTAAGTACGCAAAAAGACTACTTCGTAGTCCCGAAGCTTCGCTTCTCTTAAACGAAAATAAGAGCATGCTCTTGCAAATATA
>CALBKM010000044.1 GCA_937895705.1 uncultured Clostridia bacterium
AGGAGCAGAAGGACGAGAAGCAGGAGCAGAAGGACGAGAAGCAGGAGCAGAAGGATCTGAAGCCGGACGCTGCAGAAGGTGACGGCGAAGCGGAAGCCAAAAAGGAAGGAGAGTAAAACGATGGGAGGCAGCATGACAACATTCGAATTTTATACTGACAGTTATTTGTCCGGAAGAGAGGCGGTGTTCGATACTGCCTCCTTTCCTTTTTGGGAGCGTAAAGCAAGTCAGGCAGTACGGAAGTATACCTTCGGCAATATCGACGAATCCGAGCCGATTTCCGAGGTGGTGCAGGGGTGTGTATGCGAAGTGGCGGAGCTACTGTACGAACATGACCTGCAGAAGCGGAAGAATGACGGGATTGCATCGGAAAAAGTAGGAGAGTATTCGGTGTCCTATCGTACAGAGAAAAGCGCGGAAGAGAAGGAACGGGAAGTAAACGGTGTTGTGCGGGAATGGCTGGCGAATACCGGCCTTCTGTATTGCGGAGGTGTGTGATGTATACGAATGCAGACATGACTCTGTATCACTGGAACGGCAGCGGCTATGAGCGCAAGGTGGTGGAAAAGGTGTTCTGGGATGATACGAAAATCAGCAATATCACAAAGACCGGTCGTACCGACTCGGATTCCGTGAAGATTCTGGTACCGGCGTCCTCAGCAGTGCTTTTCGTTACAACGGGGAAAGACCTGGTAGTAAAGGGAAAATGCATGGTAGAGATGGACAGCACTTCCCAAGCGGCCGCTTCCGAGAGTGTAAGGGCACTGAAAGCGGAACATGAGGTGTTTACTGTGAATGCGTTCGATTCGAAGCTTTACGGCTCCCCGCAGATGCGGCACTATGCACTTTCCTGTAAGTGAGGTGATAGGAAGTGAAGATGCATTTTGAAATGAAATCGGATGGTCAGCTGATGAGCGAACGGGGCCTGAATACCGGAGGAAGGGTACAGAGGTTTATTGACCAGGAGTGTATTCGACTGATGGACCCATATACGCCTAGAAGACAAGGTAATCTCATCAAGGCAGCTACGCTCGGAACGAAGATCGGTTCCGGAGTCATCGTTCAGGCGGCACCACAGGCCCGTTATTTGTATTACGGCAAGCTGATGGTGTCAAAGGAGACAGGAAGTGCATTTGCAAGCCACGGAGAAAGCAAGGTACTGGCAAATCCGGAAAAGGATTTGGAGTATTATGACGGGGCAAATCCGAAGGCGGGAAAGCTATGGTTTGAACGTATGAAGGAGGACCATAAGGAAAGTATTCTTGCCGGCGCCCGGAAACTGGCAGCGGGAGGACACAGATGAACATTATCGAGAGTGTAAAGAAGATTCTTACGGACTGTTCTCTGGTAGAGCCGTTTACACGTGATATTCATGTGGATTTCAGTTCGAATGATACGGGATGCTTCGGACTGTTCTCTAACGGAGACAGTAAGGTGAAGGAGGATATCCTTGGGAATCAGGAAAGGCAGCACAACTTTGTGTTGTATGCCACAAATCAGTCGTTCAATGACTTTGACCGGTTGCAGAACAGTTCGTTCCTGTTGGATCTGAATTACTGGCTGGAAACGGTAAAAGGACAGGAGATAACGGCAACTATTGACGGGGCGATATATAAGGGCTGTATCACGAAGCTGTGGAGTGCCAACGGCATGCTATTTGATGTGCCGACGGGGAACATCACTGACGGAGTGACGTATCAGCTGCAGATTTATGCCCGGTACACATTAAAGAAGGAGTGATTAAGATCATGGGAAAGTTAGAGAGAAAAGCGATGGCTCATTATTTGGACAGTACTTTCGGCGGACCGCAGCCGGATTGGTTCATTTTGGGAGCCGACATGGAGGAACTTGCGGTGGAGTTGAATCCGGATGTGGAGAGCGTGACCAATATTCTCGGAGAAACTTCGGTAAGAGATAACGGCTATGAACCGAGTGCAACGGCGGATCCGTATTATGCAAATCCGGATGATGCAATTTATCCGAAGCTCCGCGATATTGCAATGGAGCGCTTAAAGGGAGATGCCTGCAAGACGCAGATTCTTGAGGTTGTTATCGAGGATACAAAGGCAGAGTCCCACCTTGCATTCGTGGAGGATGTTATCGTGAAGCCGACTTCCTACGGCGGCGGTACCGATGGGGTAGCAATTCCGTTTGATGTCCATTTTGCAGGTAATCGTCAGAAGGGAACCGTAAAGATTACGGATAAAAAGCCGGTATTCACACCGACGACCGACACGACGACCACGGAATAGTTTTTAGATGGTTTTAAGGGGTGACTGATAGATGGTCACCCCTTTTTTGGAGGAAAGCACATGAAGAATATTAATTTCGATGATGGATACAAGGAATTTACCATTAACAATGACCCGGACAGAACGATTCGTTTCAATCCGTCCGACGTGGCAATTGTAGAGCGTCTGAATAAGGCTTCCGATGCCTTACAGAAGCTTGTTGCGGAGAAAGCAGATGAGCCGGAGAATACGGCGGAGACGATTGAAAGACTGGATGCGGCAATTAAGGAACAGGTGGATTATATCTTTAATCAGCCGGTATCGGATAAAGTGTTCGGTAATCAGTCTCCGATGGCTCCTGTAGGCGGTAAAATGTTGTTCGAGCGGTTTTTGGAGGCGGCAACACCGGTTATTATGTCCCATGTGAAGGCAGAAAGGAAAGCCAGTGAGAAGCGCATCGGTAAATATGTGAGCGAAGCGCAGAAGTTATGATTGGGCGGTTGCCGGAGAATCTTGAAATCGACGGAAGACAGTATCCCATCCGAACGGATTTCCGAGTGGTGCTTTTAATCTTTCAGGCACTGAATGACCCGGAACTGTCCGAAGAGGAGAAAGTGGCTGTGATGCTACAGAGTTTGTATAAAGAGCTACCGGAGAACCTTCAGGAGGCGGCAAACAAGGCCGCATGGTTTCTGGACGGTGGTCAGAACTTTAAGGGCAGTGAAAAGCGTGTCATGGACTGGGAGCAGGACGAGCAGATGATATTCTCCGCGGTTAACAAGGTGGCCGGCTACGAGACGAGAACAAAAGAATACATTCATTGGTGGACCTTCCTCGGTTTCTTTAATGAAATCGGCGAGGGCCTTTTTTCTACTGTTGTGAACATCCGCAATAAGCGGAACAGGGGCAAAAAGCTGGATAAAACGGAAGAAGAGTTTTACAAGCGCAACCGGGAGGTTGTGAATCTTAAGAAAAGGCTGTCGAAAGAGGAGCAGCGGGAACTGGACGAGGTGAACCGGCTTCTTGGAAGATAGCAGAAAGGAGGGACTATGGCAGACGGAAGTCTGATTTTTGATACAAGGGTCGATACGTCCGGATTTAGCAAGAGTTCAAAGAATGTTCGAGATGAAGCAAAGAGAATAGCTGATTCAATGAAAGATGCAGGAAAGCAGATTGAAGAGACTATAAACAGAGATATATCAGACAGCGTTGACAATGTAGGTAGGACTGCACAGGAGACATCATCAAAGATTCAGGCTATTCTTGATGATACCGAAAGAAGTGCAAAGAGCAAGGCGGCTGGAATCGCTGCAATATATAAAGCTCAGGGATTAAATGCGTCTGATGCAATGAAAAAGGCATGGGAGCATATTGAACGTGGTAGTTCGGAGGGGTCAGAGCGGATTAAAGAAGATGCGAAGGACTCAGCTAAAAAAGTTGAATCATACTACCGGAACATGGGCTCAAATGTTGGAAAAATCTTTAGGAAGTTTGCAACTTTAATTGCAACAACCTTTTCTGTTGCAGCTATTGTACGATTTGGCAAGGAATCTATTAATCTGGCATCGGATGTACAGGAAGTACAGAACGTGGTAGATACGGCGTTTGGTTCCATGAAGTATAAGATGGAAGAATTTGCGGACACCTGTATCGAAACCTACGGTATGAGTAAGCTGACCGCAAAGCAGATGGGTAGTACGTTTATGGCAATGGCCAAGGGTATCGGACAGGCTACGGATGTTGCTTCGGATAAGGCGGTGGAGCTGACCGGCCGGTTAGGCGATATCATGTCCTTTTACAATAAGTCAGCCACAGAAGTAAATACCATCGGTAAAGCCATCTATAGCGGAGAGACAGAGCCGTTAAAGGCGATCGGTATCATCATGACGGAGAATAACCTGAAGACGTATGCGCTGGCCAAAGGGTACAAGAAACTGTATACGGAGATGTCTGCCGCAGAAAAGCTTCTGGTGCGCCAGGAGTACTTCTTAGAGAAGACAAGCATGGCAGCAGGGGACTTCGTTAAGACCCAGGATTCCTGGGCCAATCAGACCAGAATTTTGTCGGAACGCTGGAAAGAGTTCATGACAATATGCGGAAACGGCCTGATACAGGTGCTTACTCCGGTAGTGAAGGCTCTGAACAATATGCTTGACAGTCTGATTGGTATCGGAGAGCAGCTTTCTGAGGTGTTTGGTATTTCGGTGGCTTCTAACGTCTCTGAGGAGGCAGCGGCGGCACGGGAAGAGATTGCCGGCATGGGGGAAAGTATCGAGGAGACAATCAAGCAGGCAGAAGGCGGTACGGCATCCTTTGATGATCTGGAGATTATCGGTGGGACGAAGGATGCGTCCGGTGAGATCGGAGGCGGAAGTGTAGCTGCAGACCGGGTGGAAGAAACTGTTGCCACAAAAGAGAGTGAAAAGGCTACCGGCGCATTGGAGCAGGCGTTTAAACGACTCGGGGAAACCATCGGATGGCTCGGAGATGTATTTAAAACGTCGTTTATCGGTACCTTCGGGGATACAGGCGTATTCAGGGATATTATTCAATCCGTAAAAGGAATAAAGGATTCGATGGTTGATATGATTACTGCACCGGAAATCCAAGAGGCTGCAGCGGGCTTTGTTGAGGCATATGTGAGCCAGCTTGGAAGTTCTGCAGGAGCGCTTGCATCAATCGGAAGCAGTATTGCAAGTAATATTGTCGGTGGAATCCAAATGAGTCTTGCCGATAACGGGGACAGAATAAAAGAGTCCATGGTCACGATGTTTAATATCGGAGAGGAAATGTCAGAGATACAGGAGGAGTTCTGGGGGGCTATTGCAGGGATATTTACAGCTTTTCGGAGTGATGATGCAAAGGAAGTGACATCAAGCATCATAACGCTCTTTACGAATGCGGTTCTTGGCATTACGGAGCTACTTGGAAAGTTTGCGGTTGATGTCATAGATTTAATTACCGCACCGTTTGTTGAGAATGAGGAATTAATACGAACGACCATTGAGAACACCTTTGCGGCTGTAGGGCCTGCTCTTGGAAACATACAGACCGTTGTTGATGAGGTTTTCGGAACCATAAGCGAAGTATATGACACCAAAATTTCACCGATGCTAACGGAATTCAAGGATGGATTTGTGGAGCTTAGTGAGACACTCCTAAATGCGTATAACGAATATATTCTGCCGGTGGTGGAGCTTTGCTCGGAACGATTTGATGAGTTTACCAATGGACCGTTGCATACGCTCATTGTTAAGTTCGGTGAATTTGCCGGAAAGGTAGCGGAGTGTATAACCGCAATATGGCAGAATGTCTTACAGCCGTTTATCCAATGGTTCACGGATAATATCGTACCGGTAATACAACCGGCTCTTACAGCGGTAGCGGATGTGTTTTTTACACTTTGGGATGGCATAGCTTCTGTAGTGGGCTTCATTCTGGATGCTCTCGGGGGATTATTGGACTTTATTGGCGGAATCTTTACGGGAGACTGGGAAAGAGTTTGGAACGGGATAAAAGATTTTTTCTTGGGAATTTGGAATGTGATAGTAACCGGGTTGAAGACTGTTGTTGATGCAATATATGGGCTTATTTCCGGTTTGGTTAATGTGATAAAGAAATGTTGGGAAAAAGCTTGGGCGAGCGCAAAGAATACACTGGAAACGGCCTGGTCTGCCCTCAAAATAATTATAGTCGCTATCAAAGTTAAGTTCGAAACGGTATTTACTTCCATAAAGGATACTGTTACCGGAATTTTTACCGGCCTTTGGGATTCCATAAAGAAGGTGATTAACAGTATTCTGGGCGGAATCGAGGGAATGGCAAACGGAGTTGTAAAAGGTATCAATGCAGTAATCGGAGCGATGAACAATTTGTCTTTTGACATACCTGATTGGATTCCGGGAATGGGTGGAAAAACCTTCGGCTTTAATATTTCCATGATGAAGGAAGTAAAGCTTCCAAGATTGGCAACGGGTACGGTAGTTCCTGCGAATTTCGGAGAGTTTGCCGCCATCCTGGGAGATAACAAACGAGAGGCAGAGGTGGTGTCACCGGTGTCTACCATGAAACAGGCATTTAAAGAAGCTCTGTCCGAAATGGGAGGCATGGGTGGTGGCGTGTATGAATTTGTTGCGGTTCTGGATGGACGGGAAATATTCCGGGAGACGGTGCGACAGGACAAAATGCATGTGAAGAGAACAGGAATGTCAGCTTTTGCAACATAGGAGGAGTATATGGCATACGAGGGATATCTGGTAAAAATAGGAGATTTCAAGTTCCCAATGAAGTATATTGCGGAAGAATCATATGAAGTGACTCCGAAGCAGCGGCAGGAGTTGGATGCATACAGGGATAGTGCCGGGACGCTACATCGGGAGGTGGCACCGAATCGGCCGAGCGTTGTGACGTTTGAAACAATCAGTGGACTGAGTAACAAGGAAGTACAGGAGTTGTTTTCGCAAATTCATGAACGGTATATGAATGAGGCAGAACGCAAGGTGCTGGTTACATACTATCTCCCGGAAACTGACAGCTATTCCGATCAAGAGGAAATGTATATTCCCAATATGAAATTCCCAATCGACTGTGTGGAAGAGAACAAGGTGGTATATAACTCAATTGCGTTTTCGTTTATTGGGTATTAATACGGAAAGGGAGAATTATGGCAGATTTGAGAGATTATAAGACGCTTTTTAATCAATCAGGGATTCGAAAGCAGTTACATATTACGTTCTTAAAATCATCGATTGTCCTTAAGGATGAAGATATCGTGTCGGAAAGCATGGAGATTTCCGAGAGCCTTTGTTCGGGAACTGAACTTCGGTTCGGTTCCTGCGAAGCATCGGTTTTCAAAATCCGCATCATTGGGAATGTAATTCCGTTGATTGGTGAGAGATTTACGGTGTCAATGTATGTCGGGGATATCGCGGAACCGTTTGTGCTTGGCACCTATAAGGTAACATCCGATAAGCCGACAGCGGATAGAAGATACCGGGATATTGTGGCGCATGATGCCATGTACGACATTATCAAAGCGGATGTGGCGGCATGGTATAACGGCATTCTTCCGGAAGAGGATAGTACAACCACCCTTCGGGCGTTCCGTGATTCCTTCATGGAGCATTTCGGCGTGGAGCAGGAAGAAATCACCCTGCCGAATGATGAAATGGTTGTGGAACGCACCATTGATCCGGAAGCAATCAGCGGAAAAGATGTGCTTTCGGCTATTTGCGAAATCAACGGTTGCTTTGCACATATCGGGCGGAATGGAAAGATGCAGTATGTGTTCCTTCCGGAGATTGTCACCGGGCTTTATCCTATGGATGAATTATATCCGGCGGATGATTTGTTTCCGCGTGATGCAGGCGGAACGGAAAGCATTTCACAGCATACCTACATTTCGTGCAAATACGAAGATTACACCACAAAGCGAATCGGGAAACTGCAAATCCGGCAGGAAGAAAACGACATCGGGTGCATCATCGGTGAAGGTGAGAATTGCTACATCGTGCAGGATAACTTCCTTGTGTACGGCAAGGATGCGGCAGGCTTGCAGGCTATCGGGCAGAAGCTATTTGACATTATCAGCGTTTTATGGTATCGCCCGGCAACGGTAAAGGCAATCGGCAATCCGTGCTTGGAAGTGGGCGCAGGAATCCGCACAATTACGCAATATGAAATCGTTGAAACGTACATCTTGGAGCGCACATTGAAGGGCATACACGCGCTTTCCGACAGCTACGAAGCGCAGGGCGCGGAAACCTATTCCGAAGGCGCGAACGGACTGCAAAGGGATATCATCCAGTTAAAGGGCAAAACAAACACCCTTATCCGAACGGTTGACGAAATGCGGTCCACGATTGAGGATGTGGAAAGTGGCTTGATGTCGGAAATCGTACAGACTGCGGACGAAATCAAACTTTCCGTGGCAGATTTGGATGAACGTGTTTCCGGTGAAATCGAAGTTATGAACGATGAAATTTCCCTTCGCGTGACAGCGGAAGAAGCCCTTAGTTTGATTGACATTACGCTTGACAGCATCGTGATACAGGCGGATCAAATCAATCTGAACGGTTATGTGTCCGCAGGCGGCGGCAATTTCACGATTGACGAAGAAGGAAATCTGAAAATCGTAAATGACAGCCATACTGTTGAACTTGGAACTAACGGAATGGAAGTCACAGGAAGCAACGGCCAACAGATTATCTACGGCGGAAGTGCGGTGTGGTTCCGAAGCAACGGAAAAACTTATGGACGAATCGAACTTGACGGAGATACAGGCAATATTGAAGTAATCATCCCCGGAAATTACGGCGGCAAATTTTTACTGAACGGAAGCCCGGTTCTTACGAACAACAATCTTTCCCTTGACTTCAACAGCGAAAAGACGGAGATTTCTTATACTTCCGTTGGAAACATCAACATCAAGTCAACGAACGGTTATATGGCAGAGAGTGGATATAAGTACGGCAACATTGCATCCACAGGATGGGTGCAGGGAAAAGTTGCTGATTTAAACGAAACGATTTCCAATCTGTCAAACAGTATCGAGGCCATTGATATGAGACTGACGAATCTTGAAGCAAAGGTGGTGTAAGTCATGGGAATAAATACAGCAACGAAGAAGTTCAAGGAAGATTTAGTGAATCTGATAAACAAAAGCGGCTTGCCGCCTTGTGTAGTAAAAATGGTTCTTGATAATGTCCGAAGCGCGGTACAGCAACAGGAACTTTTGGCAATACAGGCGGAAGCGGAAAGAGAGGTGGCAGAAGATGCAGAAAGCGTACAGCCGGATTGATTGGGATAATTATCCGAGTGAAAAAACGCCGCTTAACGAATCCAATTTAAACAAAATGGATGCCGCGATTGATGAACTGGATAATCGCATCATCGAACAGGATTTGAAGATGCAGGAGCCTGTCACGAAATCGGCGGCAAGTGCGGCGGCGGCGGCGGAGAGCGAAAGTGCGGCGCAGGCAAGCGAAGAAGCCTGCCTTGGAGCGTTGGAAGAGGTGCGGAAGAAAACCGTCAAAACAGCTTTTTCCGTGGACTTCGCAACAGGGCATCTTTTATCCAATGCGCCGGGATATGATTTTTTAGTAAACAAAGGAAACGGACATCTTGAATGGGGGGTGCGATAAATGCAGGATGAAATGCAGGATGCAGGAAGAATTTTGTTGATGCCGAAGGGTTATTATTCGGCGGATGCAACCTATGAAATGCTTGATTTGGTAAACCATGGCGGCGAATCGTGGGTGTGCAAAAAGGAATGTACCGGGCAGGAGCCTTCGGACAGCAACACGGAGTTTTGGCAGAGATTCGGAACAGCGGTTGACCTTTCAAATTATGCACCATTAAGCCGTGTAGTACCGCAAAAAATGTCGAGTGGTACGGATTTAAACACTTGCGTAAAAACTGGCGTGTATTACTTTGGGGGACTGGCGACTGATTACACAAATACGCCGAACGATTCAGCGCATAACGGCGTTATGATTGTAAACACGTTCAACGAAAACGCCACAGATATGGAACGAATCGCTCAGTTATATTTCTCCCCAAATCAAAACAAGTTTTATTTTAGAACAGCTTTAGGGAGCGTGACAGCGTGGAAGCCGTGGCAAGAGGTATTTACTACGAGCGGTGGTACTGTTGCAACAGACGGAACAACACCTTTACGGTTAAAAAACAACACGGCAGACTATTTGTTTTTGCAAATGCAAGGAAAGAGCGGAGTGTTAGGCTATTTTGCCATGAACGGAGTGAATAAACCTGTTTTTATAACAGCAGATAGCACAGTTTACGACATTCTCCACACTGGCAACAAGCCTACTGGCACTTACACTGGAAATGGAGATGCAACGAACAGAATAATCAAAACTGACGGCATTGGAAACGTATTGGCGGTGTATCGGACTGGAGAACAATATATTGTAATGAAATCTGGTACTTTAAAAATAACGTCTAGCGGCGTATCTTTTACCACCGTTGCATCTTTCAATGACGGCGTATTAGGCATTGCTTCCGATTCTGTTTTGAATACTAACGGTGAAACATATAATTATCAAGTTTTATAAGAAAGGAGAATACCATGAGTGAAATCTTAGAAAATATCGAAACTCCGATTGAGGAAGAAATTGTTGAGATTCCACAGAGGGTAAATCCTTTCTGTGTGATTTCAAAGGCAACCTTCGGAGATTATGCGGTGCATGATATTCAGACAAACTCCGCATGGAATGAAAATCCGTATGGTGCGGACTATGCAATCGTTCCGGATGAAATGGTTCCTGGCATCATGGAAACAAGGGGATTCTGTGATATCGTGCTTTCCGAGGATGGAACCGAGGTTGTGGAATTTACGGCAAGGGAGATTCCGGAGATTCCGGAGCAGGAGCCGGAACCGACAACCGATGATATTATCAATGCGCTTTTGGGGGTGTAAACGATGAATAAATTACAGATGGCAGAACAGCTTAGAAGGGCATTGCAGATGTTCGCGCAGTCCTTATCCGATGAAGATGCAATGGAAGTCGCAACCGTATTCCCGAAGTACGAAGTGGGGAAGAACTACAAGCAGGGCGAAATGTTCACCTACGGAGAAAACGAAGTCGGGGATGCACAGCTTTACCGCACGGCGCAGGACCACACTTCGCAGGCAGAGTGGCTTCCGAATGAGAATCTGGCACTTTATACACCGATTGGATTAAACGCAGAAGGGCATCCGGTATGGAGCAGACCTACAGGGGCGCACGATGCGTATAATATCGGTGATGTTGTGGACTACAACGGCACGTTGAAGAGGTCCTTAGTCAATGGCAACACATGGTCTCCAGACGAAAATCCGGCTGCATGGGAAGATGTTGTCGAGTAAAAGTATAACCATGCAGATGATAGAGAAAGCACTCCGAACGGGGTGCTTTTTCCTTTTGGGAGGTGATGGGATGAAGAGTTAGAGGGAGCGGTAGAACGCAAAGTAAGTGAAGTTATCATGATGTGAAAGCTTTTGGAGAGCGGAAAGGAGAAAGAGATGTTGGATATTATAATGACAGCATTGAAGGCAAGCAAGATCATTGAACTGGTTGTGATTGCAGTAGTGATGGATACGATTTTTGGAGCAGGTAGGGCGGCTAAGGACCGAAGATTTAACAGCAGCGTAGGTATTGACGGAGCAATCCGTAAGATTTCTATGCTCGTATCTCTGGTATTCTTATCTATCGTAGATACGTTAATTCATATTAATCTGATTGGATTTATCCCGGAGGCTGCAAGAAACTATTTGCCGGAGAGTATCAGTGTTATTGGATTGGCGGAGTTCTTCGGAATCCTTTACTTGTGTTATGAGATTGTATCGATTCTTAAGAACATGGCATTATGCGGATTGCCGGTAAAAAAATTGTGGGAAGCTGTACATAAGTTTTTGGGAAAATACACAGAAGAATTACCGGATACGGAGGAGCAGGGAGCAGAGAACGGAAGTGAGGAGGACAAGAATGCAGGGAAAGATTAGTGCAACCGGTGTCATCAGATATTGCAAGATAATGTGCTTGGCGTGTGTAGTTTATCTTTGGGGAGCCAATGTAGAAGTCATTACTAAAGAGCTTTTCGAAGGACTTAAGAAGAGGCACGGTGCCAAGAAATACGCTGACATACGTTTTGAAAACGTGGAAGGAAAACTTGGTGCAGACTGCAGTGGCTTTTTGTACCCTCTTTCGGGTTCAGATGATACGGCGGCAGGTTATTATTCCAAGTGCCCGGATAGAGGCAAGATATCGGAAATGCCGAGGGATAAGGTATGCTTGATTTTCCGAAAAGAGGGTGGTAAGATTGTACATGTGGCAATCTATGTTGGTGACGGCACATTATATGAGATGTGGGATGGGTGCGAGCACAGAGATTTCGTCGAGAAAGAGTGGACGCACTACGGTATCCCGGATTGGATTGAGCCGCAAACAGACAAATTGGTAGTAGGAGGTACCGTCACGATTGCGAAGGCGTTACCAATCTTCTATAATGCGCAGGATGCGAAAGCGGGCAAGAATGCGCTGAAGAAAAAGTATTCTGCCGGTGTATATTACGTATACAAGATTGACTCGGTTACCGGTGCGGTGAATATTACGAAGCAGAAGGGCGAAAAGGGTGCCTGGGTAATGCTTTAAAAGACATATGACCTGCGTGGGGCTATACCTACGGACCTCCCATGGCTGTGGCGCCTTTGAATAAAGTAAAGGAAGTGTTGGACTACGGAGTGTCTGTTATCCCAAGAGAAAAGATATTACAAGGTATGCCGAATTACGGCTACGACTGGACACTTCCTTATGTGAGGGGAGAATCTATGGCAAGATCTATCGGGAATGTAGAGGCTGTGGAAATCGCGGAACGGTTTCGTACCGCTATTCAGTTTGACGAGCAGGCGCAGACTCCGTTTTTTTATTATACGGCGGAGGACGGCAATGCCCATGTGGTATGGTTTGAGGATGCCAGAAGCATTCGTTCGAAGCTTTTGCTGAATGAAAGCTATCCGTTACAGGGTATCAGTTACTGGAATATTATGCGGTATTTCCCACAGAACTGGCTGGTGGTGAATCAGATGTTTGAAATCAGGAATGTATATGAGGGCAGTTGAGGCAGAGAATAGCATTTGGAGTGTTTGAAATAAAAGAAAAGGAAGTCTTTGAGCAGCGGCACAAGGACTTCCTTTTTGGTAGAAAAGGTTATCGCGTATATTCGGCAATTCGTGTTACTGCCACGTAAATCTCGGAAATCTTATACCAGGTGGTAAAGTCCACGATTCCGTTCGGAGTCAAGTCGAATTGCTGTTGAAATGCCCGGACAGCCTCTGCGGTACGGGGACCGTATACACCGTCTGCCGCAATGCTTGGAACTACATAATATACATCAGCGATGGCGTTTAATTGTTCCTGCATTTGTCGCACCGCCTCGCCCCGGGAGCCTTCCTGCAGAGTTTCTCCCGGAAAGGAGCTCGGCACACCGGAGATCTCTTCGGTAGTGTTGATATAGATGGTGTCACCGTAGTAGTTACGCAAAATTTCGATAGCATCGTAGCCTTGGTCGCCGAGATATTTGCTTCCCCACTGAGACATGAGACCCGGACAGGTGACCCGTCTGCCGTCGCAGTACTGGGTTAAAATCGGCTGGCGGACATTGGGGCGGGACAGGAAGTTGTTAAAAATGTTATCTACGGCAGTATTGATGGTGTCGAAGATATTACGTTCCGGAATCCACTTGTGGTCGTAGGCGGTGGAGGAGGTAATGGTGAAATTGTAACCGCGATTTCGGTACCCCGAAATCATCACTCATTCGGGGTTGGGGAAAGAAATCGCTAAGATTGATTTTGAAGCGGATAACTACTTCATCTTTCTTAACATCAATTCTCTCAATGAGTTTATTGACTAAAACTCGTTTGGTTGCGACATCAGCATTTAAGAAAATCTCTTGCCATGTTGGAATTTGCTCTCGTAGTTCTTGCCAATCGCCTGCGCTTACAGTAGAATTTTTAAGCTCAACTTCTTTCTGCTTAATAACTTCCTGTTGTTCCCTTAGCTGTTCTTTATGCTTGTTGATAATAGCAACAAGTTCTTCCAAAGATAGCGGATACTCGCCGAGCATAGCATTTGGTATATTGCTTTCCATTACATCTATTTTTTTCTGGATTTTGGAAAGCTCCTGTTTTTCTTTCTTTAGCAATTTATCAAGCTGCTTTTTTTCGGTGCTGTGGTTTTGTTCAATCTGTTCAAATACATTTTCGTTTTCTTGGAGTTTACCAATATATTGAGATAATGCTTCAAAAACGATTGGTTCGAGCAAATCGGCTCTGTGCATTTTCGTTTTGTCATGTGGTACACCTTGCCATGCTGTCTGACATTTATAAATAGGAGATTTGCTTGCTCGTCTTTCGCCTGTTCCTTTTATTGTCCAATAACTGTATTTACTTCCATTGACCATTTTACAACCACAATAACCACAGTACAGTACATCTACTAAAGGTAACATTCCGTCATTCCTCCTAATTACTGTTACATCTTTGTTTTCAAGTTTTTTTATATACTTATCATTACGCTGTTTACGCTTATCTTGCACTTTATTCCATGTGTCGCTATCGATTATGGTAATTTCTTCGTTTGCTTCAAATGAAGTTATCCAATCTTTGCTGTCTAGTCGGTGGTATTGTCCACCTACACGCTCACGCCTTTTATATGCTGTATGACCTGCATAGATTGGGTTTGTGAGTATACTGGTTATTGTGCCACCTTTCCAGACACCATTTGGAGCAAGAGCCTTATGCTGTTCGTTAAGGTTCAATTCCTTTGCAATTTTGGCTGAACCATATTCTTTGTTAAGTGATAGACTATAAATGTATTTAATAAGTTCAGCCTGTTCTGGAACAATTACAAGATGCTTAAGAGCTCGTCCATGCTTGCTGACTTGTCCAGAATACTCTAAGGTATATCCGAACGGAGCAGCCCCACCCATGAATTTACCCCCTTGCACTAATTTCTGGGCGGTATCTTTAACGCGCATTCCTGTATCCTTACTACTCTTTTGGGCATTTGCATAACGGAACATTAACATCATCATTCCTTCAATATCTTCATCCGATTTCGGAGATATGCAACCGTCCTTTACGGAATACACATCAACATTGTATCGCTTCAATGTTACCACATATAAAGAAGTATTAAGCATAAGACGTCCGACTCTATCGTCTTTGTATGGAACTAAAATATCAAACTCTTTGTTCTTTGCATCCTCCAATATTTCTTGTAGTACATCTCGTTCTTCTGCGGTATTCTTATAGGCGCTTTTGCTTCCCTCAAAATATTCCTTACCGTCTAGTACCCAATCATCTTGTTTCGCAATAAATTCCTGTAATATCTGTCTCTGAATAGATAAATCGCCGTCAGCCTCAAGCTGTTGGTCGGAACTTACTCGCAATAACATTCTAACACGTTTCATAAACAACACGCTCCTTTCTTTGGAGCAGGGGAGCATATCCCCTGCTGATATTATGAGATTTTCTTTAGGTGTTCCTGTAAAGTGTTGAGGAGAATTAGTCTTACCTCGTCTTTAATCTTGCTATCCTCGTCCGTGGGGGCGGGACATTCGATGATAACTTTCATTCCACCTTTTGTAATCTCTGTTTGCTGATAGGTTGTATTAGTCATATCAAGCTCCATGCTAATATCGTTTACTACAATACTATTATTCTGGAGCTTGTCACATGCGGTTTTATTAACCATGGACATCAACTCCTTTCTTTGATAATGTATCAACCTCCTTGCATTTTTTGGAACCACTTTTTGTGGTATGGCTATATGTTATCACGGAATATTATTTTTGTCAACCACTTTTTATGGGTTGACTTATTTAGGGGATTGGGTTATAATGAAGAAAAGCAAGAAAGGAGTTTGAATATGATTGGACTCAAAATATACGGTTATGCCAGTCTTAGGACAGGACATACGAAAGAAGAACTAATAAGCAATTTTGAAAATACAAAGTTATACGCAGATTATATTGAAATGGTTAAAATAATGAAGAGTAGGATGGTCGCCATCGGTGAGGAGGAGATTACACCTGACTATCGGCTGATTGAAAACAATATGGTCTTTGATTCGGATAAAACTTTGCAAGTTGATGTGATGACGAGTAGACGGGAGGGCATGCATTATAAATTAGATTGTATTATTAAACAATCGAAAGAGATGCATGAAGCCTTTGTCGAAACGTTACCAGAGCCGATTCGTGGACAGATGGCTAAGAAAATGAACACGGTTATTATTCTGAACTCAATCAGTGCATTGGGGAGTTGTGAGGAGATTAAGAAATACTACACCGTATTCCGAAAAGAGAAAATAGGTGTTCTTATTCCAGACTATACCCGTGATAGCTCATTGTCGGAATATAGTACTTGTGGATTTGACTTTGAGTTTCGTCCGCAGTCTGAGCTAAATCGAGCGTATGACCTTGTAGAGCGATTAGAGCAGACGGATATTCCAGAGAATAGAGGGCGTGTCGGAAGAGAATACTCGAATGCGTTTAGAGTTGCATTCTGGCTCTATGAGCTTTTTAAAATTCCAGAAAAAATTGCGGTAATGATGTCGGGGTATAGTAAAAACGGTTTTCACATGAAGGCGGACAGTTATGAGCAAACGCAGAATTATAAAGAAGAGTTACTGATAATGGAGAGAGAGTTTAAGATTTCTAATCTTGTCAAAAGAAACAGACCGATTCCAGATAACTTTGATAAGTTAATGCGTCAGTGTGAAAAGAAAGGAAGTCTGGAACTTGCTTGTATCCTTTGTAAAATCCCTATGATATTTCCGATTGATTATCAGAGACTCATATTGAAGCAACAGGGAGGAAAAAAAGAATTAGCACGATGCTTAAAACTCTATGACAATGAATTGATTGACCGATTTGAGACTTGGATGGCGGCAGGAAATGCACCTACGGACTTTTACAAAGAATGTGCTATGGAACAGTATTTAAATAACACTGCGGAAAATGTTTGAGAGACACCACAAAAAGTGGTTGACAAAAATCATGTTCTGTAGTATGATAGATATATCCTCTCTCGGAGGGGATATATTTTTACAAACTGGCAAGCTCACAAAAGGTGGTTCAAAATGACTTGCAAACAGAAATAAATGAAAGGAGTAAATTGTATGGCGATGAAAATTGAAAAGCGTAAAACCATAGACGATGATATTTTTGATGAATTAGCAAAGAAGCATCCTGTCAAGAGTGAAAAGGGTGTGTGCTATGCCCAGAACATGGATTACATTACCCTAGAGGTGGAAGCGTTTAACGACCCTATTCTCCGTAAATTGATTAAGCAGGAATCGAAAGTCTTGATTGTTTATATGTACCTTAGAGAGAGAATGTGTCATAACGGCTGGTGTGTTTCATGGGATAATGACACGAAGGAAGATATTAAAGAGCGTTTGACGTTATGGGGAGTGTCGGAGGATGAAAGTGAGAACATAATCACTGCGCTGATTGAAAAGCAAGTGATTAGGGTGTTTGTTCATGCAGGAATAGAGTTTCTCACGGATGTGCAACAGATTTATAATTGGGAGATGTTACAAGCCAAAAGAGCCAGAGATAGGAAGAGCAAACAAAGCAAGTCGAAGGAAACTGGAACGGACAGCGTTGCAAATGTCAATTATCCTCAAGACCCAACATATCCTCCGCCTGGGTATTATGAGGAGTGTTGTGCCAGAGGGGATGACGAATTGCCGTTTAACTAATAAGGCTATACCCTGTAAGAGTGTTTTGGATAGTTTTAAGTAATCCGTGCGGAGGCGGTAATTACCTCCGCTATTATAGATAGGGAATATGGACAGATTCTTATAATGTATTGTCATGTAGTGTGTTGAGTTGACTGGAAAGGAACTGATTGGCCAATGATGTGTCTGGAAGTGTATTGCAAGGCTATGGGGGTAATGCCCGTCCCCCTACCTCGGCTTATATGGTTATATACACATTTATGTAGTATGTAAACGATTATAAGCCTTGTATATTTGGATATTCTCTTATACTGTTATATAATATTTATGTAAGTATTTTGATATATCCTTGTGATGGATATTCGCAGTATAGTGTTTCATAAGTTTTTTACAACATGCATAGTGCATTTAATCATAGAGAGAAAGAAGCCTGCAAGGGCAAGCAGGTTAATAAAAGCCTACCACCGATATTTTCGGGTTTAACAAGATTTACATGGTATGGAGGTTTTTATGGGACGAAAGACAATAGCTAATCAAATACATTCCTCGTTGGCGAATAAAATCGCATTCGGGGAAAGTAAGCACACGGATAAAATTGAACAAGAAAAAAAGTTTGGCGAAAGCACTTATAAAATATATTCTTATGACACATATGACACTTACCGCAAGGTGGGAGAAGAATATGCAAGGTGGCTCATGGAAAAGGATGTTAAATACGGCTCATTGGCGCAAACGGAGCATTATGCGAAAGAATACATAGAAACTCGCTTGGATGAGGGAAAATCGCTTTATACGCTCAAAATGGAGCGTTCTGCCCTTGGTATGATATATGGGCACAGCTTAGACATTCCGCTTCCTGTTCGCCATAGCAAAGACGTGACAAGAAGCCGACAGGAAACGGATAACGATAAACATATAAGCAGAACAGGAAAGTATAAAGATGTATTTACAGTGGTTACTGCTTCGGGGTGTCGTAGGTGTGACGCAAAGGGCTTAACGGTTGATAGTCTGGTAGAGAAGGACGGACGTTACTTTCTGGATATTAAGAGAAGTAAAGGCGGACGTAACCGTCTTGCACCTATTCTTCCCGATAAAGTAGTGGATGTAAAAGCAATTATAGACAGAGCCAAAGAAAACGGACAGTACAAATTGTTTGAGCATATCCCTAAGGAAATAGATGTACATGGTCTGCGTCGGGAGTATGCACAAGCGTTATATCATACCCTAAAGGACGACAGGAAATTAAGAGATGAATATTTGACTTATTATCCGACACGACAGGAAAATGTCAAAAGTTCGTATTACAGAGACCGAGAGGGAAACATATTTGAACGTGATACTGTCTGGGTTGTTAGTAACTCCTTGGGACATACAAGGATAGATACGAGTATTGCCTCATATTTGAAATAGTGGTAGTTATTTCTGGAAATGTGTGTTATAATTGGTTCGACAAACTTGAATTTGTTGAACTGTTAGATAAGAATTTGGAGGTATATTATGAAAGAATTATCATTAGTTGTAGATATGTATGGATGTCCAAATCGTTGTAAGCATTGTTGGTTGGGACATATGCCAAATCGTAAAATGGCTGACAAGACGGATGAACAGTTGATAGAGTATTTTAAGCCTTATTTTGAAAATATAACATATTATAGTTGGTTAAGAGAACCTGATTATTGTGATGATTATAGACAACGCTGGATGAAAGACAATGAAATTTCTATTCAAGGTAGACCAATGCGTTTTGAATTGGCTAGTTTTTATCGTTTGGTTCGTGATAAAGAGTATGTTAAGTTTTTGAAAGAAGTAGGTGTTAAAAAGGTACAATTAACATTCTTCGGTTTAGAAACGATGACAGATTTTTACATCGGAAGAAAAAATGCATATAATGAATTGCTTTTAGCAACAGATATACTAATATCTAATGGTATTGCACCAAGATGGCAAGCATTTATTTTTGAAGATAATAAAAACGAAATTGTGAAGTTGTTAGATGTCATCGACAAACTAAATTTGTATGAAAGATGTGCTTCTTTTGGAGAGGAGTTTAAGTTTTTTGTTCATGCAGGGAGTTGTGATGGTGAAAATGTTAAACAATATCCAATAAGAATTCAAAAAGAGAATATTCCAAAACAACTGATACCTTATTATTTGGAGTATGACAACATTTTGGAAGAAAAGGAATGTGTTAAGTTATTGTCGGAAAGTTATGAAAAGATTGTGTTTGAAGCAACCGATGATATTGTTTTGAATATATCTAATGACATGAATGTGTATTTTAATTATACCCATATGACTAAACCATGGATAATCGGTAACATTTTAAAAGATGACGCAAAAGAATTAGTTCGAAAAATCGTGGAAGGGGACACTTACGCGTTGAATATGATAAGAAAGTGTTCTTATAGTGAGTTAGTGAAGCGATATGGTGACACAACATCAACAAAGGTTTTTACGCTTGATGATTATAAAATGTATATGGTCAATCGATATTTGGATGATTGTGTCGATTAGACGAGAAGTAGTCAAATTCCAATTTGTCGAATAGGTGAATATTTCAGTTTGGCAAAAATTTGCATTTCGGAATTATGCATGATACAATACATATAAGGGGTGGTAATCCCACCCCAAGAAAGTGATTGTGTCCGAGGTACACTCGGCAAAAGTTTATTATGATGTACTTACATTTTGAAAGACAGGTTTCGTACCTGTCTTTCTGTCTTTGGTGGGCTTGTCCACTCTAGCGGTATTCTATTTTGTAGGAAGTCTTTCCTGTAATCCTAATCACTAATTCATTAATAATTAAACTCCTATAACCACGAATGAGTGCTGATTTCCCTACCACTCCGTATATACCCGGTTTAACGTAAAGGATTGGATGGCAAGAATATTGGCATAAATCGTGGCTTCCGGCCAGGTGGCATAGATTTCACTTGAGGCTACATTTTTTATGTAGTCACGGTATCTTACGTAGTAGTTTTGTGCGGAAGCGTCATTCGGAGAACCGTTATGAACTACAATGAATTCCGGAATAACTACCCGGGATAGAACGATTTCTCCGCTACCGGTGATTTCTTTGACTTCTTCCTCTATGATTTTCGGAGGATAGATGCCGTATAATGTGTGGTCTGGAATTATGAAAGTTTCGGCACTCCTTGTGTCGGACGGCACTTGCGGCAACATTTGCACTTGTTGCAGTGCAACCACATCCGGCAACACTTCCGTACCGACGATTTGCACCGGCTCGAAGCCGTCTGCCTGGACGGTGAGGTTGTATTCGGAGTAGGGCCGGGGACTGCCCGCTTCCTGACTATATTCCGGAGGCGGGGCAGGAAGCTCGATAACGGCGGTCTGACCGGCGGCGGAAGTATTGATTTCGTCGATGAGGGTAGTGGTATTTCCTACGGTTTCGGAAATCTGTATCGTGGCGTTTTCAATCGGAAAATTGTCCGCTATGTTACCAACAGAGACCCGGAGTCCACCGAAGGAAGTCGTAGACATATCTGCCGGAAAGCGGGAGGAACCGGCAGAAGAAGGTGTTTGCCCGGTAGGCGCCTGGAGTATCTGTTGGATTGGGACCTGCATTGACGTCTGTCCTTGTACCGCCAGAGGCGACTGTATTTGCGGAACAGTGGGTTGCATCGATGGCTGCGCCGGTTTTTCGGTTTGCGTACTCCGCTCCGGGGACGTTATGTTCTGCACCGGTTTGGCCGGCTCGTTTACCTGAAAAGAACGATAAAAAGGCATAGAGATATCCTTTACTTGAAATTTACTATATGATATGATGGAAAAAAAGGAAAAATGCGGAACCTGAGAGCAAATTGTTTCGTCTAATAAACAGAAGGTAGTTTACAAACTTGGGAAAGGGGCGTTATTATGAGAACATTATTTAAAAAAGTAAGACGGGGCGTTGCTGCTGCCGTGACAGCAGTAATGCTTGCAGGCTTGTTCGTAGGTTGCAGTGGAGGAAGTGACCGTGTTTTGCTTCCGACACCGACACCGCGGACGGAAAAGAACAATGAAAATCCGGAGGTAACGAAAGTACCGACGGGAGTGCCGACAGAAGGGAGCGATGCCTCCGTTCTTTTGAAACCGGCCGGGTCCTATGAGGCTGTATTCGAAGCACTGCAGCAGGTACAACAATCCGAAAATTACCGGGGCGGTTTGGTTTATGATAACGGCATGCTTTGGGTAGAGGAAGAAGCGGATATGGCGGTACCGGACGCAGTGGCGCCGACGGAGCCGTCGGTGGGGACGAATGAAGCCGGTAAGGGAGATGTTACCACAGGAGGAACGGATTTCTCGGAAACCAATGTACAGGTGGAAGGAATCGATGAGGCAGACATTATTAAAACCGACGGACAGTACTTCTATGTGTTTGACCTGAACCGGAATTCCATTTACATTGTCAGCGCCAAAGGCAGTGAGATGAAACTTACGGCAGCGGTGCCGGTGTCTGAGGAGTTTAACGGAAACGAAACCGGCAGAGAAATGTATTTGTTGAAGGACCGTCTGGTGCTTTTGGTCAGCGGATTCCGTACCGAGGAAAAGTCCGAGTACTCGAAAAATGCGGGAGAGTACATTCCGTATATCCGGGAGTGTGCGGTAACAAAGGTGTATACTTACGATATCTCCGATAAATCTGCACCGAAGCTGATTTCTGTTCTGGAGCAGGACGGACGAATGATTACGTCTCGTTGTGCGGACGGCAAGGTGTATGTAATCTCTTCCTACAGAGATTATAATGCGTGGTTGAAGCCGTCGGATCTGGCAAGAGACCGGAACGAATCGAACAGTAATGAATTTAAGAATTACATTCCGACAGCGGCAGGTGAGGTGATTGCTGCAGATTGCATTTACATCAGCGAAGAACCGTTGTCCGAGGAGTTTTTGGTAGTGACCTCCATGGAGCCGGAGAACCCGGATAAATACCTTGATGTGAAGGCTTTACTTGCGGACGGAGACGAGTGTTATGTCAGCAGCAACTACATTTATGTGGCAGGCAGTCGTTGGCAGAACAAAGAGATTCCGTACGACCGCACCGAGGTGTACCGCTTTGCTTATAAGGACGGAAATATTACCCCGGCGGGACAGGTGACGGTAAAGGGAACCTTGGATGACCAATTTTCCATGGATGAGTACGAGGGGCATTTTCGGGTGGTAACCACCGTTAACGAGTATGTCTATGAGACAAAGGATACGGGAGTAAAGAATAAAGAAACGGTAGATATAAACGGAGACGGAATTATCGATGAAACAGATATGATAGAACCGTATTCCTATACATTTATTAAGGAGAGCAAGCGGTATAATTCTTTATACATCTACGGCAGTGACTTAAAGTTAACCGGTTGTATCGAGAATCTTGCTCCCGACGAGCATATTAAGTCCGCAAGACTGATGGGTAAGGTTGGTTATTTTGTTACATTTCGTCAGACGGACCCGCTGTTTTCCGTAGATTTAAGCGATCCGGCGAATCCGAAGGTGCTGGGTGAGTTAAAGATCCCGGGATTCTCTACCTATCTGCATCCGTACGGAGAGGACCTTCTTCTCGGTATCGGTTATGATGCGGACGAGACCACCGGTTGGACCGAATGTGTGAAGCTTTCCATGTTTGATGTGTCGGACCCGGCGAATGTAAAGGAAGTGCATAAGCACAGTTTGACGGATTTTACCTATACGGGAGCAGAGAACGACCATAAGGCTGCCCTGATTGATGTAGAGCGGGATATCATCGGATTTCCGGTAAGAGGTTATACCGATACAGGTGAATATAACGTTTACGTGGTGTACGGATATGACGAGGAAAACGGATTTTATCCGAAGTTTTCCGAAGGCTATGCCATGGGCTATGACGCGGATTTATACGAGCTTAAGTATGAACTGTTTACTGTGGATTGTCGCGGCGCATACATCGGAGATACCTTTTACATGATTAATCCGGCTTATGAAATCAAATCCTATGATATGGGAACCTGGGAACAGACCGGCAGAGTCGGTATGGTAAAAGAAGTGGAGGAGCGTCAGGCTTTGTTGGATAAAATACATGAGAAAAATCCGGACCCGATTGTGATCGAAGTGGAAGCAAACCCGAGTACCGGTTATACCTGGACGACCATGACGGAGGGAGGGGCAGTTTCCCTTTCCCGTGTGGAGGATATTACTCCGGAGGGAGACAGACAACTTCCGGGAGCTCCGATTACCCAGCGTTATACTTTTGAAGTAAAGGATATCGGCACTACAAAGGTAACCTTTGAATATGCCCGGATGTGGGAGAGTAAGGCACCGCTTAAGCGGAAGGTTTATGTAATTACCGTGGATGAGAGTCTGGAAGCGAAGATTGAGTCGGTGACGGAGGAGTAAAATGCCGGGAGTAATTGCTGTTTTGGCTGTTTGCCTTGTCTTGTTGTTATATGTGTTCAGTTTACGTACCAATAATGCTCGCAGAGAAGCGTTGAAGCCTTTTACAGAGGTCTGTATAGCTCATCGTGGATTGTTTGACCGTGAAATAATTCCCGAAAATTCCCGGACAGCCTTTCGGGAAGCGGTAAGAAAAGGTTACGGAGTAGAACTGGATGTACGACTGACGCAGGATGGGGTGCCGGTTGTATTTCATGACGACACACTTTCCCGCATGTGCGGCGTGGAGAAAAAGGTGTCGGAGTGTACTTATGACGAGCTTTGCACCTATCCGCTTGCGGGAACGCAGAAACGGATTCCGGCCTTGGTGGATGTGTTAAAGGACATTGCAGGTGACACGCCCGTTTTAGTGGAGATTAAGGCGGGAAAGGAATATAAAAGGACAGTGGAAAAAACGGCGGAGGCGCTGGATTCCTACAACGGTGTGTATGCGGTACAATCTTTTCATCCGTTGGTTCTTGTGTGGTTTCGAAAGCACAGGCCACGGGTGTTACGAGGGCAACTGTCTACCGATTACCGGAGAGATACGGTTGTATGTTCCGTTTTTCAGAGAATTGTACGGACTAATCTGATTTGTAATGTGCTTACTTATCCGGATTTCGTTTCCTTTCGGCACACAATGACCGGTTTGCGGTCGTACCGGATTTGCAAGCGATGGTACGATACGGTAAGTTTCGGTTGGACCGTACGAAGTGAAGAGGAGTTACATAGGGCGGAAAAGGAGTTTGACGGAATCATTTTCGACAGCTTTTTACCGGGAAAGAAGAGAGTAAAATAAAAGAAAGGTCCGGACGTACAGGGAAAACGTTCGGATCTTTTCTTTTTTTGCAAGGATGAGAAACGTATGCGGATTACTTGTTTTCATTAAAGGAAACCGGACTTACTTCGGCCTCCGGAAAACGGCTGTCTGCCGGGGAAGGTTCGGACATACTGAAGTACATTTTTGCGGCCTTGGTGGTGCCGAAGTCGCGGTTGGAGCCGGTATTCTGGAACTTATTAAAGGCTTCGCGGAACATAGCGTTATGAGCCTCTTCGCGATTTAACAAAAAGTCGATGGTATCACGTACCTTCTTGTCGTGAATCTGACGGTAAAGGTACTCATAAACCACCTTGGCCCGTTGCTCGGATGCAATGTTGGATAACAGGTCAGCACAGAGGTCGCCGGTAACGGTGACGTAGTCTGCAGTCCAGGAGTAGCCGGAAGCGTTAATGAGACCCGGATTTAAGCCTAAGAGAACGTGGGTCTGGATTTCACCTGCCGGAACGCTGGCAGCATCCAGCTCGTGACCGTTTAACAGGTTGATGGTCTGTGCTATCATTTCCATATGACTTAATTCTTCTGCGGCAATGTCCATAAACAAGTCCTTAATTTCCGGGTCCTTGATACGGAAACTTTGGGACATATACTGCATGGCTGCTTTTAATTCGCCGTTTCCGCCACCTAACTGCTCCTGTAAGAGAGCAGCATACTGTGGGTTCGGTTTCTCGATTTCTATAGGGTGGAAGAGTTGCTTTTCGTGCTTGAACATAAAAATACCTCCGTTGGATAGTTGCGGCGGTCGCGTAGGCTCATTCTAACGTAAGAATGAGCCTTGCGCGACCGAACCTACATTATTAACAATAGGGTTTCCAAAGGGAAGAAAAATATTCCGGATATAAACAAAGAGAATGCAAAAAAGGAACTTACAGTCTGTTGATTGTAGGTTCCTTTTTGTATTTCTATAAGATTTCGTGATTGTGTTCTCATCTGACGAGCCATCTTGCCACCGGATGAGAATGTATTATCTCGTCTTCAGATATGTTTCGTTTCTCTTAATAACTTCTTCCATCACAGCCGGACCCGGTGCACCCAGGGTGTTTCTCTTGGTTACACAGGTTTCCATGCGGATGGCTTCAAAGATGTCTGCTTCAAATACCGGGCTGATGGCCTTGTATTCTTCTAAGGTCATGTCGTCGAGGGCAATTCCCTTCTGCTCGCAGAACAGTACCAGCTGCCCCACGATGCCGTGGGCATCACGGAACGGTACGCCGTGGTTTACCAAGTAGTCTGCCGCATCGGTGGCGTTGGTAAATCCGTTCTTTGCGCTGGCTTCCATGTTGTCGTTGTTCACGGTCATGGTGGAAATCATACCGGTGAACAATGCAAGACAACCCTTTACGGTGTCGATAGCGTCAAAGGTAAGCTCTTTATCTTCCTGCATATCCTTGTTGTAAGCCAGCGGAAGGGCTTTCATGGTGGTCAAAATGGAGACCAGAGCCCCGTATACACGACCGGTCTTTCCGCGGACAAGCTCTGCGATGTCCGGGTTCTTTTTCTGCGGCATAATGCTACTGCCGGTGGAGTAAGCGTCATCCAAGGTGATGAAGCGGTACTCGTTGGAGTTCCAGATGATAATCTCTTCACAGAACCGGCTTAAGTGCATCATAACGGTAGAAAATGCACTGAGAAGCTCAATAAGATAGTCTCTGTCGGATACGGAATCCATGCTGTTTAAGGTGGCACCGGTGAAGTCCAAAAGAGACGCGGTATACTCACGGTCTAACGGATAAGTGGTGCCGGCTAAAGCGCCTGCGCCAAGCGGGCAGTAGTTAAGTCTGGCTTTTGTATCTGCAAGACGGGAACGGTCACGCTTAAACATTTCAAAGTAAGCACCGATGTGATGAGCAAGGGTCACCGGCTGAGCCTTCTGCAAATGGGTAAAGCCCGGCATATAGGTGGTGACATTGTTCTTCATTAAGGTGTGTAATTCTTCCAGTAAGGAAAGTAACAGCTCGTCCACTGCGGTGATTTCGTCGCGGATGTAAAGCTTCATATCAAGGGCTACCTGATCGTTACGGCTACGGCCGGTGTGAAGCTTTTTACCTACCTCACCCACACGGGCAATGAGGTTTGCTTCTACGAAGCTGTGAATGTCTTCCTGGGTACCGTCGATAATGAGAGTACCGTTTTCGATATCCTTTTCAATTCCGGACAGACCGGCAATAATGGTGTCTCTCTCCGCATCGGTTAAAATGCCCTGTTTCGCCAGCATGGTCACATGAGCAATGCTGCCGCGGATATCCTGATGATAGAATTTTTGGTCAAAACCGATGGATGCATTAAAATTATGTACTAACTGGTTGGTTTCTTTCGTAAAACGACCGCCCCAAAGTTTCATAGTGGTATCTCCTTGTATCATAAAGTAATGTTTTGCTTCTGTGCGTTATCGTAACACAAAATGGGGGGATTGTCCAGTGAAAAACGGGGCGGGTATCCATTCTGTTTTAAATTGCAAGAAAAAAGATTGACATAACCCGAAATGTGTGATAAAACAGATAGAAAAATAACCGGTGATACTACAAAAGATATAGCAAGCTGTAATAAGATTTATGAAGAATCGAGGTGAACCGGACATTGGTACGTAAAATATTGAATAAAGAGATGAGAAACGTTGAAACGTTGTTTGAAGGCTGGAATGAAAGTATGATTTGGTCCTGCCTGCAGGGGGTTATGGGAGAGATTTATGTAGCAGAGGAAAATGCAAAGTCAGAAGAATATATGTCTGCGGTTGCGGTGTTAGGCGCCTTTGCCTTCTTTGCGGGAGAACCAAACAGGGAACTGGTATTGTATAAACCGGAGTCTTATTCCGGAGAGTTTGTGATTATGGTGCCACAGAATCCGGGATGGGAAGCCTTGATTGAGGAATGTTATCCGGAGTGTTGTAAGAAGGTGGAACGGTATGCATTGGAAAAGGAACCGTATGTGTTTGATAAAGTGAAGTTACAAAAGATCATAGACGGTTTGCCGGAAGGTTATGAACTGAAAGAATTGGATGAAACCGTTTTTGGTGAAACAAAAAGAACGGGATGGTGTTGCGATTGGACAGCACAATATCCGGACTGGGAGACCTATCAAAAGCTGGGGCTTGGTGTTGTGCTTTTAAAGGATGGTCAGCTTGTTTCGGGAGCTTCTTCTTACACGACCTATGAAAGCGGAATAGAGATTCAGGTGGACACAAAGGAAGAGTATCGTCGCAAAGGGTTGGCGGAGGTTTGCAGTGCAAAGCAGATTTTGGAATGTTTGGAACGAGGACTTTACCCAAGCTGGGATGCCCAGAATAAGGGTTCTCTTGCATTGGCGGAAAAGCTGGGTTATCGCTACAGTCATACTTACACAGCGTATGAGGTATATGAGTACGGGAAAGGAGCATGTGTATGAAACTTGTATTTTTAATCGGTAACGGAGCAGTGGGTAAGATGACCGTCGGTCAGGAGCTGATGAAGCTTACCGGTCTGCGTCTGTTTCATAATCATATGACCATAGAACCGGTGCTTGAGGTGTTCGGTTATTATAACGGTACCGTGGTATCGAAGATGCGGCAGATTATTTTTGAAGAGTTTGCAAAAAGCGATAATTACGGTATGATTTTTACTTATATGTGGGCCTTTGACCAGCAGTCCGATTGGGATACCGTGGAGCGTGTGACCAATATCTTTAAGGAGCAGGGGGCAGAGGTTTACTATGTAGAACTGGTGGCTCCTCAGGAGGTTCGTTTACAGCGGAACGAGACGGAGAATCGCTTAAAGAACAAAGCGTCTAAGCGCGACTTGGAGTTTTCCAGAAACAACATTTTAAAGCATGATGAAAAGTACCGTTTGGAAAGCTATGACGGAGAAATCACCTTTGAGAATTATATTAAAATCGATAATACGAATCTGGAGCCGGCAGAGGTTGCGAAGATGATACAGGAGAGATTTTCATTGTAAATCTTGACATTTTATTATAATAATGTTACTCTGTAATTTGTATTCTGTGTATACCGGTATACAAGTTAAAACTTTGCGTGAGAACTATCGGGAAAAGCAGAAACGGTAACAGAGGAAATAACGCAAATAAGAGGAAGAACACCATGAGTGAATTTGTATCAAAGAATTTAGCAATAAACGAAAAAGGCCATTTGACCATCGCCGGACTGGATACGGTGGAGCTGGCAAAGGAGTACGGCACACCGCTTTATGTAATGGATGAGGACTTAATCAGGGAGCATTGCAGAAGCTTTCGTCAGTCCATGGAGCAGTATTATGACGGTGCGGGTCTGGTTTGTTATGCCAGCAAGGCCTTCAGCTGTAAGGCAATGTACCGTATCGCAAAGGAAGAAGGCATCGGTATCGATGTGGTTTCCGCAGGTGAGTTGTATACTGCGGCTTGTGTCAACTTCCCGATGGATAAGGTTTGCTATCACGGCAATAACAAGACGGAATTCGAGCTTCGTATGGCCATTGAGCATAAGGTAGGCCGAATTATCGTGGATAATATTTACGAGTTGGAGCTTTTAAACAAGCTGGCGGCAGAAGAGGGGGTCAAGGCGCGCATCATGTACCGCATTAAGCCGGGGGTAGATGCCCATACCCATGACTTTGTAAAGACCGGACAGATTGACAGCAAGTTTGGTTTTGCACTTGAAACCGGTGAGGCTTTTGAGGCGATCAAGAAGGCACTTTCTTTGGAAAATATTGAATTTGTGGGTGTTCACTGTCATATCGGCAGCCAGATTTTCGATATTGATCCGTTTGTGGAAGCGGCAGATGTGATGATGGGACTGATTGAGCAGGTAAAGACGGAACTGGGCCATGAGATTACGGAGTTAAATCTTGGCGGAGGTTTCGGAATTAAGTACACAGAAAGTGATACGCCGGTGCCGTATGCAAACTATATGGACAAGGTTTCCGAGACGGTAAAGGCTTTTTGTAAAGAAAAAGGCTTGAAGCTTCCGTTCATTTTAATCGAACCGGGACGTTCTATTGTGGCTCCGGCCGGCATTACGCTGTACACCGTGGGCGGTATTAAGGAAATTCCGGATATTCGCACCTATGTGTCCGTAGACGGCGGTCTCGGGGATAATCCGCGTTATGCTCTTTACAAGTCCGAGTATGATTTTGTAGTGGCCAATAAAGCCGATAAGGTTAAGGATTCCGTAGTAACCGTGGCAGGCAGATGCTGCGAAAGCGGTGATTTGTTGGGCGAAGATGTGAAGTTGCAGACGACAGAGGTTGGTGATACTTTGGCGGTACTTGCTACCGGAGCGTATAACTATTCCATGTCTTCCAATTATAACCGTGTACCGAAGCCTCCGGTGCTTATGATCAGTAAGGGTGAGATTAAGGTGGCGGTAAAGCGTGAAACCTTGGAAGATATCGTCAGAAATGACTTGTAAGGAAGCTGAAAATGCTTTCATCAGCATTTTCCATAAAATAAAAAAAGGGGCTTGTTTCCTTAAGAAAATAGGGGTATAATATAGGAAATTGCCGACAGTAACGGATGGGACTGCCATGTGTATGCATGGTGGTTCTTTTCTGCGTTTTTTACGCACATGCACATCCGACGGATGCGACAGGCGGCAGTACTCGGCACACGCACTTCATATTGCGAAGTGTGATTATAGGATAACTCATAGGAGGAAGAGATATGAAGATTTTAGTAATTAACTGCGGTAGTTCTTCTTTGAAGTACCAGTTGATTGACATGGAGAACGAGAATGTTCTGGCAAAGGGTCTTTGTGAGCGTATCGGTATTGAGGGTTCCAAACTGACTCACAAGCCGGCAGGCAAGGATGTGTTGGAAAAGGTTGAGCCGATGCCGGATCATCAGGTGGCTGTAAAGCTCGTATTGGAGGCATTACAGGATGCAACCTACGGTGTAATTACCGATGTTAACGAGATTTCCGCAATCGGTCATCGTGTACTTCATGCCGGTATGCACTACAGTGAGTCCATCGTTGTAAACGAGGACGTAAAGAAGGTAGTTCGTGACTGCTTCGATCTCGGACCGTTACATAACCCGGCAAACTTAATCGGTATTGAGGCTTGCGAGGCCGCTATGCCGGGTATCCCGAATGTGGCTGTATTTGACACCGCATTCCATCAGACCATGCCGGAGAAGGCATATATGTATGCCATTCCGTATGAATACTATGAAAAGTATGACATCAGAAGATACGGTTTCCACGGCACCAGCCATCGTTTCGTATCCAAGAGACTGATCGAGGTTGCAGGTCTTGATGTAAACAACTCCAAGGTAATCGTTTGTCACTTAGGTAACGGCGGCAGCATTTCCGCAGTAGTAAACGGCAAGTGTGTAGACACCAGCATGGGTCTTACTCCGCTGGAGGGCTTAATCATGGGTACCAGAAGCGGTGACCTGGATGCGGCTGTTGTTCAGTACATTGCAAATAAGGAAGGCAAGACTGTTAACGAAGTTATCGACATCTTAAACAAGAAGTCAGGTGTTCTCGGTATCTCCGGCGTATCCAGCGACTTCCGTGATGTGCAGAAAGCTCAGAAGGAAGGCAACAAGAGAGCGGACATCGCTATCCAGGCTTTCGTATACCGTGTAGCAAAGTACATCGGTTCCTATGTGGCAGCAATGAACGGTGTAGATGCCATTGCGTTTACCGCTGGTGTAGGTGAGAACGATGCAACGATTCGTAAGGAGATTTGCTCTTACCTCGGTTACCTCGGTGTTACCGTAAACGATGAAGCAAACAAGCTTCGTGGCGAGGAAGTAAAGATTTCCGGTGCCGATTCCAAGGTACAGGTATTTGCTATCCCGACCAACGAGGAGCTTGCAATCGCAAGAGAGACGAAGGATCTGTTGTAAGAGCACAATCCCTAGTTGTTCCATCTTTTGCAAAAGATAGAAGAAATAGAAAAAAACTGTTGACAAATAGTTTGTCGGATACTATAATAGTCTAGTGTGAGTTTTGGGACCATACCCTAAGTATGCCGTTTGGCAGGACAGGAGCTTTGTATGACAGTATCTTTATCGGAAGCCATGCAGGTTGCGGGCGGAGTATTCACAAAAGAGTTTCCGTACGAACCGGAAGAGTTTTGTTATGCGGGAAGCAAGTATCCGTTCCTTAAAAAGGAGCCGGTGAAGCTGACAGTGACGAATCTCGGCGGACGTAAGGTAAAGATTGAATTGGAAGGCGAAGTGACACTGGCGTTGCCGTGTGATCGGTGTTTAAGGGAAGTGGCAGAGACTGTATCGTTTCAGACGGAACGGGAGGTTGATTTTTCCAAGAGCGACGAGGAAAGAGCTGCCGAGTTGGACGAAACTAATTTTATAGACGGATATGATTTAGACGTGGACGCATTTGTCTGCGAGGAAATCTTGCTTGGGTTCCCCATGAAGGTTCTGTGTCAGGAAGACTGCAAAGGAATCTGCAAGGTTTGCGGAGCAAATCTGAACGAGGGCGAGTGTGGTTGTGACCGCACGGAACTGGATCCGAGAATGTCTGTTATCCGAGATATTTTTAACAACTTTAAGGAGGTGTAATCATGGGAGCAATTTGTCCGAAGAATAAGCATTCCAAGGCAAGAAGAGACAGTCGTAGAGCAAACTGGAAGATGACTGCTCCGAATCTTGTTAAGTGCAGCAAGTGTGGCGCGCTTATGATGCCGCACAGAGTATGTAAGGCTTGCGGTTCTTACAACAAGAAGGAAATCATCGCAGCTGAGTAATTTCACTTAAAAGCGCATAAATCCAAGGGTTTTAGTCATAAGGCCCTTGGATTTTTTGTGCCCAAAAATCGAAAATATCCAAACTGATGATAAAGTGTTCTTGCTTTTTGAATTCTATTATGCTAAACTGTTGATGAAAAGAGGCGCTATAGCGTTTTTGTTTTCAATACGATTCTGTAAAAATTCCCATTTAAGAATGTAAGTAATTGAATATTTGATAGAAGAGTTTAGGAAAAATGATGTGATAGCTACTGTCGCTAGGAGGTTATATGGAGAAGTATCTTGAAATGACAATTACTCAGTTGAAGGAAGAGGCAAAAAATCGTGGGTTGAAAGGCACCTCTGCTATGAAAAAGCAGGAGCTTGCAGAGCTTTTGTTTGCGGCGGACAAGATGATGGAGAAGAAGAAGGCGGAAGCTGCAACTAAAGCAGAGAAAACGTCGGTTTCTGCCCCGGAAAAGACCCGTTCGCAGGGAGGGCAGGAACGTCCGCTGCAGGTCCGTTCGCAGGGGAGTCAGGAGCGTTCGGTGCAGACCCGTTCGCAGGGGAGTCAGGAGCGTCAGGTGTCAGCTCGTTCGCAGGGCAGTCAGGAGCGTCCGGTGTCGCCTCGTCCGCAAGGAGACCGGGAACGTCCGGTGCAGGCCCGTCCGCAGGGCAGTCAGGAACGTCCGGTTGTAGCTCGCCCGCAGGGAGGTCAGGAACGTCCGCTGCAGGCCCGTCCGCAAGGAAGTCAGGAGCGCCCGATGTCACCTCGTCCGCAAATGACGCAGGAACGTCCGGCAGAGGCTGTAAAGCCGGTACAAAACGATAGTGCAGCCGCAGAGGGTGCACAGCAGACACATCGCTTTGATCCGGAAAAGGCCACCGCAGAGGATATTAAGCGTATGGACAGCGGTGAGACCAGAACCGGTATTTTGGAGGTAATGACAGAGGGCTTCGGATTTATTCGGTGTGATAACTATTTGCCGGGAGAGAACGACGTGTACGTTTCTCCGACGCAGATTCGTAAATACGGGTTAAAAACCGGTGATATTATTTGCGGTAATACAAAGATTCGTATGCAGAATGAGAAGTTCAGTGCTTTGTTATATTTTAAGAATGTAAACGGATTGCCGGTGGAGGTCATTGCACGACGGAAGCGTTTTGAAGACCTGACCCCGATTTTTCCGAACGAGCGGATTCATCTGGAGACCCCGGGCTGCAGTCTTTCCATGCGTATGGTGGATTTGATTTCCCCAATCGGTAAAGGGCAGCGAGGTATGATTGTTTCTCAGCCGAAGACCGGTAAAACTACGCTGTTAAAGCAGATTGCAAAAGCAATTACGAAAAATCATCCGGACATGAATATGATTATTTTACTCATTGACGAGCGTCCGGAGGAAGTAACGGATATTAAGGAGTCCATCGAGGGAGATAAGGTAGAGGTGATTTACTCCACATTTGATGAACTTCCGGAGAACCATAAACGTGTATCGGAGATGGTAATCGAGCGTGCGAAGCGTCTGGTGGAGCAGAAGCAGGATGTGGTGATTTTGCTTGACAGCATTACCCGTCTGGCCCGTGCGTACAACCTGACGGTGGCACCGAGCGGACGTACCTTGTCCGGTGGTCTTGATCCGGCGGCACTTCATATGCCGAAGAAGTTTTTCGGTGCCGCAAGAAATATGCGTGAGGGCGGCAGCTTGACCATTCTTGCCACTGCATTAGTAGATACCGGTAGCCGTATGGATGATGTGGTATTCGAGGAATTTAAGGGCACCGGTAACATGGAGCTTCAGCTGGATCGTAACCTTTCCGAGCGTAGAGTGTTCCCGGCTATTGATTTGCCGCGTTCCAGTACGAGACGTGACGATTTACTTCTGACCCCGGAAGAGCAGGAGGCAACCTCTCTTATGCGCCGCTTGTTTAACGGAGCAAAGGCAGAGGAGTCCATTGAGAATATTATGCGTACCTTCCAGAGCACAAAGAACAATGCGGAGTTTGTGCAGATGATTAAGAAGTTCCGCTAAGTTTGAACATAAGATGATTGAGACCGACAAAGAACGTTCGGGAGGAGTTTTATGGCTGCAATTGATAACGATTGGTTGCCGGCAGTGAATGCCGAGTTTAAGAAGCCGTACTATGCGGAGTTATATAGGTTTGTAAAGGAAGAGTATTCCAAGGTGGCGGTGTTCCCACCGGCGGATGAGATTTTTTCTGCATTACATCTGACGCCGCTTTCTAAGGTAAAGGTGGTTATTATCGGGCAGGATCCATACCATAACGTAGGACAGGCCCACGGACTTTGCTTTTCCGTGCGCCCGGAGGTGGACATCCCGCCGTCTTTAGTGAATATCTACAAGGAGCTGCAGAGCGATTTGGGGTGTAAGATTCCGAATAACGGATATCTGGTGAAATGGGCCGAGCAGGGTGTGCTTTTGTTAAATACCGTGTTGACCGTTCGTGCTCACCAGGCCCTTTCCCATCAGGGAAAAGGTTGGGAGCAGTTCACCGATGCGATTATTCGTGCGGTTAATGCCGAGGAACGGCCGATTGCGTACCTACTTTGGGGACGTCCGGCCCAGAGCAAGATGAGTATGTTAGATAACCCGAAACATAAGGTATTTACGGCACCTCATCCGAGTCCGCTTTCCGCACACAGAGGGTTCTTTGGGTGTAAGCATTTTTCTCAGGCAAACGCATTTTTGGAGGAGAACGGATTGGCTCCGATCGATTGGCAAATTGAGGATGTATAGTGCGTAAAAACGAAGTATATTAGGAGATGCGGAGGTATGTTATGAGTAAGCTTACAAGTTGGATTGCATGGCCGTTATTAGGCTTGTGGATGTTTTGCTTTGGCGTTGACTTTTGTAGTGTAAATATTCAAGGAGAGCCAGTGTTTGGTAGCGTACAGGAGGAGGGGTCTTATGTGTGCTCCGGTTACTCTTATCGGGTTTATAAGCACCCTATTACGGGCAGAAACGAGTATATACTGGAAGTGTTCGGAGAAGAGGTAGTGTGTACGCTGACAAATTAAAGATGAGATGAAAACTCCCGAGACATGACAATGTCTCGGGAATATCTTTTTCCTTGTAAGATGTTATTTCTGACCGATTCTTTGAAGAAGAGCCTCTTGTAATACCTTGGAAAAGTTAAGCCCCAGTGCCAAAGCTTCTTCGTTTAACCACTCAGGGATGCTTAAGGTTTTCTTTACCGCTTTGGTGTTGTGCTTGCGGCGGTAGGCCGCTAAGTCAAGGGAGACAAGGGCAAGGGTAGCTCCTTCCGGTACAGTGATTTCGGTCGGGAGTGAAGTCTTTGGGAGGTCTTTAGAGGTGTATTCTGAAACGCAAAGGCCCAAGGCATCTACTGCCATGGCATAGGTTTCTTCTAAGGTTTCTCCCTGGGTAAAGCACTCCGGAAAATCCGGGAAGGATACCCAGAAGCCGCCTTCCGGGGCTGTATGAAATAATGCAAAGTAAAAGAGTGTGTTCATGTTTACCTCCTTGTGTGGTGGGTTATTTTAATCCTGCTTGGCGTAGGATGGAATGTTCCAGACCTTTTTTTAAATCTTTGCAATGGAGAGGAACAATGACCTGAACGCCGGTTTCGAGGTTCTTTAGCTTCACATGAGAACCGTTTTGACTGACGATGACAAAGTGATTTTTCTGTAAAAGAGAAATCATTTTCTTTGGTGTAAGTGGCATGTGTGACAATTTTTCTTTCCTATTTATACATATATTGTAATACGTAATAATACGTATGTCAAGGATGGAGAGAATAGAAAACAATTTTTAGTTGGGAGGAAGTGTAATGAAAAATTACTTGTTTCACGGTTCTTTTGCGTCGGGTATTGAGACGTTACATGCAACATCGAAGTTGCACGGAACCGAAGACACAATGGTGGTGTATTTGACGGCAAATCCGGCATACGCCCTTTTTTATATTTGGGACGCGGAACATAATAAGAGAACCGGAAAGTATGTGACTTGCTTCATAAAGAACGGAAAAGTATATTATGAGGAGCAGTTCCCGGACCAGTTAAAAGCCTTTTATCAGGGAGTATCGGGATATTTGTATTGTATTCATCATACGGAGGATTTCGCGCGGGTAGAAGGCTGGGAGGATATGTGGTATAGCCGGAAAGAAGCTGAAATTGCGGAGACTCGATATATTCCGGATGTGTACGAAGAACTGCTGAAATACGAAAGGGAAGGAAAACTGGAAGTCATTTCCTATGAAAAGGTGGCGACCGAACGGATTCGGGACTTATATGAGTACATGGTGCAGAAACTGGTCGATAACGGTATCGTCAAACAGCCGGACTGTGAGGAAGCGGTGTTCTATCAGACCTATTTTGAACCGGTGTGGAGGATGGCGTTGGAAAGAGCAGAAACGAACGAAGAATAGAAAGCCTCTCTAAAGTAGAAAGGGGACGGTTACAACCTTCGGTTGAGAAAAACACAATCCATTTGTTCGCTTCTGATTCCGGAAAAGGAATGTTACACTGAATTCATCAAAAGCAGGAAGGAGTCATACCTATGACAATGAATGAAAACATTAAAACGCTTCGTTTACAAAAACGTTTATCCCAGGAAGCACTTGGTGAATTGTTGGGTGTATCGGCACAGGCGGTATCCAAATGGGAGCAGGGGCTTACCTCTCCGGATATTTCCTTGTTGCCGGCATTGGCGGAGTGCTTCGGGGTGACTATAGACAGTTTGTTTCAGGGCGTACCGAAAAGAAAGTATCCGGGCTACGGAACAGAAAGAATGGAGTTGTATGCCATTTATGAAGATGAGAACGGAACGGATGAGGACTTCCGGCGTGCGGAGGAAGCGTATCGCGAAGTGATTATGACAGGAAAAGCGAACATACAAGATTATCTGGATTATGCCGCACTTCACAGAATACGGATGTATAAAGACAGAGAGCTTGCCATGCGTTATTACAGACGGGCATTGGAAGAAGGAAAAGAACAACGTGGTGGCTACTGGCTTGCTGCTCATCGTGACCTTGTGCAATATTTGATTGCTCTTGGACGTACGGAGGATGCCGTTGCCGAAAGTAAACAATGGTGTGAAGAGGAGCCGAATGCCCGTTGGACCCACGTATACCATGCGCAGGCGCTGGAAGGAGCCGGTCGGTTAGAGGAAGCATGGAAGGAGATAGAGATTGCACTTACGGTTCCGGATGAAGAGCTTGGAGTGGAATGGGTATCTACAGATGCAGGGGACTTATGTGCCATGCTGGAACGTTATGAGGAAGCCATTTCCTATTGGGATAAGGTTCCAAAGGATTCTACCAGTATTTCTCATTTATTCTCCAAAGCGGAGATGTATGCTACTATGGGAGAGAAGGAAAAGGCGATTAAGCAATTCGAAGAAATCCTTGTATGGCTGGAGGAACACGGCTACAATATGGAACTGGAGAGTGTGTATCCGCTTCAGAGAATCGAACAAATCAAGAATTCGTAGAAAAGAAAAGGCGTAGACTGTGACTTTAAATGGTCATAGTCTACGCTGTTTTTTATTCCAGTATCATTTCGATTCCTCGTTTTATAGTCTCCGCATCCAGTGCACTGCTTCCTTGGGCAATCAGATGTCCTTCGGAGTTAATAAAGTAAGTCACCGGGATGCCGTATACCTGATAGGTGTAGGCGGCGTCGGTATCTTTATCGTAATACACAGGGAAGGTATAGCCGTTGTTATCTAAAAAGTTGGTGGCGGTTTTCATGGTTTCCTGGGCTCCGTCGGTTAAGTTCACCATGACAAAGTGAATCTCTTCTCCGTATTCTTTATAAATCTCTTCAAAGTCCGGCATCTCTTTTTTACATGGTCCGCACCAGCTGGCCCAGAAGTTTAATACCACCGGCTTTCCGTGAAAATCCGACAGACGGACGGTGTTGCCCTCGCGGTCATAGACTGTGAAGTCCGGTGCCATGAACGGGGCGTTCTCGTCGGTAGATGTACCGGCAGATTCTTCTTCGGTATTGTTTCCAGCAGAGGAACCGTTGCCTTCGGAAATGTTATTTGAGTCGGAGGGTTCGGTATCATCTTTGTCAGATGCGCCCGGAGCGGAGTCGCCAGAAGGATGTTTGTCATCAACGGCTTCATCCTGTATCAACAAATTATTCGGTTTCATGTTATCTCCCAGTTTCGCATACAAAACCGATGCGCCGCCGATGAGAGCGACCAACAGAACGGATACAATAATCAAAGTCTTTTTATTTTCCATAGTGTCTCCTTAAAATAGAATGCGTCCCAGAGTTCCGGTTGCCATTAGGATACCCACAACAATGAGCAGGCATCCGCTGACAAAATTGATGATCTTATAGTGTTTTTTGATAAAAGTAAAAGCTCCTTTTAGGCTGTCAATCAGGACGGCACTCAGAATAAAGGGAATTCCGAGGCCGAGAGAGTAGCAAAGAAGCATCAGAATGCCGCGAAGAGCCTGTCCTTCACGGGAAGCCATCATGAGGGCAGAACCTAAGAACGCACCTACGCACGGTGTCCAGCCTAAAGAAAAGACAATGCCGAACAATACCGCAGAAAAGAAGTTCATGTTGTCGGTGTTGACGGACCTCTGCATGCCTTTGAACAGGTTGAGCTTAAACACGCCCATAAAATTCAGACCGAAGAAAATTACAATCAGTCCGCAAACGATATTTACGATGTTCTGGTGCCTGGTAAACAGGCTGCCGATGCTTCCGGCCAGAGCTCCCATGGAGACAAAGACCAGGGTAAAGCCGGAGACGAAGCCCAAAGCTCCGGTGACGGTTTTCTTTGTGGTACGTTCTCCGCTGCCGGCAAAGTAGGTCAGGTAAATCGGTATCATGGGCAGAAGGCAGGGGGAAATAAACGTAATGATGCCTTCCAAAAAGGATATAAAGTACTGCATTCGGTCCCTCCTTGTTCGAACCTGATTAACTGTATTTTTCATATACAGAACGTTGTTTCATACAAATCCGTAGGAAAGAAATGCCTCCTTACTTTGTACGGGAAATTCGATTGGAGTTTCGGTGCAAAATCAGGAGGTTTTCTTAAGTTTCTTTCGTTTGTTTCTATTCTCGGCGTAATCGGAACATCGGATTCCGCCGGCGCGTTGCTACTTCATCTGCTTTACCGCAGTGGCAAGCATGAGCTTGATACGGTTCAGCTGGTTTACTTCGGAAGCACCTGGGTCGTAGTCTACGGCCACGATGTTGCTTTCCGGATGACGGCGGCGCAGTTCTTTGATAACACCCTTACCTACCACGTGGTTCGGCAGGCAGGCAAACGGCTGGGTGCAGACAATGTTCGGTACGCCGGTGTGAATGAGCTCAATCATCTCAGCGGTAAGGAACCAACCTTCGCCGGTCTGGTTACCGGTGGAAACAATGTCTTCTGCGTAGCGTGCCAAAGTGTCGATACGAGGCGGAGCCACAAAGTGCTTACTTGCTTCCAGTTCCTTTCTTGCAGTGCCGCGGAACTTCTCAAGGAAGGAGTAAATCAGGTTATTTACCTTTTGACTCTTCTTGGATTTGCCCAAGTAATTTGCCTTAAAGTTAGTATTATACATGGTGTAGTGTAAAAAGTCCAAAAGATCCGGAACAACCGCTTCGGCACCTTCTGCTTCCAAAAGCTCTACTAAGTAATTATTTGCAGCCGGAAGGAATTTAACCAAAATCTCACCCACAACGCCGACACGCGGCTTCTTTAAGGTCTCGTCAATCGGGAGAGCATCAAAGTCACGGATAATGCCGCGGATGTTTTTCTTAAACTCGGACATCTTCGGATTCTTCACTGCCTCACAGCAGATGGCATTCCACTTTTCGTATAAAGCGTTAGCAGAGCCTTTTTCCAGTTCGTACGGACGCATACGGTACAGAACACGCATAAATACATCACCGTAAATGACTGCCTGTAAAATACCTAGCAACATCTTAGGAGTGTAAGTAAGTCCAGGATTCTTCTCAATACCGGAGGTGCTGATGGAAACCACCGGAATATGGCCCATGCCGGCCTTCTGGAGGGCACGACGGATGAAGCCGATGTAGTTGGTGGCACGACAGCCGCCGCCGGTCTGGGTAATCATAACCGCAACCTTGTTTAAATCGTATTTGCCGGAAAGCAAAGCTTCCATAATCTGACCTACGACCATAAGAGACGGGTAGCAGGCATCATTGTTTACGTATTTCAGGCCTACATCCACCGCAGTTCTTCCGTCATTGTCAAGAACGTCTACCTTGTAGCCGTGAGCCCGGAGCGCCGGCTCCAGCATACGGAAGTGAATCGGAGACATCTGCGGAGCGAGAAGGGTGTATTCTTCCTTCATCTTTTCGGTGAAAATCACGCGATGGTGTGCCGCATCCGCTTCATGCGGAACGATGCCCTTACGTTTACGATCCGCCACGGCGGAGAGTAAGGAACGAATACGGATACGGGCAGCCCCCAGGTTATTTACCTCGTCGATTTTAAGGACGGTGTAAATCTTACCGGAGGCAGTCAGAATATCGCTGACCTGATCGGTAGTAACCGCATCCAAACCGCAACCGAAGGAGTTGAGCTGAATGATTTCCAAATCCGTACGGGTGCGGACATAGGAGGCCGCAGCATACAGTCTGGAATGGTACATCCACTGGTCCACAACGAGGGTCGGACGATCCACCTTACCCAGATGGGAGACGGAGTCTTCGGTTAATACCGCTACGTCGTAGGAGGTGATTAGTTCCGGAATACCGTGATTAATTTCCGGATCGATATGATACGGTCTGCCGGCAAGTACAATACCCAGCTTCCCGTTTTTCTTAATATAGTCAAGGGCAGCTTCACCGGCCTTTTGCATATCGCGTCTTGCGGCGGACAGCTCCTCCCATGCCTTGTCTGCAGCAAGGGAAACTTCACTTGCCGGGATGCCGTACTCTGCCATAATCTGTACCAGACGCTTTGACGCGATTTCCTTGGTTTCTAAGGACAGGAACGGGTTGGCGAAGACGATGTCGTCGGCACGCAGTTCCTCTACGTTATTCTTAATGTTTTCGCCGTAGGAGGTAACAATCGGGCAGTTGTAGTGGTTACCGGCCTCCGGGAACTCCTTACGCTCGTACGGAATACACGGATAGAAGATAAACTTGCAGCCTTCCTTAATGAGCCAGGAAATGTGACCGTGGGCTAATTTTGCCGGATAACATTCGGATTCACTCGGGATGGATTCGATACCCATTTCGTAAATCTTACGGCTGGAAAGCGGGGAGAGTACCACGCGATAGCCCAGCTCCGTGAAGAAGGTGTGCCAGAACGGGTAGTTCTCATATAAGTTTAATACGCGCGGAATACCGACGGTGCCGCGTTTTGCCTGAGTCTCGGACAGCGGGGCGTAGTCGAAATAACGCTTTAATTTATAGGCAAATAAATTCGGAATGTCTGCGTTGCTTTTTTCCTTGCCGAGGCCCTTCTCACAGCGGTTACCGGAGATGAAACGACGGTCGCCGGAGAAACGGTTAATCGTAAGGAGACAGCTGTTGGTACAACCCTTACAACGGGTCATAGTAGTTTCGAATTTCAGCTCGTTTAAAGCCGCCGGAGTCAGAAGGGTAGTTTCCTGACCGGTATAGTGCTCGCGGGCAAGTAATGCCGCACCGAAAGCACCCATGATACCTGCAATGTCCGGACGTACGGCCTCACAGCCGGAGATCTTCTCAAAGCTGCGTAACACGGCGTTGTTGTAGAAGGTACCGCCCTGTACTACTACCTTTTTACCCAAATCCTTCGGGTCGGAAATCTTGATAACTTTGTAAAGGGCGTTCTTAATAACGGAGTAGGCAAGACCTGCGGAAATGTCCGCAACGGTAGCGCCCTCCTTCTGAGCCTGTTTTACCTTAGAGTTCATAAATACGGTACAACGGGTACCGAGATCAATCGGATTTTCCGCAAACAGTGCAATTTTAGCAAAATCCGCAACCTCGTAGTTTAAGGATTTTGCAAAGGTTTCGATAAAGGAACCGCAACCGGAGGAGCAGGCTTCGTTAAGCTGTACGCTGTCTACGGAAGAGTTCTTAATCTTGATACACTTCATGTCCTGACCGCCGATGTCGAGGATACAGTCCACATCCGGAGCAAAAAAGGCTGCCGCATGATAGTGGGCAACGGTCTCTACTTCGCCTTCATCCAACATAAGAGCGGCCTTAATGAGAGCTTCACCGTAACCGGTGGAGCAGGAGCGAACAATCTCGGCTCCCTCCGGAAGGAGAGAGTAGATTTCCTTTACGGCTTTAATGGTGGTCTTTAACGGACTGCCGTTGTTGTTGCTGTAGAAGGAATATAATAACGTTCCGTCCTCGCCTACCACAGCCGCTTTGGTGGTGGTAGAGCCTGCGTCAATACCTAAGAAGCACTTTCCGCGATAGGAGGCAAGGTCCGCCTTCTTTACGGTGTGGGCATCGTGGCGGGTCAGGAACTTCTGATAGCTTTCTTCGTTGTCAAAGAGAGGCTCCATACGGGTTACCTCAAACTCCATCTTAATGCCGGTACGCAGACGGTCGGTCATGGCGGAAAGAGACACGGAAGCGTCCTCTTTTGCGTTCATGGCGGAGCCGATGGCTGCAAACAGGTGGGAATGTTCCGGAGCAATGACCTGAGCCGGAGTCAAATTAAGCGTACGGATAAAGGCCGCCTTAAGCTCCGTTAAGAAGTGGAGCGGACCGCCGAGGAATGCCACATTACCGCGAATCGGCTTACCGCAGGCAAGACCGCTGATGGTCTGGTTTACCACTGCCTGGAAAATAGAAGCGGCCAGGTCCTGCTTGGTTGCGCCTTCATTGATAAGCGGCTGGATATCGGATTTTGCAAATACACCGCAACGGGCCGCAATCGGGTATAACGCTTGATAATCCTTTGCATATTCATTAAGACCGGAAGCATCCGTCTTTAAAAGAGACGCCATCTGGTCGATGAAAGAACCGGTACCGCCTGCGCAAATACCGTTCATACGCTGTTCCACGCCGCCGGTGAAATAAATAATCTTCGCATCTTCACCGCCCAGCTCAATGGCAACATCGGTCTGGGGAGCGTAATCGCCCAGAGAAGTAGCAACTGCCACTACTTCCTGTACAAACGGTACATCCAGATGTTTTGCAATGGTAAGACCGCCGGAACCGGTAATGACCGGATGTAAGGTCAGTTCGCCGAGCTGTTCCTTTGCTTTTTCCAAAAGCCCCGCAAGGGTGCCCTGAATGTCCGCAAAGTGTCTCGTATAGTCCGAAAACACAACAAGACCGGACGGGTCTAAAATCGCAATCTTTACGGTTGTGGAACCGATGTCGATACCAAGAGAATAAAAATTCTTTTTCTCAGCCATAGTAAAATCCCTTTCTGTTATCTATAACGCTAAAAGTAAGTCCGCAAGGGGACGAATACGTCTTATGTAATTTTTTTGAAAATAAACATACCTATTTATTATACGACACGTTTCGTCATGATGCAAGGAAAAAAGTAAAATGAAAGTGTTAAAATTTCATAACGAATAAGAACTTTTATGTATAATTTGCATAATTTATGGGTGAAAACAGATGCGGGAGAACGTCATGGCAACGTTTGATACTTGTAACGGCATTATTTATACAATTAAAAAAGGGGATACCCTGTATTCCATCAGCGGAAGATTTAAGGTTCCGCTTGCCCGGATTTTGCGGGCAAATCCGTATATTGATATTTATAATCTTCAAATCGGGGAGCAGATTTGTATTCCGAAATGTCCGACCTGTAATCCTTTTTATCTTATGTCGTATATCATCAAAGCAGACGAAACTTTGCTTGATATTTTAAACCGGTTCGGCATCGAATTGGAAGATTTGTTAAAGTACAATAATCTGAACGGTATGATGTTACAGGCGGGTTCCAGACTTCAGATACCGGTAAAAAAAGAGGAGGAGACGGAAACGGACGAAAATTAAAAGGGGAAACTAAGGAAGCGGCAGAGGCGGATGTGCGGGCAGGCTGTACTTGCAGGCGCATCCGTACTCGGAAAGGAACCGGTGATTCCGTTGCGGAAAAATGAAATGTGGGATTGAAGCCCGTGTCGGAATATGGTACACTAAAAAAGAAAGTTGCCGGATGGAAAAGGATGTGAGTCGGATGCGGAACAATGGGGAAAAGTGGATGCGTAAAGGGAGGCAGAGGAGATATAAACTGCTTTTGTTTGTGTTTGCGGTGCTTTTTTTCGGAGGTTTGACAACGGCTTCCAAAGTATCCGGGGCCGGCGTGGGAACCACGGAGGATATCCGGGTGGGACTTAAGGGAAAGTTTTCCGGAAAACAAAGCATTACGATTTATAATACAAGTCTGGAAGTAGGGTATTGCGACGGACGGGAATACAGCCGGGAGCTACAGCTTTCTTCCGAAGACGGAGTAACAATCACGCCGGAAAAGAGTGCCTTTTATACGGCAGAAGGCGTGTATTTGCCGACAAAGGCTGAGGAATCGGCGAAAGCGTTATCCGCTACGGGAGCAAAAGCTTTTGCGGTGCTGCTTGCGCCGGGAAAGGCCGGAATTTATGTGAGTGTAGCGGAAAACGGCGGCGATGAGGCGGAAACGCTACGGTTGTTTGAAAAAGCAGCAGTACAGTGTAGTGTGACACCGAACCGAAAAGTGAAAAGCAGTGCCTATCTGATTCGGATGACAGCGGGAGACCGTGTGCTGCTTGCGGACGGCGCAGAAGGATATTATCCGCAATTCATGGCTGCGGAGAAAAATAAAGACGGGATTTATGCGGTGAATCTGGGAGAACGAAGTTACCGCGGACGGATGGAAATCGGTCGTTACGGCGGGAAATCCACCCTTACGGCGGTGAATGTGGTGCCGCTTGAGGAGTATTTATACGGCGTGGTGCCTTGTGAAATGCCGGCTTCCTGGCATACGGAAGCATTAAAGGCTCAGGCGGTGTGTGCCAGAAGCTATGCCCTGATTAAAGCCGGTTATCATGCGGAAACAGACATCAAACGTGGCTTTCGGATGGTGGATACGGTGCAGAGTCAGGTGTACGGCGGGATTTCCTACGAACACGCCAGAAGCAGCGAGGCGGTGGATGCCACCAAGGGAGAGACGCTTTGCTATGAGAATCGGACCGTAACCGGATATTATTGTTCCGGAAGCGGCGGACATACGGAAAATGTAGAGGATGTATGGGGCTTTGCAATCCCGTATTTGCAGGGGGTGCCGGATATTTACGAAACGAACCCCTCTAAGAAGCCTTGGAGTGTAACGCTTTCAAAGGACGAGCTTACAAGGCTGCTTCGCTCCGAAGGGAAGGACGTAGGGGGTGTAAAGAAGGTGATGCCGGAGGTGGTGACCTCCTCGGGGCGGGTGACCAGCCTGCGAATTATCGGCAGCCTCGGCAGTGTAGGACTTGCCACGGATGCTTTGCGAAATGTACTGGAGCTGGCAAGTACGAAATTTGCGGTGTTTGATTCGAGCAGTGTGCCGGATTTTGTGACGATACAGGGAGCATCCGGAACAAAAGAGGCGGCTATTCATGATTGTTATGTCATCAGCGGAGGCGGGAAGGTACAGAACGCTGACGGCCTGACGAACCAATATGTGGTACTTTCCGCGGACAATATGACAAGTTTTCCGCGGCATGCGCCGAAGGTGGGAGAATATCTCTTTGCCGGTACGGGCCACGGCCACGGTGTGGGAATGAGCCAGTCGGGAGCCTACGGAATGGCGGAAGCGGGATTTGAGTATAAAGAGATTTTAGAGCATTATTTTACCGGGGTTTCCGTGCGGTAGTTTTATGGAAAGGCAGAGATGATTGCAGGGAAAAATCGGTAGTTTAGGAAAGATACAGCACAGGAAGGAAACTGAGATGGAAGCATTATTAAAGAGTGACTATTATTTTGATTTGCCGGAGGAGCTGATTGCCCAGGACCCGCTTCTGGATCGGTCTTCTTCCAGACTTTTGGCGGTGGACAAGCGTACGGGTGAGTTCGAACACCGGATTTTTAGAGATATTAAGGATTATTTGCGTCCGGGAGACTGCCTCGTGTTAAATAACACGAGAGTCATTCCGGCCCGGTTAATCGGCGAGCGTATTATCGACTATTCCAATATTAAGCCGGGCTTTGCACCGGGGGCAGAGGGGGCACAGATTGAGGTGCTTCTCTTAAAACGCAAGGAAAACGATACCTGGGAAACTCTGGTTAAACCGGGAAAGAAAGCAAAAACCGGTACAAAGATTTCTTTCGGAGATGGGAAGTTAATCGGTATGGTAGTGGACGTACTGCCGGACGGCAATCGTCTCGTGCAGTTTTCCTATGAGGGCATCTTTGAGGAAATACTGGATGCTCTGGGACAGATGCCTCTTCCGCCGTACATTACCCATAAGCTGCAGGACAAGAATCGTTATCAGACGGTGTACGCAAAGTATGACGGTTCCGCAGCGGCACCGACGGCGGGTCTTCATTTTACGCCGGAGCTTTTGGCGGAGATTGAGGCTATGGGTGTGACCATTGCTAACGTGACCCTGCACGTGGGTCTCGGTACCTTCCGTCCGGTAAAGGAAGAAAACATATTGGAGCATCACATGCACACGGAGGCTTATCAGGTACTTCCGGAGGAGGCGGAGAAAATAAACAGAACGAAGCGAGAGGGCGGCAGAGTCATCTGTGTCGGTACCACCAGCTGCCGTACCGTGGAATCCGCCACCAACGAAAACGGCATTTTGCAGGCAGGCAGCGGCGATACCAGCATCTTTATTTATCCGGGATACAAGTTTAAAATGCTGGACTGCCTTATTACCAATTTCCACCTGCCGGAGTCGACGCTTTTGATGCTTGTTTCCGCACTGGCAGGCAGGGAAAATGTACTGAAGGTGTATGAAGAAGCGGTGAAGGAGAGGTACAGATTCTTCTCCTTTGGGGATGCTTGCTTCTTTGGGGAGCTTCAGTAGGGAGATTAACAAACTTGGTTCTGATTGTATGAGGTGATATGCGTTGAGAAGAAAAGCATTAAAAACAATATTGATAGTACTGTTGTTATGGCTTAGTATATTTTTTGTTGATTGGTTTACGGTTTCCTGTTTCGAGCATGCGCCGATTTTTTGTGTCAAGGATGATGAATGGAATCACTATACCGGAGTGGGGTATTCCTATGATGCCTATCATCACCCGATAAACGGAAGATTTGAATATTGCTTATATGTATTTGGTATTGATATCAAATCAACCTTTACAAATTGAATAAGACCAATGATTAACAGTAATACAAATCAAGGAGAAGACCACATGAAACCAAGAACAGAACTAAGCATGCAACTCTATCAGATGCTCCTGGAACGGGGCTATCATGAGGAACTATGTGATGTGATTACAAAGAATTTGAATACGGATTTTACCGCCGCTCGTATGATAGGCTATTTGTGTCAGTATTCCCATCTTCCTGAGGAAGAAGTGGTGGATGAGATGCTTTCCATCTTAAGTGACCGGAATGCAATCATTAAGAAAAAGGAAACAGAAGCAGCGCAGGCTAAGATCAATGAGATGTATGAGTGTGGCCTGGTTGTAGAGGATGACGAGACGATATAGTAGTTGAGTTTGAAGCAGAAGGGGAATGACGATGAAGCTAAGAAATATTTTGATTGTTGTGAAAGATATTGAAAAATCAAAACAGTTTTATCATGACCTGTTCGGTATGGATGTGATACTGGACAATGACGGGAATATGATTTTAACGGAAGGTCTGGTTCTTCAGGATGAAAAAATCTGGAGCGGTTTTTTAGGGAAGGAGATTGTTCCGAGAAGCAATTCCTGTGAGTTGTATTTTGAGGAACCGGATATCGAGGGATTTGTAGAAAAACTGGAACGGTTGTATCCGTCGGTGGAATACGTCAATCGGCTTATGACCCATGCATGGGGACAAAAGGTAATTCGTTTTTATGACTTGGACGGCAATCTGATTGAAGTGGGAACGCCGGTGTAATGGGGCGGAGTTAGAGGCGTTTAACAGTTCGATAAACTTGAATTTGGCGAATTGATAAGAAAGGAGTATACAAATGAAAAGACTCACCTCAAAGCAACTAAGAACCATTCGGATTTTTGTAATAGTTGTTGGAATTCTTATTAGTTTTTTTATTTGGTTATCTTGGCCAGATGTAATAAATAACAATCCTCTTTATCATGTAGGTAATGGAAGATATGGCTCGAAGATAGGTGCACTTTTAATATTGTTGATACCATTGTTTGGTTTTTGTCCTTCTGGCTTGAACGAAGAAATTCATTCTACAGACCCAATAGAACGGGCTGAATTGCAGGAAAAACTTGACAAAAGAGCAGAAACAATTCGGCTTTATGTTGCATTTTTTTGTAGTATAGTAGCATGTCTTGTTATGCTTGGTGGACTTGTTCTTTGCTAGTATAATTTGTAAAACAGTTAGACAACTTCCAATAGGTAGAACAGTTAGAAAAGCTTGAAGTTGAAATATAAAATAGAGATATATTATACAGGAGGATTTATTATGACCAAAGACCAATGGACAGAAATGACAGAGTACATGAAGGAGGAGCCAACCGTGGTGACGGATTATCTGGAGACCGTGTACGACGATATGCCGGAGAGTGATATTTTCGGCTTTTATGAGGCGGTGTTCGGGGACAAGCCGGCAGAGGATGACAGGGAAGCAGTGTTTGAGGAACTTCTTTCCGAGCTGTATGAGCTGACGGAGGAACGTCCGAAAGAGTTCTTCGGGGTAATGCAGAGAGTAAAGAAGGCTATCGTAAGATAGGAGGATAAACTATGAAATGGATGGTGGCGTCGGACATTCACGGGTCCGCGTATTATTGTGAGAAGATGCTTACCGCGTACCGGGAGTCGGGGGCGGAAAAGCTGGTGATTTTAGGAGATATTTTGTATCACGGACCGCGGAACGATTTGCCGAAGGACTATGCACCAAAGAAGGTGATTGCCATGTTAAACGAGGTGGCGGACGAGCTTTTGTGCGTACGGGGCAACTGTGAGGCAGAGGTGGACCAGATGGTGCTGGAGTTCCCGGTGATGGCGGAGTATGCGGTGTTTTACATCGGGGGCACCATGTATTTTGCGACCCACGGGCACAAGTTCAATAAGGAGAATCCGCCGTGCTTAAAGGAAGGCGATGTTCTTCTCCACGGGCATACCCATGTGGTGGCGGACGAATTATGTAAGGCAAAAGGCCCGAAGGGGGAGTACACCTACCGGTACATCAATCCGGGTTCCGTGTCCATTCCGAAGGAAAATACCGGGCACGGGTATGTGATTCTGACGGAGGATGGGGTGGAATTCCGAAGTTTGGAGTAATTGAGGAAGAGAAATCGGCTCGGAATGCATCATGCAGAAGTTCATATCTGTATGAAAAAACAGAACTATTATATGCATTTTACTGGAAATGACAGTAAATTTATGGTAAAATGAAACTGTTGGAAGAATGGTGACCGAAAGGTACGAAACGAGGATTTTTCGGTGTGACAAATGAGAGCAGAGAATAAGGAGGAGTGTGCATATGGCAGGAGCAGTAGCAACGGGAAAGTACCGCAATTTATTTGCGGAGTGCGGAATCCCGCAGGAAGAGATTGATAAGAGAGTAGAAGAGACTTTTCAGACCATGTTTCACGGCAGCGAAGAGGAGCGTATTTTTCATGAAGTAGGCGACGACATGGGTTACATGGAGGACACCGGCAACCATGACGCACGTACCGAGGGAATGTCCTACGGCATGATGATGTGTGTACAGCTTGATAAGAAGGATGAGTTTGACCGCCTTTGGAAATGGTCCAAGACTTATATGTACATGGACGAGGGCTGGAATTCCGGCTATTTTGCGTGGTCTTGTAAGACGGACGGCACGAAGAATGCCTATGGTGCGGCTCCGGACGGCGAAGAGTTTTATGCCATGGCGTTGTTCTTTGCGTCCAAACGCTGGGGGGACGGAGAGGGTATTTTTAACTATTCCAAGGAAGCAAGAGAGCTGCTTCATACTTGTGTACATAAGGGAGAGAACGGAGAAGAGGGCGCTCCGATGTGGGATCCGGCCAATAAGCTGATTCAGTTTGTGGTAGGTTGCGGATATTCGGACCCGTCCTATCATTTGCCGCATTTCTATGAGCTGTTTGCGGAGTATGCGAACGAGGAAGACAGAGCGTTCTGGAAGGAAGCTGCCAAGGCTTCCAGAGAGTATTTAAAGAAGGCGTGTCATCCGGTGACGGGCCTGAATGCGGAGTATGCGGAGTACGACGGTTCTCCGAAGAGAATGACCGAGGAGCAGTGGAAGCGGTTCGGACACAGACATGACTGGTTCTACAGCGATGCTTACCGAACCATCGCCAATATCGGTTTGGATTACGAGTGGTACGGCGCAGACGAAGACCTTCGTGAGGTGGCGGACAAGCAGCAGAAGTTCTTTGCAGAGACCGTAAAGGATCAGCCGGATATGACCTACGAAATCGACGGTACGGTACTTGACCGTCCGGCATTGCATCCGGTAGGACTTTTGGCAACCAATGCCCAGGCATCTTTAGCAGCCAAGGGACCGTATGCCAAGGATTTTGTCATGAAATTCTGGAACACACCGCTTCGTACCGGTGACAGACGGTATTATGATAATTGCTTATACTTGTTTGCAATGTTAGCATTGTCCGGAAAGTACAGAGCGTGGTAAATGAGGAGAGGCTGTCGTACGAAGATGCGCGACAGCCTTTTAGATTTTGAGTATGACTCTAAATACAGCCGAGGGCCTTCTCTTTATTCTCTTTGAACTTTACGTAGGCTCTATCCGGAGTACGAGAAAAGAGAATAAAGAGAAGGCCCCGGCTGGTTTATAACACGACTTTTTTTCGAAAGGCACCGGGAGTCATTCCGGTGCTTTTTTTGAACTGTCGGATGAAGTGATAAACTTCGTTGTAGCCTACCTCCGCGGCGACGGCGCTGACCGAAAGTTCGGTGGAGGTTAAGAGCAGTTTTGCCTGTTCCAGCTTTGCGTTGATTACTTCGGTCATGCAGGTGATTCCGAAAGCTTTTTTGTAGACCACCTGGAAGTAGGAGGTGGAAAGGTGGGCCAGTTCTGCCAGTTCTTCCACCTTCCAGGGGCGTTCCGGGGAGGAAAGGATGGCGTCGCGGACCTGCAATAAATCGTAGTAATGAGGTACGGAGGTGTTGATTTGCTGGCTTTGCATCCAGACCTCAGAGACCTTTACAAACAGGTACCGGATCAACAGGTCGATGGACTTGGCCGCCAGGCGGTTTTTCTCGATATGCTCTGTCTGAATCTGCCGCAAAATCTCAGAAATTGCACTATTGTTTGCATAGTATATCGGAGTGTTCAAAGGAAACGTCAATTCGTTTAAGAATTGTTGGCGATTTTCGGCGGAAAAATGCAAATAATCATCAGTGTAGTTTTTACTGTTGGAGAAGTATTTGTACGGTGTGTAGGAATCGATCAGGAACATACACGGCTTGGTGATAGTATAGGTTTTATCGCCAAGCATCAGGGTTGTATTGGCATGGAAACGCAAAAACAGAAAGTCGATGATACCATGCTTGCGCTCCTGAACGAAGTTCGGTTCCTGGGGGGAGTTAAGGGCAACGAAATGGATGTACATAAAAACACCTCCATGACAAAATAATAAATCAATTAATTGCAATTATACACCATTGTAATGGATTTTACAAGATGGTAAACTTGGTGTATAAGGGCGAGTGGCGGTTGTACCCGGAACGGAAGGTACAGCAGGCGACTGCATGGGATGCCGGAGGCAGGGGACGGCAGAAAGGAAGGCAAGATGGGGATGATAACAGGGCAGAACCCGATTCTTTACACGGACTATCCCGATCCGGATGTGATTCGCGTAGGGGATACCTATTATATGGTCAGTACCACCATGCATTTTATGCCGGGTGGCGTGATTTTACGTTCCTATGATTTGATTCATTGGGAACATGCCTCCTATGTGTATGATGTGCTGGAGGATACTCCGGGCCAGCGTCTGGCGGACGAAAAGGGTGTTTACGGAAAGGGTATGTGGGCCGCTACCCTTCGTTATCACAAGGACACGTTTTATGTGTGCTTTGTGGCAAACGATACGGGGAAGACCTACTTGTATACGGCAAAGGACATTACCGGACCGTGGAAAAAGAGTTACATCGAGGGCTTTTATCATGACAGTTCGTTGCTGTTTGATGATGACGGCAGAGTGTATATCACCTACGGTAACAGGGAGATTTATATTACGGAATTAAATGAGGATTTGACTGCACCGAAGGAGGGCGGCCTGCACCGGATGGCGGTGAAGGATATGGGAGATGTGATTCTCGGATATGAAGGGACACATTTTTATAAGATAAACGGAAAGTATTATTTGTTTTTTATTCACTGGCCGAGAAACGGTCTGCGGACGGAAGCGTGTTTTTGCGCCGATTCGTTGTTAGGCGAGTTTACCGGAGGAGATGTATTGACCTCGGATTTGGACGGGAGACACAGCGGCGTGGCGCAGGGAGGTATTGTGGATACCCCGGAAGGGGATTGGTACTCCATCATGTTCCAGGACCACGGTGCGGTGGGACGAATCCCGGTGCTTGTTCCGGTGACCTGGGAAAACGATTTTCCGGTGTTCGGAGAAAACGGAGTTGCACCGAAGGAAGTGTCCGTAAAATCGACGCGACCGGATTATGTTTATGAGCCCCTTTGGTGTGATGATGATTTTGTGTACACGCCGGAGGCGGATGGGAAGATAACTCTGAAAAATCCGTGGCAGTGGAATCATATACCGGAGAACAGCCTGTGGTCCGTGACGGAGAATCCCGGAACCCTTCGGATTCGTTCCGGAAAGCTTAGTAAAAACCTCGTGCATGCCTCCAATACGCTGACACAGCGGACCGTGGGTCCTAAGTGCGGAGCGGAGGTGACTTTGTGCGGCAGGGAGCTTAAGGACGGAGATTTTGCCGGATTGTGCACCTTGCAGGGGGACTACGGTTTTATCGCATTGACGAAAAAAGCGGGGCAAATGTATCTGGCGATGGGAGAAAAGAAGCCGACGGAGGGCTATGCCGGTATGGGAAGCGTGGATACGGAGCCTGCGAAGATTGTTGCGAAGATTCCGGTGTCCTGTGATACTGTAACGCTTCGGGCTGACTGCGATTTTTCTCTCGGAATGGATACGGCGGAGTTTTATTTTAAGGAGAAAACAGCCGGAAAGGACGCGGAGTTTGCAAAGCTCGGCGATACCCACGAATTGTTCTTTCGATTGGACCACTTTGTAGGGAGCCGGTTCGGATTGTTCCTGTTTTCCACGGAAGAGGCCGGAGGAGTAGCGGAGTTTTCGGATTTCCGGCACCGGACGGAAGAGGAATTACAGGAAACGTTTTGTGCAGATGCTGCCGAACGGAAATTATCCCGGTAGCAATATGGATTTGAAACAGAAAGCAGCGGTTAAATAAAAAACAGAAAACGGAGGAAATGAATATGACAAGTGCAGAATTAAAAGAAAAGTGGGAAAAGAAATTCGCAAAGACGAAACTTGCGGATACCTTAAAGGAAATCGGTTTGGATACACCGGTAATGACCCAGCGTCTGGGTGCTGACCCGTATGCTATTGTTTATGAGGGAAGAGTGTATTTGTACATGACCGGCGATTTGTATGAGTATGATGAGGAAGGCAATCTTAAACCGAACAGCTATCAGCTCATTAACAAGTTGAATGTAATCTCTTCCGACGACCTTGTAAACTGGACGGACCACGGTACGATTTTTGCCGCATCCGCCACCGGCGCGGCAAAGTGGGGTAACAACTCCTGGGCTCCGGCAGTGGCTTACAAGGAAATCGACGGAAAGATGAAGTTCTTTGTATACTTCGCAAACAGCGGAAACGGAATCGGCGTTGTAACATCCGACAGTCCGGTGGGACCGTTTGTTGACCCGCTTGACGCACCGCTTATTTCCCGTCAGACCCCGAATTGTGCAACCGTATCCTGGCTCTTTGATCCGGCAGTGTTTGTGGATGATGACGGAACCGGTTACATTTACTTCGGCGGCGGTCCGGGTAAGTCTTTTGCGGAGCCGGGTACCGGCCGATGCGCAAAGCTGGGTGCGGATATGATCAGTATCGACGGTGATGCCGTGACCATGGACATTCCGTATTTGTTTGAGGATTCCGGCATTAATAAAATCGGTGATACTTACTATTATTCCTATTGCGTCAACTGGAACGTAGACGAAGAGGGTACGAAGAAGTTCGGCTTCAATAACGCAGACATTGCGTATATGACGTCAAAGAATCCGTTGGGACCGTTCGAATACAAGGGTGTTGTGCTTCGTAATCCGGGCTATTATTACGGATGTTACGGAAACAATCATCACTGTATGTTTGAGTTTAACGGCGAGTGGTATATTGCGTACCATACGCAAATTTTGGAGAAGGCAATGGGAATTTCCGGCGGTTACCGTTCCACTGCGATTACAAAGATTACGGTGGCTGAAGACGGAAGTCTTCCGACGGTTCCGTGCGTAGACCGTCATTCCTTGGTACAGCAGAAGTATTTAAATCCGTACGAGAGAGTGGAAGCGGAGACCATGGCTACCATGGGCGGCCTTAATACTATCCAGGCGGATGAAATAAGTAAGAAGAGCGGTTCCGGCAATATGGCACTTTGTGACATTCATGACGGCTCCTGGTTGGCACTGTACGGTGTGGATTTCGGTTGCGAAGGTGCGACAAAGTTTACCGCGGCAGTAAAGGCAGAGGGCGGCGAAGGTGCGATTCAGATTCGTCTGGACAGCCCGTACGGCGAAGTTGTTGGATATCTGGAAATCGGTGAGGAAGCGAAGAAAACGGAGTATAGCGAGCTTACCACAGAACTGGTAAAGAAGGTAACCGGTGTACATCGTCTTGTATTTATATTCTGCGGGGAGGATTACACCGTGGATTACTGGAAGTTTCAGTAAAAGGTAAGTGTAGTCTGATGCCCGGTGAGGCAGACAAGAAAAGAAAATGAAATGAAATCGGAGAAGGAAAATGAAAAGAAAAAGTAAAGTATTTGTAGCAGCAATGACCTTGGTTTCCGTACTGCTTGCGGCGTGCGGAAAAGCACCGGAGGAGATTCCGGAAGCTACCGCAACCCCGGAAGCAACGGCAACGCCGGAGGCGACGGCAACTCCGGAACCGACCGCGACCCCGGCGCCGACGGCGACTCCGGAACCGACCCCGACGCCGGCTCCGCAGACTGTGGAGGAACTGTTGGCAGGTATGGAATTGTCTTCTACCTTAAAGAAGTTCGGTTACGATACCCCGACCATGACCCAGCGTTACGGAGCAGACCCGTGCGCCATGGTGTATGATGGCAGAGTGTACATCTACATGACCGGAGATGTTGTAGAGTACAGAGGCGGTAAGGCAATCGAGAATACATACGGAAAAATCAATACCATTAATGTGATTTCCTCTGATGATCTGGTGAACTGGACGGACCACGGTACCGTGTATGCGGCAGGCAGAGACGGTGCGGCAAGATGGGGCGGCAACTCCTGGGCACCGACGGCTGCGTATAAGGAAATTGACGGTGAGATGAAGTTTTTCCTGTATTTTGCCAACAACGGCAACGGTATCGGTGTGCTGACGGCGGACAGCCCGGTAGGACCGTTTATCGACCCGATCGGGAAGGCTCTGATCAGTCGTGGGACGCCGAATTGTGCAAATGTAGACTGGTTGTTTGACCCGGCGGTTTTGGTGGAAGAAGACGGTAGTGCCTATATTTACTTCGGCGGCGGTGTGCCGGCCGGAAAGGCTGCAAACCCGGGAACAGGCCGTGTAGCAAAGCTGGGAGCCGATATGATTAGCTTAGACGGTGATCCGGTGGCGTTTGATATTCCGTATTTGTTCGAAGATTCCGCAATCAATAAAATCGGTGACACCTATTATTATTCTTACTGTACAAACTGGAATGTGGATGCGGAGGGCACAAAGAAGTACGGATTTACCAATGCGCAGATTGCGTATATGACTTCCAAAAATCCGATGGGACCGTTCGAGTATCAGGGTGTGGTGTTTAAGAATCAGAACGATTATTTCCCTGGAAACGGCGGAAACAATCATCACAGTATTTTTGAGTTTAACGGAAAGTATTATATTACCTATCATACCCGTGTGGTAAGCAATCAGTTGGGACTTTCCGGTTTGAATTACCGTTCCACCCATGTAACGGAGATTAACTTGTTGGAGGACGGTTCCTTCGAGAAGCTTCCGAAAGCGAACTATACCTCCATGGAGCAGGTAAAGTATCTCAATCCGTATGAAAAGGTGGAAGCGGAAACCATCGCCACCATGGGCGGTTTGAATACTACCCAGGAGGGTATGATCAGTAAGACCTACGGTTCCGGTAACATGGTATTGAATGAAATCAATACCGGCGACTGGGTGGCGGTGTACGGAGTAGATTTCGGAGAAAACGGTGCTACAAAGTTTACGGCGTCCGTAAAAGCAGAAAAGGAAGCGGTAGGTGCGATTCAGATTCGTCTGGATGCTCCGGACGGAGAAGTAGTGGGACTTTTGGAGTTTGGCACCGAAGCGGACGGAAAGAACTATTATGAAGTTACCGCAGAATTGGAGAAGAGTGTAACCGGTGTTCATAATCTGGTTCTGGTATTTGTAGGTGAAGAATATACAGTGGATTACTGGCAGTTCCGGTAAAGAAAGGAAGGTAACATGAGAAAATTACGGTATATGTTCGGAATTTTGGCATTGGGGACCGTGTTGTTTGCCGCTTGCGGTGACAAGCAGAAAGACACACCGTTACCGACGGAAGCACCACAGATGACAGAGGCACCGGAAGAAACCGCGACTCCTGTTCCGACGGAGAAACCGAAACCGACGGAGAAACCTACCCCGACGCCTATGGGGCAAAATTTGCCGGAAGGAATTAATTTGGTAAACACTTACGGAAAGACCATCGGTCACGTAGGTACCTGTATCAACGGACGTCAGTTTTCCGATCCGGCGGCACTTGCGGTAATCAAAGAAAATTATAACAGTATCACCTTGGAAAACGAGATGAAGCCGGATGCGATTTTAAGCGATTATAAAAAACAGCTGACATTGGACGAGGCAAAGGAATTGGGTTATGTGATTCCGGCAAACTATAAGGAGAGTACGGTACCGCAGTTGAATTTCTATTATACAGACCGTGCATTGGATTTTTGTGCGGAACATAACTTAGAGCTTCGCGGTCACACTTTGGTATGGCACAGTCAGACCCCGTCATGGTTTTTCCGTGAGGGTTATAAGCCGGACGGAGCATTTGTTTCTCCGGAGGTTATGGATGCGCGTATGGAATTCTTTATCCGTTCCGTTATGGGACATGTATATGATCATGAGAACGGTAAGCTTCTGTATTCCTGGGACGTAGTGAACGAGTATGTTCATGCCACCGAAGCCGGTTGGAAAGAAGTGTACGGTGACGAAGGTTTGTCTGCCGGATTTGTAAAGAAGGCCTTTGTAATCGCAGATGATGTGCTGAAGCAGTACGGTATCAGAGACGAGGTTTCCCTGCTTTACAACGATTTTAATACCTATGCGGATTTCCTGCAGATTCTTAAGCTGCTGGAGTTTATAAATGCCGACGGTAAGATATGTGACGGCGTGGGAATGCAGTCGCATCTTGAGGTGGACAATCCGCATGTAATCAAATATATTTCCGCTATGAAAAAGTTTTTGGAAGCAGGTCATGAAGTACATATCACCGAGCTTGATATCGGAAATAAAAATGATGTTTATCAGGCCCAGTACTTTTATGATTTGATGAAAAAGATTCTGGAATTAAAGCAGGAAGGTGCTGCGATTAACGGTATTACTTGGTGGGGGCTTTCCGATGTGAATTCCTGGAGACCGGGTGAAAAGGCGTTAATGTTTAAGACCATAAAGTCTCCGAAGCTTTCTTACTATAAGGTGCTGGAGGCTTATGTGGACGCAGGTTTGTACATGGCGGAGTAATTTGTTTACTGTAAACGGCGCTGTAATGTGTTAAAAAGTTAAATTAATGCTTTACAAAGTGCGTGTGGTGTGCTAGAATTGGTACGTCAAAAATCAAAAGAGAAGCAGAGTAGGAATTTGCGCGTTAAGTGTCTGTCGGACGGGGAGTTGTCGATGGAACGAAAAGAGAGATCTTGCGGTGCAGGTTCCGCATCCCGCTGCTACAAATAGGAATCCCCTATTGTTGTAGCTGTTGCAGGACGACCGTGTCGGAACGATTGCGGTGTTCTTTTCTGTGATTGCGACGAATACAACGAAAGGGGATTTTTTTATGCGTGTAAAAGAATCGGCAAAAGAATTCGGCAAAACCAAATCTTTGGTTGCTATGGCAATGTTATTGGCGTTACGACTGGCCCTCGGCTATGTCACCAACATTCAGCTTACGGAAAGCATTAAAATCGGTTTTACGATTTTTCCGACCACCATTGCCTGTATGATGTTCGGACCGGTACCGGGTATGGTAATGGGAGGGGCTGCGGATTTAATCGGCTTTTTTATAAAACCGACGGGTCCGTTTTTTCCGGGCTATACCTTAGACAGTATGGTGGCGGGCTTTATTTACGGCTGCTTTTTCTATCGAAGAGAGAAGCTTACGATATGGAGAATTCTGGCGGCACTTGCCACGGTAACGGTAGTTGTCAATCTTTGCATGACCACCAGTTGGATTTCCATTCAGTACGGAGTAAAGGACTTCGGACTGTTCTTCCGTGACGGTTCTGCGGCGTGGGAGAGCTTCCGCTTAAAGTTTGCGGCAATTTTTACCGGTCGATTCACAAAAAATGCGATTATGTATCCGATCAATGTGCTGGGAGTGAGCCTGTTTTTGTATGCGGTTCGCAGCATTCCGATACTGCGCCCGTACATATACGGAGAGAAGAAAACGGATGTCGCCGCATACCGGAAAGCAATGAGCAGTGAAACTGCAGAAAATAACAGGACAGAGGAAGTGCAGTAAGAAAGGCTATTATTATGACCTACAAGGAATCATTGGATTATATCCACAGCCTGTATTGGCGCGGAAAAAAGAGTGGGTTGGAAAAGACAAAAGAATTATTGGATCTGTGCGGACACCCGGAAAGGGAGCTTCGTTGTATACATATTGCCGGCACCAACGGGAAAGGCAGCACGGCAGCGATGTTGGATTCCGTTTGTCGGTGCGCCGGGATTAGAACCGGATTGTATACCTCCCCTTATATCGTGCGCTATAATGAGCGTATACAGGCAGACGGACAGCAGATTCCCGATGAGACATTGGCGAGGCTTACAGAGTATTTGGCCGACCTGGCAGAGCAAATGGAAGTACCGCCCAGCGAGTTTGAATTCGGGACGGTATTGGCATTTTTATATTTTAAAGAGAAGCAGTGCGATCTGGTGATTTTGGAGACAGGACTGGGAGGTATGTTCGATTCTACAAACGTAGTAGAACGACCGCTTCTTTGTATCATCACCGCACTGGGATTGGATCATACGGCACAGCTGGGTACCACAATGAAAGAAATTGCGGATGCGAAGGCCGGTATTATTAAGCCGGGGGTGCCGGTAGTATTTTACGGAGAAAACACAGACGGAGAAGAGGTCATCGGGGAACGATGCAGGGAATGTAATGCGGCGTTTTCTATGCCGGATTTTTCAAGGCTTGTTTCGAACCGGTTGGGAACGGTGACGGAAAGTCAGAACTTTTCTTACGGAAAGTGGGCGCATATGGAACTTTCTCTTCCGGGACTGTATCAGCAGAAAAATGCGGCAGTGGTATTGGAAGCGATAGAGCAGTTGCGTTTGCGCGGAATTATGATTCCGGAGGAGGCGGTACGGGAAGGGTTGCGGACCGTACGTTGGCCGGCCCGGTTGGAGGTGCTTTGGGAGAAACCGCTTTTGCTGGCGGACGGTTCCCACAATCCTCAGGGAATGCAGGCAACGATAGAGAGTCTCCGGCAATATTTTCCGGACAGAAAACTTGTGTTTATCTTCGGCGCCATGGCCGATAAGGAACTGGATGTGATGATACCGATGTTTCTTCCGTTGGCAAAGAAAGTGTTTATTACGGCACCGTCCATGCCGAGAGCCATGAAGCCGGAGGAACTGCTTGCTGTGTGCAAGGAACATAGTAGTGAAGATGATGCACCGGAATTTGTGGTATGTCCGCAGGTGAAAGACGCACTTTTTCTTGCGGGACAGGAAGATGCGGACGAAGTGATTGTAGCAATCGGTTCCCTTTATTTAGTGGGTGAAATAAAACAGGTGTCGGAATAAAATCCGGCACCTTGTTTTGTTATGCTTTGTTGTATCATGTTATGTGAGCATTCTATACTCAAAGGATACCGGTTATTCTTCCGCAGGCATAAACTTAACAACGCTGCCGGCGGCGAGATCGTAGCAGTAGCAAGTGGTCTCATTAAAGTCGGTAAAGAACAGGTAATCGGAGACCGTATTTAAGTTTTTAAAGTCACCCTGTAACAGTTCGGTTTCCTGTTTTGTTGCAATATCATAGCGACAGAGACGGTTGCTTTGTCCGTTATCTACCTGATAAAACAGCGTGCGTCCGTCTTTTGAAATGTTATAAGCCGCAATTCGCTCGTTTGTGATTAAGGTTGCGGTGTCACTTGTGTTCGGCAGATAAAACATGGAATAATTGTGTTTTAATGAGAGAAAGTAGGTGCCGCCCTCCGTTACAATCGGCTGGTAGCAATCCAGTTCGGCAATGCGGACGGATGCTCCGGTTTCGGGAGAAAGCGAATAAAGGCTGTGGTCTTCCGAAACACCGGCATAATACAGAAGTCCGTTTTGATAATTTGCCGGATGGATATAGTCGGCGGTAATTAAGGTTGCTTCCGCTTTGTCTTTGTTTACGGCAAGAGAATAAAGATCATAGTTGCCGTCACTGCCGTGGGTCTGGTAAAACAGATTGTTGCCGCCGAGCAGTACCATGCCACAGGTTTCGGGATATAATCGGGAAAGGGACTTGTTTTTTATGTTTAAGCGGTATATTCCGGTGTCCAGAATGTCGAATACCGTGTTGCCGTAGGTGTTCTGACGGTAATTGATTCTGGAATAGTAAAGATAGGAGGAGGTCGCATCAGGGTTGATATATTCTACGGAATCCTGATATAAGCAGACCGGATTCTCCAAAGCGCGGGTGGTGCGGTATAGACGATAATTGTCCGCGAGATTGGCGAAATAAATATAGTTTTCATCCTCGGCGAACAGACCACGGTTATAGAGATTACCGGCTGTGTTGCCGGCATATTCGATCGGATTTTCCGGAAGACGGGAACCGATTTTAACCAGCAAGACCGCGATTACAATCACGGATAAAACAATAATTGTAATGAATATGTTTTTCAGTGTTTTTTGCATTATGAAAACCTCCGTTCAGAGAGTGTGATATCGAAAATCCTCTAAGTTTATTTTATCATTCTGCGTCAGAAAGTCAAGAAATCCGTTGCATTTTTAAGAACAACAAAGTATAATCGGTAGTGGTATAAAAAGTAAAGGGAAGCAAAAGGAGAATTGCGATGAAAGACCTTGTACAATGCAGAAAAGAGATTGATGAGATTGACCGTAAGATGACCGAATTGTTTCAGGAGAGAATGCAGATTTCGGCAGATGTTGCGGAATATAAAAGAGTTTCGGGAAAAAAGGTGTTTGATAAGAAAAGAGAAGACGAAAAGTTGGATGCTGTGGAACAAATGGCGGAGAACGTATATTTCGGACGTGGGTTAAGAGAGTTGTTTTCCCAGATTATGTCCTTAAGCCGCAAATACCAGTATACCATGTTGGCAGATAAGGGGCAGAACGGATTTGAGGAAGTGACATCTCTGACGTGCGGAGAAAAGGATGCGGTTGCCTTTTTCGGTGAGCCGGGGTCCTATACGGAACAGGCTTTGATGTGTGCGTTGGGAGAAGTTTGTAAAAGAAAGTCTTGTTCGACGTTTTCTGCGGTGGTAGAGGCAGTGGAAGCCGGTACGGCAAAATACGGTGTGGTGCCGATTGAAAATACGACAACGGGAGATATTTCCGATTTGTATGATTTGATGGCGGAACATGAGGTGTATCCGGTGGCGGAACAGGTCATTAAAATCGAGCATGTTTTGGCGGCACCGGAGGGAGCTACGGAAGAGGGAATTAAGGAAGTGTTCTCTCATCCTCAGGCATTATTACAGTGCAGCGGATATTTTGCAAAGCGTCCGGAACTTTTGCAGAGAGCATGTTCCAGCACCTCCGGCTGTGCACTGGAGGTGTCCCGGAGCAAGGATGTGACAAAGGCAGCCATTGCGTCGGAAAGCGCAGCAAAACGTTACGGGCTTACGGTGCTTCGTAGAGGACTGAATAATGAAAATGTAAATTCTACCCGTTTTCTTGTTTTGTCCAAGGTTCCTGTATTTACTTCCGAGGCGGATAAGGTAAGTATTTGTTTTGAAATTGCCCATGAATCCGGTTCTTTGTACCGTATTTTGAGTCACTTAATTTACAATAATCTCAATATGACAAAAATCGAATCCAGACCGATTCCGGGAAAACAGTTTGAATACCGTTTCTTTGTTGATTTTGACGGAAAGCTTTCCGAGGCGGCGGTACAGAACGCACTTACCGGTATCAGAGAGGAAGCTTCTCGGTTAAAGGTACTGGGATGTTACAAATCTTTTGTATAAACATGATTTTTTAAAGGAGTCATCACAAATTAGACAAACTTTGCGGTTACAATGAATACATAAAATCAATAGGGAGAGGATTGACAGGAGGTTTGTCATGGCGAAGGAAAAGAAGAAAGGCTTCGGGAAAAAGCTTGTGATTACGCTGATTTGCGGTGTGCTGTGCGGAGGTATTTGTGCGGCGGCGCCGATGGGCTACTCTTATTATAAAACTCAGAAGGAACAAAAGGCGCGGGAAGAAGCGAAAAAGCAGGAGGCGGAGAATCTTTCCGAATCGGGGAACGAAGCTGTTTCGGGACAGTTGACGGGTCAGGAGGAACAAAGGATTTCTTCGGTATATGATGTTTCTGTTGTTTGGGATAATGTGATTCCGTCAATGGTAGTGATTGATACCAAATACATTTCTTCGTACCGTTTTTTCGGCAGGACTTATGAAGAAGAAAGCGAAGGTAGCGGTACCGGTATCATCATTGCCCAAGGAGATGAATTGTATATTGTGACCAATCATCATGTGGTGGACGGAGCTACGGCGGTTCAAATTACCTTTGTGGACGGAACGGTAGCGCCTGCTACGGTAAAGGGGTCTGATGGGGAAGAGGATATTGCGGTTCTTTCCGTAAAGTTTTCGGATGTAGAGGATGAAACGTTGAAAAAAATCCGGGTAGCGACCATCGGTGACTCGGATGCGTTAGAGGGCGGTGAGATGGTCATTGCTATCGGAAATGCGGCCGGCCACGGCCAGTCCCTGACGGTGGGTTACGTCAGTGCCGTTGACAGGGAAGTGACGATTGAAGGCGTTCCGATGCGGTTGATTCAGACCGATGCGGCAATTAATCCCGGGAACAGCGGAGGAGCTTTGCTAAATGCAAGAGGAGAACTGGTAGGAATTAATAATGCCAAGCTGGTGGCGAGTGATGTGGAAGGCGTGGGATATTCCATCCCGATTTCCAATGTGGTTTCTCTTATTAACCGGATGGTCAACAGAGAAGAGATCAAGTACAAAGATTCCGCAATGCTGGGAATCGAAGGTCAGGATGTGACGGAAAATCTCTCTGCAGCTTTGAATATCCCGCGGGGAGTTTACATCGCGAGGGTAGAGGAAGGTTCTGCGGCGGATGAGGCGGGGATTCCGTTATACGGTGTCATTACGGCGGTAAACGGCATGGAAGTAAAGTCCATGGAACAGTTAAAAGAGGTGTTAAGTTATATTCGCGGCGGCACGATCGGTACGGTAACGGTACAGGAACGTGTGGAAGGTGAATATGTTCCGAAGGAATACAGTATTACCTTCGATATACGCGGACGACAGTAATATTATATATCAGGCAGAATCGTTTTGCAGGGCATGTGTTTTATACACATTGCCCTGTTTTTTACGTATGGAGGAACGTTTATTTTTTGTCAAAAGGACTGGATTTTTTAGTAAGACGGGTGTATAATGAGGGCAAATACATATTTATGATTACGGAGGATAATACTATGGCTCAGATTTTAGTAGAGACATCCGCTCGTCACATCCATGTGACCAAGGAGCATTTGGAGATTTTATTCGGTGCGGGCGCAACTCTCACCAAGAAGAAGGACCTTTCCCAGCCGGGACAGTATGCTTGTGAGGAAAGAGTTACCATCGTAGGACCGAAGAAGTCCCTTGCAAACGTTTCTATTCTCGGACCGGAAAGACCGGCTACCCAGGTAGAGCTTTCCGCTACCGACGCTCGTTCCATCGGTGTTCCGGTTGTTGTAAGAGAGAGCGGCGACATCGCAGGCACCCCAGGCTGCAAGATTGTGGGACCGTGCGGCGAAGTTGAGATTTCCGAGGGTGTTATTGTGGCAAAGCGTCACATCCACATGATTCCGGAGACCGCTGAGAAGCTTGGTTTAAAGAACAAGGATGTAGTTTGGGTGAAGATGGATACCGACGGAAGACAGGCAGTTTTAGGTGATGTCGTGGTTCGTGTCAGCGAGACCTTCGCAGATGCAATGCACATAGATACCGATGAGTCCAATGCAATCGGTGCTACCCCGAATATGATGGGTGAGATTCTGAAGTCTTTATAAGAATGTGAATACGTGGGGCTGTCGCATGGCTGAATGCGCAGCCCCACTCTTGCTCACCGGTGGATTATATAAGTCGGTCTCTTATATTTTTTAGTTGCGAAACAGCCGGTGCCTTGCGCATTGTCCTCTTTTCTCGTACTTCGGATAGAGTCTTTCTAATCACTTCGGGAGCGACTGATTGAATGTGACGCAAACGACTCGACGCGACGTCCGTGTCCGTGGGTTGCTGACAAGCTATCGAAGTAATAAGAAAGTCTACTATCCTACGTAAAGTTCAAAGAGGGCATTGCGCAAGACTCCGGCTATATCCAGCATGCAGAAACTATAAGAGACCGACTTTTTGCGCATCCGCAAGGAATGCGCAAGAGTCCGCCACGCCCGATGCCGCTGTGCATTCAATCATGCAACAGCCCCATTTATGGGGAGTAATGATTGTACGAAAAGCCTTGCCTTTAAAGTGATTTTATTATATAATAAAGAGTAAGACAAACGAATCAAATCTGACGTTTTGTCAGTAAAAAATAGCAGGAGGTTTTTGAATTATGGATTACATGAAAGTGTATGAAGAATGGTGTAGCAATGAGTATTTTGACGAAGCGACCAGAGCTGAGCTGAAGGCCATTGCAGGGGATGATGCAGAGATTAAGGACCGTTTCTATCGTGAGCTGGAGTTCGGTACCGCAGGTCTTCGAGGCGTGATCGGCGCAGGTACCAATCGTATGAATTTTTACACTGTTAGTAAGGCTACCCAGGGCCTCGCTAACTTTATTATCAAAGAAGGCGGTCAGGACAAGGGAGTTGCCATTGCTTACGATTCCAGAAATATGTCTCCTGAGTTTGCGGAGGCCGCTGCGCTTTGTCTTTGTGCAAACGGCATTAAGAGTTATTTGTTCGATTCCTTACGTCCGACGCCGGAGCTTTCCTTTGCGGTACGTGAGCTCGGCTGTATTTCCGGCATTGTAATTACCGCCAGTCATAACCCGGCTGAGTATAACGGGTATAAGGTATATTGGGAGGACGGTGCACAGATTACCGCTCCGAAGGATGTACAGATTATTGCGGAAGTAAATGCCGTAGAAGGATATGAGACCGTAAAGACTATGTCCCGCGGGGATGCGGAAACAAAGGGATTATTAACCGTTATCGGTAAGGATATCGATGATAAGTATGTGGCTGCATTAAAGACACAGATTATTTACCCGGATATGATTCGCGAGCAGGGAAAGGAATTGAAGATCGTTTATACCCCGCTTCACGGTACCGGTAATCTTCCGGTGCAGAGAGTGCTTGCGGAGCTGGGATTTGAGAATGTATATGTAGTTCCGGAGCAGGAGCAGCCGGACGGTAATTTCTCTACCGTAAGTTATCCGAATCCGGAAGATGAGAAGGCGTTTGCACTGGCACTTGCTCTTGCGAAGAAGGTAGATGCGGATGTTATCATGGCAACAGACCCGGATGCGGACCGCCTCGGTGTATATGCCAAGGATTCCGTAACCGGTGAGTACATGTCCTTTACCGGTAATATGTCCGGTCTTCTTATTTGTGAGTATTTGATGAGCCAGCGTAAGGTGCTTGGCAGAATCCATGAGGACGGTGCGATTATTAAGACCATCGTTTCCACCAATATGACGGACAAGGTTGCGGAAGAGTACAACGTAAAGTTAATCGAAGTATTGACCGGCTTTAAGTACATCGGTGAGCAGATTAAGTGGTTCGAGGAAAAGGGCGTAGGTCACTACGAGTTCGGTTTCGAGGAGAGCTACGGATGCCTGGTAGGTACTCACGCAAGAGATAAGGATGCGATTGTAGCGGTGATGATGCTTTGTGAGGCTGCCGCATACTACAGAACTAAAGGTCTTACTCTTTGGGATCAGATGCAGAACATCTATAAGAAGTACGGCTTCTTTAAGGAAGGCATCCAGACCATGACCTTAAAGGGTGCGGACGGCGTGGCTCAGATTCAGGCGATTATGGACGGTTTCCGTGCAAATCCGCCGAAGAAGCTGGGGGACTACGAAGTGGTTTCCTTCCGTGACTATAAGAAGGATACTGTTTTGGATTTGGCAACCGGAAAGGTAACCCCGACCGGTCTTCCGAACTCCAATGTATTGTACTTTGACCTGACCGATGATGCGTGGGTATGTGTTCGCCCGTCCGGTACCGAGCCGAAGATTAAGTTCTATATCGGTGTAAAGGGGACGGATAATGCGGATGCGGATGCGAAGCTTAAGGCTTTGACCGATGCGTTAATGGCTCTGGCGTAAGCAAAATGTGACATGACGGATATCGACCGTTTTGGCGGTCGGTATCGTGTGCAACCGCTGAAAGGAATGAGAAGAGCCTTTCAGCGTGTTGTTTTTAGCGGAGAATCTCGCGGAAGGGATTCTATATTAAAAATTTATATTGGGGGATAAAACTATGCAGACAAATCAAAATCAGGCGCTTACCATGTACCCGTTGTTTTTCGATCCGATTTACAAGAAGGTACACTTTGAAAAGACAGAAGGTATGCCTAAGCTGACCTATAAGGATGACGATTGGGGCGTGCAGGTTCACGACAACGGCGATGTTACGTTTAAAATGTTTGCGCCGGAGGCAGAAACGGTAGAAGTGGCAGGTTTCGGCGGTTGTTTCAGCCGGGATAAGATTTCCCTTACCAAAGATGAGAAGGGCTTGTTTTCAACCACGGTGTCCGGGCTTGATCCGTGTTTCCATTACCATGAGTGGTTTGTGGACGGAGCAAAGGTGGTACATCCGAATGCACCGATTGCCTACGGTTGCTTCGGTGCCACGAACTTCTTTGAGATTCCCAATGAACAGGATGAGTTTTGGTATTTAAAGGATGTGCCTCACGGAGATGTACAGATTCACAGCTATACGTCCCACATTAACGGACACATGAAGAAATGTTATGTGTATACACCGGCTTCTTACGGCAAGATTCCGGGGAAAAAGTATCCGGTCATGTATATCCAGCATGGTGTGGGAGAGGATGAAACCGGTTGGATTTGGAACGGAAAATTGAATCTGATTTTGGATAATCTCATTGCGGAAGGCAAGTGTGAAGAAATGATTGCCGTGGTTTGCTGCGGTTATGCCTTTCAGAAGGGGAAGGAAGAGGTGTTCTTTCCGGGAGATTTCGGCAGCGAGTTGACGAAGGACTGTATTCCGTACATAGAGAGTAAGTTTGCGGTAAAGAAGGGAAGAAGAAATCGTGCCATGGCAGGTCTTTCCCTCGGTTCCGCTCAGGCACTTCAGATTGTATCCCGTTTTCCGGAGCTGTTTGCTCATCTCGGCGTATTTTCCGGTATGCGTGATATTGAGGCGGATGCGCTTCTGGAGGTACAGGATAAGTACCCGATGGATACGGTGCTGATGACCGCAGGTACCGGTGAAGAAAGATTGCATGAGGCGCAGAAGGAGTATACGGACAAGTTCCTTGCGTTGGGAGCAAAGGGTGGACAGCGCTGCTATCCGGGCTTCCATGACTGGCATGTATGGAGAGAAAGCGTCCGGGATTTTGTGCAGCTCCTTTTTAAAGAAGATGGTTCCGAAGAGGAAGAAACCTTTATTTATACGGAGACGAAGATTTCCGAGGAACAACTGGATGCCCAGACCTTTGCGGAGCATATGCTGATGTTTGACCCGATTTATAAGGGACTTATCTTTGACTTTGATGAAAAGGGACGGCCTGCAGGACGTTATAAGGACGAACACAGCGGAAATGAGATTGTGGATGTAAAGACCGGTACCGCAAGATTCTGGTATCGTACCTCCGGGGCAAAGACGGTGGTTGTGGATATCTGGGGCATGGGCCGGTTCCCGATGGAGCTGGATTCCGAAGGCTGGTGGACCTGTGAGGTGTCCGGCATTGAAAAGGGCTTCCATTATTACGGCTTAATCGTAAACGGTGCCGAGGTGGTGGATACCAATGCCCAGGTGGGTTACGGCGGATTCCGTACCATCAACTACTTGGAGATGCCGGAGGAGGATTTTGAGGAATACCGCATTCGTCAGGTGCCTCACGGAACCATTCACATGAACTATTTCGATTCTTCCGTAACCGGACGGAAAAAGCTTTGCTACGTTTATACTCCGGCTTCCTATGAAAAGGAGCCTGAGAAGCGTTATCCGGTGCTTTATCTCCAGCATGGCGGCGGAGAGAACGAGGTGGGGTGGATTTGGCAGGGAAAGATTGCAAATCTGGCGGACAACCTGATTGCGGCAGGAAAAATGAAGGAAATGATTATCGTTATGAATACCGGTTACGGTTTCCCGGCGGATATGAATTGTCATCCTTCCATGAGCGGTTTCCTTACGGAGCTTCCGAAGGATGCGGTTTCGTTTATCGATAACGCTTATCGTACCCTTGCGGATAGGGAAAACAGAGCAATGGCAGGACTTTCCATGGGCGGCATGCAGACCCAGAAGATTGTATTTGCAAACCCGGATTTGTTTGCTTCTGCGGGTATTTTCTCGGGTGGTCTGGTAATCAAAAACGAAGAGGATGATTACAGCGATATTTTGTTAAACCCGGAGGAGTTTGCAAAACGCTTTAAGTTATTCTTTGTGGCCTGCGGAACCGAGGAAGGAATGCTGGGTGCGGTAAAAGAAGGCGGAGAACAGATTGCAAAGGCAGGAAATCCGATAGAGGTGTATATTGATTACGGATATCACGACTGGACTTTCTGGCGCCACTGTGCAAATCAGTTTTTGAGAAAATTGTTTGTATAAAGGTACGAAAAAGGCAGCTGCTTTTTATGCGGCTGCCTTTGGTTTGTAGAAAATCATGTACTCGTAATGCTGATAATAACTTCCGATTGTTTTAGTAACTTTGATATCTGCCGGAGCGTTTGCCGAAGAAAGACTGAAGTGTTGCAACAAAAGAGTTGCTGTCTGACGGAACGGTAACATCCAGTCTTTCATGAAGCTTTTCCGCGCAGTCGCTATGTAAGTGGTAAGCCATTCCGTTGATAAGCTCCCAGGAACCGTTGGCAAGTTCCTTGCAACATTCCGTGCAATAATCCGACCGTAACGCTTCATGGGTGCGCAAAAGAGGGAAAAAGTAATTTATAAATGCTTCAATCCGGTTGAGGTCGCTTGCAGCATGGAAGGAGAGAGTAATAACGATGTTTCTCGGATGAAATTTTAAATCCAGTACCCGATATTCTCTTGTAATGCTTTTTTGATATAAGTCTTCCTTGAAAGCAGCAAGTGCGGCGGCACTCGGGAAAAAGGTGGATAGGTTAATTACCAGATGCTCTTTTCCCTGAGTAACGGCTGCGGTATATCCTCGCAAGCTTCCGTAAGCAGAGTTTCCGGTCAAAGTCAGACCGTTTTCCTTTACAAATGATTTCAGTATCTTGTTCATGTCGTTCCCTTTTTCTTTCTTTCTAAAGTCTATTGCATTGTTTTGTAAATATGTACGAAGAATCGGTATTATTCCAAATCGATTACTTTGGTGTCTGAGACTTCTTTACCGGTAGCCTTTAACAGACTGAATACACCCAGTGCCGCAAAGATGAGTCCCAGTACAATATTGCCTATGGTGACGCGCATATAATCGCTGTCGCGGAATCCGTAACTGAAAATTTCCGGAAGATCTCCGATGGAGGCGCCTTCCATCAATAAAGCAACCGCATCGGAGAAGAAAGTACCGAATACGACACCGAAGATGATGGCGAAAATTAAGATAACAACCTTTCCGACACCCCTTTTACCTTTTAATAAAGTATAGCCCTTTTCTGCCAAGAAGCCGACCAAAAGGCCTACCACGGAAGCGACATAGCCGATTAAAAGGATAAGCCCCCAAACGATTCCGCCCAAAGCAGCTCCGAGAAATGCTCCGATAAAGCCGGTGAGATACGTTCCTGTATCACTGTCCTTTTTTGCCTGATCGGCTGCGTTAATGTCGCGATTTACTCTGGAACCGCACTCGGTATGCATGTGATAAGCGATACCGTTAATCAGTTTCCAGCAGCCCGCGGTAATATCACCGCCGCATTCCGGACAGATGTTGACGCCGGTAGCATGGTGTTCGTCCAACAGCGGACAGAAAAAAGCAAGGAAAGCTTCCGCGCGTGCAATATGTTTTTTCATAGTGTAGGCGAGCGTAATGCGGATGTTTTTCGGAAAGAAATTCAAAGACATCACACCGTATTCTTTGGAAAGATTTGCCTGACGTAAGGCTTCTTCCACAGTACGCTGGTCGTTTGCATCCGGAAAGGAGGTGGACAGAATAATCTGTATAAAGCCCTGACCTACCGATACGGTTGCGGCATAACCTCTCAAACTGCCGTAAGCTACATTCTTTGCGACTTTCAGGCCGTTTGCTTCCGCAAAGTTCTTTACATTTTTGTCCATGGTATAAAATCCCCTTTTAATTAATCATACAAATGATAGTTTATCGCATTTTGTATAAAAATTCATATAGGACATTGGTCCTATTATTTTATGGTTGATTTTAAGTTCGATTTGTATTATAATGAGTAATACAAACAAGACAAAAGGTAAATTTGATAAAAGGAGTGCAGAACGATGATCATAAGGTTAGATATGGCAAGTGAAGTGCCGATTTATGTGCAGTTGCGGAATGCGGTGGTGGTAGGCATCGGGAAAGGAGAACTGCAACCGGGGGAAGGGCTTCCGACGGTGCGCCAGATGGCGGAGGATTTGGGCGTCAATACAATGACGGTAAATAAGGCCTACGGGCTCTTGAAGGATCAGGGGTTTATCGAAATTGACCGCAGACACGGTGCCAGAGTAAATCCTCAAAAGGACAAGTTCGGTGTGTTCCGGGAGAAAGCAGAGGAGCGACTTTTGGTTTTGATTGCCGAGGCGACGGCGCGCGGATTGGAAAAGAGTGAGTTTATGGGGCTTTGCGAGAAGGTGTACGGTAGGATGTGTACACCGAAGCTTGAAACCGTATAAAAGAAGAGGAGGCGGAGAATATGGACTGGATGTTGGCATGGTCTTATGTGGGAACATTGTGGTTTGTACAGCTGTGCATGTTGCTTGAGTATAAATATTTGGTGGGAAAGAAGTCGGACTATCTGCTTTGTATGACCATCCGGGGAGAGCAAAGAGAGGATGCAGATGTAGAGCAGGTGGTGCGGGAGTTTAAGATTGCGTTTTTTCGGATGAATGCGGTGATGTTTTTGGCAGCCGGCGGATGTTTTTTGATTTCTTTACTTCCGGCCGGAACAGGGGCGTTTCATGTGTTCTACCTGATACTTTGGACAACGGCACTGATTGTGTGGGAGTTTAAGGTGACAAGCAAATACACCAATCGTATGTATGAACTCAAAATCAGCAAGGGTTGGGGCAACCCGCCGAAGCAATCTGAATTAACGGTGGACACGGTAGTCAGTCGTATGAAAAAGTCTATGCCGGTGTCGGAAATCTGGCTGGCAATTCCTGTATGGATTTGTGTGGGTTCCTTTGTGTGGTGGTTTTCCTGTGCTACGGAATACAAAATGCTTCTGATACTGCTGTTCACCAATGTGATTGCGCTTGCATTTTTCTGTTATATGTATCACCGGATGGCTCACGGAAGATTAAAGGTGTACAGTGAGGATTCCGAGATCAACTATGCATTGAATCGCACCGCAAAAAAGGCCTGGACCGGCTGTGTGGTGTGGGAGGCTATTCTTGTTTGCGGCTATCACTTTATCGTTATTATGCTTCTTCATACCTATATGAAGGATGTATCGGCGGGAATCGAAGATGTAACAGGCTTTTGGGCAGGCTTTATCGGAAGTACCGTAGGGTCACTGGTATTGATATTTGCGGTGTTTATAGTAGCGGCAAACAGGGTAAAGCAGGCAAAGAAGGAGCTGGCTGCTGCAGCGGATTTTTCCTATGCAGAGGATGAGGATGCCTATTGGCGGAACGGGTACTATTATAATCCCAATGATACCAATACCTTTGTGGAAAGCCGTGCCTACGGAATTACCACCAATATGGCGACTCATTGGGGACCGATTACCAAATGGTTGCTAATCGGAGTTTTTATTGTGTGTATCGGTATAGGAATCGCCATACTTCCGTTTGATTTCGGCAAGATGAAGATGCAGGTGGGGACGGAATATGTTGAACTGAAAGGTTGCCTGTACTATAATGAAACACTGGAATTTACAGATGTAGCAGAGGTGTATTTACTTACGGAGCGTCCGGAAATTTCCCGCGTGTGGGGAACCGGAACGAAACGGTTTGCCATGGGAGATTATCACTTTAAGGACTACGGAAACGGTAAGGCCATGATGGATAAGGAGGCGGAGTATTTCATGCTTGTGAAACGAGAGAACGGCAAATGGTTCGGCTTCTCTGTGACGGACAGCGAGGCGATGCTTTCGGTGTATGAGCGGCTGAAGGAGCAGACAGAGAAAGAGTAGAGATGGTTGTCCTGCTTTGTAGAATACAGATTTTAATGACGGATAGGAGGAAGATTATGGTAAGTACGGGAGCGTTTATCGGTATTATAGTAACACTCATTATTACACTTTTGGGTCCGATTGTGACGGCAATTGTGTATAGCGTAAAAAATAAGGGCAAGGGCGTGTGGAAGGCATGGTTGCTCGGGGCGGCAGGATTCTTTGTGCTTCAGATACTCATTCGGGTGCCGGTTTTAAATGTACTGGGAAACTTTTCGTGGTTCCAAAGCTTTGCGGAGAATCATTACATGGTGTATTGTCTGATTCTGGCCATGACGGCAGCGTTATTTGAGGTGATGGCACGGTTTGCGGTAGCGAAGATTTTGCAAAAGAACATGAATTATCAGCAGGGCGTAGCAGCGGGACTGGGACATGGCGGAATCGAAGCTATCATCTTAATTGGAATGACCTATGTCAACAATTTGCTGTATGCGGTTATGATAAACAGCGGAACCTTTGATGCAACTGTGGCGCAGACCGGAGCGTTGCCGGTGCCGAATGCTACGGAACTGGTGGACCAACTGAATCAGATAAAAACAGCCTTGGTAGAAACACCGGCATATGCATTTTATCTGGCGGGCTATGAGAGAATCCTTTGTGTGCTGTTCCATACTGCCATGAGTTTGCTGGTGTGCTATATGGTCTATAAGAAAAAGGCGCTGGCTGGTGTGGGGATTGCCTTTGCAGCACATTTTGCCGTGGATTTCGTGTCTCCGGTGATAAACGGATTGGCAACACCGTATCTCGGCAATGTGATTTCACAGGGAACGGCGTATGTTCTTATATACGTGATCTTAACGGCAGTTGCGGTAGGAGCGGTTGTGATTATCGGTAAGATATGTAAGAAATGGAAAAATGAAGGCGAAAAAGAATAGTGTCAAGGATAGTTGGAACGAAATTGAAGTTAAAGGAGTATGAATAAAAAAGATTGACTTTTCTTTTCATAGGGGTATAATCAAGTTGGTGATAAGAAATACTCATTTTTGGCAGTGTTGCTACTGCGAAAAGGAGTGTGCGTCAGGAGGAACCTTATGAAAAAAGAGATTTCAAAGATGTACGGCTATGCCGTTGGAAAGATGGTATTTGCTTTCGCAATGGCTGTCTTGGCGTATGTTGTGATTTTTGGCATCGGCACGGATATCGGAACGTTCGGTACAGTGGTGTGCATATTGTGTTGGGGAATTGTCTGTGTGATATATTTTGTATCCGGACTGGGTACGTTGATTAAAGGTACACGTCAGATGAAGACTTATATGGAGAATTCCGTTTATAGCGAAAGCAGATTGAACGCGGAATTTGAGAATGCTTCCGAGTACGGCAGGATTCGTGTGGGTGAGATGCATGTGTTTGCCAATGCCTCCAACGGATTTTTTATAATTCCGTATGCGGATATTGAGAAGGCATATACATGGAGCAACAAATATACCTATGCATACATAAAAGCACGGTGTTTGCCGAAGCGGATTAAAATGTACTATTTAAGCCGAAACAAGGCAAAAGAGGCGGTTCAGAGTATCCTTTGGAAAATGGAGCAAGTTTCTCATACAAACCCTTGACAAATTCCAAATTTTTGATATAGTAAAGTGTATATGGAATTGGCAAGGATGAGGACCAGTACATGCAGTCAGGCTTTCAGAGAGTCGTCGGCCGGTGCGAGACGATAGGTGGCTTTGTGGAACTCCCCTCGGAGCTTTGTTGCGGAAGAAGCGAAGATGCACTTTGCTTTGTGTAAGTGACAACGTTTCATCCACGTTATCGGATGGTAAAGTGCAGAGACTTGCAAGGCAGGTGTCTGAATGAGAGTGGTACCGCGGAAGATTTAGGCTTTCGTCTCTTTTGGGAGGCGAAAGCCTTTGTTTGCGTGAAGGTAAAGTGAGCATGCGAGCCAACCTTGAGAACTTGTTCTCAAAAGGTGGCGTAGTCATGCGAACGCGCCCACGACCGAGCGACTTTGTCGCGAGGTTGGGCAGGTGCGAAGCACCGAGCTACACGCAATATAAAGAAAGGAGTTTTTGATTATTATGGAAAAAACGTACAATCCCAGTGTCATAGAGAAGAAATGGCAGGCGTACTGGGAAGAAAATCAGACCTTTAAAACCGATGTGTGGGATTTTTCTAAGCCGAAGTATTATGCTTTGGACATGTTCCCGTACCCGTCCGGCGTAGGCCTTCATGCAGGTCATCCGGAGGGCTATACCGCTACGGACATTATGTCCCGTATGAAGCGCATGCAGGGCTACAATGTTTTGCATCCGATGGGCTATGACTCCTTCGGTCTCCCGGCAGAGCAGTATGCGGTTAGCACCGGTAATCATCCGAACGGATTCACCGAGCAGAATATCGAGACTTTCTCCAAGCAGTTAAAGGAGCTCGGTTTTGACTATGACTGGACCAAGATGTTAGCTACCAGTGATCCGAAGTTCTATAAGTGGACTCAGTGGATTTTTAAGCAGTTATATTTGGACGGTTACGCAAAGTACATCGACATGCCGGTAAACTGGTGTGAAGAGCTTGGTACCGTTCTTTCCAATGACGAGGTTATCGACGGGAAGTCCGAGCGTGGCGGATATCCGGTCGTTCGTAAGAATATGAAGCAGTGGGTAATCGACCAGGTTGCCTTTGCGGATAAGTTATTAGAGGGCTTAAACGAGATTGACTGGCCGGAATCTACCAAGGAAATGCAGCGTCACTGGATCGGACGTTCCGAAGGTGTTGAGGTGGATTTCCAGATTGTAGGAGGCGGAAGTTTCTCTATTTACACCACCTGTATCGAGACGATTTACGGTATTACCTTTATGGTACTAGCTCCGGATGGACAGATTGTAAAGGATTTGATGCCGCGTATCGAGAATAAGGAAGAGGTAGAGGCGTACATTGCCGAGACCTTAAAGAAGAATGATATGGACAGAACGGAGCTGAACAAGACCAAGTCCGGTTGTCCGTTAAAGGGCATTACTGCCATCAATCCGGTAAACGGCAAGGAAGTACCGCTTTTCATCGGTGACTTCGTACTGGCTAACTACGGTACCGGTGCGGTTATGGCGGTTCCGTCCCACGACCAGCGTGACTTCGAGTATGCGGTAGTTCACAATATCCCGATGATTCAGGTTATCGACGGCGGTGACGTTTCCGAGAAGGCGTTTGAAAAGTATGATTACCTTGGCAAGGGCTGCAAGCTGATGAATTCCGAGGAGTTCACGGGCTACGTAGTAGAGGATGCAAAGGAAGCTATTACGAAGAAGTTAGAGGCAATGGGCGTTGCCAGAAGAAAAGTAAATTACCACTTCCGTGAGTGGATTTTCGCAAGACAGCGTTACTGGGGCGAGCCGGTTCCTGTAGTTTATATGGAGGACGGAAATATCCATGTATTGGACGATGCAGAACTTCCGTTAATTCTTCCGGAACTTTCCGATTACAAGGGAAAGAACGGTAAGGCACCGCTTGAGAATGCAACCGAATGGAAGCAGTATGACAAGGACGGTGTGAAGGGTACCCGTGAGACCTCTACCATGCCGGGTAGTGCAGGTTCCAGCTGGTATTTCCTTCGTTATATCGATCCGGATAACGATAAAGAATTTGCAAATTATGAGTTATTAAAGCACTGGATGCCGGTTGACTTATACATCGGCGGACCGGAGCATACGGTAGGACACCTTATGTACTCCCGTATCTGGAACCGTTACCTGTACGATAAGGGCTTATCCCCGGTAAAGGAGCCGTTCAAGAAGCTGGTTCACCAGGGCATGATTTTAGGTTCCAACGGTATTAAGATGGGTAAGAGATTCCCGGAATTCGTTGTAAATCCAAGTGATATCGTAAGAGATTACGGTGCAGATACCCTTCGTTTATACGAGATGTTCATGGGACCGCTTGAGGTTTCCAAGCCGTGGAGTCAGCAGGGTGTTGAGGGCGCAAGAAGATTCATCGTTCGTGTATGGAACTTCTTCACCGATGCAGCGAACCTGACTGATGACAACGACGGAACCTTAACCAAGGTATATCACCAGACCGTAAAGAAGGTAACCTCCGACTTTGAAGTACTTGGCTTTAACACCGCAATCAGCCAGATGATGATCTTCATGAATGCAGCATACAAGGCAGGCAAGTGTCCGAGAGAATATGCAGAGGGCTTCATTAAGATGTTCTCCTGTATCTGCCCGCATGTGGGTGAGGAGCTTTGGAGCATTATTGGTCACGACAACACCATCGCTTATGAGCCGTGGCCGACCTATGACGAAGAAGCCATCAAGGAAGACGAAATCGAAATCGCTGTACAGATGAACGGTAAGGTAAAGGCAAAGCTTATGGTAGCGGCAGAAGCAGACGAAGCGGCTGTAAAGGCACAGGTACACGCCGACGCAACCATCGCTGCACTCCTTGAAGGCAAAAACATTGTAAAGGAACTCTACGTAAAGGGCAGACTTTATAACATCGTAGTAAAGTAAATCTAAGTTATTTATTGATTACAGACGTCACAAAGAAACCGGCTTATCTGAAATCTTTGATTTTCAGATAGTCGCCGGATAATATATCGAGCAATTTGTAATGAACCAGCGCTTCCTCTATGGAACTAATCACGTGTCGAAGCGGTTTACATTATCCTAAGAAAACCATAAGCCGACGTTGGCACTTAGCGAGGTACTTTCGAGCTTAGTGTCCACTACGTCGGTGCATGAGCGAGAGCGGGTTTTCGTGGAAAATGTAAATCGCAAGACACGAGAGGAAACCCCAAAAAGGAAGCGCGTCAAAAGAAAGGCGGAACTATGGGAAAAGAGTTCAGAAAGCCGGAAGGACGTCCGGTGTTTCCGAAGAAGGCAGTGATTACCTCCGGTATGCCGTACGGCAACAAGGAACTGCATTTCGGTCATGTGGGTGGCTTATTTGTACACGCAGATACCTTTGCGCGTTTTATGCGTGACCGTATCGGCGCGGAAAATGTTATTTTTGTATCCGGTACCGACTGCTACGGTTCTCCGATTTTGGAGGGCTTCCGTAAGCAGCAGGAAAGCGGTGTGATTCCGGCGAACATGACCATTCATGATTACGTGGAAAAGAATCACAAGATTCAGAAGGATACCTTACATGCTTATGAGATTAAGCCGGATTACTACGGTGCTTCCGCATTATATCGCGGAGCAGAGCATCATGTAGAGTCTTCTAAGGAGTTGTTTGAGGCTCTGTACGAGAGAGGACAGCTTAAGATGATGTCTACGCCGCAGTTCTACGATCCGGAGTTTAAGGTACTCTTAAACGGCAGACAGGTGGTAGGTAAGTGTCCGATTGAGGGCTGTTGTTCCGAAAAGGGCTATGCGGACGAGTGTGATCTCGGTCACCAGTATATGCCGTCGGAGTTGATCGAGCCGAAGAGCATGCTGTCCGGTAAGACCCCGGAGATTATCGAGGTAAAGAACTGGTATTTCTCCTTAGAGAACTTTACCGACGAGATGCAGGAGTATATTAACGAGGTACGTGCTAACACCAATACCCGTAAGTATATTTTAAATACCATTGAAGAGTTCTTAAAGAAGCCGGTTATTTACGTGCAGAAGAAGCTCATTGCGGTAAATCCGAAGACCTATACCGGCGAGGGTGCACCGGATAAGGATGCCTTTGATGCAGCGTACGAGGCAGGTCTTGCGGAACTGACCGCAGCGTTCCCGGCACATGAAATCATTGCCGAGGAAAAGAAACCGTCCGTAACCTTCGTATTTGCCTCCTTGGATGACCGTGATAAGGCAAGAGCGGCCCTGGCGGAGCGTAACATCAACTGCCGTACCGGTAAGACCTTAGTACCGTTCCGTTTGTCCGGTAACATCGAATGGGGTGTGCCGGTACCGGAGTGTGAGGGCAACAAGGATTTGACCTTCTGGGTATGGCCGGAGTCCTTATGGGCACCGATTTCCTTTACGAAGACATGCCTTGAGGAGCGCGGCAAGGACCCATCCGAGTGGAAGGACTGGTGGATGGGTGATGATTCCCAAGTGTATCAGTTTATCGGTGAAGACAACATTTATTTCTACGGCATTGCCGAGATGGCTATGTTTGCGGCAGCGGATGCAGAGGCAGGCAAGCCGGTGAAAATCGACTATAAGAAGCTTCCGCAGATTATCGCAAACCGCCATATTCTGTTTATGGAAAAGAAGGCAAGCTCCAGCTCCGAGATTAAGCCGCCGATGGCAAAGGATTTGCTGGCGTTCTATACGCCGGAGCAACTTCGGATGCACTTCTTAAGCCTCGGTCTTTCCACCAAGAGCTCCAGCTTCAAGCCGCAGATTTATCTGCCGGAGAATGAGCGTGAGGGCGTGGACCCGGTATTAAAGGAAGGAAATCTTTTGACTAACGTATTCAACCGTATCGTGCGTTCCTGCCTGTATACGGTGCAGAAGTACAACGATTCCGTCATTCCGATGGGCGTTGTGGATGAGAAGATTAAGGCCTCTTCCGAGGAAGCTATCCTTGAGTATGAGCGTCATATGTACAACCACGATTTCCACCGCATTACCTATGTGTTGGATGACTATATCCGTTTGCTGAACAAGCATTACGCAAACAACATTAAGAAGGCAGAGGAGGAAGGCGGCGAGGCCCTTCGTAACCAGCTTCTGACCGACTGCTTCTACGGTATCAAGACCGCGTTGTTACTCCTTCATCCGATTGCACCGACAGGCTGTGAGACGGTACGTGAGTATGTGGGCTTGTCCGAAAAGGTATATGACTGGAACTATGCATTTGCGGATATGAAGGATGTACTGGCAAATCCGACCGGTGAGACCAAGTTCTTACCGCCGCGGTTTGACTTCTTCCTTCGTCATGAGAGCCAGTTGGCAGAGATGCAGGAGAAGTAAAAGAATAAAGAGTGAACTAAGGCCGCTTCTGGGGAACCGGAGGCGGTTTTTACAATTTTCTTGTAAGGTATTACTGTCGTTTCCTGTCTTATAGAGTAAAGAGACCTTTAGAATAACGAAAGGAGGTATTGTATGGAGGATGCTCAGATTGTAGAGCTTTATTTTCAGCGAAAGGAAGAAGCAATTAAAGAAACCGACAACAAGTACGGTTCTTATTGTTTTTCTGTTGCGGAGAATATTTTACATAATACGGAGGATTCGGAGGAATGCGTGAGCGACACCTGGCTTGCTGCATGGAATGCAATACCGCCGCAACGACCAACGGTGCTTCGTATGTTTCTTGCGAAAATCACCCGGAATCTTTCCTTTAACCGCTTTCATGCCGGGAATGCTAAGAAGCGCGGAGGAGGAGAGATACATCTTGTTTTGGAGGAATTGGCGGAATGTATTGCAAATGAGTCGGATACGGAAGAGGAATACATTGCCAAGGAACTGGAACAAAGCATCCGGTTCTTTGTCAGGGACTTGCCGGAACGGGAAGGAAATGTATTTGTACGCCGGTATTTTTTCACGGAACCGGTAGCGATGATTGCAAAACGCTATCACATGACGGACAATCACGTGATGGTTATTTTGAGCAGAAGCCGCAAGAAGTTGAGAGTACACCTAAGTAAGGAGGGATATTTCAGTGAATAAAGCAGATTTGTACAGAGCCTTTCAGAAGATTGATGATGACATACTGGAACGGAGTGAGATGAGTGTGAAAAAGAAGAATTCCACATGGGTAAAATGGGGAGCAATGGCCGCTTGTCTGTGTCTGGTTGCAGGAGGTATCGTATGGGGAACGAAAACGTTATCACCAAAAGAAGAACCGTTCGGCTATGTGATTTCGGAAGAAGGAATTACGATTCCTGCATTGGAGGTGTCCCTGTCGAAGGATGTGGCGGCAATGTCGGATATGATAGGGTTCTTTATTTACGAAGGGCGTTGTTATGTGTATTATGAGAATTTCTCCGAAGCGGAAGAGGTTGTAGGAGAGTATTTGGGAACCGTAACCGGAATGATTGACGAGTGGACTCCGGAGGAAGGATATGTGAACTTTGCGGGCAGCATACGGGGCGATTTTTATTCCGTGAAGGGGTATGCCCCGGAGTTTATGCTTTGTACAAAGGAGGCAAACGGGATTGTCAGCCTGTATATTTGCAACAACGGCATTACACTGAAATACGGGAAAGAACTGTATGAAGATCGGTTGCATCTGTCAGGAAACATTGCCGGAGTACAATTCGAAAGCCGAGACTCTTGGTTTTACAGCAAGGAAGAGGTATACGAGCTGGATAAGGAGGAAGCATACATCCGGGAATTTATCGAGAAGCTGGATGCGGAAGAGTTTCTTCTATGTCAGGATATAGCGGAGCAGGAAGGTTTGCAGCATATGGTGGATTCTGAGATTTACCATTTGTATTTTCATATGAACGACAGAACAAGGATACATCTCAGACTTCATGAGAATGGTTATGTCAGATTTCAGGGACTGTGGGATTTGTGTGTCAAAATACCGGAGGAAAGTTATGAGACGTTGATTTCTGCTTTTGTACAAAACGGAGGAATTCCTGAGTAGGATTTCTTTTGCGAGGAGTTCCTTTGACAAAAAATAGTGGAAGAATAGGCGGTTTCATGGTAAACTAATTTATATGTTACCATGAAACCGTTTTTGATGGGGAGGGAATGCTTATGAAGAAAAAAATTCTTAAAGTTATTTGCTGGATTTTGGTTGCCTTGGTTTTGTTGGTACCGATACCGGTGCATTATAAAGACGGCGGTACTGTTTCTTATAATGCGATATTGTATTCGGTGACAAAGGTGCATAGTATAACAAGTAGTCGGTATTCGGACGACGGGGAATTAGAGGTGGGATATGCGATAGGAACAAGAGTAAGAGTACTAATATTCCCAGTCTATGATGATGTGAAAGAGGTATATCCGGAGTAGGAGGATGTCAATGACAATGTATGAGAAATACTGTCAGCTCGGTATAGATGGAAGATGGATCGGCCTTGAGAAAAGCAACATGTGTGTGGCGTATTCCTGTACTCCGATAGATGCAACCGTCATCGGTTGGGAGAACAGCATACATTATTGCTTTATCCGTGGATATCGGGATATGGTGTTTGCGGTGAATCCGGAATCCTGTGTCGATAAATATGTGTACCCGTTGGCAATGAATTTTAAGGAGTTCCTGCGTTTGATTTTGGCGTGCGGAAGCACGACGGCAGTGGAACAGATCATCGGATGGAGCAAGGCGCAGTTTGAGGAATTCCTATATAGTGAGAATAATGTCATGCTTCCGGAGCAGAAGGAGGTCCTTAACAGAATACAGGCCGAGCTTAAGCTTATACCGAAGGAAAATCCCTATGAGTATGTAAAGTCGGTGCAGGAGCAGTATGGGGATTGTAAAATCAAGTTTTCAAACGAGTATTATGATACCTTAGGGCTGGAGCGTCCAGATGGGACAGAGAGGGAGTTTCGGTCGGTGGATTTCGAAGAAGAGGTGTTTACTATTGTGAAGAGGGAGAAGTAGGAGGAGTGAAGAAAAGAAGAAGAATCTTGCTTGGAGCCCTGGCAGCCTTCTTGTCAGTCCTGGTTATTTGGACTGTCTGGGGGAATACGGCGCTAGAGCTAAACCGCTATATGGTTTCAAGCGATCGATTGCCGGAAGGATTCGACGGATATCGGATTGCCCATGTATCCGATTTGCATAACACGGAGATGGGGAAAGAGAATGAAAAGCTGCTGACTATGTTGCGGGAGGCGGCACCGGATATGATTGCGATTACCGGAGACCTTATTGATTGCCGTAGGACGGAGATTGAGGTTGCACTGCAGTTTACGGCGGCTGCGATGGAGATTGCTCCCTGCTATTTTGTGGCAGGCAATCATGAAGCCCGGATATCAGGGTATGATGAGTTAAAAGAAAGACTGACGGAGCAGGGCGTTGTTGTTTTGGACGATAAGCGTATCGAACTGAAACGGTTCGGAGAAACAATTGTGCTACTGGGTGTGAATGACCCCGCTTTTCAAAATGTTTTTTTATATGATGAAGCCGAATCTGTGATGAAAGGAAAACTAAAGGAGTTTTCGGCTGGGGGAAATGAGTTTACGATTTTGTTGTCTCACAGACCGGAATTGTTTGATTGCTATGTAGACAGTCAATCAGACTTGGTTCTCAGCGGTCATGCACACGGCGGGCAGTTCCGACTTCCCTTTGTGGGCGGAGTGCTGGTACCGGACCAGGGGTGGTTTCCGGAATACGATGCGGGATTGTTTACGGAAGAGACTACAACGATGCTTGTAAGCAGAGGAATCGGAAACAGTGCTTTTCCGTTTCGGTTTAATAATCGGCCGGAAGTGATTTTGGTAGAATTGAAAAGGGAAGGAAATGAGATAAGATAGCAGGAGGCAGAAATGAAAGACGAAGAGAAAGATTTAGAGGAGGCCTTAAAGATTGTAACAGAGAAAGTGTTGAAACAATTATCGACCGTGCAATTAGGTGAACTGAAGGTAAGTGAGGCACCTGCTTGCGAGAAAGAAGTATATCCGATTTATTTTGACAGAACGGAAAAGGATAATTCAAAATGGCTGGAATTGCTTAAAGAAGCATTAAAGACGGCAAAGACCTTTGAAATTCATTGCTGGAACGGAGAGGACGAATGGATTGCGGTGGCATTGCGGTACGGAAGGTTAAAGGAAAGTGACTGGACCTATGGGAAGATGATTGCCGGGGAGGTAACACCGGAATTTGCCGATATGCTCCTTACGATGCCGAAGCCGCAAGACACCGAGATAGAGAACAAAATGACTCCGTTCTTTAATGTGTTTTTTGATAACAGGTTTTATAGCAATCATTACGGGACGGAAGTTGTTATATGTGAGAAGTAATGATACCGCGGGAAAATTTGAAAGTGGAGTGTGAAATGAAAGAATACGTATTTAGCAATATAGCAGACTTTCTCATGCATGGAAGAGAGATTGAGTTTGTATATAAAGGCCGGGAATGTGCAATTACCAATCATACAGGACGTTGGTGGTTCTATGATGGGGTGGAGCAGGTAGAGGTTTGTGAGTTCAGAGATTTTGAGTCGCTTGTGGGCAAGGTGGCAGAGTATATTTTGGATGATAAGATGGTACAGAACATCTTTGATGAGGGGCTGTATGAGAATGTTTGTATTTTGTAGGAGAATAACGAAGGAGGATACAGAATGAAGAAAGTATTATCTATTATTTCCATTGTTGTCGGAGGATTGATTTTATTAAGTGTAATAGCACCTATGATTGTTGGGGCTGTATTAGCAAATCAGGTTTCTGATTCCGTAGGAATTATCGGTGGCGCGGACGGTCCGACTGCAATTTTTGTTGTGGGAACCTTTGGAGCAGGAAGTGTAGTTATTGAAAGTGTCATAGGCGTTCTTTTGGTTGTTGTTGGGATATGGGGACTCATAAAGAGTAAGAAATAGATGACTTTAGAATAATGTAATGGTAGAATATTGAATAAATACGTGTATTGTAAGGAGAGGGAGTCATATGAAGAAGGTTATTGTTAACATATTGTTAGTACTGGGTGTGATTGTGCCTGTCACTATGTTGTTCTGGCCTTTTGTTTCCTGGGGAGATGCAATGTCTTTGATTCTAAGAATCATTCCGTCTCTTTCTGTGCAACTATTGTTTTGCAGACTTGCAAAGCATAGAGCGGTAGAGGCGATTCCGTTTTTGTTAACAGGGGCGTTCGCACTTTGGGCGACGGACCTTTATATGACCTCACCGAGTTGGAGTGGAGCAAGTTTTTGGAAGGACTATATTGCGGAGTGTGTTTCTCCGTTTCTTTGTTGTTTGATGGTGTATATGGTGTCGATTTTTCAGAAGGAAAGGAAAGAGAAAAATGGTGGAATTGAAGGAAATAACGAAGGACAATCTTGACGAAGTATTGAGCCTAGGTGTTGCAGAACATCAGAAAGCATTTGTGTCTACACCTGCTGATTCCTTGGCGCAGGCCTATGTTTATCGTGATACTGCGTTTCCTTTTGCAATCTATGCGGATGATAAAGCGGTAGGATTTATTATGCTGGGATACTATGAGTCAAGGAAACAGTATACCTTGTGGAAGTTTTTGATAGACAAAGGGTATCAGAATAAAGGTTATGGGAAAGAGGCCCTGAAACAAGGAATTACATATTTAACAGAGCGATTTGATGCGAAGGAGATTTATACCGGAGTATCTTTAGGAAATGAAGTGGCGAAGGCCCTCTATAAATCCATGGGTTTTACGGAAACAGGACTGGTTGAGGACGGTATGGAAGAGTTATGGCTTTGTTTGTAGACAAGAAAAAAGCAATTTACGGATCGCCGGAACCCCGGTGTCCGATTATTATTTTACAACGAAAAGGAGAATACAAATGAACCATGCAATTTTAACGATTGACGACATTGCGTCAAAAAATACCCCGGCGATTGTGGATTATTTAAACGAGAAGGGGATTAAGGCAATCCTTTTTGCGGTGGGAAAAAATGTAGAGAACTATTACGACGAGGCAATGTATGCTGTGAAAAACGGGATGATTGTGGGAAACCACAGTTATTCGCATACGCCGTTTTCTAAGCTTTCGGTGCCGGAAAGTATGGAAGAGATTGAAAAATGTGAGAGAGTTCTCGATAAGCTGTATGCAGATTGTGGTGTAAAGCGTACTGTGAGACCGTTCCGTTTTCCTTACGGAGATAAGGGAGGCAGCAACAGAGAGGTATTGCAACAATATTTAAAGGAGAACGGGTTTCATAAGGTGGATGATTCCAAGCTTACTTATCCTTGGTGGAAGGCAAACAACCTAAATGTGGATATCGATACGCTCTGGAGCTTTGATTTCGCGGAATACGCTATAAGACCGAATTCCGGTTTTACCAAGAGAAACGTATGGGCGCGGATGCATGATATGAATCCGAAATTCGGTGCGGCTTTATTCGGAGAGGGCAATGCGCATATTATCCTTCTCCATGCCCATGATGAGACAGAGGCAATGCTGCCGGGCTATTATAAGCTGTTCCTTGACCATCTCCTGGAAAACGGTGTGGTATTTGATGAGCCGAAGTTTATCCGAAGTATGAGAGAGATTGGAGAATAATGATGGAAAACGGAACTACCAACTGGGGACAGAGTGTAACCGGTGTTGTGATTAAGGATAACAAGGTGCTGCTTGCCCGTCATACTTACGGCGGAGGAAAGGGCCTCCTTATTGTACCGGGTGGTTATGTGAATGAAGGCGAAACGCCGCAGGATGCACTGATTCGGGAGTATATGGAAGAGACCAAGGTGACGGTAAAACCGCTTGATATTATCGGAATCCGGTTTAATATGCACGATTGGTACATCGATTCCGTGCGGAATATGTGTCCGGGGAAGCAACTCCAGACCACGAGGAAAACAGTGAAGTGCTGTGGGTAGATGTGGAAGAAGCGTTGGCACGGGAGGATGTGCCGGAGCTTACGAAAAAGCTCATTGAAAGTGCAGTGAAACAGGAAGCCGGGCTTCACAAGGAAGAATATAACGGTAGTACGAAGCACGGGGCGTATTCGTTGTATTGTTTGTAACTGGCGGAGGTGTTGTTTTGGTAAGCAGGTTAAAATACGGTAATACCAATACATTTTTCATCCGCGGAACCGCCGGGAATCTTCTCGTGGATACGGACTATGCCGGGACGTTGCTTTTATTTTATAAGGAAATCAAGCGGCAGAACATCAGCCTGAAGGACATTACCTATATTTTGGCAACCCATTATCACCCGGATCATATGGGACTTGTCAGTGAACTGATGAAGCAAGGTGTGAAGCTTCTTTTGGTGGATGTGCAGAAGGAGTATGTAGGATTCTCGGATGAGATATTTGCAAGGGAGCCACGACTTGGGTATGAGACAATTAATAAAGAGGAAGCAACGGTGATTTCTTGTGAGGAGAGCAGGGGATTCTTGCAAGAGCTCGGAATAGACGGTGAAATTATTTCCACGTCCAGCCACAGTGAAGACAGCGTAACATTTATACTGGATGACGGGACGTGTTTGGTAGGCGATTTGGAGCCGATGGAGTATCTTGGGGCGTATGAAGAGAATGAGAAGCTGAAAGCAGACTGGGAACTGATTTTGAGCCGGAAGCCGAAAAAGATTTGTTATGCTCATGCGAATGAGAAAGTTTTTGAAATGTAGGGAAGGAGCGATAAAAGATGAAGACAATCGGATTAATCGGAGGAATGAGTTGGGAGAGCACGGTTACTTATTATCAAATTGTAAATGAAACCGTAAAGAGAGAACTGGGAGGCTTACACTCTGCAAAGGTACTCCTTTATAGTGTGGACTTTGCGGAAATTGAAGAGTATCAGGCAAAAGGGGAATGGGACAAGAGCGCGAGGGTGCTTTCACAGGCTGCAATCAATTTGGAAAAGGCAGGCGCGGATTTTATTGTAATATGCACCAATACAATGCACAAGGTTGCCCCGGAGATTCAAAAAGAGATTTCGATTCCGGTAATACATATTGCGGAAGCAACGGCGGAAGAACTAAAGAAAAATGGAATTATGAAGGTGGGACTTCTTGGAACAAAATATACAATGACGCAGGAGTTTTACAAAAGTAAGTTGAAGGAAGCAGGGATTGCGGTGGTGATTCCGGACGAGGAGGGAGTCACAACCGTAAATGATGTAATCTATAAGGAATTGTGTCTCGGAATTATTTCAGAGCAATCGAAAAAGAAGTTTGTCTCCGTAATAGAGGACTTACAAAGAGAAGGAGCCCAAGGAGTGATTTTAGGTTGTACGGAAATCGGTTTGCTAATCGGACAGGAGGATACAGCGTTACCGGTGTTTGATACGACGCAGATTCATGCGACAAAAGCGGCGTTGCTTGCGATAGAAGGGGAGTAACTATGGCATCTTGGATGATTCACCTGCGCGTAGCGCAAGGTATTTATGAGAAACTGGATTTATCAGAGAAAGAAGCTTTTGTTATGGGAAATATTGCACCGGACAGCGGTGTGCCGACGGAAGACGGTACAGGATTTGTACCGGATGCGGCGGTGTCGCATTTTCGTACCGTAGATGAAAACGGAATTAAGGATGTGCATGAAGAACAGTTTATTGTAAGGTACTTTACAAAAGAGAAACGTGAGAGTTACAGTGAAAAAGAGTATGCCTTTTATTTCGGGTATCTGGTGCATTTGTTGACGGATAAGTTGTGGGCAAGTAAGATTGTATACGGAGCGAAAGAAAAACTCTCGGATTTATTCGAACAGGATAAGACAGTCTTTTGGAAGCTTGTTAAGCGGGACTGGTACGACTTGGATTTTCTGTATTTAAAGAAGCATCCGGAGTTCCCGGCATTCCGAATTTACGAAGGAATAAAGGAATTCAAGAATACTTATTTAGATTTTTTCGGGGAAGAGGCCTTTGAACAGAGAAAGCAGTTTATTGCGGAGTTTTACCGAAAGGGTATAGAAACGGTGGAAGAAAGAGAGACCTACCTTCCGCAGGAGGAACTGGATACGTTTGTGGAGCATGCGATAGCAGAGATTTTAGGTGGTTTTACGCTATGTCAAAACCTTTTGACACGGCAAAAATGCCCCATGTCAACGCTTTTTGATAGCCGGAATCCGACTTTTTGATTAGTATGTGAAGTGCAAGGAGGTGACGGGATGGAACTCGGAAAACAAATTAAGAACTGCCGTCAGGAGGCAAACTTATCTCAGGAGGAATTAGCGGAACGGGTGTATGTTTCCAGACAAACCATTTCCAATTGGGAAAACGATAAAAGCTATCCGGACGTGAATAGTTTGGTACTACTGAGCGAAGTCTTTCATATCTCACTTGACAAACTAATCAAAGGAGATATTGACAGAATGAGAGAAGAAATCAAAAAAGAAGAAGTAACAAAGTTGAATCACTACGGTACAATTCTTACCGTACTGTTTGTGGTAATGCTGGTATCGATAGTTCCGTTGGTACAGTGGTTGGGAACTTTGGGCTATATTCCGTGGGGAATCATTTTTGCGGTAACCATGTATTTTGCCCTGAAGGTGGAGAAGATAAAAAAGGACAACGATATCCAGACCTACAAGGAAATCGTAGCCTTTACCGAAGGAAAACGCCTGGATGAGATTCAGAAGCAGCGGGAAATTGCCAAGCGTCCGTATCAAAAGATTCTTTTGGTGTTGGGAAGTGCGTTGGTTGCAGTGGTTGTTTGTGCGTTAATCGGGCTTTTGATGCATGTGTTTTTGAATTAGTATAAAAGAAAATTACAGGAGAACGCTCGGATAAATGCTTTATTTGCGAAATGCAACGTCCTGTTGCGTGACTATTTGCCCTTGATACGGTATAGTAGGAACTGCAAAAAGCAAAATTGAGGAGGAGTAAACATGAGTATTGTTGGAAAGAATATTAAAAAAATACGTTCAGAGAAGGGCATGACACAGGAGCAGTTGGCAGAGTGTCTTCATGTAACAAGACAGGCAGTATCCAATTGGGAACAGGGTAAGACGCAACCGGATGTGGAGACCTTATCCGCGATGGCAGAGGTGTTTGAAGTACCGATGGAGAACTTGATTTACGGAAGCGAATCACATACACATAGGGATTCGAAGATTGTCATTGAAAAGACCACCGAAAAGGGAATCGATATCGGTGCGGCGGTAGGTGTAGCATTGGCGGTGGTGTTGTCTTATACGAAGTGGCAGTCCATCGGCTGGGCGATTTTCCACGGGTTGCTGAACTGGGTGTATGTGATTTATTATGTGATTCGGTATTAGGGATAGACAGTGTGAGAGAATATTTAAAATTTAACAAAGAGTAAGTATGCAGTCATGTGTGAAAATAACATATGACTGCATTTTTAGATTACTCCTCGCAGAACATGAATCCGCATTGACAGTCCTGATGCAAAAAAGATACAATAATGATGTAAAATTGAGTGTGTTTATTATACAAGGAGGATATTACCATGATTAAAATATGCATTGTTGAGGACGAAGAATCCATTGCAAACCTGATTCGTATGAGTCTGTCCCAATATGGGTATTCCTGTACTTGTATCTACGACGGCTTAGAAGCGGCGGATCTTTTAGAACGTGAAACCTTTGACCTGCTTTTACTGGATATCATGTTACCAGGGGTGGATGGGTATGCTCTTTTAGAATATAGTAAAGTATTAAATATTCCCACTATTTTTCTCACAGCAAAAACCGGTGTAAACGACCGGGTAAAGGGACTTCGAATGGGAGCGGAGGATTATATCTCCAAACCTTTTGAAATTGCGGAATTAGTAGCAAGAGTTGAAGTCGTTTTACGGAGATTTTATAAATTAGATAAGACGATTTGTCTTTCCGACATTACCATTCATTGCGACTCCATGACCGTCACCAAAAACAATACCGAAATTCCTCTTACAAATAAGGAATATGAATTATTGCTTCTTTTTGTAAGAAATCCTAACATTGCTCTTTATCGTGAAACCATTTATGAACGGGTCTGGGGCGGAGAATTTGACGGCATAAGTCGAACCGTTGATTTGCATGTACAACGTCTCAGAAAGAAGCTTGGTCTGGAACAATCGCTTCGCGCGATATCTAAAGTCGGCTATCGTCTGGAGGTGACAGAATGAGGCTTCGCACAAAACTGGCTGTTTTCATAACACTTCTTACCTGTCTTTTATACGGGATTGGCGGAACGCTTCTTATTCTGTTTTCCTTTCAACGCTCCATGGAACGCGAAAAAGAACAGGCTCTACAGTCATACCGTTTTTTACAATCCACGCTTACTCTGATAAATTCAATCAGTGAACAGTATTATTCCAATGAAATAGGAAATCTGCTGATTCAGGAGCTTAACTCTTCAGATTCCGATTGGGAAGCTCTCCGATTTTATACCGATACAACCGTTTATCAGACAAAAGGCAATTTCTCCTATGATGATTCTTTAAAAGAGTTATGCACCGATACTGCGTGCGCCCTCAAAACATATCATAATTCCATGGGACACTTCTTGCAGATTACAGGTACTTTCTCCGTGAATCATACGGTGTTTTATCTGGATGCAGTGCAAAACATATCCGAAATGTATGAACTCCGGGAAGCGCAACTGCAAATTTATCGGAGTTTATTTCTGATACTTATTGTTCTTAGCGGTATCCTTTCCTTTTTGATTGCGCACTTCCTGACAAAACCGTTACACAGACTCTCCATTGTCTCCGGAGAGATTGCAGCCGGTGCACTGGAAAAACGTGCAAATGTGCAGGGAAATGATGAAACAGCTTCTTTAGCATCTGATTTCAACCATATGGCAGAAATATTAACCACAAAAATCAAGGAGCAGCAGGAAACGATTGAACAACAAGAACGATTTATCGGCAGCTTCACCCACGAAATAAAAACTCCCATGACTTCCTTGATCGGGTATGCCGATTTACTTCGAAGTTGTACCCTTTCCAAAGAGGAACAAGCAGAATGTGCCACTTATATTTTCAAAGAGGGAAAACGTCTGGAACAACTATCCTTTCAATTGCTGGACCTGCTTGTAGTAAGAAAAAAAGACTTTCCTATGGTTTCTTCCGCTCCTGCAGATATTTTGCAAAGGGCTCTTTCCGTTTTTCGAAGATCTTTTGCTGCGCAAAACATTCTCATTGATGTAGAGACGGAGGATGGATGCTGTTTACTGGCGCCGGACTTAGTGCAATCGTTGCTGTTAAATCTGTTAGACAATGCCGGAAAGGCCATCGATTCAAACGGCTCCATTCGAATAAGACAATCCATGTTAACCGACGGATGCCGATATGAAGTAATTGATAACGGAAGAGGAATCCCGAAAGAAGATTTGGAGAAACTCACGGAAGCCTTTTATCGTGTGGACAAATCGCGTTCCCGGAAACAGGGCGGAGCAGGCTTGGGATTATCCATATGTAAAGAAATCGTTGAGTTACATCACGGAACGCTTTCCATTACAAGCGAACCGGGCTTGGGAACAAAAGTAATTGTAGAATTGCGGGGTAATCGTGTATGAAATTAATTAGAAAAATCCTTTGTGGCGTTTCGGCTGTGAGTATTATCGGTTGTTTGTTTGCGCTTCCGAATATTGCCCTGTCATTTGCGGATGAAAAAAACACAACGGCGGAACAACAAACGCTATCTCCCATTACATTAGAGTTGCCGGTGAATTTATCTTTTTTTGAAAAGGCTCGTTTGGCCTCGTTTCCTCAATCCACGCAGCGTACACCTTTTGCGCATATCGCTTATGAGGAACAACAATTTTCGGTTTATCAGGCAGCAGAGGAGTTTTATAATACACTTGTTACTGCCATCGGTTGGGAGCAAATTGATTTCGGTGACTGTGGAAGGAAAGCAACACCGTATCTTTATTTAAATACCTATTCCGGAAAGAGTGCTGTTTTTTGGGATGTTATGGTAGCCGTAGAGGATTCTGTCTATTTACAGTTAATTGTTGATGACCAGAGCTTTGATGTTCTTTCTGTCGGACTGTTAATTACAGATACTGCGGATATGCATATGGTAACATCAAAAATTTCTTCCTTCGGCAACTGCCTTGTGGATGAATTCCGTAAAAAACTGGGCGGAGAATGGACCTGTATTCGTACAGACAGCGCTGAAACGGATGGAGACTCTATTCCCGGCGCAGCGCTGTATGAACTGAAGACAGATGCCGCTGGGGCTTCCTATTCCTTTTATCTGGAATACAAGCAAAATGAACTACATTTCGGAGATATTAGATTTGGCAATATGCATTTTTGATGCTATTAGGATACATGCCGGATGCACAATTACTGTATGATTTATCCATCCCTAAAAATAGTGGAGGAGGTCCGGTTATGAAAAAAAAGCTCAGAAAAATAATTACTTCCGTCGTAGTATTCTCTTTTATGCTTACAGGCAGTGCCTGCAGTTTAAAGGAGATATCGATTGAAAATCCGGAAAATAAAAGCAATTTGCAGGAAGAGCATACACCTGCACAAGAAATACAGTCCTCAACCTTAACGCCCGCTGTTACGGATGGAACGCTGACAGATACACCATCTCAGACTTATCCGATGGTAGCACGTCCGGTAATCGGAGAAACATTCCCTGTTACAAGCCTTGCGAAAAGCGGCACCATACTGGCAACGGTTCATAATGCACAGGTTTATACCAATCTTTATGAAGCGGGGGTGGCATGGGAAGAGACATTTTACGATTTTCGCGCACAAACAGACGGCACAGGCCCTTTGCAGGCTGATTTCTTTGATCGTCAAAGCGGAGACTTCCTTGAATCGGCAGAATTCGGAAAAACCGCCTTTGTTGTGGTTGAGCTTACATTAGAAAACCATTCTGCCGTTTCACGTGCCACAGAGCTTAATGTTCCCGGTACACCGAAAGTATATGAGGATGATACCTTCCGAATTGATACGCTTAATATTGCTCCGATGAAAGAATCCAATGCAGAGTCTCCAGGGAATATCGGAAACAATTTTCCTTTGACATGGTGCAGCATGGCAAATACACATCCTGAAATTCATCCCTATGCCGTTACCATTCCGGAGGGGGAATCCGTCACTATAAAAATCGGTACCATGGTACAGCAAACTGTTTATGACGAAGCAACGAAAAGCAATTTCGGCGGACAAATCGGCGATGATTTACTTTCAAGATTGTACCTCGCAACAAGTATGAGCACACGTACATCCATGGTATATCTTGAACTCGACGCAGGTTCTTTGTATCAATAGGAGGTCCTTTCCATGTTTTCTGTTATCAAATTCGAATGGCGGAGAATGCTTCATAGCCGCAGTTTTCTGTTTGCCATTCTGATATCCTGCGGAATGGCAGGGATTGCCGCCAAAGAACAGTTTAATATCTATTGTGACGGTGTAGATCATATCAGTCTGTTTTATCGCTGGCTTCCTTCCGGGGCTCTCAGTTTCGGCGCAAACTATTTTTATATTATTATTCCGGCAGTCTGTGCACTGGGATTTTCTCATAGCCTGTGTACTGATTGCAAATCGGGATACTGGTACCAGATTTGCACCAGAGTTGCCAAAAAGCACTATTTTGCAGCGAAATATCTCGTTTCGTTTTTCTGTGGCGGCATACTTTTTTCTGCCGCCCTTATCTTTCATTTTCTGCTGCTGTCTTGTTTTATGAAAGTAACCTTACCGGACCCTGCAAGCCTCAGCACCATGATGAATCCCTTTCGTTTTGCATCAAAGCTGTTTTTTACATCCCCAATCCTCTGGAGTGTTCTCTGGTGTACGGTAACCTTCATCTGGGGCGGTATTATGTCTTGTATGGGCACGGTAATAGGTATGTTTACGGAAAAAGCATCTGTTTCGGTAATTCTTCCGTTTTTATTCTTTGTTTGTCAAAGCATTGCTGCAACATATTTACAATACAGGACAGGAATTACAATCAATTCACATCCCCTTGCACTGGGATGGACAGAATTGATTCGGGCGGAAAGCGCAAGTGTTGCTCCGACAGATTATCTTCTTCTGACGCAGCTTGTAGTATTTCTGATTGTCACACTCGTGTATGGATGGAGGGCTTGGCGATATGAGGGATTGTAAAATTTTATGGTTAGACTGCAAAGAGGGTATAGTAAAAAACAAACGCATCTGGATTATGGTACCTGTTGTCCTGCTGTATTCCATGCTGACACACATAGAACTGGATATTATTTGGAAAAACATTCCGCCGGAATATGGACCCTATTCGTTATTTGAGTTATTTTGGATTAATTATAGCGGCTGTGACCCTCTCATTAAAGTAAAGGCTATGACCATTCCGTATCCATGGCTTGCAATGTATATTTGTCCTGTTTTTATGACATTTGACTACATGCAGCAGGATTTGCTGGGCTACGGTTCACAAATGCTCTTTCGTATCGGAAGCAGAAAACGCTGGTGGTATCAAAAGTGTATCTGGTGCTTTATATCAGCACTTTGGATATATCTTCTTATGTGGATAACCATGGCGGTTTTCTGCCTGATAAATCACATTCTCGTATCCTTTACACCAAATTCGAATACGATTGCATTCATGGCTACGGAAAGCATTTGCTATACACCTGTTTCCAATACACTTATCCCATCACCGTCTTTTACAATGACACTACTCGTTTGTCCGTTGCTATCTATGTTTACCATGGAGTTGCTTACAATGACACTTACGTTGTTTGTCCGGCCGGCAATTGCTTTTATCATCAATGTGGGAATCTTGACTCTCAGCATTACCTTTGACTGGACCTTGTTGTTTCCACGCATTGGAATGCTCATGAAGAATGATTTGTTATATTCCGACGCCTATTCGCTGAAAAAAGGTATTATTCTATGTATTAGCTTCATTACCGTATGTATGATTGGTGGCGGAATCGTATTTCGTTATAAAGATATTCTACCGGGAAAAGAGGAGGAACCGTAATGGAAATCATACTGAAAAATCTTACAAAAGAGCTAAACGGAAACCGTGTAGTAAACAATGTGAACCTCTCGCTTTACGCAGGAAAAATCTACGGACTTTGTGGATATAACGGTTGCGGAAAAACAATGCTGATGCGTTTGATTGCCGGAATGATTCGTCCGACCATGGGCACTGTCACAATCGACGGAAAACAACTCGGCAAGGATATGGACTTTCCGCCCAAGATGGGCGTTTTAATTGAAAACCCAGCATTTTTAGGAAATTATTCCGGGTATGAAAATTTGCGACTTTTAGCATCCATTTCCGGGAAAATCAACTCTGATATGATTGAAGATGTATTGGAACGGGTAGGTCTTTCCGATTATGCAAAAAAGAAATATCGCAAATACTCTCTCGGTATGAAACAAAGACTTGGTATTGCAGCCGCAATCATGGAAAAGCCGAATTTACTAATACTTGATGAGCCAACGAATGCACTTGACACAGATGGTGTACGGCGTACAAAAGAAATCCTTCGCGAAGAACGTAATCGCGGGACTCTGGTTATCATGACCTGCCACGACAGAGCTATTTTGGAAGACCTTTGCGATGAGATATTTAACATTGAACAAGGAACTGTCATGATAACGTCAACGAAGGATGAAGGAGGGAGATGAATGAAGAAGCGATTAGTGACCGGTGTTTTTTGCGGTGTTCTGATTATAGCGTGGGCTGTGAGATATCTTACGTTGAATCACGGACATGTTTTTTCATATCCGGAAAATCCGATTACATATTACAAATTAAATGAAGAGGCTCCCTATGGACAAAATATACCCTATTACGGAAATGAAACTCAAACCATCGATGGCTATATGCTGCGAATTACCGATTGGGAATTGGTCACAAGTGCGGATTTTGCAAACAGATACGGAACGTTTGAAAACCAAATGGGACTAATTAACCGCCCCTATTACCTGATTGCAGATGCTGCCGTTGCCAACTACGGCACCTCTGCGGATGGTGTAGATTTAAACTCGTTGATATTGCGGGGCGTTGACTGGTGGGCATATTGCAGTTACGGACAAACAATTCTTGTAAATTCCGCAACTGCATCACCCGACTTATACAATACCGGTATTCTGAAGATTCCCACTGGTGAATCCATGTCGGTAAAAATAGTATTCGGATTGGAAACAAATCTTTTGACAACAAAACGCTGGCAGAACTTTACGGAGGAAACAATTTGGATAACACAAACCGTTTTCCCGGAAGAGCATCGAATATTGCTTCAGTAAAATTAGAAATGCCTGTGGAGAATTGGGATTTTTATTGCGAGTAAAAATATAACTTGACAAGTTTATTACTATATAGTAATATCCTATATAGAAAGGAGATGAATGCATGGAAACAAAAGGAGGATATTTAATATCCCGCATCAAACAGGCCGGAACCCGGATTTTTGACCGTATGCTGGCAGCATCGGGAATTGATGAGTTCAACGGAGCCCAGGGCCGGATTTTGTATGTACTTTGGCAGGACGAAGATATCAGTATCAGTAGTCTGTCTGCAAAAACAAGTCTTGCAAATACCACACTGACTTCCATGCTTGATCGCATGGAGAGTGCGGGATTAATCATCCGAAAACCGGACCCGGCAGACCGGCGTAGCCGGTTGATTGCGCTTACGGAAAAGGCAAAGGCTCTGCGACAGGAGTATGAGCAGGTGTCGGAGTGTATGAATGATTGCTATTATACCGGGTTTACCGAAGAAGAAATTAAGCAATTTGAGGCCTATTTACAACGCGTACTTACGAATCTTGAAAGGGAGGATTAACACAATGAAAAAAGTATCAGTACCTGTAACGAATGATATTTGTCCGCAGACACTTTTTGTTTACGGCACGAAGAAAGAGGATGGAACACCGAATTTCGGATTGTTTTGCTGGTTCAGTTATTGTTGGTTTGACCAATTAGGAGTTATCTGTGCCATCGGCGGAAGTAAAAGAACCTTGGAAAATATTCGTCGAAATAAAGTTTTTTCCGCGAATTTGGTGGTTGAAAACAACTTGCCTTTGGCTGATTATTTCGGAACGGCAGACGGTCGGGATGCCGATAAAATGGATGTTACGGTAGAGTGGGAAGAGGGTGCGGTGCTTCCGGTTCCTGTTCTGTGTAGCAGTCCGCTTTCCTTTGAACTTGAAGTGGACAAAGAAATTACGACAGGGAAGCAAGATGAAGTCGTTCTTCTGTGCCGTATCCGAAATGTCCTGAAGGATGAGACGCTAACGGATACGTCCTTAACTTCGGAAGAAATCTATAAGAAAGTAGCGGCAGTTTGTACCAGTGTGGATTGTAATTATTGGTCTTGGGATGGCCGCCATCTCGGAAAATGGCACGAGAGAGCAAAGGAAATTAAGGCTGATGTAGAAATCGGAGCGGCGGCACAGGGAAATTAAGTGGATCGAATCCTCTGATAAAGAGAAGAATTGCAGTCATGTGTTACGGCACATGGCTGTTTTCTTTATGGCAATAGGGAAAATGGGATGCCGACAAAATATTTCACAAAGAGTATAATGGTACTGAAAATTATGGTGGACTATGTTATAATGAATTCGAGGTGATAAAACCATGGAAAAGATTTTAGTTAACAAAATTCGATGTAAAAGATGCAATGATGTGATAGAAAGTATACATCGGCATGATTTTAAGTTTTGTAAGTGCGGCGTGGTCTGCAGAGACCGTGGGAGACCTGCGGTCAGTGGGGCGTGTGCGGTTCGTATCATGAAGAAACTGTACGATATCGACATGGAGGAAACGGAGGGACCAAGAAGTGGAGCGCGAGAAAAAAATAGAGATTTCATCCATGACACTACATATTCTGGCTATGGTATTTATGCTGTGTGACCATCTTTGGGCAACGGTGATACCGGGAAACGATTGGCTGACGGATATCGGACGGATTGCGTTTCCGATGTTTGCTTTTATGATTGTGGAAGGGTACTTTCATACCCGGTCTCTGAAAAAGTATGTGGGCCGGCTTTTTGTATTTGCAGTTATTTCCGAAATACCGTTTAATCTGGTGATGGGAAGCAGCTTGTTTTATCCGTTACATCAAAATGTGTTATGGACCTTTTTGATTGCGGTGTTTTTGATTTGGCTGAACGAACTGGCAAAGAAAAAAGACAAGCTGTGGCTTCGGATTATAACTTGCATCGGAACCTTGTGTCTGGCGTTTGTACTGGGGCTGGTGACCTTCGCGGACTATCATTATGCCGGTGTCCTGACGGTGCTGGTGTTCTATTTCTTCCGGGGACGGAAATGGTGGTATTTTGTGGGACAGGCGGTATGCCTGTACTACATCAATGTAGAGATTCTGAGCGGATTTTATTATGAAGTGAATGTGTTCGGACATACGGTAACCATTGTGCGGCAGGCATTTGCGTTGCTTGCACTGCTACCGATTTGGCTGTACCGAGGAAAGCAGGGGCCGTATAACAAGGTGATAAAGTATGTCTATTACTGGTTTTATCCGACGCATTTGCTGGTGTTGGGATTGATTCGGATGTTGTAAGGGGAAAAGATGAAGAGTAGGGGGATGTAAGGCGAGTATGGATAGGAAGATTGGAATTATCGGTTACGGAAGTATGGGACGGATGCTGGGTGAAAGGTTTTTGGATAGTAAGAGTGTTTCGGCAGAGAATCTTTTGGTGGCAAATCGTACGTTAGAAAAGATTGTGTATTTGAAGGGCAAGTGTACGGTATGTAAAAGTAATCCGGAACTGGCGACAGAAGCAGATATTGTATTTGTGTGTGTTCGTCCGGTAGATATGAAGGATATTCTGTTGGAAATCAAAGATTGTTTAAAAGAGGATTCTTTACTGGTTTCTTTAAACGGTAGTATTATGTTCGAGCAGCTTTCACCGATTTACAAAGGGAAAATTGCGAAAGCAATACCGAGCGTGACGGCGGAGGTAAATCAGTCCCAAACGCTGGTATGTTATAATGAGCGAGTGACAGAGAAGGATAAGGAGTATTTGACAAAGTTATTTTCCTGCATGGGTACGGTGATTGAACTGCCGGAGCAGGAGATGGGAATGGGTTCCGAACTGGTTAGCTGTATGCCGGGTTTTATTGCGGCCATATTTCAGGAAATTTGTGCGTCCGCAAAGAAGCATACGAGTCTTTCGGAAGGTCAGATTGCTCGGATGGCATTGCATACGATGGTGGGAACCGGAATGTTGATGCTCGAGAAGGAATATTCCTTTGAAGATGTGATTTCCAGAGTGGCAACCAAGGGAGGTATAACGGAAGTAGGAACGAAGGTAATTGCAGAGCGTTTCCCTAAAGTGGCGGCTGAGGTGTTTGAGAAGACGCTGGAGAAACGGAGACAGACAACCGAGAAAGCGCAAAGAAGTTTTGAAGAGGTAGAGTAGTAATATGGTACTTATGGTAGTAGACACACAAAAATTAATCACAAATGAAAAACTGTATCAGTTTGAGCTGTTTGAAAGCCGTATTAAAGCTTTGATTGCAAAAGTCAGGGAATGTGGCGTAGAAGTGATTTATGTACGCCACGATGACGGTGTGGGGGCCGAACTGACGAAGGGTAGGGAAGGTTTTGAGATTTATGACGGTTTTGCGCCTTTGGACGGTGAGCGGATTTTTGATAAGTTTGTAAACAGTCCGTTCAAAGAGTCAGGGGTGCTTGCCTACCTGAAAGAAAAAGGCGAAGATACGATTATAGCGGTCGGTCTGCAAACGGACTATTGTATGGACGCTACTGTGAAGTGTGGGTTCGAGCATGGATTCCGGATGATTGTGCCGGAATATACCAACAGCACATTTGATAATGATTTTATGACGGCGGAGCAGACCTATCGGTATTACAATGAGTTTATGTGGAAGGGAAGATATGCAGAGTGTATTTCTTTTGAGGAGGCACTTGCATTGTTTTGAAAGAGGTGAAAAAACAGATGAACTACCTAAACGCTAAAGAAGTGCTTCCGGAAGAACTTTTTAAAGAAATCCAAAAGTACGCCGGTGGTAACCTTCTATATGTACCCCTGGCCGAAGAAAAGGAAAAGACTTGGGGCGAAGTCTCGGGACAAAAGCAGTATTACAGAAAACGGAACCGGATGTTACAAAATAAGTATATGTACGGTGTGTCGGTGGAGGAGTTGGCAAAGGAGTACTCTTTGTCCAGAGAGACCGTGAAGAAAATTGTGTATGAGAAACAAGGTCGGGAAGAGCTTCGGTTTACGCCGGGCGTGCAATCTGCCAAGGAGTACAACGATAACGGTCTTTTGGAGGAATGGATTCATACCTATCTTCTGTTTGAACGGAAGAATAAAGCGTTTTCGGACGGTTTGTATCTGGAAAATCGATATTACTTAGGACCTCTTGCGATGCCGCTTTCTATGTTTGTTCGTAGCAGCGGACCGGAAGAAGGTATCAAATGGCAGGTGCATCCGGTGGTGTTTGAAGAACACGTAAACGCTTGGAGAGAAAAGATTCGGGCAAATCAGATACTTCCGCCGGTGATTGTAGGGTATGCGGACAGTGAGTTTGAGATTAACTGTAACAATCCGTTGTTTGAGGCACTGGTACGGGAGGGCGTTACCTATTTCCCTGTGATTATGTGGACGACCAAGAGAAGTGATTACGATGATTTTGTGAAGAAATATGCACCGTATACCGAGTTTGTTTTAAAGTAAAGTAGGTATAAATCGGGAGGTCATTGTGTGATACAATGTTATGACACAGAAGGTTCTGTCGGGCTTTCTGTGTCGTATTTTTACGGCAGAGAAAGTGCGTATGTTGTAAGGAATCAGTAAGGGGCGGTATCACAAAATGACAAGGGTTACGGTAAGAAACAACATATTTCAGCATATTCAAGTATTAAAAACCAATCGGACCAAAAGAAATCGCTACGGCGAGTTTGTGGTGGAAGGTGTCCGGAACATAAACGAGGCGGTGAAAAACGGATGGCAGATAAAGTCTTTTTTGTATGGCGAAGGAAATCTGTCCGATTGGGCCAAAGAACTGCTGGCTTCTGTTAAGACGAAAGAGAATTATCAGTTTTCGCAGGAACTTATGAAGGAACTCAGTAGTAAGGAGGATACGTCCGAACTGATGGCAATTGTAGCAATGAAAGAGATTGTTTCAGCACAGATGAAGCTGTCAAGCAATCCGTTTCTGGTGTTATTTGACCGTCCGTCCAATAAAGGTAATCTGGGGACAATAATACGTTCCTGTGACGCCCTGGGCGTGGATGCTTTGATTCTTACCGGTCATGGGGTGGATTTGTATGATCCGGAGGTGGTAGCGGCGTCCATGGGTTCGTTTTTCTCGTTGCAGGTGATACGGATTACAGAGCAGGAAACATTGTATGAGATGATAAATCGTATGAAAGAGACCTACGGGACGTTTCGGATGTTTGGTTCGACAGCCCATCAGCAAAAAGCAATTTGGGAGTTGGATTTGATGTCGCCGTTACTTCTTTTTATCGGAAATGAAACGAAGGGATTGAGTTACGCTTACAAAGAATTGTGTGATGAACTGTGTACGATACCTATGGCGGAATCAAGTACGGCGTCTTCCTTTAATGTGAGCTGTGCAGCCTCAATTATGATGTATGAAGTGGTACGGCAGCGGAATAGCAAGTGACTAGGCATAAAGTTGTAACCGGTAGAGGAAGACAAAATCCTGGGGAGAGTAACCGAAAGGAGGAGAATACAAGCATGATTTACGGAACATTATCGTTAGCAAAGCAGTATAACAGCGAAGGAAAAATAGATCAGTGGATGCAGGATTTCCTGCGGGCAGACGGAAAGAATCTTGCTTTGGCGGACGGACTTTTATTGGAGGAGCGACATTACTTCGAACTTCGGGAGATACCGATTAGGTTACTTTCGGATGTAAAGTCCGGTGCTCCGGAGTATTTGCATGCGGAAAATGATATTCAGTATTTTTTTCATGTGGTGGACCGGATGAAGGAGAGTCTTGCGGACGGCTGGGATGCACCGCCTCTTATCGTGGAGTATGTCTACGGAAAGTTTCAGGTAGACGATGGCAGACATCGTTTGGAGACCTACCGTCAGCTTGGCGTAGAGCGTGTCTGGGCGGTGGTGTGGACTACCGGAGAAAAGAATAAGAAAACAGTAGAAAAGATTTTGGAGGATAACAAATGATTGGACAATGTATCAAATGTGGGAATCATAACTGGGATAAGGAAATCGCCGGAAGCACGGTGAAGTGTCCGAAGTGCGGACATACATGGGAGAAGGTGTCCTTCCCGCTCTTTATTTTGTCCGGTTGCAGCGGTGTAGGAAAGACCACCACTGCCCAGATGATTCAACAGAAAAAGGTGGATTTTGTGGTGCTGGATGCGGATATTTTTTGCGGTTATATGAAGTCGGAAACCAATGAAGATTATGAAAGACGGTTAAATTTGATTGAACAGCTTTCCATGAATATTATGCAAAGCGGTCGTCCGGTGCTTTGGACCATGGCAGGAAATTTGGACAAGCTGCACCATCAGTATTGCAGACGGTTTTTTCCGGATATTAAATGTTTGGCGCTTACATGTGAGGAAGATCTTTTAAGAAAGCGTATGAGAGAGGGTAGAGGCATTACCGATGAAAATTGGATTCAGAGCTCGGTGGACTATAACGAGTATTTCAGAACCCATGATCGTCACGGCGATACGATGTTTGAGACTTTTGATATCAGCGGAAAGGATGTAGAGGCAGTGGCGGACTACGTGATAGCGTGGGTAAAAAAGAACTGCTAAAGAGAAACTGTTTAGAGAAGAGGGCACGAGAGTGTCCTCTTTACTTTGTTAGAGAAGGCGAAATATTGACTTTCGAATAGGGCAGTGTTAGAATGTTTGCAGGAAGCGTATGAATCGTAAACGATTATGCGGAAAGGGAGAATAAGATGACCAGAGTATATTTTGTCCGTCATGCGGAACCGGTGCATGCTCACGCGGAAGATAGGACGAGACCGCTTACTGCAGAGGGATTGGAAGACAGAAAAATAGTACTGGAAACACTGAAAGATAAAGAAATCGACGTGTTTTACTGTAGTCCGTATGTCAGGAGTATGGCGACTATTGAGGAGGCAGCGGTCTTTTTTGAAAAGGAGATACATACGGATGAACGCCTTCGCGAGCGGGAGAAAGGCAACGAAGGAAATTCTTCCGGGAATGTACTGAAAATGCGTTGGACGGACTTTACCTTTCATGAAGAGGGCGGAGAGTCTATCGGCATGGTGCAGGAGCGGAATATAGCGGCACTAAAGGAGATTTTATCGGCGAATGAAGGGAAGAATATTGTTATCGGGACTCACGGTACCGCGCTCAGTTCTATTTTGAATTACTATAATCCAAAGTTCGACTGCAACGATTTTTTACGGATTGTGGACTGGATGCCGTATGTTATCGAGCTGGATTTTGAGGGAGATAAGTGCGTTGGAATGACGGAGCATGCGTATGTGGAGAAGACGTTCCCGGAGAGGATGAAATCGTTTAAAAAATAGGACGGAAATTTGAAGCGAAGAGAAAGGAACTGTTGGATAAGTTCTGAAATCATGTATTTAGAAGATGAAAAGGAGAATGTAGAATACAATGGAAACTTTTTATTATATCGTGGACAGCATCGACGGCGACTATGCGAATTTAGTGCGAACGGATATTGAAACCGCAGACAAGAAGCTGGTAGCCCGTGCATTGCTTCCGGAAGGCATCGACGTGGGCACGAAGCTGAAATACGAGATGTTCCAGTACGAAATTATGGAGTAACATAAAATCAAAATGAGAAGAGAGTAGTTAGTATGGCAAAGGAAAAGACAGTAAAAACAAATGCAATGCGAATTTTGGATTCGTTAAAAATCGCATATGAGATGCAGTCCTACGAGTGCGACGAGTTTGTGGACGGTGTGACTACGGCAGATACCCTGGGGTTGGACCACAAGCTGGTGTATAAGACTCTGGTAACGGTGGCAAAGAGCAAAGCGTACTATGTGTTTGTAATTCCCATTGAGGCGGAGCTTGACTTAAAGGCAGCGGCCAGAGCGGTAAACGAAAAAGCATTGGAGCTTTTGCCGTTAAAGGAACTGACTCCGGTAACCGGTTATATCCGGGGCGGATGTACGGCGATCGGTATGAAAAAAGCATTCCCGACGGTGATTGACGCTTCCGTGGAAGGGGTGCCGCATTTGCATGTCAGCGGAGGTAAGCCGGGGTTACAGTTGAAGCTTTCCGTGGAGGATTATTTAACGGCCAGTAAGGCGAAGGTGTCCGATGTCATCGTGAAGTAACGGACTGTTAATAGACGGCGTGTTTTACAGGCATAAAAGCGGGACTACATTAAAACGGATGAGAAAATAAGCAAGAAAATCGGCGGGACATCTAATGGTTCCGCCGATTTGTGTCGATATAGTAAACAAGGATAATTATGTCATGGGATAGAATTCATGACAACCCACAAAGCAAAAGGATTTGGCAAAGAAGATAAGGAGGTCTTTTTATGAACGGAATTCACAGATTCGGAGGTTTTCCGAAAAATGTTAACGAGATTTTAAAGGGCGCTAACCGTGAGGAGCGTCGTGCTATGGGCAAAGCAAAGCATCCGGGTGCGCAGGATGCGGCAATGTACGAGATGTCCGATAAGGCAAAGCGCATGGATAGGGATGCATTAAAGGCATATCAGAAGAATGCCGGCGGCATCCACATGGAAGAGAAGAAAAAGGTAGAGGATGAAGTAGAGCTTAGCGAAGCAGCGAAAAATCTTCTGGCTGAGTTAAAGGAGAAGTACGGCGATATTGATTTCTTTGTGGCAGAGTTTTCTACCGATGAGGAAGCGCAGTACTATCACAATCAGTCTACCAAGAAATACAGCTGTGTCATCGACCCGAAGACCTTGGAGGAGATGGCAGCGGATGAAGCGGTGAAGGAAAAGTATGTAGGTATTATCGATACCGCCGATGAGAAGTTTGACCAGGTAAAGGAAGAACTGGGTGAGGATGCTGACCAGATTAAGCGTATGGGTATCACCGTGGATAAGGACGGTGTGGTGACCTATTTTGCGGAGCTGACGAAGCAGACCGTGAAGATGCAGGAGGATCTTCGCAATCAGCAGAAGGAGCTTCGTGCAGAAAAGAAGGAGCGTGCGGAAAAGGCCGAGAAGATGAAAGCCGAACGGGAAGAAAAGGCCGAGAAGGCGGATGGAAAAAAGGATGAAGCGGAAAAGCCGGTGAATCCGAATAAGGTGACCGCAAGTACCATCGAAGAGCTGACAGCAAAGCTGAAGGAGATTTTGGCGGAGCGTGTAAATGACAAGACAGAGGATAAGGCGGCAGAAAAGAAGGAAAGACCGCACTTTGATATGACATTGTAGAAGTAAGAGAATAGAAAACAGATAAGTCCGGTCGTTTACGATCGGGCTTTTTTGTTTGATGAAAGAATTTACGAGGGTGTATTTATGTCTTATGCACCATTGACGATGCAAGGGAAATAGTGTTATAATGCACTCTGTGATGTTTATAACAAGTTATTTTGAACGTTCAAGACGCACAGACGACGAAATGAGAGGGCGGAACAAAATGAGTATCAAAGCAGTATTGTTCGATTTAGACGGAACGTTGTTACCGATGGATTATGATGGGTTTTTGAAAACTTATTTCGGAACTCTTGCAAAGAGAATGACAAAATACGGTTATGACCCGGATTTGCTTATTAAAAATATCTGGATCGGAACCAAGGCCATGGTAATGAACGACGGTTCCTGTATGAACGAGACAAAATTCTGGGATGTGATGGCCGGAGTTTACGGTATAAATGTATTACAGGATAAGGCGTTGTTTGATGACTTTTACAGAGAAGAGTTTGTAAAGGCGAAGGAAGCCTGCGGATTTGACCCGATGGCAAAGGAAACGGTGAGTTTGGTAAAGAAGCTGGGGAGGAAGACGGCCCTTGCCACAAATCCGATTTTTCCGATGGTTGCCACGAGACAGAGAATTGCATGGGCAGGTCTTGAAAAAGAGGACTTTGAACTTTGTACCACCTATGAGAATATTGGAGTCAGCAAACCGAATCAGGCCTATTATACGGAAATTGCAAAACGTCTTAATGTGGCGCCGGAGGCGTGTCTTATGGTGGGAAATGATGTTTCGGAGGATATGGTAGCGGAAACGTGCGGTATGCAGGTGTTTTTGCTGACGGATTGTTTGTTAAATAAAAATAACGAGGATATTTCCGGATATCCGCAGGGTGATTTTGCAAAATTACAGGATTTTCTAAAGATGTTATAAATCGGTGCTTGCCAGACGGCATGCAAATGTGATAGTATATTACGTGGATAGAGAACGAATTACAAAGGAGTTCGAACCGTGGTGTTTTGTTTGCGGTTTGAAGGGGAGGAACAATGGAGATTTTAGCTTGTATTTTAATCGGTTATTTGATCGGAGCATTCAGTCCGTCGTATCTTATCGGTTTGATGAGCGGGTACGACATCCGGAAGAAAGGCTCCGGAAATGCGGGAGCGTCCAACGTTATTATCTTAAAAGGAAAGGCAGTTGGCGCATTCTGTGCGATTCTTGATATTGCAAAGGCTTGTCTTGCACTTTGGATTACCCGGAAGTTATTTCCGCATTTTGATTATGCGTTCCCGATTACCGGTACGTCCTGTATTTTAGGTCATATTTTCCCGTTTTACATGAAGTTTCGCGGAGGAAAAGGGCTGGCTTGCCTCGGTGGAGTGGTGCTTATGACCGATGTGCGGTTGTTTTTGATTATGATATCCATCGAGCTTGTTGTAGTGTTGATTGTAAATTATCTTTGCGTAGTGCCGATGTCCGCATCTGTAGCCTATGCTTTGATTTACGGCTTTATGAACAAGGATGTGCTGGGGGCATGTATTTTTATGATTGCTGCGGTGGTAATGCTGTTCAAGCACATGGATAACTTACAACGTATCAAAAACGGGACGGAAGTGCATTTCAGTTATCTATGGAATAAAGAGAAAGAGATTGAAAGAATCAAAGCCAACGGTGCAACCGAAGGTGAATAAAAGTAACGGGCTGTCGCTTGACGACAGCCCGTTTTGTGTACAGGTAAAGAGAAAACGTTCCTGCTCCCTACACTTTAAAAAGATTTTATGAAATGATACAGTTACTACTTGACAAATCATATATGCTGTGTATATACTGTATATATAGACATACACAGTTGAAGGCGTAATTTGTAAAAGGATTGCGGTGAGGAAACAAGAAGGTTTGGGAGGGAAGAAGGAGATAGTTATGAGTACGGTTCTGGATGTGAAAATTCCCCGACTGCAGAGGGATGGGTTTGCGTTAAAAGAGATTGATTTTTCGGTAGAGGCCGGTTATTTGACTGCACTCCTGGGTGTAAACGGTGCCGGTAAGACGACGCTGTTGTCTGCAATTTCCGGGCTTTTGCCGTTGCCGGAGGAGGCTGAGGTGCGTATCGGTGGATATTCTCTCCGTGAGAATGAGAAGGATGCAAAGGAATGTATGGGCTTTGTATTTGACGAAATGCCTTTTGACGAAGGGATGTCTCCGCTTCTCACAGGGCAGATGTACGGTCCGTATTACCGGAACTGGGATATGGAGAAGTATCTGGCTTATCTGGAGCGGTTTGAGATTCCGAAAAAGCGGACGATTCGTAAGTTGTCCAAGGGTATGAAGATGAAGTTTCAGCTGGCTTTTGCTTTGTCCCACGGGGCAATGTTTTTGATTATGGATGAGCCGGCGGCATCCATGGACCCGGTGTTCCGGGATGAGTTTATGGAAGTGTTAAGTGAAGTATTAGAGGGTGAGGATTGTGGGATTCTGCTTTCTTCCCAGCTTGTTTCGGAACTTGAAGCAAAGGCGGATTATACATTGATGCTGCATCAGGGAGAGCAGATATTTTGTGACAGCACGGAGAATGTTTTGGACAATTTTTTGTTGGTGAAGGGAAGGTATGAGTTGTTCCCGTATATGAAGAGTCGTATTTTAGGAGAGCGTTTGTCCGAGTTTTCGGCGGAAGGTTTGATACGAAATGACGGAGATCCGGTTCGGCTGGATTTGGAGTGCGTACGTCCGACTATGGAGGATTTGATGTATTACATAAAGCAGGGTGTGGTAAAGAAAGGAATGGTGTAATATGGAGAAAGGAAGAGCCGCGGGAAGTTATGTTCTCTTTATTATAAGAGAAGGCCTGTATCGGATGAAGACGGAATTGGTCGGGTGGCGTGGTATTGTACTACTGGTTATTTTCGGATATCTGTTTTTGGATACTATTGCGGCGGTTAAGGAGTCCCAAAGTTTAATGGCACAGGGAGTGGGAGCGCTTTGGATGGTGGTTATATTTCCGCCGCGTATGGGAAAATTGTTGTATTTATTGCCCTTTTCCAAGAAAGAACGGACGCAGTATTTGGGAACGTACTCTGTAAGCTATAACGTATTTCATGTGCTGTTGTTCCTTTTTATGGGGGCTGTGTCGTGTTTGATCTCCGGATACTTCTTTTTATTGTGGGTACGTCATTTTATACTTTGTACTTTTCCGTTTATGTTGCTTTACAGCGGCGTGGTAGTGGACAGTATGTCCGCTGCGGTAAAGCGTTCCTACCCGAATTCCGGATGGTTTTTCAGTACGAGAAGCTATTGGCAGCAAAAGGATGACCGGGTGGAGGGAATTAGAGAGGATTGCAATTCAAGTGTCCCGGAAAAAACAACGATGTCTGTGGAGGAGAAAGCGAAAGCAAAGAAACAGACGAGGTTTGCCGTTGCTACTGTACTTTGTACAATTATTCCGGCATTTCACGCGTGCGGCAACTATATGTATATGGGGCTTTGCAAACGATGGCCTTGGCTATTATATACAATTACAGGCCTTGCGTACTTAAGTGCAATCATCGGTTTGTACATATACTGGAACCGGATTTCGGAGGAAATGAATCAAAAGGGAAGTACCGGAAAGGAGGAAGGCGTATGCAATTTGTAGTTTCGGGACAATCGACATTGCCGATTTATGAGCAGATTATCGGGCAGGTAAAAACTGCCATTGTGGCGGGGGATGTGAAGCCGGGAGATATGTTACCGTCCATTCGTGCGCTTGCCAGGGACTTGCAAATCAGCGTCATCACTACAAAACGTGCCTATGAAGAGCTGGAAAAGGAAGGTCTGATTTATTCCGTTTCTGGCAAAGGGTTTTATGTGTGCGAACAGAATACGGACCTGCTCCGGGAGAAAAAGCTGGCCATGGCGGAACGGCATATGCTGGACTGTATCAAGGAATGTCGCGAGGCCGGTATGGAGCGGGACGATATCATGGAAATGGTGGAAGTATTGTTGGATTCGGAATAAGACAGACAGGAGGATTTTGTTTTGCAGCAGCAGACACAAATCGATGAACATAGAATAGCAGAAGAGAAAGAGGCAGAACGGTTGGCAAAACCGGCACTGAAGGTACAGGGCCTGGAAAAGTCCTTCTTCCGTTTCGGAAGCGGGAAGTTTGCGGTAAAGGATATTTCTTTTACTTTGGAGCGTGGCTATATGTTGGGACTTATCGGCAGAAACGGTGCAGGAAAGTCCACACTGCTTCGTTTAATCTTACAGAGTTTGCCGCGAAAGCGGGGAACGATGGAAATTGCCGGCTATGATGTGGCAACCCATGCCACGGAGGCAAAAAAGTTAGTCGGCTATGTGGGAGAGGACTTTTATTTTCTGTCGAAAGAGACACTGCGGGAAAACGGCAGGGTGCTGGGGATGTTTTATCCGGAGTTTGATATGGAGCGGTATTTAGAGCTTCTTAAGCGTTTTGAACTGGGGGCGGATAAGTTTTCCGGTCAGATATCAAAGGGTGAAAACACTAAGGCGCAGCTGGCTTTTGCACTGGCGCATAAACCGGAGCTTTTGCTTCTTGACGAGCCCACGGGAGGCTTGGATCCGTTGGTACGTCGGGAGTTTTTGCATGTGCTGCAGTCGGAACTTATGGACGAACGGATGAGTATTGTTTTCTCCACCCATATTACGGAGGATTTGGACAAGGTGGCGGATTACGTTGCCATGATGGAACAGGGACGGCTGTTGTTCTACGAGACAAAGGATGAGCTTCTGGAACGTCTTACGGGGGAGAACGGAGAGCGCCTGACTCTGAAACAGCTGATGGTAAAACTTTGCAGGGAGGGGGAGAAGAAATGAACCGTTACATAAAAGCAGAGTTTGAATTGTTCAAAAAACAAAAGGCAAATCTGATTATAGGAAGTTGCATAGTATTTGTATTTATGATGCTGTTGCTGCTTTCAGGTGTGGGAAGTTCCGTATATTGTGCGTATATTACGTTGGTCGGTTATATGGCGTATCTGTTTTTCAATATTGCCTTTTATCTCAGTCCTGCCAGCTACTGGCTAAACAGAAAAAAGGTGGTCATTACGACGGAACAGTTGGTGTTGACGTTAGGAGAAAGCAAAAGAACCTATGTGAAAAATAAAATCTTTTTCTATGTGGCACAGTATCTGGGGATGGTTTTACTGATTGCGGTGATGCAGATACCTGCGGCACTCATTGCGGGAGAAGAGTATTCTTTGTGGGGTTTTTTTCTGATTATTGAGGTGTTTACCACAGCCGTATTTATGAGCTTTTTGGCACTGTTTGTGGTGCCGGCCAGAGCATATTTGTTTGCGATTCCGGGATGGTGCGGATTTTGCGGTGGTTTTATAAGTATGTATTTCGGTGTGTTTACGGAATTATCGAAGGAAGTAGCCGTTGAAAATTTTCTGGGTAAGGCTTTGTTCGGAATTACGGTGGGAGTACTTGCGTTCACATATCGCTATCTTCGTACTATAGTCGAAGAACGTGGCGGATTGCGGGTAAGAAAGCCGGCGACCGGAGAGGAGTAGAATGTATGAAAGTACTGGTTAGCGCCTGCCTGCTTGGCGTGAATTGCCGTTATAACGGTGTTCCGAAGGAGGTTGCGGAGGTAAAGGAACTGTTGGAAAGAGAGGATATCTCCTTGATTCCGGTATGTCCGGAGCAGCTGGGAGGTCTGCCTACCCCGCGGACACCGTCGGAGCGAAGGGGTAGTCTTGTGGTCTCTTCGGAGGGAGAAGACCGTACGGAGGCCTTTTTGCGAGGGGCGGAAAAGGCGTTACGGATTGCGAAGTTGTACGGATGTGAGTCGGCGATTTTAAAGGAGCGTTCTCCATCCTGTGGAAACAAGGAGGTCTATGACGGAAACTTTACCGGAACATTGGTGTCGGGCGAAGGAGTCACTGCTGAACTGTTGCGGGCAAACGGTTTGAAGGTGTTTGGAGAAAGTGAGGCAGATATGTTTTTGGAGTATGTGAGGAGGCATTAGTATGGAGTGTCCGTATTGTAAAAAGGAGATGAAGAAAGGCTATTTAAAAGGCGATGGACGAAGTAAGGTTCGTTGGCAGGAAGACGGAAAGAAAATGGGCTTCGTAGACAAAATGGCCGGAACAGGGGAGTTGGAAGTGACAGAGTATGGATTCGGAACTTTTAAAATTTTGGGTGTGTATTGCGAAGAATGTAAGAAATTGATAATAGAAACAGGAATATCGGAGTAAAAAGGGAGGAAAACAGATGAAGAAAAACAAGTCATTGATTGTATGGAGTATCAGCCTCATGGTGATTGCAGTGTGCACGCTGGTGCTTTCGATTGTTAATATAATGGGAGCTTCCATACCGGATGTATTAATACGGATATTGGGAACTATTGATGCGATTTCATGTCCGATTCTTATCATTGCAACCGTAAAGATGTATAATAAAGAGAGAGAAGAAATGAAAGAAGAGAAGACGGAGGAATAATTGTTAGAGAAAAGTAAGACCGTTACCTATTTGGATTCGGAGGTAACGGTCCTTTTTATTTATTTAACTCTATTTGTATATCAGTCTTATTTCAGTATCAAACTCTGTACCACAAACAAAACAGCCATAAATCCAAAGTTGATTGCAGTGAACATGAGGATATACTTCTTTGTCTGTCCGGGATTATGTTTTTTGTACTCGGAAAAGGTGATTAAGCTTGCCAGGGAAGCAATTAAAGTGCCCAAACCTCCAATGTTGACTGCCGGAAGGAGGCTTGCGTAATCGGTGGTGAAATGGGATAAAAGCACTGCGCTCGGTACGTTACTGATGCATTGGCAGGACAGGATACCGAAGAGTAAGGTATTCATCGGTAACAGTCCGGAGAAAAACTGACTCACTGCCGGGATACGTGCCAGGTTTCCGCTGAATACGAAAAAGGCACAGAAGGTGGCAAGGAGCGGATAGTTCACTTCCTTGATGGACTTTTTGTCCATGAACAACAGGATTGCCGTAATCACAAGGGTGCCCCAAATGTATGGAATGACACGGAATACAATCAAAATGCTGGCTACAAACAAAACGGAATAAATGACGGTTCTGCCTACCGGAAGGTGATATTCCTCATCGTTTTTTAAAGTCAGCGGCGTCGGTTTTACGAACAAGCAGATGCCGATAATGAGTAGTGTTGCGGTCACAAAGGACGGAAGCATAATCTGTACGAATTCGCTTGTACCGATGTTAAAGTAGGAGTACAGGTAGAGGTTCTGCGGATTGCCGAAGGGCGTTACCATACCGCCTAAGTTAGCTGCAATGTTCTGCATAATAAAGGTAAAGGCCATGGCTTTTTTGTTACCGGTACTGTTCAGAACAAAGAAGCCGAGAGGCAAAAATGTAAGCAGTGCCATGTCGTTTGCCAGCAACATGGAACCGAAAAAGGTAATCATTACAAGGCCCAGAGTGGCATTCCGTAAAGTGTGAAGCTTGATAACGATGGTTTTGCTGATAACCTCAAACAGGTGGATATGAGAAAAGGCAGCTACCACCGCTAGAGTACAGAAAAGCGTTGCCAAAGTACGCAAGTCAAAGTAGCCCAAGTACGCCGTATCCGGCGGAACAAGGATACAGGTAAAAGCCATGGCAACGAGGGCAATGCAAAGTACCGTCTGCTTTTTTACAAAAACGGTAGCGGGAGCAAACAAGTGCTCGTTTAAAAAGTCCCAAAGAGAATGTTGATTTCTATGTATGGTAGGTCTTGTATGCAGAGAAGCTGTTCTCATTGATATACCCTCACATTTTTCGAATTATGTTTATAGTTACTATTGTGTATGATGCAAAATGCACACACAAATTCGATTGTAGCAGAAATTTGAAAAATTGCAAGGGGAAAGATGAAAAAAGGAAGCGAACCGTTCGGCTCACTTCCTTCTTGTTTGTGTTTAATTAATTTTACTCTTCAAAATCTGCATCGGAAGCAGCGCTCGGGATGTAGTCATCCTCGAAAAGCTCTTCGTACTCATCTTCAAGCTCACCGTCTTCCACGTAAACCGGGTGGAGGTAACGGTATACAAGGTAAGCGATCAAAACAATGGCAGCGATGGCGCCCACAATGGCAAATACGTAAAGAGCGGTATTTTTCTTTTCGAACTCTTCTTCTTCCTTCTTTAAGTGAAGTAACTCAGCAAGCTTTGCATTGCTGGAAACCAAATCTTCAATCTTTTTCATAGCGTTGGTCATAACAAATCCATCCTTTCCTATTGTGAAAATACGATACATGTTGTTCTGTATTTATTTAAAGTATACCATAGCATAATAAAAAATACTAGAAAAATTTTCTAAAATCAGCATTTTTTCAGGTTTGCAAAGGAAGCCAGCAGTTTTTTTACACCATAGGTGTCGAAAAGTACCGTAACTTCAAAGTCTCTGCCGCCGTTTACGATGTTGGTAACGGTACCGACACCGAATTTGATGTGGCGGACTTTATCACCTACGGCATAGTTCAAAGAGCCGGACGGACCGGCACCGAAATTTTTTGCCGGGGCCACAGGAGTGGAAGCGTACGGAACGGCAGATGCACGTGGCTTCGGTTTCTCAAAGTCGAAGTCCCCGGAGGCATTGCTGTAGGAAACGGACTTCCGCGGAAGCGGCATGCTTCCGCCGGACATGGTCCGAATCGGACTGCCGCCGAAAGCCCCGCTGTTCCGGAAGGTGTTGGAATTGCCGGCCTGTTCCATTTTAAGCAAATACCGCGGAATCTCTTTGATAAAGCGGGAGGTGGGATTGTACTGAGTCTCACCTCTTGCCATACGGGTGGAAGCGGCACTTAAGTGCAGTTCCTTCTTGGCACGGGTAATGCCTACATAGCAGAGACGTCGTTCTTCTTCGATTTCTTCTTCCGGCTTTTCCGCATTAATGGAAGAGTAGCTCGGGAAGAGTCCGTCTTCCATACCGCATAGGTATACGTAAGGGAATTCCAAACCTTTTGCAGCATGCAGGGTCATGAGAACCACAACATCCGTGGATTCGTCCAACGTATCGATGTCCGCAACAAGGGCTACTTCCTCCAAAAATCCGCTTAAGGTCGGTTCGTCGGCGGTTTGTTCGTAAAGAACCGCTTTGTTGATGAGTTCGTCTACGTTTGCCAGACGTTCCGCCGCTTCTTCTTCGTCGGCGGCAGAGGACTTGATTTCTTCCGTAAGTCCGGTGCCTTCCATGATTTCTTCAATCAAATTCTTTAAGGTGTAGGAAGAAGAAATCGGTTTGCTTCGCAGGGCCTCGATAAAGGCTACGAAAGAGGTCAGCTTTCCACAGGCACGGGCAACGGACGGTATGTATTCCGCATGACGTAACGCCTCGTAAAAGGTCATACCGTATTGCTCCGCATAATCATCGATACGGTCCACTGTGGTAAGGCCGATGCCACGTTTCGGGACATTGATAATACGCTTTACCGCCAGATTGTCCAGCGCATTGTCGATGGTTTTTAAGTAGGCAAGCAAATCTTTGATTTCTTTACGCTGATAGAAGTTGATGCTTCCGATTACGCGGTACGGTATATTTCTTGCGATGAGTTTTTCTTCGAACACGCGGGACTGGGCGTTGGTGCGGTATAAAATCGCGAAGTCTTTAAACGCAGCCTCTTTTTCATCGGCGCAATCACGAATGCTTTGGGCAACTCCTTCGGCTTCGGCATAGTCGGAAGGGAACTGGGTAAAGAATACCGGGGAACCTTCCTCGTTTTCGGTCCAGAGAGACTTGTCCTTACGGCCGATGTTATGGTGAATCACCTCGTTTGCCGCAGATAAAATATTGCCGGTAGAGCGGTAATTCTGCTCCAGGCGGATTACATGGGCATTCGGGTAAATTTTTTCAAAGCTCAGTATGTTCTGGATATTGGCACCGCGGAACTTGTAAATGGACTGGTCATCGTCACCTACCACGCATAAGTTCTGCTCCAAAACGCCTTCTTCGTTGGTGTAATTGGCAAGCAAGGAAATGAGACGGAACTGGGCTGTGTTGGTGTCCTGATACTCGTCCACCATGATGTAACGGAAGCGGCGGCGGTAGTAGTCCAGAACCTCCGGATTTGTCTGGAACAGTTCCACGGTTTTCATAATCAAATCGTCAAAGTCTAAGGCATTGCTGGCTTTTAAACGTTTCTGATATTCGGTGTAAACTCTGGAAAAGTTCTTTTTGGAAAAGTCCATATTCGCCCGCATGGCGTACTCCTCCGGAGAAATCAGTTCATCCTTTGCGGAGGAAATCGCAGACAAAAAGGTGCGTTCCTTTACATTTTTAGTATCGATATTTAAGGATTTGCAGATGTCCCGAACCAGTACCTTTTGGTCGTCGGCATCGTAGATGGTAAAGTTTCTGCTGTAGCCCAGAGATTCGATAAAACGGCGCAGGATGCGCACACAGGTGGAGTGGAAGGTGCTGACCCAGATGTTGTCCGCCCCGTAACTGACGATTTTGTCTACACGTTCTCTCATTTCCTTTGCCGCCTTGTTTGTGAAGGTGATGGCAAGAATCTGGAACGGACTGACATTCTGTTCTTCGATTAAGTAGGCAATACGGTGGGTCAGAACTCTGGTTTTTCCGGAGCCTGCACCCGCCAAAATAAGGAGTGGTCCTTTGTCAAAAAAAACAGCTTCACGCTGCATTGGATTTAAGGTATCGTATATACTCATAAGTGCCTCGTTTCTGATAATAGTTACTTTGTGGATATTATAGCATACCTAAGGAAAAAAAGAAAGTACTTGCAACATGGTTTCGGATACTATATAATATAGAGAGGATGAAAGGAGGCTGATGGAATGGCTTGGGAAGACAGTGAAGAGTTGCGCGAGCTTCTTGACAGATTAAAAGAGATTTCCTATGTTCAGCCGGATGAACTGCCGAACATTGATTTATATATGGATCAGGTAACGACGTTTATGGACCGTCATCTGGCGCCTTCGAAGCGTTATGACGAGGATAAGTTGTTGACGAAGACCATGATTAACAACTATACGAAAAACGAGCTGTTACCGTCTCCGAGTAAGAAGAAGTATTCTAAGGACCATATGTATCTTTTGATTTTGATTTATTATTTAAAGAGTGTATTGTCCATTACGGATATTCAGGCGATATTAAAGCCTTTGAACGAGAAGTTTTTCGATGGCGCGGGAGAAGTACCGTTTGAAAAGATTTATGAGGAGATTTTTGCCATTCAAAAAGCGCAGTCCGATGTGGTAGCGAAGGACTTGGCCAGAAAGTGGAAAGCGGTGCAGGGAACGTATGATGAGGTTAAGAAAAAGGATCAGCAGGAGTTTTTGCGGAAGCTTTCTTTGATTTGCATGCTAAGCTTTGATGTTTATATGAAGAAGCAGATTATCGAGCAGATAATCGATAAAGAGTTTGCTCCTCGTATGGCGGATGCGTCAGTTAAGGATGAGAAGTCGGAAAAGGCAAAGAAGAAAGAAGAGAAGGCGGAAAAGAAAGCCGAAAAATAGAGTGAGTACCGGGTCTTATCCGGAGAAAAGAAAGAGTGTCGCAATTACGACACTCTTGTTTGTTTTATATACCGTTACTGTTCGGAAGAATCATCCAACGGGAGCTGCGGGATACGATCGAATACCATATCGTAACCGTCGTTGCCGTAGTTCAAAGAACGATTGACACGGCTGATGGTAGCGGTGGAAGCACCGGTCTTTTCCGCAATTTCTAAGTAGGTTTTATGGGAGCGGAGCATGGCCGCTACCTCAAAACGCTGGGACAGGGAAAGTAATTCGTTGATGGTACATACATCTTCAAAGAAAGTGTAGCATTCTTCTCTGTCCTTTAAAGAAAGAATTGCATCAAATAAATAATCTACTGCCGGTGTTCTGATTGTTTTACTCATATGAGATAAACCTCCTTTGTATTGGAAAGTAATTTCATTTCTTACAGTGATATTTTACCACGACAAAGAATTGAAGTAAAGCTTTTTTTAATATTTTGTGTAAAATTTTTTAAAAAGATGCTCTTTTACTGAAAAATGATAGGGAAAGTTTTTGTTTTTTATAGTGGAAATTGTAAAAGAAATGTGGTATTATGTAAAGATAGTGGACCCTTTAGGGGAAAAGTTGGGATATTTTGGAAGGAATGCGGATGGTAATATGTACGAGATTATAAGAAAAGAACAGTTAAGCGATGCCATTGTAATGATGGAAGTGAAGGCGGAACGGGTGGCGAAGTCCTGTAAGCCGGGGCAGTTTGTGATTGTAAAAATAGACGAGCGGGGCGAGCGTATTCCCCTGACAATTTGTGATTATTCAAAAGAAAAAGGTACTGTTACGATTGTGTTTCAGATTGTGGGAGCATCCACTTATCGTATGGCTGCGTTGGAAAAGGGTGCGTTTTTCCGGGACTTCGTAGGACCGTTAGGCAATTATTGCGAATGGATCGACGAGCCGATAGAAGAATTAAAGAAGAAAAAAATCTTATTTGTAGCGGGCGGTGTCGGAACCGCACCGGTGTATCCGCAGGTGAAATGGTTACATAATAAGGGGATTTCGGCGGACTGTATTATCGGTGCAAGAAATCAGAGCCTTGTAATTTTAGAGGACGAGATGCGTGAAGTTGCGGAGAATCTTTTTGTGACCACGGATGACGGTTCTTACGGTATGAAGGGAAATGTAAACGACTGCATCAAGAAACTGGTGGGAGAGGGCAAGTCTTATGATTTGGTGGTTGCCATCGGTCCGCTGATTATGATGAAGTTTGTAAGTCTTTTGACCAAGGAGCTGGGAATTCCGACGATTGTGAGTCTGAACCCGATTATGGTGGATGGTACCGGTATGTGCGGTGCCTGTCGTGTAGCGGTAGGGGACGAGATTAAGTTTGCCTGCGTGGACGGTCCGGAGTTTGACGGTCATCTGGTGGATTTTGACCAGGCAATGAAACGTCAGCAGATGTACAAGACGGAAGAAGGACGCAGATATTTAAAGGAAAAAGAAGGCGCTACCCACCACGGCGGTTGCGGTCATTGTGAATAAAAGCAAGAGTTTAGGAGAGGTAAGATGGATGTTTTAAAACGTGTTCCGGTGCGCGAGCAGGATGCGGCGGAACGTGCTCATAATTTCGAGGAGGTATGTCTCGGATATTCCATGGAAGAGGCGAGAGCCGAGGCAGACAGATGTTTAAAATGTAAAAATCCGAAATGTCAGACCGGTTGTCCGGTAAATATTGATATTCCGCGGTTTATCGGCAAGGTAAGCGAAGGAGATGTGGAAGGTGCGTACCATGTAATCTCCGAGTATTCCGCACTTCCGGCGGTATGCGGGCGTGTTTGTCCGCAGGAGTCCCAATGCGAAGCAAAGTGTATTCGCGGAATTAAGGGAGATGCGATTTCCATCGGAAAGCTGGAGCGATTTGTGGCGGATTACGCCAGAGAGCATGAACTTCGGCCGGTAGTACAGGCGGAAAAGAAGAATAAAAAGGTGGCGGTCATCGGTTCCGGACCTTCAGGACTTACCTGTGCAGGGGATTTGGCAAAAAACGGTTATGACGTGACTATTTTCGAAGCTCTTCACGAGCCGGGCGGCGTACTTGTTTACGGCATTCCGGAGTTCCGTTTGCCGAAGGATACGGTAGTAAAAAGCGAGATTGAGAATGTAAAAGCATTAGGTGTAAAGATAGAGACCAATGTAGTCATCGGAAAGTCCGTGACCATTGACGAGCTTCTTACGGAAGAAGGTTATTCTGCTGTGTTTATCGGTTCAGGTGCCGGACTTCCGAAGTTTATGGGAATTCCGGGGGAGAATGCCAACGGTGTTTTTTCTGCCAATGAGTATTTGACCAGAAATAATTTGATGAAGGCCTTTACGGATGATCATGATACCCCGATTGCAGCAGGCAAGAAAGTAGCTGTTGTGGGCGGCGGCAACGTAGCTATGGATGCGGCACGTACGGCACTTCGTCTCGGTGCGGAGGTATATATTGTGTACCGTCGCGGAGAAGAAGAGCTTCCGGCCCGTGTGGAAGAGGTACATCATGCAAAAGAGGAAGGTGTTATTTTTAAGCTTCTGACCAATCCGAAGGAAATTCTGGTGGATGATAACGGCTGGGTAAAAGGAATGCGTTGTGCGCAGATGGAGCTTGGAGAGCCGGATTCGTCCGGACGTCGTCAGCCGGTAGAAGTATCGGGTTCCGAGTTTACACTTACACTGGATACGGTGATTATGTCTTTGGGAACCAGTCCGAATCCGCTCATTGTTTCTACCACAAAAGGGCTGGATGCAAACAGAAGAGGTTGTATTGTAGCCGCGGAAGAGACCGGAAGTACCAGTAAAGCGGCGGTATTTGCGGGTGGTGACGCAGTGACCGGTGCGGCAACGGTGATTTTGGCAATGGGAGCCGGAAAAGCGGCAGCGAAGGGAATCGACGAGTATCTTTCCAAAGCAAAATAAACGGAACAGAGCATTGCCGAAAATATATGATTTAAAATAAAAAAGTTGACAAATGCTTGAAAATCAGGTGTTTGCCAGCTTTTTTTATTAAAATTCATTCGTCACTTTGCATAAAGTCGGGGAGAAAACTTTGGTGATTATTCCGTCTTGTAATTATTGAAACGGTTTGTTAATATTAAATTAAAGATATCGTTTCGAATTCGAATATCTAATTATCTTTTACTCTTGTTCGGAGTAGCTTTCCATGGATTTTGCGTGAAAACAAATAGTATCGGGTGCGCCAAAATGCGCATTAATAAGGAAGGAGTGTAAAATGCAGACAAGAAACGGCGGAGATAAAATGGACCGCGCAAATTTTTGTGACAGCTTATGCAGACAAGTGCTTTCCGTGTTGGGGGAAGAGTATCGCACGGAACTGTCGCAAGTAAGAAAAAACAATGGTGTGATGAAGGATGTATTGTATGTAAGGAAAGAGAACAGTGAGTGTATTCCGTGCTTTTATATGGACGAGTTGTATGGATCATATTGTATGGGAGAAAATGAAATCGGACTTGCGGAATATCTGTCCAACGTTGTTTTGAACGAATGTGATGTTGTAAAAGAGCAAGCGAAAGAGTATCTGACCAAAGAATGGATGGTGGATAATCTGTTTGTAAGGCTTCTTCATTTTGAGAAGAATGCAAAATGGCTGGAGAATGCGGTGTACGTAAGGGTGATGGATCTGGCGGCAGTGTTTTACGTTTTAACGGAGGATTGCGAAGAGGGGGTAAAGAGTTTTCAACTGCCGAAGAATGCGTGGGAGACGTTGGAGTTAGGCACTGCGGAAGAGTATTTCGAAACGGCGGTAGAGAATACGAGAAGGCTTTTTCCGGAAAAACTCTGGTGTTTGGAACAGCGTGTTGCGGAATGCGAAATAAAAGGGGATGAACCGTCCTGTGTACTGACAGAACAGCAGGGTGCGATGTACTCTCATCGTTTGTATGTTTTAACAAATCACAGAAGGATTAACGGTGGAATGGTAATGATGTATCCGGGAGTATTGCGACGGCTTTCCGAAAAATTTTCCGGAAGTTTTTATGTGATTCCCAGCAGTATTCATGAAGTATTATTGTTAAAAGCTACCGAGGAAGAGGATGCAAACTACTTAAACCGTATGGTGCGTGCGGTAAATGAGCAACAGGTGGCACCGGAGGAAGTGTTGGCCGATTATGTGTATTTTTACGATGCGGAAGAACAGGAACTGCACAGTTTGACCGGTAATTAGAAAAAAGCACCTGTTATTCCGAACTAAGGAATGACAGGTGCCTGTTTGCATGTGATAAAATTAATTTCCGGAGGAATTCGAAACAAGAAGCTGGTAGAAATCTTTTAAGTCATCGTCGGATAAAAGAGCTTCCTGCATTTTTTCATTGGTTTGTTTCGCAAGTTCCTGAATTTCATCACTCTGAATTACAGCGGCACAATAGGCATCCGTGTCAAGAGACGTAATACCGAGGTATACGGCCGGAATGCCGGTGACGGGATCTAAGTCAATGTAGTAGGACTCCATGCACGGAGCAGGTGTCTGGGAAAACACAATCTTTTCATTGTGTGTAACAAATGCAATGTATTCAAATTCATTAACGCCCGGATACAAAAGTAAATCGTAATCGGAGAAAGATTCCGTAACGGAGTATCGGGAGGCGATATAATCAAGGTTCAGGTATTCGGAATCCGTAACGCACTGCTTGAGCAACGGTTCATTGACAGCCAGACAAGCGTTGTGGTACCGACGAATCAGCGATAAGACGGACAAATTCAAAACCTCTTCGGTTTGGCGCACTTCCGAAAACGCAGTCATGGTCTTGGAAGAGAGCGGTATCGTCTGGATACGGAACGTGCCGTCAGGAAGTCGTTTTACGTAATATTCCGAAAACTGCGGTACGGAAATCAGGATATCGTTGTAATAAAGCGAGTAGGTGGCGTATACAATAGAAAAGACACCGTCGATTCCGGGCTTGGAATACAGTTCTATGTTTTCCACCCTTTTTACGTTCTTTGAGTTGTTTTCCATAAGGGTAGGACTGAGCAAGGTTGCATCGGTTACCAGAGAAGAGGTGGTTTCAAAGTCGTTGGCGTAATACGCCTGAATATAAGACGTAACTAGCTCTGATACGGCAGGAAGCGGTTTGCTTAATCCTATGTTAAGAAGAACCTGATATGAAGGTTCCGGGGCGGATGTCGGAGAAACCGTTTCCGGCGAAGGAGTGGCGGTACTGTCCGTTAAGAGTTCAGGGTCTGGTGTAAGCGTCGGAGCAACAGTGGCCGTCGGAGTAACGTCGGTAACCGTAACGTCCGTTGTCTGCGGATATAACAAAAAGGAGAGTCCGAGCACAAGAGCCGAACTGGATATAGCAGATATACAACGCTTAAACTTCATAAGAAACCCTCCTTTGTATTTTTTTAACAACCACTATTTATCATACCAAAAAAATTAGAGAAAATCAACTGTTTCTACTTGACCAAATGTTGTTAATTGGATATAATATCATTATTGCATCTGTAGCTCAGTGGATAGAGCAATGGTTTCCGGAACCATGTTAGCGGGGGTTCGAGTCCCTTCAGATGCATTTTTTCTTTATTTTGGTGCGAGAGTCCGTAGAGGGATTCTTTATATCGGGATGCGTTTTGCCGGGAGGGCAGTACGATGGGAGCTTTTCCGTAGGTAGAACGCGGGAAGGCTTTTTTGCGTGCAGGCAAAGTGAGCAAAGAGTTACCGGTGCAAGCATGCTTGCAGACCGGTGACGAAATGCGAACGCGCCCACGACTGAGTGACGAAAGTCACGAAGTTGTGGGAGAAGCGAAGCACAGCCTGAACGCAAAAAAGAAGCAGGCAAAGTGAGCAAAGAACAGAGAGTGTTAGAAAGGATGTTGTGATGAAGGCGAAGAAATTTGCAGCGGATGAAGTTGCGGAAGGTGTAAGAATTAATAAGTATCTGGCGGATGCGGGAGTGTGTTCGCGGCGGGCTGCGGACGGTTTTATTGAAGAAGGAAAAGTGTTTATAGACGGCGAGAGGGCTGTCATGGGAAGCAGAGTGTTGCCGGGACAGATCGTAGTGTTTAACGGAAAGGAACTGAAGAAGGAAGAAGACCTGGTGCTTCTGGCGTTGAATAAGCCGAGAGGTATTGTATGCACCAGTGATAAGAGAGAGCCGGACAATGTAGTGGATTTCGTAAATTACGGAAAGCGCATTTATCCCATCGGCCGCCTGGATAAGGATTCCGAAGGCCTGCTTCTTTTAACCAATGACGGGGATATCGTAAACAAGATTCTTCGTGCGGGAAATTATCACGAAAAGGAATATATCGTAAAAGTAAATAAGATGATTACAAAGGAATTTTTGCAGGGAATGGCAGGCGGTGTGCCGATTTTGGATACCGTTACAAGACCGTGTAAAATCGAAGCTTTGGACAAGTACCGCTTTAAGGTAATATTGACTCAGGGACTGAACAGGCAGATTCGCCGTATGTGTGAGTATTTCGGATATCGGGTGGTACATTTGCAGAGAGTACGTATTATGAATATTTGTCTCGGTCACCTTAAGTCGGGAGATTATCGTAAACTGACGCCGCAGGAACTTTCGGAACTGCAGAATTTGATTCGGAAGTCTTCCAATACGCCGGTGCTTCACGACAAATCCAAAAGCGAAGGCAGTGTGACATATGCGAAGCCGAGAGAGAAGCGTACAGGAGAAGGAACTACGGAGAAAGAAAAGTACGGAAGACCGGGAAACGAAAAGAGAGGCGTCAACAGTTACCGAAAGGCGTAGAGGAGGGACGGTTTCTATGGAAGAAACGAAGCAGATGCAACGAATGCGGGAGCTGCACAAGATATTAAAAGAGGCAGCAAAGGCATATTATCAAGATAGTTCCGAAATTATGAGCAATTACGAATATGATGCGTTGTACGATGAACTGGTGGCTTTGGAAAAAGAAATCGGTATTGTGTTGGCGGACAGTCCGACGGTAAAGGTGGGGTACGAGATCGTCAGCGAATTGCCGAAGGAGGCCCATGCCGCACCGATGCTTTCTTTGGATAAGACAAAGGACCGGGAATCTCTTGTGGATTGGTTGCAGGGAAGAGCCGGAGTGCTTTCCTGGAAGTTGGACGGTCTTACGAATGTGCTTACTTACGAGAATGGTGAATTGGTGAAGGGTGTCACCCGAGGAAACGGTGAAATTGGAGAAATTATTACAAATAACGTAAAAGTATATAAAAATATACCGCTTACGATTCCGTATAAAGGAAGGTTAACTGTTCGCGGCGAAGCAATCATTACCTATTCGGAGTTCGAGCGGATTAACGGAGAGATTGCCGAGGCGGAGGCAAAGTATAAGAATCCTCGAAATCTTTGTAGCGGTACGGTACGTCAGTTAAACAATGAGATTACGGCCCGGAGAAACGTATTGTTTTATGCTTATACGCTGGTAACGGCAGAGGAGGACCTTTCCTTTATTACCCGAAGCGAGCAGATGGAATTCCTCGCAAATCAGGGATTTACCTGTGTGGAGCATGTGCTTGTGACACCGGAAACAGTTGTAGAACACATTGGCAGGATGGAAGAAAAACTCCCGGAAAACGATTTCCCATCGGACGGTCTGGTGCTTACCTTTGATGATATCGCATTTGCCAATAGTCTCGGCAGAACCGCAAAGTTTCCGCGGGATTCCGTTGCGTTTAAATGGGCGGATGAGATTGCGGAAACAGAACTTTTAGAAATCGAGTGGAGCGCGTCAAGAACCGGTCTGATCAATCCGGTGGCGATTTTTGCCCCGGTGGAGCTGGAAGGGACCACGGTATCCCGTGCAAGTATTCACAACGTCAGCATTATGGAAAGTCTTGCTCTCGGTATCGGAGACACGGTGCAGGTGTATAAGGCGAATATGATTATTCCGCAGATTGCGGCGAATCTCACAAAGAGCGGTACCGCAAAGCCTCCGGTGTGTTGTCCGGTGTGCGGGTCACAGACAAGCCTTAAGGTGGAAAATGATGTGAAGTCTTTGTACTGTGTGAATACGGAGTGTCCGGCAAAGAAGGTAAAATCCATTGCCCACTTTGTGACCAGAGATGCTATGAACATTGAAGGATTATCGGAGGCAACCATCGAAAAGTTTTTAAATGAAAAGATCATTACGAAAGCGGCGGATTTGTTCCGGTTGGCGGAACATAAAGAAACTATTATCACCATGGAAGGCTTCGGTGAAAAGTCTTATGCGAACCTGATTGCTTCCGTGGAGGCGGCAAGGACGATAACGCCGGCAAGATTTTTATATGCGCTGGGTGTTCCGAACATCGGAGTGTCTACCGCAAAGGTAATTTGTCGTTCCTTTGAAGAGGATATCGAGCGTGTCATGAATGCGACGGTGGAGGAACTTGTAACGGTGGAAGGTATCGGCGAGGTCATTGCAGAGGCATTTGCGGAGTATTTTGCGAATGAGAAGAACCGGGCGGAAGCGGAGGAACTACGTTCTTTTGTCACCTTGGAGAGACCGGCAGCGACGTTAGAGTCATCCATTGCCGGAAAGACCTTTGTGATCACGGGAAAGGTGTTCCGGTTTGACGGACGTTCCGCACTGAAATCCTTTATTGAGGAACGGGGAGGTAAGGTGGCCGGAAGCGTGTCCGCAAAGACGGATTATTTGATAAACAATGATTCTGCATCACAGTCGTCGAAGAATAAAACAGCAAGAGAATTGAATGTACCTGTCATTACGGAAGAGGAATTCTTAACGTTGGTGGGTGGAAAGGAAGAATAATATGCCAGTAAAAGTAAGCAATGTGTTACCTGCAAAGAAAATATTGGAAGCGGAGAATATTTTTGTTATGGACGAAAGTCGTGCCATGAAGCAGGACATCCGTCCCCTTCGGATTGCGATTTTAAATCTGATGCCCCTTAAGGAGGATACGGAATTACAACTTCTCCGCAGTTTTTCCAATACACCGCTCCAGATTGAAGTGACTTTTTTAACCACCGCAAGTTATGTGGGAACGAATACTCCTCTCAGTCATCTGGAACAGTTTTATATGACTTTCCCGGATGTGAAAGAGAAGAAGTTTGACGGACTTATCATTACCGGTGCACCGGTAGAACAGATGGAGTTTGAGGATGTGGCTTATTGGGAGGAGTTAAAGCAGATTATGGATTGGTCCGAGACAAATGTAACCTCTACCCTTCATATTTGTTGGGGAGCGCAGGCGGGCTTGTTCCATCATTACGGTGTGCACAAAGAGATGCTTTCCGCAAAGCTTTCCGGCGTGTACCGTCATCGTGTATTAAATCGCAAGGAGCCGCTTGTTCGTGGCTTTGATGACGAGTTTTATGCGCCTCATTCCCGCTATACAGGGATCTCCAAAGCGGACGTGGAAAAGAGCGGTAAGTTTACCGTTTTGGCGGAGAGCGATGATGCAGGCTACTTTATCCTGCTTGCGGAAGGCGGTAAGAATATTTTCGTTCTGGGTCATCCGGAGTACGACCGCCTGACCTTGGACAAGGAATACAAGCGTGATTTGGCAAAGGGCATCAATCCGGACATTCCGGTAAATTATTACCCGGACAACGACCCGGAGAAAAAGCCGCTTCTTTTGTGGCGTTCCCATGCCAATGCATTATATACGAATTGGCTTAATTATTACGTTTATCAGAATACTCCGTATGAGTGGTAGGAGGAAATTGTGTGAAACGGAAAAAGAACATCGGAAAACGGTTGTTTGCTTTTTTGGGAATAACGGTGCTGTTAATAACGGGGCAAACCGAGTATAACGGACAGGCAGATACGAGCGATGGAATTAAGGCGGAATACGGGAAAGAAGATCTTTGTGTCATGCCGGACCGCTATAATACCGGATGTACGGGAGAATTCGTGCAGGTTTCCATGGGAGAAGTGACGAATGACGAAGGCGTCCTTATCATTCCGGGAAGTAACGGAACCCGCTTTGTTCTGGATTTCGGGTATCGGAACAAAGAGGTGACCGGAACGGTGTACTTTGAAAATATGGATTTTTCCGCTTTTGATTTCTGGACTTATCATGAAGATATGGTGGAGCGGGATATCCATGTAGTATTCAATAACTGCAAATTTGCCAGAGTATATACGGGGAAGACGGATTCGCGCTTGTCCTATGAATTTAACCGATGCTCCATGACCGGGTTTTACGGAAGTAATGCGGTGTTGACCAGATGCCGGTTCGGCGGCGGGGCATGTGACGGTGTGGTACCCTTTCGTAATGTAACCGTAAAGGAATGCTTTTTCGGGGATATGACATCCGTATTGACCGAAAAGAACGTACATATCGATGGAACACAGTTGTACGGTGCCGAGGGAATCGATGTGGAAAACGTATCCTTTCTGAATTGCAGATTCAGCGTTCCTGCGTTGAATTTAGAGGGAAACGGCGCAACGGTAAACGCATGCATTATGTTACAGCTGGAATACAGCAACGCAAGAAATGTGCTGTTCCGGGATTGTTATATTAACGGCGGCGGATACAGTATTTATGCCAGAAGTGTAAAAGACAGTTATACGTTGGAAAATATCAAGCTAGAAGGGCTTCGGTTCGGAAGTGCTTCTATGTTCGGAATATTTTATCCGGACATGGAACAGTCGGTAGAAGTAACCGATATTCGGGGAATTGACAGCCTGTATGTGGCATCGGTTTGGTGGGATGAGGGAGAAACGCATTTCTCCGTGACTAACGACACCAACAGGGAGCGCACATTACAGATTGAGACCGATAAGGGAAGCTACACCTACACGATACCGGCATGCCCGGCGGGGAAAGAATTTACTGCGGAGACACGGTATGAAGATTTACCCTTTGATGTGGAAATTGTTGTGCCGGAAGATTGTGACTATGCGGTGTGTTTTGATGCCACCTGGGACGGTGCATGGCAACAGATTCGGTATGTGAACCGCACGGAGGATGCGGTGTGGCTGTCCGCTTCCGTGAATAAGGCAATGCAAGGGGCGGGAGATAAGGTTGTATCCCGGGGAAACTGCGGAAAAAACGTGACCTATACATTGACCGGGGACGGAGTATTGACTCTGTCGGGAACGGGAAGTACGGATTCCTACCATTCACAAAAGTTTCCGGAATGGTCGCCGTATCTTGACCGGATAAAGGAAATACGGGTGGAAGAAGGAATCGAAGGTCTGGGTGCTATGATATTCGGCGGATGTACGAATGTCAGCAAGGTAAGCCTTCCGAATTCTCTAAAAAAAATCGGACAATACGGGTTTAGAGGCTGTACGTCCCTGACAGAGATGGTTATGCCGAAGGATATTGAAGAATTGGGGAGAAACGTGTTCAAAGGAATTGCGTTGCAGAAGTTGTACTATAAAGGTGTAAACTGGGAGTCTGTGACATTAGGTGACGAAAACGAGCATCTGACAGAGTGCATGGTACCGGCATGTTATGAAGGCGTATGCCGCGGAACTGTGTGCGGAGGAGTTACCGGACTCCTGATGAAATGATGAATCATAAAGTATTTTTTTCTTGTTTTTAAAGGAAAGATGGTGTATTATGTTGTATGTCGGTCTAAGATAGGACCGAGAATACGGAAGAGTCTTCCGGGAAAGAGACAACAATAGGATGAAGGAGAAAAACTATGATACCTGCAATTGTGTTATTTGCACTGACCTATGTGCTGATGCTGATTTTCAGTAAGTACCGCCCGTATATTGCTTTGGGTTCGGCGCTGATTTTTGTGGTAAGCGGTATGCTTCCGTTTAAGGAAATTATTCCGTCTCTGGACTTTAACGTAGTTCTGATGATTGCCGGAACTATGGGACTGGTGGCGTTGTTTATCGAAAGTAAGATGCCGGCGTTACTTGCGGATATTATTATGGAGAAGGTGCCGAATGTACAGATTGCGGTAGTTGCCCTGGCGTTGTTTTCCGGCATTATTTCCGCATTTGTGGATAACGTTGCAACAGTGCTGATGGTGGCGCCGGTGGCACTGGAGATTTGTAAGAAACTTAAGATAAATCCGGTTCCGTTTATTATCAGTATTGCGGTGTCCTCCAACCTACAGGGCGCAGCAACGTTAGTAGGTGACACCACGGCGATTCTTTTGGGTTCCGCACTGGACATGAGTTTCCTTGATTTTTTCTGGTACAAGGGAAAACCGTGTATGTTCTTTATCGTGGAGATGGGAGCGGTATTGTCAGCATGTATTGTTGCGTTCCTGTTCCGTAAGGAAAAGCAGTTGAAGTTAAATCAAAAGGAGAACGGTGCCGTAAGAACCGTAGTAACGGACTATGTACCGACGGTACTCCTGGTGGGGGCAATTGCAAGCCTTATCGGTGCTTCCTTTATCCCGAATAAGCCGGACATTACCAACGGTGCTATTTGCACTGTGCTGATGATAATCGGTATTATCGTTAATTGCGTGAAGAAAAAGGACATTAAGGCAGCTTTGCCGCCGCTGAAGTCCATTGATTTTAATACCATCGGTTTGTTGGTCGGTTTGTTCCTTATGATTGGCGGTATTTCCCATATGGGCGTTATCGATGCTTTAGCGAACCTTCTTGCGAAAGCGGGCGGCGGCAACATTTTCCTGCTGTATACCGTGATTGTATGGGCATCCGTGGTGATTTCCGCATTTATCGATAATATTCCGTATGTTGCTACCATGATTCCGGTGATTGCAGGGCTGGCGGCAGCATTGCAGATTGACCCGACGCCGCTGTACTTCGGTTTGTTATCCGGTGCAACCTTGGGCGGAAATATTACTCCGATTGGCGCTTCTGCGAACATTACCGGTATCGGTATCCTTCGTAAGGCAGGCTATGAAGTAAAGAATAAGGACTTCTTTAGAATCGGTGTTCCGTTTACGTTGGCAGCGGTGATTCCGGCGTATATCGGGATTTGGTTGTTATTCGGAATGTAATGATTTTGTAATAAAAATTTAAACAAGAACTCTTGTCTATAAGGGCAAGAGTTCTTGCTTTTTTTATGCAGAAATGGTATACTAAATTGATATTGTATGTATATGGGCCGGAGGTTTCAGGGGCGGTTGCAAATGCAAAGAAAGGAGGCTGCCGGGATGGATTGTAAAAGGGTCATGGAGCTGATGACGCAGTTTATTAACGAACAGCTGGATGCCGGGAATGTACAGGCGTTTCTGGACCATATCGACAGCTGTCCGGAATGTAGGGAGGAGCTTGAGGTAAACTATTCCCTGATGACAGCCATGAAGCAATTGGATGAGGGTACCGACTTGTCGGATAATTATATTGAGGAATTAAATCGTAAAATAGAGAAATGCTATTTGGATGAATTGAAACGGAAGCGTTCCTGCGTACGCAGAAGGATTGTTTTGGGTGTGGTAGTGCTGCTGTTGCTGTTTATGAACGGTGTTACCGTAAAGGAGACCCGTAGGGAAGAGGATCGAAGATTTTTCCGTACGATAACGGGAGAAGAGAGAGAACAGGACAGTGAACCGGAAAAGGAAAAGAATGAGGACGAAAGTTTCGGTTTTGAAGATAAGGAGTAGCCGATGAAAGAGAAACTGGTGGTAATTGACGGAAACAGTATAGTGAATCGTGCCTTTTACGGGTTACCGGATTTGACGACAACCGATGGCAGACACACAAACGGTGTGTTGGGCTTTTTGAATATTTTGATTAAGATTGCGGAAGAGGAGAAGCCGGATTATCTGGCAGTGGCCTTCGATGTGAAGCATCCGACCTTTCGCCACGAGATGTACGCGGAGTACAAGGGCACCCGTAAGGGCATGCCGGAGGAACTTCGGGAGCAAATGCCGCTTCTTAAAACCATGCTTTCCGCCATGGGCGTGTTGACCATCGAATGCCCGGGCTTTGAGGCGGATGATATTTTGGGAGCTCTTTCTGCCAAGGGTGCAAGAGACGGCAAGCAAGTGTCGTTGGTATCCGGCGACAGAGATTTACTACAGTTGTCGAACGAGGATGTGCTGGTGCGTATTCCGAAAACAAAGCGTACCGGTACGGAGATTGAAGATTATACCCCGGCGCAGGTGGTGGAAAAGTACGGTGTGACCCCGGCGCAGATCGTGGATTTAAAGGGATTGATGGGAGATGCCTCCGATAACATTCCGGGCGTTCCGGGTATCGGAGAAAAGACGGCAGTGAAGATTTTGACTGCGTTCCCGACGGTGGAAGATGCTATTGCCCATGTGGACGAAGTGGAGCCGAAGAAGGCGAGAGAGTCGTTACGTGAGCATGCGGATCTGGCCCGGCTCAGTAAGACGTTAGCGACCATTAAGACCGATTGGGAGCCGGAGTTTTCCTATGAGGCGGCCCGGTTTGGCAATATTTTTACGGATGAGGCCTACAAGCTTTGTAAGGAACTGGAGTTTAAGTCTCTTTTAGCACGACATTTTTCGCCGGAACAGGGGCTTACCAGTGATGATAAATCTTTTGACGAAAAGCCGCAGATGATTGCGTCTTTGAAAGAAGCGGAAGCTCTTTTTGCGGGGCTTGCAAAGGCGGAAGCGGTAGGATTCTCGGTTTGCGGCGATGAACTTGTTCTGGCGGTAAAGGGAAAGGCCTATGTTTTCCCGGCAAGTGTGACAGGGAAGAACGGCGTTCGGGAGGTTCTTCATAAGGTTTGCGTAAAGCAGGCAGAGCTTGTTGCCGTAGATTTAAAAGAATGTCTTTCCGTTGTGGCGGCGGCCGATAGACCGCAGTTCGGAGATGCGGCTCTTTGTGCCTATTTGCTGAATCCGTTAAAGAACAGTTATACTTACGAAGATATTGCAAGAGACTATTTAAAGCTGGCTCTGCCGGCACCGGAGACTTTGCTTTCCGCAAAAGAACCGAAACAGATGAGTTTGTTTGACGAGCCGGAGGAGGATACGGGAGCGGATGCGGAAGCCCGCAGACAGGCGGCAGCTTACGAGGCTATGACTGCGCAGGCAGCGTATCCGGTACTTTTATCCGAACTTCGCGAAACCGGTATGGAGGAGTTATACCGTGACGTAGAACTTCCGCTGGTATCTACCCTGTATGATATGGAGCAGGTGGGGATGGCAGTGAACCGTTCCTTTTTCAGCGAGTATTCAAAGCAGTTAAATGAGGGTATTACCCGTCTGGAACAGGAGATTTACCGTTTGGCGGGAGAAGAGTTTAATATTAATTCTCCGAAGCAGCTTGGCGTGATTTTATTCGAGAAGCTTAAGCTCCCGGGAGGGAAGAAGACAAAGACCGGGTATTCCACTTCGGCGGATATTTTGGAAAAACTTCGCAGTGAAGACCCGATTGTTGAAAATATATTGGAGTATCGACAGCTGGCGAAGCTTAAGTCCACTTATGCGGACGGGTTGCCGGCCTATGTGGCGGAGGACGGCCGGATTCATTCCAAGTTCCAGCAGATGATTACAGCAACGGGACGCTTAAGCAGCGCGGAGCCGAATCTGCAGAATATTCCGGTGAGGATGGAGTTGGGACGAAAGATTCGTAAGGCGTTTGTACCGGCGGAAGGCTGCATCTTTGTGGATGCAGACTATTCCCAGATAGAGCTTCGTATTCTGGCCCATTTATCCGGAGACGAGCAACTCATCCGGGCGTATCGTGAGGCGGAGGACATTCATCGTCTGACGGCGTCCCAGGTATTCCATACACCGTACGACGAAGTGACCCCGTTACAGCGTAGCAATGCGAAAGCGGTAAACTTCGGCATTGTATACGGCATCAGTTCCTTCGGACTGGGACAGGATTTGAATATATCCCGAAAGGAAGCGGAGGAGTATATCAACCGCTACTTTGAAACCTATCCGAAGATTAAGCAGTATTTGGATTCCTTGGTGGATGAGGCGAAGACGAAGGGATATGTGACCACGTTGTTCGGCAGACGTCGTCCGGTGCCGGAGATTGCGTCTTCCAACTTTATGCAGCGTTCCTTCGGTGAACGTATCGCCATGAATTCTCCGGTGCAGGGAACGGCGGCGGATATTATGAAAATTGCTATGATTCGCGTGGATGCGCGGTTAAAGCGGGATAACAGCCAGGCAAAAATTGTATTACAGGTACACGATGAATTGTTAATCGAAACGCCGGTAAACGAAGTCGAGTATGTAAAGAAAATTTTGCAGGAGGAAATGGGGGCTGCTGCAGACATTTCCGTACCGCTTGAGGTCAGTGTAAGTACCGGAACCGACTGGTATGAGACAAAGTAAGGGCTTAACGACGGAAAAGTATTTGAGAAATCAGGGAGGAAACATGAAGGTTATCGGAATCACAGGAGGTGTCGGTGCCGGAAAATCAACGGTAGTAGGCATCCTACAAAAAAATTATACAATCGAATATTTACACTGTGATGCCATTGCCCATGAACTGATGGAGCAGGGGGGCAGTGCCCATGAGGAACTGATTTCCCTGTTCGGAGAGGATTTGGTAAATGCGGACGGATCTTTAAACCGCAGTAAGCTGTATGAGAGGGCCTTTTTAGGCGACCGGGTGGAGGAATTAAATGCCTGTGTCCATCCGAAGGTACGGATTTATGTGGAAGACCGGATTTCGAGCCTCAGAGCAATGTCGTTTGACGGAATGGTACTCATCGAAGCGGCCCTGTTAATCGAGGCGGGATACAAAGAGATTTGCGACGAACTTTGGTATGTGCATGCACCGGCAAGTATGCGCAGAGCCAGGTTAAAGGCAAACAGAGGGTACTCCGATGAACGAGTGGATTCCATTATGGCGGAACAGGCCACGGAAGAGCTGTTCTTTTCTCAAAGTGATTTTGTATTATATAACGATTCCTCACAGGAGGACTGTGAGGCGCATATTCTTTTTCAGGTAGAGAGACACTGTGCGGAGTGGGCAGAAAAGTACAAGAGTGAGGAGGTGGCGGAATGAGTCAGACAGACGTAACGGAAAAGTATGTATACGGACTGGATATCGGGACCAGAAGCGTTGTAGGTACCGTAGGATATAAAACGGCGGAACGAGCCTTTACGGTCGTAGCCCAGAGTACGAGACTCCATGCTACCAGAGCTATGATGGACGGTCAGATTCACGATATTGCCGCTGTGGCAGGCACTATTTCCGAGATTACAAAGGAGCTGGAGGAACAGACCGGCCGGAAGCTTACGGAAGTCTGTATCGCAGCCGCAGGCCGCGTGTTAAATACGGCAACCGCTTTTGCCGAGGTGGAGTTTGAAGAAGAGGTGGTAGTGGACGAGGAAATCGTACATACCCTGGAGATGATGGGCGTGGAAAAGGCTCATAAAAAAATGAAGGAAGAGACGAGCGGAGACGGGCATCACTACATTTGTGTCGCCTACACCGTGATTCATTACTATTTAAACGGATTTATGATTACCAGTCTGGAAGATCATAAAGCCTCCAAAATCGGTGTGGAGGTGTTGGTAACTTTCCTGCCGGATGAAGTCATTGACGGTTTGTATGCGGCGGTTGGGAAAGCCGGGCTTACTGTGGTGAACTTAACACTGGAGCCGATTGCGGCAATGCTTGTTGCGATTCCGGAGAATTTCCGATTACTTAACATTGCTCTTGTGGATGTGGGAGCGGGTACCTCCGATATTTGTATTACCAGAGACGGAACCGTGGTTGGGTACGGCATGATTCCGATGGCGGGAGATAAGTTAACGGAAGCCATTGCAAAAAAACGTCTGGTGGACTATAATAGTGCGGAACGCATGAAACTGGAAGCTTCCGGGAAGAAAAAGACGGTTACATATACGGACATTATGGGAATCAGGCAAAAGGTTGACCGGGAAGAGTTGCTGGCCGATATCAGGGACCATGTGGATGAGATGGCGGGAGCTATTGCGAAACAGATTACAGAGCTGAACGGTGACAAGCCGGTGAGTGCGGTGTTTGTTGTAGGCGGCGGCGGTAAGATTCCGGGCTTTGTGGATAAGCTTTCGGCGGAACTTTCGGTGCCGAAGGAGCGCGTGGCGCTCCGGGGCGAAGAGGTACTGTCTTTTGTCACCTTTTTACAGGAAGGAATTAAGAAGGATTCTCTTTTGGTAACGCCAATCGGTATTTGTCTCAATTACTACGAGCAGAGAAATAATTTTATTTTTGTAAAAGTAAACGACGAACGCATCAAGATTTATGATAACGGTAACCTTACGGTAGGGGATGCGGCCATGCAATACGGGTATCCGAATGAAAAGCTGTTTCCGGCACGAGGTAAGGAACTGATTTTCACCGTAAACGGTGAGACACGCACGATAAAAGGGCGTCTCGGTGATGCGGCAGAGATTACGCTAAACGGCCAGCCGGCAGGAATTAATACTCCGATTGAGCAAAATGATAAGATCAAGATCGTAGAAGGAACCAAGGGGGCGGATGCGGCTTGCACCGTGGAAAAGCTCCCGGAAAGCAAGGTGGCGCTGTCCTTTACGGTAAACGGAAGCAAAGTGGCTTGCCCTCGCTTGATACAGGTCAACGGCGAAATTGTTTCCGGACTTTATGAAATCAAGGAAGGCGATGTGATAATGTCGCCGGATTATTATACGTTAGATCAGGTACTGGTCTTTGCGGACATGGTACCGACAGGCAATGTGTACGTTAACAGTGCCTCTGCGGAACCGACGACGAAGGTGTATGACGGTTCCGTAATCCGGGTGGAACTTGAAGAGGCGCCGAAGAAGGAAGAGGAGGATTCAAGAACGGCAGAGGGTGTGACTACATCCCAAAAGATTGCTGAAGCCTTCGGTGTGTCTGAAAAAGGGGCTTCGGCAAAAACGGCGGAAGAACCGACGAGACAGGAGGACATGTATGAGTCTTATGTTATGTCGTACGATGACTATGTCAGGGAAGTCCCGGTGGAGTATAAGAAGCCGAAAAAGCAGGAGGATGACAGCAAAGCAGCGCACCTGATGTCCATATTAAGTTCACTGAATGCAAGCGAATCTTCTTTAAAATTCGGGAAAAGCATGTCAACGGAGTCCTATGCGCCTGTGCGAACCGGAAAACCGTTGCCGCCCCTTGAGCCGAGAAACAAAGAAGCGGTACAGGAAACGACATCGGATACAACGGTACAGACGGACACTGCTGCAACAACGGCGACACCGTCCGGTGCTTCGGATATCGTCGTAATCGTAAACGGTCAGGCAAAAGTATTAAAAGGAAAAAGTTCTTATCTGCTGGTGGACGTTCTGGATGTGGTTTCCTTTAATCTGGGGGATGCAAGAGGTCGTCAGCCGATTGTAAAGGTAAACGGTACTTCTACCACCTTTATGCAGGCCATCAAAGACAGCGATGTAATTGAGCTGGGATGGAAGTCCTGATAAGACAGATAGGAAAAAGAAAGAGGGTTTTGTTGTGAGATTATGTGCAATTGCCAGCGGAAGCAGCGGAAATTGCGTTTATGTAGGACACGGTACCGCCCATCTTCTGGTGGATGCCGGAATCAGCGGAAAGAGAATCGAACAGGCGCTGGAGTCCATCGGTACCGCAGCGGGAGAGTTAAAAGGAATTTTGATTACCCATGAACATTCGGATCATATCCAGGGAATCGGAGTTTTGGCAAGGCGATACGGAATTCCGCTTTACGGTACGGCAGAGACTCTTTGCGGGATGTTAAAAGGAAAGACCAACATCGGTCGGATTCCGGAGGAGCTTCTTCACGAAGTAAAGCCGGGGGAGACTCTTTGGTTTGACGGACTTGTCGCAAAGGCTCATTCCGTTTCCCATGATGCGGCGAACCCGGTCTGCTACACTTTTGAGGCTGCAGGGAAAAAGGCGGCCATGGTAACGGACCTGGGGATGTACGATGAGCATATTCTGGAGGCAGTGGCGGATTCCGAGATTTTGTACTTAGAGTCTAATCACGATGTCAATATGTTAATGGTGGGTTCTTACCCTTACTATTTAAAACAGCGTATTTTGGGAGAACGCGGTCACCTGTCCAACGATACGGCCGCAAAATTATTGTGTGAGGTGTTGCATCCGGGCCTAAAGCATGTGATACTTGCACATTTGAGCAAAGAAAACAATTTGCCGGAACTGGCCTATGAGACTGTCCGGATTGAATTGCAGGCTGCTGCCGCCAAACGAGGGCTTACGATGCCGGATTTGTTTGTGGCGGAGCGGGATATCCCATCTCGGCCGGTTGGTACCGAGGCGGTGGCGGAACAGTTAGAATTATTCGCATAAGCGAAGAAACAGCAGGAGGATTTTAAGATGAAGAAGACAATTATCACGGTAGTAGGAAAGGATTGTGTAGGTATTATTGCAAAGGTATGTACCTATCTTGCGGAGAATAAGGTAAACATTCTGGATATTTCCCAGACCATTGTACAGGATTATTTTAATATGATGATGATAGTGGATGCCAACAATTCCTCAAAAGAAAATCATGAGATTGCGGAAGATTTGGATGCACTCGGTAAGGAAATCGGTGTAATCATTAAGGCGCAGCACGAAGATATTTTCGATATGATGCACAGAATCTAAGAAGTGTTCGGATACATTGCACAGATATATCGATTCAAAATGAGAGTGAGGATTTAATAATGATTAACATTCATGAAGTCATAGAGACAAACCAGATGATCGAGAAGGAGAATCTGGATGTACGTACCATTACCATGGGTATCAGCCTTCTGGATTGTGCGGATAACAATCTGGACGAATTAAATCGCAAGGTTTATGAGAAAATAACTACCATGGCAAAGGATCTGGTAGAGACAGGTGAACGTCTCGGAAAGAAGTTCGGGATTCCGATTGTAAATAAGA